>CAKSEH010000034.1 GCA_934446475.1 uncultured Eubacteriales bacterium | reverse complement strand
CAGGAATATTTCATTTGAGATTTCTCGTCTTGAAGACTCATTTGCTAAAATGTTTGCTGAGGCGGATAATGTGGCCGGTAATCAGACGGAGAAATTCAGCATAGATTATGAAAATGCTATTGTGGATGAAAATATATTAAGGTTAGTCGAGCGTGTTAAAACTGGCAATGCTGAAAAATCCGAACGAATTTACATTGGAAATGTAACTGAAGAAAACTCAAAACGTATTTTTAAAATAACCGGAATTGATGTTTCAAATTATAAAGTTGTAATTGAAGCTCGTCAAATTGAACATATACTTAAAGACCACGGCGAGAATGGGAAAACAGACAACTCTATGTCTGATTCAAAAAATATCGCAAAAATACAGTATATAATCAATAACACGAAAAGCAGCATTGTTGAATCCGGCACAACAAAAGCTTATGTTTCGAATACAAACGGAAAAAATAAACCGGCAACAACAATTTTATATGAAAAACCCATAGGTGAAAAATCCTATTATGTAGTACAGGCTATACCGGACACTGGAAAAAAGACGCTTTATATCGTTACTGCTTTTATAGGAAAACAGGGATATAAAAAAGAGACCTCACAGACCGCCGATGCAAAACACCCCGGCGCAACGCCTAAAAGCGAAACTGTGATTGTCTCTGACATAACTGTACCACAAAAAGAACAGTCTGTCAATAGTAATATATCCTAAAATGAAGAAAGATATTCCTTTAATAGTGAAAAAACGAATAGCGAAAAATCGTTTGAAGAAGATAAATCAACTTATCACGATGAAGGACCGGGAGAGAAGAAATATTCCGATTTTTTGGACGGGAAGTCAAATGTTGACAACAATTCAGACGGTGGGTATAATGATGTTAATGACAGTTTAAGTGGAGGCGAGATAAGTGAATTATATAACCAGGGAACAGTGGGAAGAAATAGCACGCAAGAGCGCAGAACCGGACACAAGGACACCGGAGGAAATAGCCAAGATGGAAGAGGTTGGCAGGAAACTAAAGAGTCTTTCGCCGCAAGAGCGCAGAGCAATTCGGAGGAAGCTGGACGAGGAAAACGGATATATGTAGACCTCGGGAATACGGCTGTTTCATATACTGAAAAGCAACCGGATAATTCTAATAGTAGTATGAAGCACGCCGTATATGGAATTGAGGGCTTTGCAAAAGGGGCAAATAGCAACAATTCAAATCCGCAAATAATTTGGACGATATTATTTTAGCCTCTACAAATTATATAAACGAAGATTTGAAACACAGTCGAAATGACAAATTCGTAGAATTTGCACGCGGTGATGTATTGATTCGGGCAGGCAATGCAGATTATTAAGCAAAAGTAATAGTTGGGTTTACTTCCGGCAAACAAATGGTTTTATACGATATAATAAACTTTGTACCGACATCGTTGGATATAAAAAAACAAGGATAACTCGATAGACTTTGGAAAAAACCGCAATCTAAGAAATGAGCTATCCTCTGACACTACTGTACCACAAAAAGAACAGTCTGTCAATAGTAATATATCCGAAAATGAAGAAAGATATTCCTTTAATGATGAAAAAACGGATAGCGAAAAATTGTTTTGTAAATAGGGATACAGAAGCAGACTCGATAGAGTCTGCTTCTTTTGTAAAATGAAAAGGTATAAAATGGCGTATGAAAAATACATTGCCTAAAAAAGGCACTTTAAGTTGAATTATATAAATATGAAAAAATAAAGGTTAAGGGTGTACATTATTTTGTTCACTCTTAACTTATGTTTTAGGAGGTATTATATGGCAATAAGAGAATATGAATTTGAAGTTTACAGTGATGGTATTTTCCCATATACAGAAGTCAGAGTTGGAACACAGGGAGAAAATTCGGCAAGCAGGCTAAAGTTTTCCATAGATAATACGTTTTATACGCAACTGTCATCGGGGCTTAAAACAGGAGAAGTACTGCTCTACCGTTTTGACTGTTATGACGGTGCCGGTGAAATGATAGGGCTTGATCCGCAGCACCTAACAAGCAATACAGTATACCTTAATTTGTCAGAAGGAATAACGAAAAACGGTGGAAAGCTTGCAATATATTTTACAGTGACAAAGCTTTCAGCAGATTATAAGACCGAATATGAACTTATAAGTGCGCCGGCAAGACTTAGAATTGAAAATATGCCGTTTCGAAGAGCTGATGAAAATGCGGAAAGCCTAAGTGTTATTACTCAAGAAGCAAAAGACGCTGCAAAAAAAGCATCCGATGAATGTGCAGTTGCAAAGCAGATTGCTCAGTCGGTAAGGGATGACGCAGACAGCGGTTTGTTCAAGGGTGATAAAGGCGACAAGGGCGATAAGGGTGATAAAGGCGAAAAAGGTGATACGCCGCCGACAGACCAGACCTACTCTGCCGTTTCAGAAAATGCACAAAGCGGAAAGGC
>CAKSEH010000033.1 GCA_934446475.1 uncultured Eubacteriales bacterium | reverse complement strand
TTCTTCATAAAAAATCACCTCGTCATTTCTTATCGCTTTGATTTACATATTTGATATTCGGTATTTTAAGCCACTTCGTCCAGCTTCGTCCTGAGAGCTGAGTTTTGACAACTCCGTAGGCTGTGCCCTGTGCTTCGATAACTTCTCCGTTTCCGATATACACACCTATGTGACCGTCCATCCAAACAGCAAGGCCGGGTGTGTCGGGCATAGTTGAAATCGGTCCGCTTTCTGTAACGCTGCTCCAGATTGAATTTGCTCCGCAATCCGTAAAGCAGTTTGAGCCTGCGACAATTTCTCCGCTGTCAGCATTGTACCAAGCGTAGGATTTTATCAAGCCTATGCAGTCTCAGACTCTCTTGCCGAGCCACTTTTCACCAATCTGTCGCATTTCACCGCCAGCCTCATTGTTGCCGGGAAACAGACTTGCCTGTTGGTCGAGATATTGCTTTGTGCAGACTTGACCGTAACCGCCGTAAACATAACCCCAGCCGTTTTTGTATGCGTTCTCGCACCACTTGACAAGGTCGAGGTTGTTTTTCGTTGTTTTGTCCATAAAGCCTGCGATGCTGATTTCAGCGCCCTTGATTGACTGCATCATCTTTTGGAACTCGTCATAATTAATCTCTGTTCCGAATTTCTGATTTACTGAATTTATCAAATCTTCATCAGACTGATTCTTTTTGAAACAGGAAACGAAGTTTTTTACAAAGTCCTTGTCCTCTGATTTATCGGACAGAGAGAACAGATATATAACCTCTGCCTGCGTGTTGCAGTCGGACAGTTTTTTGCTTTTGAGTTGATTTTCAACCTCTGTCATCGTGTCGTTGATAAGCTGTAGATTTTTCATCTGCTCGGCTGAAATGTTTTCTTGTATAGACTGATTGAGCTTGTCTGTGTCAATATCCATACTGCCGTTAAAAAAGGAAACAACTGCAACAATCGGCATAACCACAATTATGATTATGCCGAGAACGATACCGCCTATTGTTTTTATTACCTTTTTATCCGTGAGCAGAGCAACTGCTATTTTCTTTAGTGCCGCACCTATGGTAGCACTCATTAAGACTCACCCACTTTCTAAAAATAAAAATTCTCAATTTAAAAAAATTAAATTTTGCCTTGACAAACGCAAATTCATATGCTAATATTAGGTCGTTGAAGTCGTTATAGTCGTTTTAGTCGTTACTGATGTTTCGAACATTTAGATTATTTCTACTATTCACTTTAGCAAAAATTTCAAAAAGGAGGTTCCATCTTATGGAGCAACACAGAGGCATAGCGCTAAAACTAGTAAACTCAAAATCAGGAATATCAAACAAAGAAATTATCAATTCGCATTACAGGATTGCACAAGAAAAAGGTAGCGTTTGGTTCTCCACAGCGATTCCAGTTAGCAATAACCGCCAGATTGACAAAGTACTTTTCGTGGTAAATGGAGAAAACGGAGAAATTTATATCACCGCTGATATTTTAGAAACAAACATTAAAAACGAACCCTTTGTTCTAGATGATTGTGAAGATCTAATTCCTAAAACTTACCAAGGAGAAAAAAAGAGGACATGGTTACATATAACAAATATGAGAAAAGTGGGTAACGAATATACCGATAACGCTATTGTTTATTACTCAGATGGCTCAGAAAAAAATGTGCGTACCCTTATGCATCAGCCACGTATCAATAGAGCATATTACACATGGAAAAATGAGAATGTTCAGGGCAATTTAATATAGTATTTCTAAATAAAACCATAGTTAAAATTTAACTTTTATTACTCAAAAAAACTTCCTTCTAGATTAGATTATAACCAACATAATTACCTAGTAGGAAGTTTTTATTTGCAGTAAAAATTTTTTGTGAATTACTATCTGCCGCCTGCACTACCAAAAATTTCGGCTTTGTATTCGGGAGCCTGAACAAGAAGCAGATACCTTTCGTTTCCGCAACGGTAAAGACAAGTGCCACGCTCACCGAATTTGATTAAAGCGTACTCGTTTGGTTCTACCATTAGTGCATCTTCAAAGTCCTTCGGATTGATATTGCCGGGGAAAAATAAGAAGTGATGAGTTGGAATTGAGAATAAGGGTTTTGTATATTCTTTAACGCTAGGAATCAAAAAATCGTCTATGTTCTGACTGGCTAAAATCACGGCTGAATCCTTTTTGCGGACACGCTTCATTGCGTTGCGTATATACTCAATTGCTGTGAGATTTGAAAGGAACAAATATAGCTCGTCTATTGATGCAACGGTGTTGCCTTCACCTAATAACTTGTTGGACATATAGGAAAGAATGTTGAACAGCATTGCATCTTTGAGTCTTTTGTTAGTGTCGAGCAAACCTTTTACCCCGAAGCACAGGAAGTTGTCATCGGTGATATTCGTATGACCGTTGAAATACTTTGATTCTGAACCTACACACATACTATGAATACCCAGACAAACCTCCTGCAAGATTTCTTC
>CAKSEH010000032.1 GCA_934446475.1 uncultured Eubacteriales bacterium | reverse complement strand
TTTGTCCTGAACATCATAAACACGGCCGCTCATGCATGCAAAAACCCCCGCGCTTGTCATTGCGACAAGCGCGGGGGCGACTTTTTGTGCAGCAGGCGTTACCGCTTGCTCTCCCGGTTGATGCGGATCAGAAAGAACACGATGACCAGAACCGTCAGAACGATGCCGAGCACCACGAGCCAAGGTGCGTCCACGATCGAACCGAGGATCCCGACCGCCATGCAACCCACGCAGGAAAACATCATCCGGCTCATGTCTCTCAGGATCTTGCGCGCATCATACCGTACCTTTTTCTCCTCCGGGAGTGTATTATAGCCTGCGATCAAAAATGTGCCTTTTCCGCAGGCAAACACGATGCCCAGAATCAGAAAAAGCAGTGCGGCGATGATCTGTGCTTTCATGCGAATTCCTCCCATCAGCGGATGCGCGATCTTGTTCCTTTTCTTTGAATAATAGGAAATCCCCCCATGACCCAACGGTCACGGGGAGGATTTCTGAAGTTTGTCTATGGGCTACAAAAAAGATATTTTCGGCATTTTTGCGTATGAATTCGAACTCTCGCACCAAATCACGGCAGAACCGTGTATACCATCAATGCACATAATTTTTAAGTTAGTATTAAACTCTACTGCTCCCGGCTTTTGGGTGCAAACTATTATGTAGTCGTTTTTCAATTTGTGTTATTATCATTGAACTATAATCGGCAAATTCTCTTTTAAGTGCAAATGAATATACACAAACAGACTCTATTGCAAGTTTCCTATTAGGGTGACTTAATTTCAAACTTGCAGCTCCACTATCGGCACTGAAATGCTCTCGCATTCTTCCGTATAAAGAGTCGGAGGAACCTACATATAAACAATCTCCTGTTACAAGCGATGGTTGAAAATACGATTTAAAACCCGCTCCAGAAACGCTATTCCAAGCAGAAACAATATTATAATCAAGCGGTACGGGCTTTGTTATTAAAAATATGTATACGCCCTTTTTTCCCCACATTTTTCGTGGTCGTTTCTCTAAAGAAGTAAACGCCGGTAGAATATCAAAAAAATCAGAAGCATATCCTGATTTATTAGTCACATACTCCTTTATTTTTTCGGCTTCTTCGTCAAATGTTTCTGATAGTTTTTTCAATAAATCTTTCATAATATTGGTGTTATAGTCGACACACTAAAACGATTCTTTGATTGTATGTATCTTTGAGTGTTTAAAGGCACCGAACGACCATGTTGGATTTGATAAAGCAATTTTGTAATAAAATAATTAAATCCAGCATCGTTGTCTGAAAGTTCGCACAATGCAGTTGCATCTAATGCGCTTTGTACCAAAGAATTGATGTTTTCCTCAAGATATGTTATAGGCTTGCCCTCTATAGGTAAAATAATATTGAAATATTTATCTTTAGTTTCAAAAACTTCTTTTGCTTTATTTGCAATAGAACTTAAAGGCGTTTTTAACGACTTGCACAAAACAAAAGTAAAAATCTGATCCGTATTCTTTTCATTAGGTTCATATTTTTCAGAATCCGCGCCACAAGCAACTAATTTCGAAAGGTAACAACGAAAACGATTGTCATTTTCCCTATATCTAATCAATTCTCTAATTTTCTTTAATTTTTTAAAGGAATCTTCAATATCTGCAATAGAAGCATCTGATTTAATCTCACCTACGGCAATAACACTTTCGCAATTGTAATATGCATAAGTATCGTCGTTATTAATAATAAACTTAAGAGCAAACTCTTCTTCGTATATAATCAAATCACATTGTGAAGACGTATTACCAAACGAATCAATTACAAATCCGCTACCAACTCCTACCCCATGCGGTAAAATGCTCTTTAATTTGTTCATAAGGGCTTTTTCTCGGCCTGAACCGACAGCACAAGTATGCGTAGTTTTTCCTGCTTTTATAAAATCACTGATTAATTCTTCGCCCAGAATTTTTATATACTCTTTACTATCAAATCTTTCTTCCATAACTCTCTCCGTTACGATTCTATTTCATGACCTATAAGGCGTATAAAAATAGTCACAATCATTTTCTTCTCATATTATAACATATTTCTACATTTCTTTCGATTCCTACAAAAAATGTCGTAAAATTATTTCAATGCTTTCAATATAGGAGTTGAAAATATGAGAACATACACCCAAGAAGAAAAACAAGCGGTCATTGGCCGTGTTATATCCGGTGAGCCGTCTGCGAGTATCCTCGCTGACACCGGTATACCCAAAAGTACATTTTATGGCTGGGTGCGTGCTTACCGTAACGAACTGGAAGCGGGCAAACGAAAGGAGGTCGATGTCCGCAATTTTCATTTACTCGAAAACAAAGTCACACGCTTAGAAAGTATTGTCGAAATTCTCAAATCTGCAATCTGCACGCCGAAATCACCATTGAGGCAACGGTTATATGCTGCCGAGCAGCTTTACGGAAAATATAACGTGCATGTGATCTGTGATGCGTTTGA
>CAKSEH010000031.1 GCA_934446475.1 uncultured Eubacteriales bacterium | reverse complement strand
CTCAGTAAATACCGCAAGCAGGTAAAGCGTTGGGTAAAGCTCCATAATCAGAAAATACAGCTTGTTTTCGATGAAAGCGATGAAATGTCTAACCCCTCAACGGCAACCGCAAAAAGCGTGCTTGACTGTTTCAGACGGTGCAGAGCAAAGCTGTTGGCAACTGGCACCAGCACAAGAAACAATATAGTCGAATTTGCCCCACAGCTTGAGCTTATGTATAACAATTCGGCAAATATGATTTCTTGGTGCAGGGAAACCTATTCCTATGACTATGAGAACGGAGAAGCGTATCTCTCGGATGAGCAGAACGAGTATTTCGGTATGCCGATACCGGCATATAAAAGGGGCTACAATCTTTTTAAGGCGTCGCACCTGCCGGGCAAGGCTACGGTTTTCGGAATTGAGAAAATGACGCAGGATATTTATAACTCGGATGTTCTTGACGAGCTGCTCGGTAAGACTGTAATTACAAGGACCTTTGAGGAGATTGTCGGGAAGGAAATACGCAGGATTCATCAGGTGCCTGTAAAAATGTCGGCAGAGGAAAGAGAGATATACGAAATCGCAATGAAAGAGTTTTACAAGCTGAAAGATGAATACTTCGGAAGTACGGGCAATTCCCGTAAAGACAGCGCGCTTGTTATTTTACAGCAAATATCTATGCTTATGAAGATAAGCGCAGCGCCGAATACACTCAAAGAATATACCGGAGGAACACCCACCAAAATATCCGAAGTAGTAAATATGGTGTCAGATTTCGGTGATGAAATTGTCGCAATAGGCGTCAGGCACTTAGATGTTCTTCAAATGTATAAAGAGGCTTTGGAACAGGAATTTCCCGATAGAACACTGTTTACGGTGACGGGTAAAATGACCTTTGCAAACCGCAAAAAGCTGCGTAAAACGCTTAAAGAAAGCGGGAACGGTATTTTGCTTTGCACACAGCAGAGCCTGCCCTCAAGCGTTAACTTTGAGTATGTCAATAAGGTATTTCTGCCGGAGCTGCATTACAATAATGCTAAAATGAGCCAGTTTTATATGCGGTTTATACGCTATACCTCAAAGGATTACAAGGACATTTACTTTGTGACCGCCGAGGACAGTATAGAGGCAAACCTGCTGCAAATGGTTATGTGTAAGGAAAAGCTTAATTTGTTTATGAAAGGCAAAAAGACCGACCTTAACGAAATATATGAGAAGTTCGGAGTTGACTATAACCTTATATCCCAAATTATGTGTAAGGAAAAGGACGAAAAAGGGCACTCATACATCCGCTGGGGTCAACAGAAAATTGCCTGATAAAGGGGAAATTTTAAAATGCAAAATAACTTATATTCATCCGTTAAACTTGAATGGCACGAGGTTTCATATTACATAGAAAAAGCTTTAGCTAAGATTTTAAAAGGAAAAACAATATGCCGTGCAGCATTTGAGGACGCGGAATACTGGTCTGTACGAATAATGAACAGGCGGTTAAGTGTTTCGGAGCTTAAAACGCTGCTTGAATTTGTTAAGGCGGACGACAAAACGACCGAGGACAGCATACCCGAAGACAGTGACAGTGTAAAATTTATAGGTATGCGTTTATCTTCAATGCTGCTCGGCATTGCGTTAGGTGCGCACTGGCAGGAATGTTATGCTACCAAAAACGCGCTTTGGCTTATAGGGATAAGCTTTGATTCTGATGCTAAATCGGATGTTTTAAAAGAAACTGATAGGAGTAATGAAAAATGAGAAGAAAGAAAACAAAAGGCGTACTTAAAAGCGGGAAGATATACAGCGCGCAGGCGTATCTTGAATTGGTGCTCGGTGAGTGCCATATACTTGATTGCTTGAAACCGCTGTTACCGCAGATAGAAAGAGCACTTTATCTTAACTGCAGACCGTATGGCAGCTTTAAGCTCCAAGAAACGGCAAAGGCACTTTCACATAAGGGAAATTATGTGCTTGTGAGCTGCTGTGATGTTTCAAAGGATTTAGTACCTTATGAAGAATACCGCTGGTTCAGAGTGCCGGATAATTTTAATGAATAGGATCCGAAGAGAAAAATAAAAATCAAAAAGCATAATGTGCTCGTAATATAGCGGGGGGGAAAAAAATTAAGATTTTCTCCCTGCCTGTTTTGGAGGAAAAATATGAGAAGAAAAATTATCGCATTGATTGAAGTGGATGATGATACAGCATTTCTAAAAAATGATGATGGTCCGATTTCCTATCTTGAAAATGAAATGGGATGGCTGGAGCAAAGCCGGATTTTTTTAGAAGATGCTTTTATTGCCGATGAAGATGAAACCGACGCTGAACAGGCATATCTAAATTACCTTGCAGATTGGATTTTTAATCAGCAGGGCAGTGAATTACGCAAAAGCGGACCTGCCGGTTTTTCGGAATGGAAACAGCAAAACAGAATGTAAAAAAGAAAGGAATTTCAGTATGAACGAAAAGATGAAAGTATTATACATACAAGTCGGGAAAAAGCCGCAGATAATA
>CAKSEH010000030.1 GCA_934446475.1 uncultured Eubacteriales bacterium | reverse complement strand
TCAGTCAGCCGTTCCGTCTGACAGCTTTTTCTCCGAAAACGGGCACCCTTTTGTCTGCTCCGCAGACATTTCCCCTATCAGGGGAATAACCTCTGTTTTGTCTTACGACAAAAAGAAGGGAGCCTATAGTGGGAGCAATTTTGCCGTTTGTTTGCAGACATTTCCCTGAGTACGGGGAATAACCTCTATAAAAAGAAGGGAGCCAAAAAGACAATAAAGCCCTCCTTGTGTAAAGGAGGGTGGCACGGCGCAGCCGTGACGGAAGGATTGTTTAAAAACCAAAAGTAAAGCAGCGGCTAAAATTTTTAATATTAACCGTAAAGTTTAAAACATAAAACTTTTTAAAATTTTATCGACAACCAAGGGTGTTAAAAATTAAATATAAAGTTTAAAAATATAAAAACGCAGGAAAGAATACCCCTCAGTCAGCCGTTCCGTCTGACAGCTTTTTCTCCGAAAACGGGCACCCTTTTGTCTGCTCCGCAGACATTTCCCCTATCAGGGGAATAACCTCTATAAAAAGAAGGGAGCCTAAGAGTCAATAAAGCTTCAAGCTTTAATATAAATCAAAGCCGCATTCACCGTATTAAAAAACTCAGTTTGGGATCTCAGTTCCGTCGGAGAGGTGAAGTTCTCCTGCCTTTTGCGCTTCCGCCTCAAGTTCAGCCTCCACTGCGGCAAGTTCTTCGGGAGAAATATCTTCAAGATGCTCTTCTTTTGAAGCGTCCGATGTTGCGGCGTCCGGACCGAAAAGTTTTAATTGTTCTTCGGTAAGCTCAGGGTAAGACTGCATCTGAGCTACGATCTCCTCACCGCTCAATTCGTTTTCTTCGGATTTTTCATCCTCGGCGGCGCTTTTTTCCTTTACTGCGTCCTTTTCGGTGTACATAATGCTTTCGCTTTCGTTTGATTCCGTAGCTTCCCGGGTCTCCGAAACGGTTTCTTCGGGAATTTTTAAGGCTATATCGTCAAGCTCGATTTTTTCTTCAACGGACGGAGCATTTGCCTTCTCATCATAAAGCGGTAAAACGGTAGTAACGGTCGTTCCCACACCCTGTGTACTTTCAAGGAAAATAAGACCGTCATGCTGCTTTATGATTTCATCTGCAACGGCAAGACCTATTCCGCTTCCTCTGACAGTCTTGTTTGATTTGAAGAATTTTTCCTTAACGTGGTCAATATCCTGCTCCGGAATACCCACGCCCGTATCTTTGACTGTTATCTTGACGCAGCCCTCCTCAAAGGTCTGCACAACAAGGACCTGTCCCCCGCTCTCGGTGTACTTGACTGCGTTATCGATTATATTTATAAACACCTGCTTAAGTCGGTCCGGGTCGCCCATAACGATCGATTTTTCCTTTGAGAGAGTACACACAAGCTCTATCCCCTGCTGCCGTGCAAGCTCAAAATACATATCCGCAGCGCTCTTTATAAGCGCAGTTATATCAACGGGACGCATATTAACGCTGAGTCTGCCGTTTTGCATCCTTGAAAAATCAAGCAGTTCTTCGACAAGTCCCGAAAGACGGTCCGCCTCGCTTAAAACGACATCAAGTCCTCTCGAAACAACATCGTCGTCCGTCCCGACGGCGGTCCTCGCAGTCTCCGCCCAGCCTTTGATAGCGGTAAGCGGGGTTCTGAGCTCGTGCGAAACCGACGAAATAAAATCGTTCTTCATTTTATCCGCCTGTTCAAGCTCGCCTGCCATATAATTTATCGTATCGCAAAGCTCGCCTATCTCGTCATTCTTACCAGCATCGATCTTGCTTGAAAAGTCGCCGAGAGCTATTTTTCGAGCGGTTACGCTCACCTGTCTTATCGGCTTTACAATCGACTTTATGAAAAATACGCCTGAAATTATGCAAACACCCAGCATACCCAGACAAAATCCCACGGTCAGTATTATTGAACCCGTAAGCTTTCTGTAAGTCGGCTCAAGCGAAGTTATCCACCGCCAGGAGCCTACATATGTTCCCGAGCTGTCGTAAACCTCGGTCGTCCGTGCCATAACCGACTCTCCGCCTGAGTTTTTTCCGGTGTAAAGTCCGTCATTTGACTTTGCAGACGCTTTATATTCGCCTGTTTTTTCGGAATCGGGGGCAAATCCCGTCGTCGATACTATCATCTTGCCCCTGCGGTCCATAACCTGTACTTCGATTTTGTCCTTGTGGGCAAACGTTTCCGAAAGCTTAACTGCGGTATCCTCGAATGTGTAAACGCTTGTTTTGGAAAGAGCGGAAAAATCGTAAGCGTAATCGTCGGCAAGCGCCCGTACCCGCTCCGTATACATTGAGCTTAAAAAGGCACAAAAAATCACCGCCGCAACCGTTACAACTGCGGCAACTATCAAGAACACGTTTATGAACCACCGAACGGCTATACTTTTAAATTTGAGTTCAAATTCTGCCATACCTTTTTAATCCTTCTTTTTTTAATACGGGAAATATAGCTTTCATTTATATTAAAGCTTTGATACCCGATTGCGTAGACTTATTAAATTTACATTTTTAATACGATGTATATAACTTTGACTTATATTAAAGCTTTGATCCCCGGTTATATAGTTTCATCAAACTTGCATTTCTTTTTCAATATGGGAAATTTAGCTTTATTTTTAGGCTTTACTTCCCGGTTGTGCAGACTTATTAAATCTGCGGTTTTTTTAATACGGGAAATAAGGCTTTGTTTTATATTAAAGCTTGAAGCTTTATTGCCCCTTAGGCTCCCTTCTTTTCAGCGTAGCTGAAACAGAGGGGAGCTGTCCCGTCAGGGACTGAGGGGTATTCTTTCCTTGTTTTTTATATTTTAAATTTTCAAATTCAATCTTTAATGTTTTTAGTTTCGGTTAAATTTTTT
>CAKSEH010000029.1 GCA_934446475.1 uncultured Eubacteriales bacterium | reverse complement strand
AAAGACCTCCTTACACAGTATAACGGAGAAGCGATAACCTATGATGAAATAGGCAATCCTTTAACTTACCGTAACGGATATGCTTTCACTTGGTCAAACGGCAGACAGCTCACAGCCGTTACAAAAGACGAAAACGCCGTTGCAAATTATGTTTATGACGGAGAGGGCAACAGAATATCCAAAACCGTAAACGGTATAACAACTGATTACTATTACCTTAACGGCGTTTTAAGAGCACAAAAAACCGGTGATGAATACCTTATTTTCCTGTATGATGAAAACGGCGCTGCTTATGGGCTTATAGTCCGAAACGGCGAGCAGGAAACAACTTATTATTACATTTTCAACGCTCAGGGAGACATAATAGGTATAGTTGACGAAAACGGCGATACCGTGGTAGAATATACCTATACAGCCTGGGGCGAAGTTGAAAGCATAACCGGTTCTCTTGCCGATACCTTAGGTCAAAAGAATCCCCTCAGATACCGTGGATATTATTATGATTCCGAAACAGGGTTCTATTTCCTTAAATCAAGATACTATGACCCCGTTGTGCAGAGATTTATTAACTGCGACGGTGAGATATCCGGAATCGGCGGCGAAGTATTGGGATATAACACATTTTCCTATTGCCAAAACAACCCGGTTAATAAGTCAGATGAGACAGGTAATTGGCCAAAGTGGGTTAAGAAGGTTGTATATGCTGCATCAATAGCAATGGGTGTGTTTTTTGCCCCCGGAGCATTGATAGGTTCTACTGTTACAATAGGTTTAATTCGGGCTACCAGAAGAAAAATTGCCGGGTCTAAAATGGAACCTGATTATGAAGCGGTAGATAAGTATATAAAAGATGCAGATCGAAAGTATCCTTCTAAAGAAAAGGGCAAATACTTAGATATTGTATTACAAAATGATACGAAAGGACTTATGTATAATAAAAAAAACAGGGAATATGCGAGCAAGTTAATTAAAGGGATGCTTCCTGAAGATACCTGTCGAACAGAAAAGGATATATCAGCAGAAATATTTGCCCACGTTTTCTTTGCGGATTTAACATATGGCTTAAAGCCTCTTGGGTTATTTCTTTCCGAGGACAGCAAGTATAATATTTACGGTCGTTTATCCAAAGCTGATATAGACGAATGGGAAAAAAGGATTACCTTTTTTGAGAGAATAGAGAGTGTTTTCGGATGAAAAAACATAAAGTTTTGACAGTTGTAATTATTTTATGTTTTTCCTTGCTGTTATCGGGCTGTAAGTATAATACATCTTCTGTGAATATAAAAGATATCTTTGTTGTTGAAGCAAAGGTCGATTTTGCGGAGGGATATTATCTAAGTAAGGACGGTGTTCTCTATTCCCCCGGGGCCGACGGTGATGTTTCGGCATATGTGTGCTATAGAAATAAAATAAAGGGAATTGTAGCTAAAAATGTCAGATCTTTTTCAACCATTTATAACGGTGGGTATTATGTAACAAATGACAATAAACTTTATTTTTGGAACTGGGAATCCATAGATTACCTTAGATATAGAAGAAATAAACAAAAGCTGATTATGAATAATGTTTCTTCTGCCTATGTTTCACTTGAATTTACAGTTTATAAGGATGTTTTTGATAAACTTTATCTTATCGGTGATTACGATGGAGAAACCTATAGTATTGAAAAGCCGAAACTGCTCGCTTATGATGTTTGTGATTTCTCTATAACAGGAGACGGAGTTTTGTATATTAAAAACAATGGTGAAATTGAATGTTATGGGGAAAAAGCCAAGGATGCATTTTTCTGTGATTATATAAAAAAGTGTAAATTTTCAAAAACCGATTCACCGTTTAAAATATTATGTTATCCTGATTTATTGTTAATTCTTGAGAACGGCCGACTTCATTTTTACGGTAAAAACGGTGAATTGGCGGGAAATGATTCGGATGAATATGAAAGTTGTATTTTGGCGGAAAATATCAAAACATTTTCAAGTTCTTTTGAGACAATAGTTGCTGTTGATTTTAGCGGTAATGCCTACTTATGGGGGGAAGTCCTTTCAAACGGTCCGGAAAATACCGAAGAACCTGAATATACCTATCTAAACGGCAAGCGATTATTCAGTAATATAAACAATGTTTTTCTGCACGGACCGGCCGCTATTTGTTTTGTTACAAAAGACGGCAAAACAGAATATTACGGGTCCACAGGTTCTGTTTGCTCTGCCGGTAATTCAAACAGAGGAAGTTTTATCGGCATAAACAACAAACCTATCGTTTGGCAATAGCAACACAAATGCAGCCGACATTTTTGAGGGAGATACACATAGAACGATTCTGCGTATTGACCTAAATAAACCTTGTGAGGCGGCAGACCTAATAAATATGTGTTTATGCGGTAAAACCTAAGCAATCTGACCTTTAATATCTACAACGAAATTATCATTAAAATGGAGTGAGCTTATGAAAAAAACAGGCTTTTTAATCGTCTTATTATTTGTGATTGCGGCATTATTTTGCGGCTGCGGAAAAACGGCAGACGGCAGTGCATCAAAAGGAAATACATATTACAGTGATTCGTCAGAAAATGCCGATTCAATTAAAGAAGAGTCGCAGTCTGCGAAAACGTCGGAACAGATTACGCAAAATCGAAAAATTATTGAATATATCAGTCTTACCGTTGAAACTAAGACCTTTGATAAACTTATGGATAACATCGACGCTTCGGTAAAACAGTCGGGCGGATATATCGAAAACTCGAAAATAGAAGGCAACAGTTATTACGGGACGGATAAACGAACAGCGGAACTGAAAATTCGTATTCCGAAAAGCAAACAGTCTGATTTTTCGGACTTTATATCTAAAAATTGCAATGTTGTGAACCGATCCGTCGACACGGATGATGTCACCGAACGGTATATTGATACGCAGAGCAGAATAAAGGCCCTTAATTTAGAAAAAGAAACTCTTGAAAAACTGCTTTCGCAATCTTCTAATGTTTCCGATACAATTACGGTATATGAAAAGTTGACCGAAGTTATAGCCGAAATAGAATCGTACGAGAGTAAGTTAAAACAAATGGATAATCTCATAGATTACACTACTTTTACGATTTATATCAGCGAGGTAGAAAAGGAGACTTCAGGCAAAAATCAGAATTGGTTTGTAAGGACTTGGAACGGACTTGTTGACAATCTTTCCGATGTGGGAAAAGGTTCGCTTAATTTCCTTTCGTTTATGATAGCGGCGCTCCCTTATTGGCTCCTGCTCGGTATCATTGCTTTTGTTGTCACCTTAATAATTCGCAGACACAGAAAGAAAAGAAATAAAGCCGCATTCGGCAAAGCGGAAGATAAATAGGGTAGATGTGTTTTTTAATGATTTTCGCTCGCATTTGCATCTTTTTCGGTTTTTGAATAAGGTGCGGGGGATGGAATTATAATTATTATTTGCTAATGTATATATTTATTTGCAATTGCGACGACTTGATTTATGATTTTACTGATAATCTGCATAAAAAGAAGAAAAAACACTTGACTTAGCAAAGCGTTTGTGATATTATAATTAGCGTCGCAGGTGCGGGTGTAGTTCAATGGCTAGAATCCCAGCCTTCCAAGCTGGTCGTGTGGGTTCGATTCCCATCACCCGCTCCAA
>CAKSEH010000028.1 GCA_934446475.1 uncultured Eubacteriales bacterium | reverse complement strand
TCACAGCCGACGAAATGCATTCGCATTTAAAACGTTCCGTTTTGTTTTAGAACATTGAAACTATAAAATCGCCGCACCTTGCTGCGGCGGGCGGCAAAACCGCCTCAAAGCTCTTCGACCTTTGGTTTTGTGTTATAATAACCTCAAACCGTCGGCGTTTTGCTGCCGACGAAATGCATCCGCATTTAAAAACATACTGTTTTTGTTTGAGAACATTGAAACTATAAAACCGCCGCACTTTTTGCGGCGGGCGGCAAAAGCAAAAAACCTTACATTTTGGGTTTATATATAATACGGTATGGTGATTTAATGGATACGTATACTTCGGAGGCCCTCGGCATTATAGCCGTGCTCGGTGTTATAAGCAGCATATTTGGCTGGCTTTGGAAATATAAAGGGCTTTACACCGTTATCGGTCTTTTTGCAACGAGAAAATTTCCTCCTGCAAAGAATTTTCATAAATATGCGGTTTTGGTTCCCGCAAGAAATGAATCTGCAGTTATCGGTAATCTGGTTGACAGTATAAGAAAACAGGATTATCCGAGCGAACTTGTTGATATATTTGTCGTTGCAGATAATTGCACGGATGATACCGCCGAAGTTGCCCGTAAGTACGGAGCTGTTTGTTACGAACGCTTTGATAACGACCATCGCACTAAGGGTTATGCACTTCAATTTCTTGTTGAGTGCATAAACAGAGATTACGGCATAGAAAGTTATGAGGGTTACTTTGTTTTTGATGCCGATAACCTGCTCAAAGGGGATTTTATATCCCGTATGAACGATTCGTTTGATGCGGGAGAAAAAATAATAGTTTCTTACCGTAACACCAAAAACTTTGACGATAACTGGATATCCGCTTCTTACGGTCTTCATTGGCTCAGGACAGTCAGGACGGAACATCGTGCAAAATCCGTTTGCCGACTTGCCTCAAGAATACAGGGGACGGGCTTTTTAATGGCTAATGAAATTATAAAGGACGGTTGGAGCTACACATCTTTAACCGAAGACCGTGCACTTTCTGCCGATGCTGTTGTTCAGGGCTATCGCATTTCTTTTAACAATGCCGCTGAATTTTACGATGAACAACCGGTTGATATTAAAACCGCAATGCGTCAGCGTATCAGATGGGCCAAAGGTCATTTACAGGCGCTTATCGAGTCGGGCGGAAAACTCTTTGTTAATATATTCGTGCTTCCTAAAAGCTGCCGAAAAAGGCCGTTTTTTGAGCGTCTCCTTATAAGATTTATGAGCTATGATATGCTTACCACGGTTTTTCCTCTTTCACTTTATACGGTTTTAAAAAGGATAACCGTATATTTGCTGAGGATCAGTCTTCTTATAATAGCGGGCAGACATTTCGGTGCCTATTTTGCTCTTACCACCGGTACGCTTTACTGGACGGCGAGGACATATGTAACGCAAATGATAATAGCCGCATATGTCTTCATATCGGAGCAAAAAAGAATTAAATCGATAAAGTGGTATAAAAAAGTTTGGTTTTGTATCACCTTTCCCATATTCGATCTGATAGGTAAGCTTTCGCTTGTAATAGCATTGTTTACAAAGGTTGAATGGAAACCGATTCCGCACAAGGCGGCGCTGAGCATTGATGATATTTCCAAATCATAAATTTAAGTTAAGGCAGGTTAGCGTCTTATGAATTATTCAAAACAGGAAGTAACAGAGTATATACTGTCGGAAGATATTAAATTTGTCAAATTGGCATTTTGCGATGTGTTCGGAGTGCAAAAAAACATTTCGGTTCTCTCTGGCGAGATAAAAAAAGCCTTTGAATCCGGAATAGCTATAGACGCTTCGGCTATAACTGGTTTCGGTTCGGCAGTTCATTCCGATTTATTTCTGCGTCCCGATCCGCATACACTTTCGGTTCTTCCCTGGCGCCCTGAGCACGGAAGAGTTGTGCGTATGTTTTGTGATATAACCTATGCAGACGGTACGCCGTTTGAAAATGATACTCGTAACATTTTAAAAAAAGCCGTTTCTGCCGCCGCAAAGAGCGGAATCGAATTCAGGTTTTCTTCAAGACTTGAATTTTATCTTTTCAAAACGGACGAGTTCGGTAATCCTACAAAACAACCTTATGATACGGCAGGATATATGGACATAGCCCCTGAGGATAAAGGCGAAAATGTCCGCAGAGAAATATGCCTTACATTAGAACAAATGGGTATAACTCCAGAGTTTTCTCATCACGAAGAAGGCCCCGGTCAAAATGAAATAGATTTTGCCGCATCAGACCCTGTTGTTGCTGCCGACAATGCAATTACATATAAGAGTGTTGTTCGCACGGTTGCGGCAAGGAACGGTCTTTATGCGGACTTTTCGCCGAAACCTCTTGTCGGAAATCCGGGAAACGGTTTCCACATAGGATTTTCCGTTTTTAAGGACGGCAAAAATGTTACACGCAAGGCTATCGCCGGTGTACTTTCAAAGGTCGATGAAATGACAGCCTTTTTAAATCCGACGGCGAATTCTTATGAGCGTCTCGGAAGATGGAAAGCTCCTAAGTATATAGCTTACTCTCTTGAAAACTATTCGCAGCTTATGCGTGTTTTCTGTGCCGGCGACGAAATTGTGAAAGCTGTTTTGCGCTCTCCGGATTCAAGTGCTAATCCGTATCTTGCTTTTGCGCTTATAGTATTTGCGGGGATGCAGGGCGTTGATAACAATTTTGTGCTGCCGCAGCCCTGCAGCACCGACCTTAATTCCGGTTTTAAAGAAGAAAATTCGGATTACAAGGCTTTACCTGCAAGTATTGATGAAGCAAAGAAAGTTGCAAAGTCGGGATTTGCCGACAAAGTTTTACCGAGAATGTTAACAGATGTATATTTTAAATAATTATAAGGGGGGCGGAGAATGCTTTTCGGCGGTCAGGTCTACAGCGTTTTGATAGTATCACAAAGCGAAAAAATGACAACTTCGCTCCGCTCTATTTTGCCGGAATCACACTATGAACCGATTCTCTGTGTTCAAAGTGCCGATTCTGCAAGGAGGGCTATGCTTGACAGGTCTTTTGACATAGTTATAGTTAATTCTCCTCTTTCGGATGACTACGGAACAGCTGCTGCTTTGGACGCTTCTTCAAGGGACGGTTCAGTCGCTATGCTCATTGTTAAAAATGAAGATTTTGAACAGATCTATGAACGGGTAGTTGACTTCGGAGTTTATGTGCTTCCGAAACCTATATCAATGCAAACAGCATCGCTTGCTCTTAAATGGGGCTGTGCAACCAGAGAGAGGCTTCGCAGAATAGGTGCCAAGTCAAAGTCCTTAGACGAAAAAATGGCGGAGATAAGAACCGTAAATAAAGCAAAATGGCTGCTTATAACAAATCTTAAAATGACCGAATCGGAAGCTCACAGATATATCGAAAAACAGGCAATGGATACTTGTGCTCCGAAAACAGAAATAGCAAACAACATAATTAAAACCTATTCTTAAAATGTATAAGAGGGGACATTATCATATGATGAGGTTCTTTTTTTGTCAGCAGAAAAGTATTAAAAGAAAGCAATAATATAGGTTGTAATCAAATGCAAATTGTTATAAATTATTACTTAGATAGGGCAGTGTATAAATGACAGCATATTTTGTCCTGAAAATCCAACATTTACAGCATTATTTGACTTGCAATATATTAAACTGTATTATATAATTATATATAACGGTTGCACATACCGATAAAAAATTAGTGATAATAGCAAAAAGGAGCAGAAAATATGAAAAAATCCATCAAAAGAATATTCTTGCTTGTTTTATCTTTAACAATCTTTATCTTCACCGCATTTTCGGTTTTAGCGGAAGATGATTCGATTTTCGGAACTGTGGAAAACGGAATACGCTCGCCGAGGAATAACTATATGTATTCTCCCGGCAGTAAAGAATATCTTCCCGAACCCACTAATCTGGATTTTTCTCAGGGTTTTAAATACTGGGGAAGTTCGAACGAAGGCAAATGCCCTTCGGATATGTGTACCATTGAAAAGGTAGACGGTAAAACAGCTCTTAAATTTACAAAAATAGATAAAACTTGGGATGGCATAGCCTGTTGGCCCTTTATGATAGAAAGTGCGCAGGAAGGAACAAACTTTGCGGTTGTTTATGATTATAAAGGCGATTTGGCAGGCTACGACATAAAGCTTTCGGGCGAAGGCGGATGGCTTTCGGGAACATCTGCCACTATTGTTGATTATGAAGATCCCGAAAAGTGGAATACTGCCGTCAGCCGTCCGCAAAAATCACTTCCGAAGTTAGAAGATCCGGCTTCTGTGTATCATTTTAATTTACATATTCAGTACGGCGGTCAGAAGGATGATTTTGCTCCGTGTTATTTTTCGAATTTCAGAATTGTTAAGTATTCTTCGGATAAAGAAATTTATGATCTTTCCGGTAAGAAACTTGTTTTTGAAACACCCGATTTGAGTTTGAACGGTGCTACAACGAGCGACGGATATACAGACAATAACAGCTCGGAACTGGATGACGGCACAAGCGCTGCCGGAGCAGATAAATCTATATCTGATACTAAGGACGATAAAACACAGGCAAAGGAAAACGCCGGACTTCCTGTATGGCTTACTGTTTTGATAGTTTTCGCAGGAACAGCTGTAGCTGTCAGCATTGCATTTTTGGTTATATTTGCTGCCAGGAAAAAGAAGTCAGCTGTAGAAACGGACAATAAAAATACCGAAGATTCGGAAAACGCAGAGTAAACAGGAAGATCCGTAACAATCGATTTAAAAAATCCACTGCTGTCTCCGGTGCTATATGCGCCGGGGTGCGGCATTATTCGGAGGGGAATATATGAAAAAACTTTTTAAGCTTACATCATTTTTTCTTATGTTAAGTATGATTGCATCGTTTGCAGGCTGCGGTTCATCTTCTTCGGGAGATAAGAATACCGCAAAAGTAAACGACACAAAATGGCACAGCGAGAAACTTACAGCGCCGGGAGATGTATTTAATATACCGGAGATTAA
>CAKSEH010000027.1 GCA_934446475.1 uncultured Eubacteriales bacterium | reverse complement strand
AAACCGTCGGCGTTTTGCTGCCGACGAAATGCATCCGCATTTAAAAACATACTGTTTTTGTTTGAGGACATTGAAACTATAAAACCGCCGCACTTTTTGCGGCGGGCGGCAAAGCCGCTTCAAAGCTCTTCGACCTTTGGTTTTATGTTATAATAACCTCAAACCGTCGGCGTTTTGCTGCCGACGAAATGCATCCGCATTTAAAAACATACTGTTTTTGTTTGAGGACATTGAAACTATAAAACCGCCGCAGCAAGGGGCTTAATACTTTGCTTTAGGGCGATTAGGAACATTAAAAAGACAAATAAAAACATATACAGGAGGTATTGCTATGTTTGACGCAAAGCTTGTTAAAGAAGAATGTGTCAGGTGGATCAGGGATTTTTTTGAGGAAAACGGTAAAGACTGTAACGCAGTTGTCGGAATTTCCGGCGGTAAGGACAGTTCGGTAACAGCAGCGCTTTGCGTTGAAGCTCTCGGTAAGGACAGAGTTATAGGAGTTCTTATGCCGTGCGGACAGCAGCACGATATAGACTGTGCCGAACTTCTTGTAAATCATCTCGGGATAAAGAGTTATACCGTTAATATAAAGGACAGTGTTGAGGGCCTTAAAAACGCTCTTCCCGAAAACTTTGAGCTTTCAAACCAGAGCGTTATAAATCTCTCCCCCAGAATAAGAATGGCAACGCTTTATCTTGTTTCACAAAGCTTAAACGGCAGAGTCGCCAACACCTGCAATCTTTCCGAAGATTGGGTAGGTTATGCCACCA
Source organism: uncultured Eubacteriales bacterium (assembly GCA_934446475.1). Lineage (GTDB taxonomy): Bacteria > Bacillota > Clostridia > Oscillospirales > Acutalibacteraceae > UBA737. The sequence goes on along the minus strand of CAKSEH010000027.1, from coordinate 4,814 downwards.
GGTACGGCGACGCCGCAGGCGATTTCAGTCCGCTTTCAAACCTTACGGTCGATGAGGTAAAAAGGATAGGCAGGCTGCTGGAGCTTCCCGATGTTTTGGTGGACAAGCCGCCTATCGACGGTCTTTGCGGAAAAACAGACGAGGACAACCTTGGGTTTACCTATGCCGTACTTGACAGATACATCCGCACGGGAGAAATAGACGATATTGAAACGAAAAATAAGATCGACAGTATGCACAAGAGAAATCTTTTCAAGCTTATGCCGATGCCTTCTTTCAAACCGAGGGAAGAAAACTTATGAAAATGTGGGCAGGCAGAACCGGCGGTGCGGTAAACAGCATTGCCGATGACTTTAACTCTTCGATAAGATTTGACAGCAGAATGTATAAGCAGGATATAAAGGGCAGTATGGCGCACGCAGCGATGCTTGCAAGCTGCGGAATAATATCCGAAGACGAGGCAAACGGCATTATAGACGGGCTTGACGGCATATTGAAAGACCTTGAATCGGGTGCTCTCGAAATTGATCCCAAAAGCGAAGATATACATATGTTTGTAGAGCAAAAGCTCACCGAAAGAATAGGGGAGCTGGGTAAAAAACTTCATACGGCAAGAAGCCGCAACGATCAGGTCGCACTTGATCTGAGAATGTATCTGAGAGACGAAGCGGACGAAATATTCGAACTTTTAAAGGAACTCATCGGTGCCTTGTGCGATAAGGCGGAGGCTCACAAAGCGGCAATAATGCCCGGATATACCCACCTTCAGCGTGCTCAACCTATTACATTCGGCCACCATTTGTCGGCTTACTGTATGATGCTGCTGAGGGATACGGACAGACTTTTTGACTGCGTTAAAAGAATGAATGTGTCTCCGATAGGCTCCTGTGCACTCGCCGGAACAACCTATAATACCGATCGCCGCTTTGAAGCACGGGAACTCGGGTTTGAAAGCATATCGCTAAACAGTATCGACGGTGTTTCCGACAGGGATTTTGCCGCAGAACTGTTAAGTTGCTTTTCTATACTTATGATGCATCTTTCGAGGCTTTCGGAGGAGCTTATTCTATGGTCGAGCTGGGAGTTTAAGTTCATCGAGATATCTGACGCTTTCACTACCGGCTCATCGATAATGCCCCAAAAGAAAAATCCCGATATGGCGGAACTTATAAGAGGCAAAACGGGCAGGGTATACGGTGACCTTATCGGTCTGCTTACGACCCTTAAAGGTCTGCCACTTGCATATAACAAAGATATGCAGGAGGACAAGGAGGGTGTTTTCGATGCCTGCGATACGGTGAAGATGTGCCTTAAGGTGCTTTGCGGAATGATTCCTGATATCAAAGTGCTTGAGGATAATATGAAAACAGCCTGCAAAAACGGATTTATAAACGCAACCGACCTTGCGGATTATCTTGTTAAAAAGGGTCTTCCTTTCAGGGACGCTTATAAGATATCGGGCAAAACGGTGGCTTATTGCATAGAAAACAAAACCGTTCTCGAAGAACTTCCCATATGCAAATATAAAGAGTTCTGCGATTTGATAGAGGACGATGTCTATAAGAACATAGACCTTGACGTTTGTGTAAGCAGAAGAATATCCGAGGGCGGAACCTGCGTCGCCTCGGTAGAGAAACAGATAGAATATATAAGGAATAAGATAAAACAGTATGCCGAGAGAACTCACTAAAGCCCAACAGATAGAAAGAAGCATAATCAAGAAGTACCGAAAGGATATATGGAACAACTTTATAGGCGCAGTTAAGGAGTATGAGCTTATAAAGGAAAACGACTGTATCGCCGTCTGCATTTCAGGCGGTAAGGATTCTATGCTTCTTGCAAAGTGTATGCAGGAGCTCTGCCGTCACAGCGAAGTCCCGTTTAGCGTGAAATATCTGGTTATGGACCCCGGTTATGCCGAGCCAAACAGAAAGCTGCTTGAGGAAAACGCAAAGCTTATGGAAATAGACGCCGAAATATTCAAAAGCGATATTTTCGAAGTGGTCACAACCGCCGGTGGATCCCCCTGTTATCTGTGCGCAAGAATGAGGAGAGGCGCTCTCTATGCCGAGGCAAAAAAGAGAGGGTGCAATAAAATAGCCCTCGGTCATCATCTTGACGATGTTATAGAGACAGCGCTTATGAGTATGACATACGCAAGCGAGATAAAAACGATGCTTCCTAAGCTTCACAGTACCAATTTTGAGGGAATGGAGCTTATAAGGCCGCTTTATAAGGTTAAGGAAAGACATATAATTTCGTGGGCGGAGTATAACAAACTCAGGTTTTTGCAGTGCGCCTGCAGATTTACCGAGCAAAGCGCACACGATGAATCCCTTTCCAAGCGAAAGGAGACAAAAGAACTTATAAAGTATATAAGAACCTTAAATCCCGAGGCGGACGATAACATTTTTCGCAGTCTCCATAATGTCAATATGGCAACTATTCCGGGTTGGCGTGACGGAGACAGTAAGGATTGCCACACATTCCTTGAAAGATTTTAAGTTAATTGTATGCGAGCCGAAAACAACAGCCTACATTTTATGAAGATATTGTTAATTTTAAGTCAAAGTCGGTTGACATTTGCGGCACAGGGTAATATAATGTATGAGGTAAAATTTTAGATTCAGGTGTGACGGGTGGGATTCCCGCAAACCTAAAGAAGGAGACTTTAAAATGACTGAGAATAAGACAGTTTTAGAGTGGCTTGACAAGGTCAAGGAGCTTGTAAATCCTGATAAGGTTGTCTGGATAGACGGCAGCGAGGCTCAGCTTGACGAGATCCGCAAGGGAGCGGTTGAATCGGGCGAAATGATTAAGCTTAACGAGGAGAAACTTCCCGGATGCTATCTTCACAGAACACGCCCCAACGATGTTGCCCGTGTTGAAAACAGAACCTTTATTTGTTCTAAAACAAAAGAAAACGCAGGCCCCACCAATAACTGGTGCGATCCCGCAGAGATGTATGAAAGACTTTATAAGATAGCCAGAGGCTCTTATAAGGGCAGAACAATGTATATAATCCCGTTCTCAATGGGTCCTATAGGATCTCCCCTTGCAAAAGCAGGTATTGAGGTAACAGACTCAAAGTATGTTGTTCTTAATATGGCTATTATGACAAGAGTTGGTCAGAAGGTTCTTGATGTCCTGGGCGATTCGAACGACTGGGTAAGAGGTCTGCACGCTTCCTGCGATATAGACCCCGAAAACCGTTACATCTGTCAGTTCCCCGAAGATAACACCATTATTTCCGTAAACTCTGCTTACGGCGGTAATGTTCTTCTCGGCAAAAAGTGCTTTGCACTCAGAATAGCTTCTTATCAGGGTTGGAAAGAAGGCTGGATGGCTGAACATATGCTCATCTTAGGTCTTGAAAATCCGAAGGGCGAGGTTAAGTATATAGCTGCCGCATTCCCGTCGGCTTGCGGTAAAACAAACCTTGCAATGCTTATTCCGCCTGAGTATCTCCGCAAGAAAGGCTATAAGATCTGGACTGTGGGCGACGATATCTCCTGGATGAAGATAGGCGCTGACGGCAGACTTTATGCAATAAACCCCGAGAACGGATTTTTCGGTGTCGCTCCCGGAACAAACGCTCACTCAAACTTCAATGCTCTTGAGAGCACAAAGAAGAATACAATATTTACCAACGTTGCACTCAATCTTGACGATAACACCGTTTGGTGGGAAGGTCTTAACAAGGATCTCCCGACGAACTGCATAGATTGGAAGGGCAACAAGTGGGATGCTTCTAAGTTTGATAAAGCGGATAAATCGACCTATGCCGCTCACCCCAACTCAAGATTTACAGCTCCGGCAAAGAATTGCCCCTGCATATCCGATGAGTTTGATAAGGGCGCAGGCGTTCCGATATCTGCAATAATATTCGGCGGCCGCCGTGCTAAGTGTGCTCCGCTCGTATATCAATCAAAGGATTGGGTAAACGGCGTATTCGTAGGTTCGACTATGGCTTCCGAAACAACCGCAGCAGCTGCCGGCGCAGTAGGCGTTGTCCGCCGTGACCCGATGGCTATGCTCCCGTTCTGCGGATACAATATGGGCGATTATTTCCGTCATTGGCTCGATATGGGCGAAAAGCTCGGCGATAAGGCTCCGAAGATATTCAATGTCAACTGGTTCCGTACCGACGATGAGGGCAACTTCGTATGGCCCGGATTCGGCGACAATATGCGTGTCCTTAACTGGATAATCGATCGCTGCGAGGGCAAGGCTGACGCAACCGAAACCGCTATCGGCTATGTTCCGAAGCCCGAAGATATTGACCTTACAGACCTTGATATGGATATGGATACCTTAAAGTCAATTCTTAAGGTTGACAAGGAAGTTTGGGAAAAAGAGGCTGCTGAGATCGAAGAGCATTATAAGAAATTCGGCGATAAGCTCCCTGAAGAGCTTAAAGAGCAGCTTGAGACCCTTAAGGCAAACCTTGCAAAAATGTAAAATATTGAACGCTGCATTGTAAAACGCAGTTTTATGGGACTATCTTAATTTGATAGTCCCATTTATTATTTATAAGAACACCTTAAATTCAGTTTTGCTTGGTAGGCTTTTCTCCGAAACACCGCACCCTTTCACCTGCAAAGCAACCGGTAAAACTGCCTCAGAGGCTCACTTCTTTTGGCTTTTGCCAAATCGGGGGAAACCCTTTTGTCTGCTTCGCAGACATTTCCCCGAGTACGGGGAATGACCTCTGTTTTCAAAAAAGAAGGGAGCCTGAAAATAATAAAGCCCTCCTTGTGTAAAGGAGGGTGGCACGGCGGAGCCGTGACGGAAGGATTGTTAAAAAACTCAAA
>CAKSEH010000026.1 GCA_934446475.1 uncultured Eubacteriales bacterium | reverse complement strand
CGGCTCGATAGAAGTAAGCACTTCGGTAAGCTTTTTGGGCGAAGGTTCAAAATCGGTTATTTTAAACGGCAGGAGCGATAAATTAAATAAAAAGGCGGTTTTTGAATTAAAGGCAGATCCTTGTAAATTTCAAAGTCTGTACTTTAAGGATGTCAGAAAAGATAACTTTATAAATTCTTTTATATCCATTGAAAACCTTTATAACGGCGGCGGTAATTCTCTTTGCGTAACAGATTGCAGATTTTTACAGGCAAGTGAGAAACGTTCCTCAATAGCCTGTATTGTAGCAGCAAATTCTGACGGTATAATAATAAATTCAAATTCATTTGAGGCCACTAAACTTATATGGGTCAACGGTTGCAATAAAATTTTTATAACTGACAATGATTTTTGCGGAAATAATAAAACGGGTCAGTATTACGACCAAAACGGCACCCTCGTATGGGACTCTTATAAACTTGACTGTTCGGGAAATAAGTTTTACGGTAAAGACTTATTGACCGACCCTGACGGTACACTTTCTCTTAAGGATGATTGTACGGTGGGAAGAACATTTGCGATACAGGGTTTTGTTTACGATTTTTACATTTCAAAGAATACTATGATGCGAACAGGACTTCCGAACGATAATGCCGGCGAACAAATTATGCTTGAAAATATATTTAATAAGTATAATGACACGATAATTGCCGCTGATAATCAGAGCATACAGACAAAAAAGTCTATTCAGCTCTCTAAAAATTTTGAAGTGGCTGTAGTAAGCGGCAAAGGTATGGGTCAGGTAAGATATGTAAAAGGGTATAAAGGCAGCACAGTGACAGTTGATAAAGAATGGAATATTATCCCGGATTCTACCAGCCGTATTTTGATAAGTGCTTCATTTCATAATTTTGCAATATACAATAACAGTATAGACGGCTTTAAAACATATAATCAAAGCTATACCGCAACTTCCGGAGTCCAGGTTTACGGAAACACGTTTAACTGCTATATAACAAAAAATGTGATGAAAAATATGGCAAGCGGAGTTTCTTTTACATCACATTATATACTTAATCAACGGGATACCGATATGGACGATAAAAAAACATATGCGCAAAATGTCGTATATTGGGCTTATTTTGATGATAACTCGGTAAGCAATGTTACTTGCGGCGTCTGGGTGACTCTTGCTGCACTCAGAGTTGATGACCTGACGGATGAATTGCCGCTTCATTCAAGCGTAGGAATAATAATACGCAACAATTCGTTTACAAATATTACGGAACACGGAGAAGGTTATAACCGCCGTGGGCAAGGTCTGGGAGGTATCGGTATACTTATCGGAACTGCACGGAAAGAACTCGGAGGATATCCCAACACCGAGTGGGACGGTGCTTGGGAATACGGCACCGTTATTGAAAACTGCAAATTTGAAAATTGCGAACTTGTTAATATTTCTCTGTGTAAAAATCAACGTGGAACTGTGCTTATTTCAAACTCTGACAGCTCATCTAAACACGATGTTTATACGGTAGATACGGGCGGGGCAGAACCGCAAATTTACAAATAATCAATATATCAAAATCAAGATGTTTTCCTTGACATACGGCCCTGATATCCGTAAAATTAAATTGCGGTTAATAGGGCCGTATTTATTGTAAAGGAGAAAGATTATGAGCCTTAGAAAATCCACGGTAATATTGCTCGTTTTTTGTATCTTGTCAGGTCTTACGGCCTGTAGAGGAAAGACAAAACAAGCAAAAGTAAACGACACAAAATGGCACAGCGAGAAACTTACAGCGCCGGGAGATGTATTTAATATACCGGAGATTAAGACAACTGACGGAGCACCTGTTATAGGTGAGCTGTCAAAACAGGTGAATCCCGGGAATACGATAACAGTAACGGGAGAGGGCTTTACTGGGGCAAAAGCCTATGTTTATTCGCAAAGCGAAAAGGATAACGGAAAAGCAAGCGAAGCGCAGGTAAGCTTTGTTGACGACAGTAATGCAGCCGTAACCGTAGACAGTTCGATAAAATACGGGGCATACGGAATATATTTTGAAAACTCAAAAGGCAAAAGCGAAATAGAGATTATAAATAAACCTCTTATATGGTGGATAGGTCTGACACACCTTGCGGCAGGGGACGATATAAATGTTTACGGGGAAAACCTTACTACGGATAACGCAGAGGGAACAGATAAGACTTACGGATATCTTATAAGTAAAGACGGAAAGTACAGAGAGCTTAATGTAAAATATGCAGACCCGTATAAAGTAACCTTTACAATGCCGGACGGACTTACCGACGGCGAGGAATACGAAATAAAACTGCATAACGGACACGGAGGAGATTCCTGCTTTGCAACAGCTCCCGAGAAGGTAAAATTCAGCAAAAATAAGGTCAATAATTTTACCGGCAAGAAAATAAATGTAAAGGACTACGGCGCAGACCCTGCCGATAACGGCAAGGATGATACCGCTGCGGTTCAAAAAGCGATTGATGCGGCAGGGGACAAAGATATCATATATTTCCCGAATGGAATATATAATTTAATTGGAAGTATCAAGGTAAATAAAGTCCTTAAATTTATGGGCGACGGTGATGGTTCGGTTATAAAAAACGATTCAAAGCTTGATGAAAACGGCGATGCAGGCGGACAAAAGTTTGTTCTCAGCTCCGTTTGCGAATTTGAAAAACTTTATTTTAAAGATGTAAGGGAAGATAAGTTATTAAGCGGTTTTATAGAAACAAAGAATTCGTACGATAATTCGGGATCGTTTTCGCTTTATGTCCATAACTGCAAATTCACACAGTTTACAAAAGAGAGAAGTCTGCAAAACTGCATAACAGCGGCGCACACAGAAAATGTTGTAGTGTCCGATAATAAGTTTGAAGCCGGCTCTATGATATGGTCAAGCGATTGTAAAAAGGTATTTATAACAGATAACGATTACAGCGGCGTTTTCTATACAGGCCCCTATTATAATCAAAACACAACGCTTATCTGGGATACCGTATGCCTTGACGGGTCAAAAAATAAAATATGCGGCAAGTATCTTGAAAAAAATAAAAACGGATATCTTTCCGAAAATGATGATTTCAGCGGCGGAAGAGCATTTGCAATACAGGGCTTTAACTATAATCAGTATATTTCAAACAACAAAATTCAAAATACCGGACTTCCGAAAGATAATGCCGGCGAACAAGTAATGCTCGAAAATATAAGGAATAAATACAACGACTTTGCCGTTTCATTAACCAAAGATTCTGTTACTTTAAAAAAAGCGCTTAACATACAGGGAAATTCTGTTGTTGCAATAACCAAGGGCAAAGGAACGGGACAGTGGCGCCTTTTAAAGAAAATTAAAGGCAAAGAACTTACTGTCGACCGTGAATGGAACATTTTACCCGATGAAACGAGCAGGATACTGGTGACTTCGGGATTTCATAATTATGCGATTTATAACAATCTGTTTGATTGCTTTACAAATCATACCGAATATGAAACAGCGACATGCGCAGTCCAGATTTACGGTAATACTTATAACTGCTTCATAAATAAAAATATAATGCGAAATATGGCGTACGGTGTGTGCGTAACTTCAAGATATGTCTGCGATGAAAAAGGTCCCGATCTGCAAAATGTTGTATACTGGACATACATAGATAATAACGCTATAAAAGATGTATCCATCGGAATACGGTTTATTATGGCAATTGTAAGACCGGGAGGCTCGGGAGAAATACCTATGTATACAAGTCTCGGAGTGGCAGTCAGAAACAACAACTTTGAAAATATGCTTGATTTCGGCGAAAAAACCCTAAAGCCGGGGCTTGGCGGAGTCGGAGTTTTGCTCGGAACTCCTAACAAAGATTTTAATCACCTTGCGGACACTAATACCTGGGTAGGTCCCTGGGAATACGGGGCCCTTATTGAAAACAACACCTTTAAAAACAGCGAGAAAGCCAATATACTTCTTTATAAGCATCAGGCAGGCGCAATTATTCTTTCGAATAAAGCACAGGGCAGTATAACAGATATCTATACCGTTGATAAAAACGGAACCGTGCCTGCCGTGTTCAGATAAAATTTCAAAATAAAAGGATACCGCATTTCAGGTATCCTTTTATTGCAAAAAAAGACATTATGTGATATACTTAAGTGACAGAAAAATTATGCGAATGAAGAGGGAAAAATGTTAGGCTATTATAATTATACGGTAATTCTTACATATATGTCGCTTATTTCGGCGGTTTTCGGCATTTTTGCGGGACTGACGGGCGAGGGTCATCCGTTTATTGCGACGACCTGTCTTATGCTTTGCGGCCTTTTTGACGCTTTTGACGGTATGATTGCAAGAACACGTAAAAAAAGCACTGAGGATGAAAAACATTTCGGTATACAGATAGACTCTCTTACCGATCTTTTGGCATTCGGTGTGCTGCCATGTTCAATATGCTATGCCATCTATATGAGCCACCTCGACATACACAGAAAAAGTAATATTCTTAATATATTGAAGCCTTTCGGTGCGCTTAAAACTTATATTTATATGATAGTCTTCTGTCTCTTTGTTTTGGCGGCTCTGATAAGGCTTGCGTATTTCAATGTCAGCGAAACGAAACGCCAAAAAGAGACATCGGCAAAAAGAAAAGAATATACGGGTCTTCCCGTAACATCTGCCGCAATAATATTTCCGACTGTTTCGCTCATTCAGTTTGTATACGGCAGGAGAGTAGATATTTCTCCCATTTACCTTGTAACTATGCTCCTTACAGGTTTCCTATTTTTAAGTAAAATTAAGATAGGTAAACCCGGTCTTAAAGAAATTCTTATTATGGTCGCAATAGGGGCAGTCGAATTCTTGTTCATTGTGTTTTTTGCAAGGGCATATTTAACGGGCCATGCAGTTTAAAAGAATTAAAATCAACACACAGCCTTCCGGCGGTTCGCTTAAGTTTTTGTATACAACCGTTTTTGGCCGTATAATTCTTAAATTCCTCACAAGACCGTTTGTATCAAAGGTTGTAGGGGCTTTTATGAATTCCCGGCTTTCAAAAAGAATGATTGCAAAATCTGTAAAGAACTTTAAAATAGATTTGTCCGAATATAAAAACACCGAATACAAGTGCTATAATGATTTTTTTACAAGGGAAATCAAGCCCGAAAACAGACCTTTTTCCAATGGCCTTGTTTCTCCTTGTGACGCAAAGCTTACGGCATACAAAATAAGCGATCAAAGCGTTTTTAACATTAAGGGCAGTGAATACGCACTGGCGGATATACTTGAAAACAGATCTATTGCCGAAAAATTTAAGGGCGGCACCTGCCTTATATTCAGACTTTGTGTGGATGATTACCACCGTTATGCTTATTTTGATGATGCGACCGAATTTTCTCATCGATTTATAAAAGGCGTTTTACATACCGTTCAACCGATAGCCTTTTTAAACAATAAAGTTTTTTACCGCAACAGCAGGGAATATACGGTTCTTTCAACAGAGCATTACGGAGAAGCTGTTCAGATCGAAGTCGGTGCGCTCTGCGTCGGTAAAATAAATAATCATCATAAATCGGGCAAACATAAAAAAGGTGAAGAGAAGGGTATGTTCCTTTTCGGAGGCTCAACAATTATAGTTTTGCTTAACGGGGTTAAAATTTTACGGGAAATAACCGAAAACACGGAATGCGGTTATGAAACGGTAGTTAAAATGGGCGATAAAATAGGAGAATGACGGTTTAAAATGCTTAATGATTTTAAAAAGATCACTTTTAACGATATTGATTATATAAGACCGTTTTTAGGAACGGAAAACGAGTATTCCTGTGAGACAACCGTGATCAATCTTGTCGTCTGGAAGGAAATGTATGATAACAGCTATCTCATAAAGGATGGCTGTTTGTTTATGCGTTCTCATTTTGACGGTGTTTACAGATATTCTCTTCCTTTTTCAAACGATATGGAAAGGGCAGTTTCGCTGCTTTCCGAAACTATAGGCGAAGAACCTGTTTTTTGGGCTCAGGAGGGCGACAGATTTGAAAGATTTAATTCCGTTTTTTCGGACAAATATGATATAACGTATGATAGAGACGCTTTCGATTATATATATTTAAGAGAAAACTTAAGCAGTTTGTCGGGTAAAAAATATCACGCAAAAAGAAACCATATATCATCTTTTTCAAAACGGTTTGATTGGACGTATGAAAGGATAACCTCCGCTAATATAAATGATGTTAAAATCTGTGCCGATAAATGGTATAAAGAAAATTCGGACAGGTTTAACGATACAATGCGCTGTGAAAAAGCCGGAGTTAATACCATTCTTGATAATATCGATGCCTTAAATGCTGTCGGCGGCGCTATCAGGGTCGGTGATGATATAGTAGCATTTACGATAGGCTCCGCAATAAATAAGAATTATTTTGACATCCATATTGAAAAAGCGCTTGCCGATTATGCCGAGGGGTATACCGTAATAAATAAAGAATTTGCCCTTAATGAGCTTTCAGATTTTAAATATATTAACCGTGAGGATGATTTGGGACTTGAGGGACTGAGAAAGGCAAAACTCTCCTACAAACCTGATATATTGCTTCAAAAATACAATTGCGTCCCTAAGGGTAATTTGTTATGAGTGATAATGCACCGAGAAAAATATATAATGAGGCGTTCGGCTGTGATCTGCCTTTTGATGATGTATTGTTTGATTTGTTGGGGCATTGTATAGAAACTCTTGAAAAAGGCGGAAAAACGGTTTCTATGCTCTTTAAAATCCCTTGCAAAGCAGTTATAAAGGGTATATCGGTGAATGCATACTACATATATGCTGCCGCTACCGAAAAAAGCGAACGCAACAAGGGATATATGAGGCAACTTATAAATAAAGTGTGCAGCGAAAGCGGGACTCTTTTTATTCTTAAACCCGCCTCAAAATCTCTTGAAAGGTTTTATGCATCCTGCGGATATAAAGCCGTCAAAGCTACCACACGTCATAATCCCGATATTTATATATCGGTTACCGAAGCGCAGGAAAAACTTGCAAAAATCAGTCCTGCGGACTGTGACGAGTATACTGTTATGTACAGATCGGATAAATTTGATTTGGAGGACGGTGTTTCGTTTTCGCAAACGCTTGAGTAAACAGAAAACAATACAATTAAGGAGAGATATTTCCCATAGCGAAAAATCGTTTGAAGGAGATAAATCAACTTATCACGATGAAGGACCGGAAGAGAAGAACTATTCAGATTCTTCGAACAGAAACTCAGTTAGAGCAAGGTCCTTTGAAGCGACTCAGTATGATGAGG
>CAKSEH010000025.1 GCA_934446475.1 uncultured Eubacteriales bacterium | reverse complement strand
TCCCGAGTGGCCAAAGGGGACAGACTGTAAATCTGCTGCTTTCAGCTTCGATGGTTCGAATCCATCCTCTCCCACCAGAAAAAGCACTTGCAAATGCAAGTGCTTTTTCAGTTCTATTCTTCTTATGCGAGTTCTATTGCGGTGCAGCGATATCCGGCTTCGCCGAGTGATATTGCCTGCGGCAATTGTGTGCGCAAATAGAATACCACTGCACCATAGGCGCAATATCACTTTTGCGAAAGCAAAAATATCACGCCGAACGAAGAAAGGCGTATCACAAAAAGCACCAAGCCTAACAAAGTACGATATACCAAAAACAGGATGCTTCATAATAGTTCGCAACAGCTATTTTTCAAATCCGATTCATAAAGCGGTTTTTTATTTCCCCTTTATTTATGAGTCTTGATCGTTAATCATAGCAGCAAATTAAAAAGACTATAAAACAAAACCTGCCTGCTTAAGATCTTATCACCGAGTGAGCGGGTTAATAAATTCATATCAGATAAATAAAATCGCAAATCGGATAAAAAATTTTTGTTGTGTGACTTCCCGTATTATGTTAAAATAATTTACAATAGTTTAGTTGCACTTAAGCCTGTAACGCTAAAGGGGGATGATGTAATTTATGACTGTTAATGAAAGAGATTCACTGGTGAAGTCCTATCTTGGCAAGACGGTAACGATTAAAATAGACCGCCCTATAGGTTATATACATAAAAAATCAGGCTACAGTTTAACATATCCTATAAATTACGGATATATTCCCGGCGTGCTTGGCGGCGACGGTGAGGAACTTGATGTTTATTTATTAGGTGTAGATGTTCCGGTAAACGATTACACCGGTAAAATCATCGGAATTGTATATAGAAGTAACGATATTGAGGTCAAACTGATTATGGCACCGGAGGGCGTTGCATTTACGCAAAATGAAATCGGGGAACAAATATATTTTCAAGAGCAGTATTATGAAACCGAAATTGAAGCATTGTTTCAAAAATCCTGCGGTGCAGTTATTTTTAGGAAAACCTCCGAAGGCTTTGAGTACCTTTGTTTGTTTCAGCGACGGTCGCAAACATACAGCGTACCGAAAGGACATATGGAAGCCTTTGAAACCGAAAAAGAAACTGCGCAAAGAGAAATAAAAGAGGAAATCGGCATTTCAGTTGATTTTGTTCAAGGCTTCAGAGAAACCGTGCAATATGAAATTGCGGACGGTAAGATCAAAACTGTTGTGCTTTTCCTTGCAGAGTGTAGGGAAAACATAACTACCGACGAAAAAGAAATTGAAAAATATCAGTGGCTTTCAGCCGAAAACGCAAAAGCGATATTGCCGTATTGGTATACGCCTATAATTGAGAAAACTGAAAATTTATTAAAACAAAAGGGAGTTTGTTTTAATTCCTGAACAAAACATTTTTGACGACCAAACATTCTTTTCGGAATATCAGAAATTGCGTGATAACAAGGCTAATTACAATTATTTAATAGAGCAGCCGGCAATGAAAAAACTAATGCCCGATACAGCAGGTAAATCTGTTTTGGATTTGGGCTGCGGATGCGGTCACAACTGTGTGGATTTTGTCAGAAACGGTGCCGAAAGCGTTTTAGGAATAGATATTTCCGAAAAAATGCTTGCGATTGCTAATAAAGAAGCAAAGAACAATAAAATCAAGTATCTTCAAATGAGTATGTCGGAATTAGATAAATTATCAATGAAATTTGATATTGTGTACAGTTCTTTGGCTTTTCATTATGTGCCTGATTTTCAAAAGCTTGCAAATGATATTTATAACCTGCTTAATACCGGCGGATATCTTTTGTTTTCACAGGAACATCCAATTGTGACAGCCACTTTTGGCGGAAAACAGCACTATAATAAAGATGAAAACGGTAATTACACCTCGTTTACATTTTCAAATTACAATCAACCCGGCGAAAGAAATACTTTTTGGTATGTTGACGGAGTAAAGAAATATCATAGAACCTTTTCAAGTATTATATCCGCTTTGTGCCGTGCCGGTTTTGTTATTGATACGGTTTGCGAGCCATTGCCGATTGAAAACGCAACCGATTTCATTCCGAATATATCAGAAAAAGAATTTATAAAGCCGACATTTTTAATTGTGAGAGCAAGAAAATTAAGAGTGAGCGAATAATTACCGATATTTCCGATTTTATATTTGTTTCCGATAAACCGAAGGCGGTTGACGCTGTTTTTCTGCCGGGCGGTTCGCACCCGGAATAGCCGGAATATGCGGCAAAACTGTATAATAAAGGCTTTGCCATTTTTCACCGAGAGAGGTCGGCGTGTCGTATTTTCCGTTGTGTTTCGACTTTTTCTTTGTACTTTCGACAGCCGTGCAGTATCCGAGTTTCACAAATATTCTATAAAGCGATCCGGGATGACGGGAATATGCTTTATCCTCACGCAGTTTCCCGTACAGTTCACAGATTGAAATGTGATATCTGCGGCAAACAAAGCCGATATCTTTATTCTGTCTGTACAATTTTACTGAATTTACTTTTGTTGAAATTTCATGTGGCAAATACCGTTTGTTTTGTGATATAATATTTATGGCGATTGAGACCTTTCGTTATGTGATTGTGTGGTAACTTGATTATAACGATCTCAGTCGCCTTTTTCTACCCCTTTTTGGTCTCACATCAATTGTAACGCTACCTGACGTTATCAAAATAACGAAAAAATCGGGTTGTCGCCGATAGGTAAAATGTGGTATAATCAATATGATAAATCGTGATTGGAGAAAAGGTGTATGGCAATGAACAAAGCAGATGTTTATGCTTATCTTAACGAAAAAAATATCAATTATGAGATAACGGAGCATAAGGCGGTTTATAATATGTCGGAACTTTCTGATGTTCCGTTGCCTCATCCTGATGCAGATGCTAAAAATCTGTTTGTCAGGGACGATAAAAAGAACAATTATTACCTGATAACGGTAAAGGGTGACAAAAGAGTAAATCTAAAGGATTTTCGCCGTGCAAACCTGACGAGACCGCTTACATTCGCCTCTCCGGAGGACCTTATGGATATAATGGGGCTGATACCCGGTGCGGTAACGCCGTTTGGAATTTTAAATGACAGTGAAAATAAGGTGAGCTTTTTTATAGACGAAGAGTTCTTTTCGGGAAGCGGTCTTATAGGGATTCATCCTAATGACAATACAGCCACAGTATGGCTTTCGGCAAATGATCTTATATCAATTATAAATGAACACGGTAATGAAGTTCATAAAATCAAAATAACTTAATGTTTTATAATTCCTCTTGAAGTTCCGATTTTCGGCTCTAAAGGGGGATTTTGTTTTTTTCTTGACAAGAATTGTATGACATAGTATAATTAAATCAAATGATGTAAAACAACTGATTTAAAATAACCGAAAGGAGGATTGAGCCGTGCCGCCCAAACCGAAATTTACCAGAGAAGAAATAATAAGTGCGTCACTTGATTTGGTTAGGGAAAACGGTATTTCCGCACTCACAACACGCAGTATTGCAGAACGCCTTAACAGTTCGGCAAGGCCTATATTCACCGTTTTTAAAAATATGGATGAATTGACCGCAGAAGTAAGAAACGCCGCAATGAGACTTTACGAATCGTATATAGAGGAAAAAATCGGCGATATGCCGCTTTTTAAGCAGGCGGGGATGCAGATGCTTTCGTTTAGTCTCAGAGAGCCTAAACTTTATCAATTTTTATTTATGAGCGAGAACAAGTCTGTCGTTTCGTTTGACGATGTGTTTGTATGGCTCGGGAAAACCGCCGAATACTGTATAGATGTTATTTGTGAAGAGCATATGATTGATAGGGAAGATGCCTACAGGCTTTTTGAAGCAATGTGGATATATACTCACGGTATCGGCTCACTCTGCGCAACCGGCACCTGCAAATTTTCAAAGGATAAACTCAGCCGAATGTTATCAACCGAGTTTGCGGCAATGCTTAAATTTATTAAATCAGGCGACGAATATATGTTAGGGGGACGTATATGAAAAAGGCAAAAGGAATTTTATGGGGAGTTATTCTTATACTGCTCGGTGTGGTGCTGACTCTCAAAGCATTCAAAATTTTTGATTTTGAGTTTTTCTTTACCGGCTGGTGGACGCTTTTTATAATCGTGCCCTGTGCGATAGGTCTTATAACAGATGAAGATAAAACAGGAAGTATAGCCGGAATTATAATCGGTGTGCTTTTGCTGCTTTGCAGCAGAAAAATTATAAGCTATTCTCTCTTTTGGAAACTTATTGTTCCCGTCGTTATAGTATTGATAGGAATAAGCATTATAGTAAAGACAGTTACTGCCGGTAAATCTTTGAGTGTTCCTAAAGAAATAAATTTAAACAACGGAGAATTCAAAGTTTGCAATGCTGTTTTTTCGGGTTCGAAACTGAATTTTTCGGGCGAAGTATTTAAAGGCGCAGAGCTTAACGCTATGTTCGGCGGAGTAGAATGTGACCTTAGAGGTGCACTGATCGAAAATAACAGTATTATAAAAGCATCGGCACTTTTCGGCGGAATAGATATCTGTGTTCCCGAAGGGGTGACCGTTAAAGTTCGTTCCTCCTGTATTTTCGGCGGAACATCAAATAAACATATCAATCCGCCTTCTGAAACTCAGAACACAGTATATATAAATGCTTACTGCATATTCGGCGGCGTGGATATAAAATAAACTTATAAGGGGTAATCAAATTGCTTAAAATAGAACATCTCAGTAAAAAATTCGGCGATAAAAGCGCTGTTGACGATTTAAGTATTCATATTAAGCCGGGTGAAATATACGGATTTATAGGTCATAACGGCGCAGGAAAAACGACCACCCTTAAGTCGGTTGCCGGAATTCTTAGTTTTGACAGCGGCGAAATATACATAAACGGTAAATCAATAAAAACTCAGCCGCTTGAATGTAAGAAGGATATAGCGTATATTCCCGATAATCCTGATATTTATGACTATATGACCGGAATAAAATATCTTAATTTCATAGCGGATATTTTCGGTGTTGACACACAAAGCCGCAACGAGCGTATAACAAAGTATGCGGAACTTTTTGAGCTTACGGATGACCTTGCTCAGCCGATAGCCTCTTATTCACACGGAATGAAACAAAAACTTGTGCTTATTTCGGCGTGGATTCATCAGCCTAAGCTTATAATAATGGATGAACCGTTTGTCGGACTTGATCCTAAGGCGTCTCATCTTCTTAAGGGTATGATGAGAGAATTATGCGACTTAGGCGGGGCTATTTTCTTTTCGACCCACGTTCTTGAGGTTGCGGAAAAGCTTTGCGATAAAATAGCAATAATCAAAAACGGAAAACTTGTTCGCAGCGGAACTATGGCAGAGGTAAAAGGCGACGATTCTCTTGAGGAGATCTTCCTTGAACTGGAGGGTGAATAATGCTTAAGGTGTTGCTGAAAAAGCAGCTTGCGGAAATTTTCCGAAGTTACTTTTATAACCCTAAAAATAATAAAGCTCGCTCTAAACCTGCAGTTATAGGTTTTATTGCGCTTTTTGCATTTCTTATGATTGCGGTTATAGGCGGTATGTTTGCATTTTTGGCAATTGCTTTATGCAGTCCCCTTGCCGGTAGCGGATTCGGGTGGATGTATTTTGCAATAATGGGATTGCTTGCAATATTGCTCGGCACATTCGGAAGCGTTTTTAATACATATTCGGGACTGTATCTTGCAAAGGATAACGACCTTCTTCTGTCTATGCCGATTCCCGTAAGAACGGTTATGCTTTCACGGTTGCTCGGCGTTTATCTTATGGGGCTTATGTACAGTGCCGTTGTAATTATTCCTGCAATTGCCGTGTATCTCATAGCTTTCAGGTTCAGCCTTAAGGTTTTGATAAGCTCGGTGCTGTTTATATTCATAATCTCTGTTTTTGTGCTCACTCTTTCCTGCGCTCTCGGATTTGTTGTTGCGAAGATAAGCCTTAAACTTAAAAATAAGAGTATTATAACAGTGCTTATTTCGCTGGCATTTTTGGGAATATATTATTTCTTTTATTTCAAAGCACAGAGCATTATCGGCGATCTTATAGCCAATGCTGCGATTTACGGCGATAAAATCAAATCAAACGCATATGCCGTTTATCTTTTCGGAAATTTTGCAACGGGTGATTTGGTTTCTGTTCTTTCGGTTTCGGCTGTTGTTGTGGGTCTCTTTGCGATTATGTGGCTTATTATGTCAAAGAGCTTTATCAAAACCGCAACAGCTTCATCTGTTGTAACACTGAAAATGCAGAAAGCGAAGGCTTCAAGGCAAAACAGCGTTAATTTCGCTTTGCTCAAAAGAGAATTCAGGCGTTTTGTTTCAAGCCCCAACTATATGCTTAACTGCGGTTTCGGAATTTTGTTCCTTTTGATATGCGGTGTGGCGTTGCTGATTAAAGGCAGAGACTTTTTTTCACTTTTGGATCTGATACTTTCGGACAAAACAGGTTCGGTTACGGTTATAATGTTAGCGGTTATATCTATGATTGCTTCGATGAATAATATGGCGGCTCCGTCGGTATCGCTTGAAGGAAAGAGCCTTTGGATAGTTCAGTCGCTGCCCGTAAAATCCATACTTCCTTTAAGAGCAAAGCTTTCGGTTCAGCTTATTTTAACCGTTATTCCGACACTCTTTTGCTTTGTATGTCTTGCCGTGGTTTATCCTTTTACGGCGGCGGAACTTTTGCTTTCGGCAGCGGTTATATTAAGCTTTGTAGCTTTCTTCGCACTGTTTAATATGCTGCTTGCTCTCAAATTGCCGAACCTCACCTGGACCAGCGACCTTACACCGATAAAGCAGAGCGCAGCGGTGGGATTATCTCTCCTTTCTGGGGTTGTGTATTCGCTGATTTTTGCGGTGTTATATTTGTGCATAGGATATAAAATAGGTTTTATTGCTTACTTGTCATCTTATTTTGCGGTTACCGCCGCATTATGCATAATACTGTATAACTGGCTCAATAAGAGGGGCAGTAAAATTTTTGCGAGTCTTTAAAGGAATTTGTTTTTATGGAAAATATAATCGAAATAAAAAACTTAAGTAAGTCTTTCGGTAATTTAAAGGCTGTGGATGATGTCAGTTTTTGCGTAAAAAGGGGCGAGTTATTTGCCTTTTTGGGCGTTAACGGTGCAGGAAAATCAACAACTATAAATATGATTTGCAATCAGCTTAGCAGGGATAACGGTTCAATTCTGATAAACGGAAACGATCCGGACAAAAATCCCAACGCCGTTAAAAGAAGTATAGGCGTTGTATTTCAGGAATCTGTGCTTGACAGAGAACTTACGGTAAAGGATAACCTTGAAAGCCGTGCGGCACTTTACGGAATAACAGGGACTGCATTCAAAAAAAGACTGGTTGAACTTTCGGATATTCTTGAATTTGAAAGTCTGTTAAAGCGTCCGGTGGGGAAGCTTTCAGGCGGTCAGCGCAGAAGAATAGATGTTGCAAAGGCGCTGCTCCACAGTCCCGATATTCTTATCCTTGATGAACCTACCACGGGACTTGATCCTCAAACGAGAAGTCTTTTATGGGAAGTTATAGAAAAACTCCGCAAAGATGAGAATATGACGGTGTTCTTAACCACCCATTATATGGAAGAAACCGCAAACGCCGATTATGTTGTTATTCTTGACAGTGGGAAGATATCAGCGCAGGGGACTCCTTTGGAGCTTAAAAACAAATATACAGGCGATTTTATAACTGTTTACGGAATAAATGCACAGGAAGCAGGAAAACTGTCGGATACCTTTACCGAGCTTAAAAGCGGATTTCGTATTTCCGTTCCCGATACATCAGCAGCAACGAAACTGATACTGAAATATCCCGATATATTTTGCGATTATGAAGTGACAAAGGGAAATATGGACGATGTTTTCCTTGCGGTAACAGGTAAAAAGCTTGTGGGAGGCGATGTGAAATGAAAGTTCTTTTTGCTCTTATAAAGCGTAACACAAAGCTGTATTTTAAAGATAAGGGGATGTTTTTTTCATCGCTTATAACACCCGTTATTTTGCTTATACTCTATAGCACTTTTCTTAAAAAAGTCTTTGAGGATTCATTCAGAGGCGCTCTTAAGGCTGCAGGTGCCACGGTTTCCGACGCAGTGATAAACGGCTGCGTAGGCGGAGAGCTTACATCATCATTGCTTGCTGTGAGCTGCGTTACAATAGCTTTTTCCTCAAATCTTCTTATGATAAAGGATAAGGTAAGCGGAGCCAAAAAAGATATTTCCGCAGCACCCGTAAGATCAGGCACGGTTGCGCTTTCATACTATCTTTCAACTATTATATCAACGCTTATCGTGTGCCTTTTTGCAAGCGGCGTGTGCCTTGGGTACCTCGGATTTATAGGGTGGTATTTAAGCGCTGCCGATGTTGCTGCGCTCCTTTTGGACGTTTTGCTGCTCGTTTTGTTCGGCACAGCTCTTTCGTCATGCATCAACTTCTTTCTCTCAACGGACGGTCAGGCTTCTGCCGTGGGAACCCTTGTCAGTGCGGGATACGGATTTATTTGCGGAGCATATATGCCTATCTCTTATTTTTCAAAGGACCTTCAAAAAGTCCTTTCCTTTCTGCCCGGAACATACGGTACAAGTTTGCTCAGAAATCACGCTTTAGAAGGCGTGTTCAAGGAAATGAGCTCTCAGGGATTCCCCGAAAGCGTTATATCGGAAATTAAAAAAAGTGTGGACTGTAACCTTTATTTTGATGATAAACTCGTCACAATAAATCAAATGTATGCTATAATGGCAGTATCGGTTGTTGTACTTATAATAGTTTATATTCTTTTAAATAGGTTTGCAAAAAAGACAAAGTGAGAGTAGTTCGGGGAGAGCCGTTTTAGTTATTATTTTACTTGCCTAAACCAAAAAACACCGCAGGTAAACCCGATGTTCAGGGTTTATCTGCGGTGTTTTCTTATATTAAATGATTTATTTTGAAAAACAGGCAAGCAATATTATTCCGGCTAAAATAAGCACGCTTCCCAAAATCTGTTGCCAATGGACAGATTCGTTTAAAAAAATTACGGATGCTACCATAATGCCTATAAATATAGCTCCTGTTGTAACAGGATATATTTTTGTTAAATCAAATTTTGAAACTAAAAATAAGTAAAGGAGAAAGCTTGTAATATAACAGAGCATACCGCCTAATGATATTAAGCTTATTTTAAGGCTGAATGCGCCTGCAGATACTCCTATACTCATTCCTGCCTTACTGCCTATTTTAAATAGGACAAGACCGGAGCAAGAAAGTAAAATGTACAGAGCAGATAGTATATATAACATTTTTAACCTCCTGATTATAATGGATATGAAGCATAATAAAATAGGTTTGTCTAAATGCGTTTAGACAATTCATAATCATCATAAAGCCAATATATAATAAAAGCAATTTGATAGTGCAACAAAATTAGCAAACATCATTAAAAGGTATAGCATATACCTTCCGCTATTCTCATAAGCTATGATATCTTTTCCGGATACAACTTGAGGTATAAAACACGAAATAGGGAGTAAGAGGGGTATAAAATATCTTCCCTGCACGCCGGCAATTCTGTCGCTGCCCACGGGAGTCCACTGCGCATAAAGCGCTGAGAATGTCAGACCGACTGTTAAGAGGGTTATAATAAATAACACTGATTTAGTACGTAATGTGTATTTGTTTTGAGAACAGGCAAACATTGAGAGTATCAAAACCAATAGTCCGGTTCCGAATCCCCAAATATTTACGGGATATTGATAATATCCAAAACTGCTGCCTGCGAGTTGTTTTAGATAAATTTCGGAATTTTCATAAAATGTTTTGCATAAAACAAGAAAATAGCGGAAAGGGTTTTTAAAAACATACAGAATTTGCTGCTTTATGTTTACACCTTCCTGAAATTCAATGAAATAACGTGATGTGATTCCAAGCCAAATAACATTTAAAGCAACAACTACAAATATAAGCAGCGATTTATATAAAATATTGCTTTTTGAACTTGTGAATTTATTTTTAGGAATTATAAAAACAAGGAGAACAAAAACAATATAAACTATTTTACACATTGACAGAATAAATAATGCCGATGATAATAAAACAAAATGAATTTTTTTGGTTTTAACCTCATCCTGTGACATATAAAGAGCAAGTGAAACGCAAAACAACGCAAGTGATATAGTAGGACTGTCTGCCGATAATGATATTAACTGATGCAAAGTCATAGGCAACATAGAAATTACAAATACAGTGATTTTACCATAGGGTATCAGCTTAATTGAAAAATAAATCAAAATAATTGAAAACGCCAATGTAAAAAGTCTTGTGCCTGTGAAAATAATACCGACATTCTTTGTAAATAGCCTTAAAATAAGCATAGCAATTGTTTGCGGGATATAACAAAATGGCGAATATAGTGCGGAGCCCGGAAATATTGCAAATGTTCGGTCTGAATAATCCAGGTTTTGACCGAACGCAGCAGCCAACTCACGGTAATTTTCATAGTCAACGGTCAGTGCCTTAGGGATATCGTCTCCGATCCCTGCTTTAGTGACAGGGGTGAGCAAGTGCCCTTCTGAAATTGAGAAGATCCTGTAAAAATGTGCCAGTTCATCGGGAACACGGGCGAACGGTATAACGATAGAATAACCTATTCCGAATATGATTGCAAATATTAGAAATAGGTTATGTATTGCAACATTTTTTTGAATACTATAGGCAATAGCAGATCCTGTTGCTAAAAAAGCAAACGATGTGGCAAGCATCGTTTTGATGTTTGCTTCTGATGTTGTTGTAAAAATCAATGCAAAAAATATCAATATAAGAGTTGCGGCATAAAGAGGTAGTACTGTTTTTAGCTTTATGCTTTTTTCTTTAATATCCATCGTCATTTTCTCTTCCTCTCTAAATTCGCTTAAAAGTCTAAGGTAGTATCTTTATTGCTTTAATAATTGAAATGATGATTTTGTTCTATCTGCTCTAACTTATTTTCCAATTTCCGTATTCTTGATTCCATAATTGCGGCATTTTGAATCAGCTTTACGATTCGTGAGTTTTGTTTTGACACAATCAAAGTAAGTGAAATAAGTATAATAAGTACAAAAATTGCTTCTAACATAAATATAAGGTTTGATGAAACCTTTATACCGATAAGGCTGGCTAAAGCTTTAGGTAATTGAGGAATAAGCAAGAAAATAAGGAGTGCAAAACAGGCAGCAATCCAAATCAATGAATATTTCAGTGTTAGAGTACCTTTTCGCAGAAAATTTATTATTACCGCAAGGAAGATTAAAACCAATCCTAATAACACTAATTGTAATATAAGTTCCATTTTCAGCACTCCTTTTTCTTTATAGACTGTACCAGTAATGCCATTTCAACTTTCAGCATATAATAAGCTGACTTTATTCCGGAAATTGAAGAAATACCGCCTTGCCTTTCGTTCATAACTACGGGTATTTCTTCGATTTTAAACCCATTGCGTAAAAGACTTACGATTGCTTCGGGCTCAGGATAGTCTTCGGCGTAGTGATTCGAAAAGTAAGAAATTGCTTTTTTATTGCAGGCTCTAAATCCGCTTGTAACATCTTTGATTCTTTTATGTGTTAATAATTTAATGGTTGAAGAAACTATTTTTATGCCGAATTGTCTCATACCTGTAGATTGAAAACCGATTTTTTCTATAAATCTTGATCCTATTACCATATCCGCTTGAGAGTTGTCGAGCGGTAGAATAAGGTTTTGAATGTATTCCGGATTATGCTGTCCGTCACCGTCGAGCTGGACTGCAAAATCATAGTCATTCTCAAAGGCATAAAGATATCCTGTTTGCATAGCACCGCCTATGCCGAGATTCATAGGCAAATTTAAATAATTCAAGTTGTTGTCCTTAAGGATATTAAGAGTGTCATCTTTAGATCCGTCGTTTACAACGATATAATCAACCGAATATTCCGACGGAAACGAACAGTTTTTTAAAGCGGAAACGGTATTTAATATGCTTTCCTGTTCATTATAGGCAGGTATTATAACAAGTATTCTCTTCAAAATATTACACTTCCATAAATTAAAATTCCGGTAAAATCAATGTTTCACAAATATATTATGTGTTTTTTATACAATAAAAAGAGAAGCACTTCGTAAGAAGTGCTTCTCTTCTGGCGGAGACGGAGGGATTCGAACCCTCGTCCCTCAAGGGGCATCATGATTTCGAGTCATGTCCGTTATGACCACT
>CAKSEH010000024.1 GCA_934446475.1 uncultured Eubacteriales bacterium | reverse complement strand
GTGAAAGAAAGCTCAGAGCCGTTTTGCACGATCTTGAAGCAAATTCAACTAATGAAGTGCCCCTTGAGGAGGTAACAAAAGGAGAGCTAAGGTAAATGAAGGTCCGGATATACAATAATCAACCCTTTAAAGGAGGAATTAAAAATTGAGTATTGAAGAGCTTAATCAATATCGCAGTGTTGTGAGAGAAATTGAGGAAGTGAGAACAAGACTTGAAAAAAGCAAAGTCTGTCAAACTGTAGTCGGTTCACAACAGGAGTTTCCATTTGTAAAAAGAAGCATAAAGGTTGGGGGAATAACACACAGTGACGAGAATGCATTTGCTTTATGCAGACTACGAAAATTAAAAAGCTCCAAAAGAGAAATTGAAAGCTTTGTTTGTGCTATTCACGACAGCATAGTAAGGCGAGCAGTAGAGCTTAGGTATATAGTTGGAGAAAAAAGACCATCGTGGGAATGGGTTGCAAGAAGGATAGGCGGAGGAAACAGTGCGGATTCGATAAGAAAATCTGTTACGAGATATCTTGCTAAAAGCAGAAAGAATCAGTAAAAAGTTGTCCGTTTTGTCCGTTTTTAAGTGATATAATAATATTGTGAAAAATTATCAGTCAGTGCTTTACATCTGTGAAAGCACTGATTTTTTTATACTTTAAAAGGGTTGATAAAATATGAAGGTAATAATGCCTCTGAGCAAGAAAACCTGCCGACACTGTGAATATAACGACTATATCAGGGTAGGGGTTGATTATTGCGTGAGGGGCGCTTGTAAATATAAAAAAGGAGTTGGAAAGGATGTCGGCAAAAGTACACAGGGGAAAGCTTACTGCGAAACAGGTTGAAATGGCGTATCTGCTTGCAGATCCGGAGACGGAACAGCTGACAGTATGCGAACTGTGCAAAAAGGTTGGAATTGATCGCTCAACTTTTTATAAATACTGGTTAAAAAATGATAACTTTGTAGAATTTGTAGATAAACTCATTGACAGGCACACAGATGCACAGCTCGGAAGTGTTTGGAGGGCTCTGATTAAAAAATGTGTTGCGGGTGATACACAGGCGATTAAACTGTTTTTTGAGCTGAAAGGTAAGTATAAACAGAGAGTTGACGTATCGGGTGGAGTTACGGTTATTTCGGGAGAGGAAAATCTTGAAGACTGAGGAAATCAATCTTCCGAGTATTGTCGGAAAAGGGTATGGGACCTTTTTTAGAGATAAAAGCAGATACAGAGTTTTAAAGGGTGGAAAGGGCTCGAAAAAGAGCACAACGACCGCTCTTAACTTTATTTATAGACTTATGAAATATCCTCAAAGCAATCTCCTTGTTGTTCGCAGAGTTATGAATACGCACAGAGATTCAACATTTGCTCAGCTTAAATGGGCACAGGAAAAACTTAGGGTTGCTCACTTGTGGCGAAACAACATAAGTCCTATGGAAATGACATATTCACCCACCGGACAAAAAATACTTTTCAGGGGCTTTGATGATGTGTTGAAACTTGCTTCGACAACGGTATCAAGCGGATATCTTAATTTTGTATGGATAGAGGAGGCCTTTGAAATCGAAAGCGAAGATGATTTTGATAAGCTTGATATGTCGGTTCCAAGAGGTAATATTCCGACTAATCTATTTAAACAAACGACGTTAACATTTAATCCCTGGAGTGACAAGCACTGGCTGAAAAGTCGGTTTTTTGATAAGCCCGATAATAATGTTTCACTTTATAGCACGAACTATCTCATCAATGAATTCCTGGATGATGCCGACCGCAATGTTTTTTTGCGTATGAAGGCAGAAAACCCGAGGAAATACGAGGTTGCGGGACTCGGAAAGTGGGGAATCGCAGAAGGACTTGTATTTGAAAACTGGATCGTTGCTGCTATGGAAATACAGGACGGTGAAAAGTGGAAATGGAAATGTTTTTACGGACTTGATTACGGTTATTCGAATGACCCTACAGCATTTATAGCATTTACTGCAAATCCTATTGACCGAATTATATATATATTTGACGAGTTCTATCAAACAAAGCTTTTAAACAGCGATATAGCCGCTGAAATAAGACGAAAGGGCTATGCTAAAGAGCGCATCAGAGCTGACTGTGCTGAACCGAAATCAAACGATGATTTACGGAGATTGGGGATTTCAAGAGTTTTGCCAAGTCAAAAAGGGCGAGATAGTATTCTTAATGGAATAGACAAAATAAACGATTATAAAATTTTTGTTGATCCAAGATGTAAAAACACCGCTGCAGAATTTTCTTCGTATGTATATGATGATAAACGATCGTTTAACGGACATAAAATGCCTGTTGATACTTCAAATCATCTTATGGATGCACTGAGATATGCATTTTTTGATGTTCAATACTTTCATCCGGTTGACCCGAAGGATAAACATAGGCTTACACAAGAAGAACTCCTAAATGCCAAATTAAGCATTAAATCGGAAGATATGAAAGGGGGTTGGTGTTGATGGGTTTATTTATTTGTATCGTATTATGGATTTTAAGCTGTGCTTTGTTTTTTGCTTTTGGCGTTCAATATCAAAAAGACATTAAAAAGAAAAATAAAAAAGTCAATAAGTTAAAAAAATGCCCAAAGGCCTCAAAATCAGAGTTGGAACTTAAAAATATGTTAAGTTACGATGGAAACGAACAGGAAGAAATAGGCGAGTATTAACATTAACGGAAAGACCGATAATATAAAATTTCCCTCACCGTGGGAAAGGAGATAAATTATGGAAGATATTGGCACTATGGACACCCCTGAGAGCACCACATCTCAGGAAGGAACCGACGCAGAGCTTGAAGAGAATGCGTCTTCTTCGGATGCACCACAATCCGAGGAAGAAAATGCAGCTGATGAAAGCTCCGAGACAAATAAAAAATCCGAGACAACAAAAGAACCAGAAAAAGCTTTTATGAGTATCAACTACAATCACGAAAGCAAGGACCTAACAAAGGAAGAAGCCGTTAAGCTTGCGCAAATCGGTATGAAAATTAAAAACAGCGGCAGAGAGTTTGATACTCTTAACTCTCTTTACAACAAGCTGGATTATATTGCGGCTCAGAGGGACTGCAGCGTTGAAGAATTTGTTGACAGTATTTTATCGTATGATGATGAAGAACATCGCAATGCTTTGATTGAAAAATTTGGCGGAGACGGGCCTGAAATCAATGATTTAATGCAAATTTACAGGCAAAAACAGCAGGAAAAGTACAACAGCATTCTCAATGACCGAAAAAGTGCTAAGGAAAATGAAGAAAAAAATCGTCAGATATCTCTTGAAACGAGGCTTGCCGATGAATTTGTTGAACTCAAAAAGGAATTTCCGGAAGTTAACAACTTTTTGGACCTGCCTAAGGAGGTTAAGGTGCAAGCGGCGAACGGAAAGGACCTTTTGTCCTCATATTTGCGATACTTACATACGCAGAAAAAGAAAATTGACGCTGCTGACCTTGCCGAAAAGTCGGCTTCAAGAGCGAGCACAGGTTCGGCCGCAACTGCGGACGCAACTTTTAACTTAGTTGATTCGGAATTTTTAAAAGGAATTTTTGGAAAATAAATATAAAAAGGAGAAAAAATATGGCAATTAACAGTTTGGAAAGCGCAAAAAAATATACAGATGCGCTTGATAAAATACTTATTCAGAAAGCACAGACGGGCTTTTTTGCAGATAATGTTCTTAAAGCAAAGTTTGCGGGAGCTAAGACAGTTTTAATACCCGACATTGATTTTATAGGACTCGCAAACTATGACCGTGACACCGGCTTTTCAAAGGCCGGTATTACGGTTTCTAACGAATCTTATTCTCTTTCTATGGACAGAGCAAGAAAGCTAATGCTTGACAGAGAGGATATGGATGAAACAGGTGTTGCAAATCTTGCAGGACAAATACTCGGTGAGTATGTGCGTACGATGGTTGTACCTGAATGTGACGCATATGTTCTTTCAAAGCTTGCAAAGGTTGCTAAAGATAAAAGTCATACTACAACCTATACAGCATCAAAGGCTGTAACTCAGCTCGCAACCGCTATAAATAACATTCAGACAAGAGTCGGATATGACGAAGAGCTTGTAGCTTTTCTTGACCCGACAATGTACTCCGATGTGATGAATTCAACCGAATTCAGCCGTCATATAGTTGTGTCTGACTTCAAAAAGGGCGATTTAAATATAAGAGTTAAAAGCTTTAACGGCGTATCCCTTATTCCGGTTGCGGCAGAAAGAATGAGAGATGCCTATACATTTGCCGCAGGAACGGAAGCCACTTCTTCAACAGCGGCAACCGGAGGATTTTCCCCTGCCACAAATGCCGGCTACATAAGAGCCCTTGTTATTCCCAAGAATGGTGCAAGTCTTGTTAAAAAGACCGAAACACTCAGAATATTCACTCCCGAAAAAAATATTGATGCGGATGCATATGTATTTAATTACAGACTCTATTACGATGTGTTTGTTAAGAAATCAAATCTCGATTCCATTGAAACGGTAATTACTGCCGGACAGACACAGAATACAGGTTCCTAAGTATTTCGAGCCTTGTTGCAGCTTCGGGGCGGGTAATACCGCCCCGAAAATTTTATTTTGGAGGTTAAATAAATGACAGGGAAAATCGCTGTGTCTCCCGAGGAAATTAAAAACGAATACAGGAAGGGCACAGAATTTAAGGCCTCGATAGGTGAAAAAGGAATATTTGAACAATCAAAGCGGAACGAACGCTTTTATGTCGGTGACCAGTGGCACGGAGCACAAACAGGTGACAGACCGCTTATAAGGCGGAATATTTTAAAGAGAATCGGCGAATATAAGATGTCTGTTGTGACGGCGGCGCCGATTACAGTAAATTATTCAGCAGACGGAATACCGAATACCGTTGATATGCAAGATGAAATCAATGATGCAAAAGAAGATATAATATCCGGCAATATTCCAGAAGGAAGCCCGGAAAGTGCAGAAATATCTGCCATTACATCGGCAATGTCCGATTATTTTAAAGTGACTGCCGAAAGACTTAAATTTGACAACAAGAAGGAACAGGTGCTTAGAAACGCTTACATATCCGGTACCGGTTTACTTTTTACATATTGGGATGACAGTATAGAAACAGGGCTCTATGCCGATAATTCTAAATTAAAGAGCATAAGAGGAGATATAACCTGTGAGGTTTTGGATATTGAAAATGTTGTTTTCGGTGATCCAAACAACGATGAGATACAAAGTCAGCCGTATATTATAATCGCACAGCGCAAAAATGTTGAAGATGTTAGGCGTGAGGCGAGAAAAAATCATTTGAATGTTTTGGATATAATTCCCGATAAATCGGTGGAAAGCGGATATTTTGCAGGGGACCGTGGAGACGATGAGCCTGTTGATACAAATAGGGTTACTGTTTATATAAAACTTTATAAAGAGTGGGATAAAAACGATAATACTTATAAAATTATGGCTGTAAAAACTACGGAAAAAGCAGTAATAAGGCAGCCATTTGATCTAAAGCTTAGAAATTATCCGATAGCAAAATTTTGCTGGGAGAGAAGGCGCTCAAGTGCATACGGAGAAAGTGAAATAACTTATCTTATACCGAATCAGATAGCTATTAATCGAGCACTTACAGCAAGTGTGTGGGGGCTTATGCTTTCAGGTATGCCTATAACTATAGTTAACGGTGATGTGGTTACAGAGCCTATAACAAACGATCCCGGACAAGTTATAAGAGTATATGGTTCGAGCGAAGAGGTTGCAAACGCAATAAGATATGTTCAACCACCTACCGCATTTTCACAATTTCAAAGTGTGGTAAACGATTTATGTTCAAACACATTGTCAGATTCCGGCGCAAATGATGCAGCTCTCGGCAATTTAAGACCTGACAATGCTGCGGCAATTATCCAGATGAGAGAAGCTGCGACAGCTCCGATGCAAATTTATATGAACAGGTTTTATGATTTTATAGAGGATGTAGCAAGAATATGGTCGGATTTTTGGCTTAATCTTTACGGCAATCGGTCTCTTAAAATTGAAGACAGAAAAGGTGTACGATTCATACCTTTTGAATCAGAAAGATATAAAAGTCTTTTAATAACGGCAAGGGTTGATGTGGGAGCAGCGACGATGTACAGCGAAGCTGTTGTTGTCTCCACACTTGATAGTCTGCTTAAAATGGGGCTTATTACGTTTGAACAGTATCTGCAGAGACTACCCGGAGGTCTTATCCCCGATGTTACAGGACTCAGAGAGGATATAAAGGCGGCCGCAGGTGCCGGTTTAAATCAAGGCTTAAGTCAAGGCAATGGGCAGACGGGTGAAATTTCTTCTGATGAAATAATGCAGTCACTTAAATCACAGTATCCGGAACAGTTTGACAAACTGATGCAAATGCCTGAGGAACAGAGAATGCAGGTGCTCGGTCAGCTTGGAGGAAATAATAAGGGTGACTTAGATACCGAGGAGGTTGGAGATGTATGACTGTAAGTGAAATGATAAAAAAAATCACTCTCTTACTTGGTTATACCGACGCAAACGGAGAGATAGGAGCTAATACAAAACTTAAACAGAGGGCAATTATTGCGATAAATGCCGTATATTCCGACCTTTTTAATATTATAAAACCGGAAACTGTATTTACAGAACTCACAAGGACAGATGAAAAAATCAATTTACCTGTCAGGGTTCTTAACGATATTATGCCGTACGGTGCAGCGGCTTTTCTTGCACAGTCCGAAAACGACGGAGATCAACAACAATTTTATATAATGCTTTACAATTCAAAAAGAGCTTGCCTTACAAAAACCGAAACAATTATTGATAATCTTCCGAGACCGGAGTAGGAGAAATTAAATGAGATACCCGAGTATAAACAAACAGCCTAAACGAAGTGTTTCAATTCCGTCACTTAAAGGCGGAATTAATTTGAGAGATTCGCTTACGCTTATAAACGACGATCAGCTTACAGACTGTAAAAATGTCTGGTTTAAGGACGGTTTATTAAAGACACGTCCCGGCCTTAAGTCAGTCGGTGTTATAGAATACGATAATTTTGCGCCCAGTCTCGGAGGAATGGAACTGACGGATATTCAAGGTGAAAATGTATATAGAACTGTTGACTGCAAAAAGTATCAACTTATAAGCAGACATACGGAATTTTACCACCGTGCTGAGAGCGAAATGCCGTGGCTGGGTTCAAACTCACATCTACAATTTTTTTGGGCAGGAGAAAGCGGGATCATCGAACTGCCTTCTCTGACAAGTACGCAAGGCATTGTTTTTAAAAATTATTTTGTTGTTCAAACGGGAAACTTACTCTATTGTTTTGCAGAAACGGATGAAGGCGGAGAAATATTTAAACTTGAAGACGGTGCGCAGCAGTGGAAAAAACTTTCAGACGACGATATATACATTCCGACCGTTTTCATACACGGAGTGACTAACGGTGATATGACATTTCCGGAAGAAACAGCAGGACTCGGCACAATGCTCGAAGGATATAATCTTTTAGGGAATTATTATAAAATGATATATTCTACCGTTAATAAAAACAGTGAAGGGCATTATATGATTTACGGATTGCTGCATAATGTTTACAGTGAGGAATATGCAGGCAAGAAAATTAAAGCAGTTATAACCGATAAAAACGGTGTTAAACACAGTCACGAAATCGTATTAACGGCTGAGAAAGGTTGGAAAGAGGAATCCGGTTACGGCACGGACGGACTTAAAATGAAAACCTACGGGCCGTTTATCGGGTTTGCCAAAGAAGGGGACGAAAGCAGTTTTTATTCTATTACCAAAGATGAGTTTGTTGAAGACAACCTTCTTATAACCGCTCCTGTTGCAAACAGCAAGAAAAATTTGAGAAAGATATTCTCTATGAAAAAACAAATATGGTTCGGTGGTGACGCTAAAGGAATAAGCGGCGGGTCAAGACTCTTCCTTACAGCAAACAGCAATACAGATGAAAAAAACCTGATGGTTTGGAGCGGTCTTAACAATCCGCTTTATTTTTCCGAAAATTGTTATGCGTATGTCGGCGATGCTTCCCAGGCGGTAACGGGCTTCGGCAGACAGTCTGATATGCTTGTGATTTTTAAGGAAAATGAAACATATTTTACTCAATATGTTAAAAACAGCAATATTACCGCCGATGACCTTATAAAGCAAAAAGTTGTTGACTATGAAGCAAATTCGGTTTATTTCCCGATAGTAACACTTAATGCAAAAATCGGGTGCGACTGCCCCGATACAATTCAGCTCTGTAAAAACAGACTTGTATGGGCTGCAAGCAACGGAAAGGTATATACACTATGTAACAATAACCAATTCAGTGAGCGGAACATATATGAGATTTCCGGTATGATTGAGCGAAAATTGAAAAGCGAAGACAATTTAAAGCTGGCTTTCAGCATCGATATTGATAATTGCTATATGCTTTTTACGGAAAAAAATGTTTATGTTATGCAATACGAAAGCTACGGATACACTTATATTGCTTCTTACAGCAAGACAGAGGATGCGCAGCTCAGAATTCCCTGGTGGTGCTGGGAGCTGCCTTATTCAGTTGCAGCTGCTATTGATATTGAAAACAAAGCATACATTATAAATCGAAAAAACTTTGCGCATGACTGCGATTATTATGTGTGGCAGCTTGATGACAAAGTATACACAGATTGCAAAGATAACTATATTCATTCAAAAATTGTTACAAAGTTTTTTGATTTCGGTGCGCCGTCACTTTTTAAGACAGTGCCGCTTGTAAGTATTTCCTTAGGCGGCAATGGAGGGAACCCCGTTACCGTTACGTTTATAACCGATAACGGAAATAACGGTACAGAAGAAATTTTTGTTTATGATGGCAACTCTGACTGTTATTCCCCTTCTTTTGTGCGCAGCAGACAATTAAGGCCCTGCTGTAGTATTATAAACCGCATAAGCCTTGAAATAGAGTGTAAAGGGGCAATGTCGATTGCCGCAATTTCACTTAGTTACAGAATTCTCGGAGGTGAAAGATAATGAGCAGATTAAACGATATTTATGCAGAACTTGAAAAAAGAAATTCACAGCAAATGAATTCGGATATTGCGGCATCCGATAATTCTTACGAAGCGCAAAAAAAACAGACTGAGGATAAATACAATGCCCAGATTAAGGATACAAACAGTTCATATGATGACCTTTACAGGGAAAATGCCGTGCAAAAACTTATAAATGAGCGTCAGATAGCTGAGAATATGGAAAGCTTAGGGCTTACAGATTCGGGGCTTAACAGGATTCAACAGACGGCAACACAACTTTCATACGCAAATACAAAAGGAAAAATTGATACCCAAAAACAAAAGGCAATCGACAGTCTTACTTTAGAACTTGCAGGTAAGATAAGCGCTATAGATGCAAACAAACTGAGTGCCGCCGAAAATATACGCAGCACTTATAAAAACAACTGGAATTCGCAGGCGCAGTCAATATATTCCGATGAACTTGAAAAAGAAGCGGCGATTCAAAAGGCGCAGTATGAGTATCAGAGTAAGCTTATAGAACAACAGGCAAAAGATTATAAAGAGTACGGATATATGATAAATCGTTATAGTAATCTTTTGAATCCTGACTATACAGGAACCTTACGGCAAAATGGTATCACTGTTATGTATGATAAATCAAACGGGAAAACTTATTATACCGATCTTGCTACAGGAAAGAAAATACCAATGGATTATCATCAAAATCCGTACACGGGAACAATTAACAAAGATACAAAATACGGTTGGTTCAATAATGGTTACCAACCGGATAATATTGACAATAATAAACTAAAAGATTCGGGATATAGAGTAACTGTTTACGGTAATCAGCAAAAAATATTTATACTTTCAACACAATCTCGCACTGATAACGAAAGAATACAAAATTATTATACCTGGGATAGATTTATCAATGGTTATCGCAGGGTAAAATTGCAAGGTGATAAATGGGTTGTTGCCGACTAAAGGAGAATCAATATGTTAAAGCCCGGAGATGTTTTAGAAAGCTATAATGAAAATAATAAGGCTAAAGCCGGACTCCAAAAGGGTCAGGTTATAGGAGAAGGTCCTAATCGTTCGGAGTGGCTTAAAGCAAAAAATGAAGCAATTGCAAAAAAATACAATGCAATAAATGCATATAAAGAACAAAAACAGTTTGAGGCTGCTAAGCAAGCAATCTTGGACGGAAAAAAAGAAGTTATAACAGCCAAACTTAAAAAAGGAGAAAATCTCAACGAAGAAGAGCAACTTTTATTGACTTTATACGGTGTTGACGGCGTTGAATCTTCTGTAAAAGACAATTTTGACATAAAGTCTCCTAACAATCCTATTAACAAGGAAAGAATAAAGAAAGTAGGCAAATTCAAAAACAATAGCAAAGATTTAAGCAAACTCAGTCAAGAGACTATTGATGCGGTTGCTACTGACGATGCAATTAAAACGGCTATGGCAACCGACAGAAAGCGAATGACTTTAAGTGCAGACCCTATAAAAAACAAAGAGCAGATGGAATATGTTAAAGCAGGGACGCTTTATGATTCGACCGCTTATGATAAAAGGCTTAGAATCGGTAAAAAGCAGATAGAGCTTGACGA
Organism: uncultured Eubacteriales bacterium; assembly: GCA_934446475.1. GTDB lineage: Bacteria > Bacillota > Clostridia > Oscillospirales > Acutalibacteraceae > UBA737. Next base: position 2,184 of record CAKSEH010000024.1, on the reverse strand, counting down.
TGATAGTGATTTTGGTTCGGTTTTACTTGCCAACCTCCAGCAAGGTAAGAGAAGAATAGATCTTTATATGAACTCGGGGCTGTCGCAGTATGCCCAAGGTATAAATGTAACCGGAAGAGCAGTCTCGGATTTTTTCACAGGTAAGGATACAAGTGGGAAAATAGGCGAACATCAGAGCGCATATTCGATTGCAAATGCTGCGTTAAAAGAATACTATAAAGATAATAAGCAAGGTTTTAATTCTGTTATGCAGGATGTTGTCACTAATATCGGCAATAATATGATTCCTATGGCTTTTTCCTTTGTGGGCGGACCGGCAGGGACTGCTGCAAGTTTATCTGCAATGGGCCTTTCAACCTTCGGAAACTCCTGGAAGGAAGCAGAAGATGCAGGTGTTGATTCAAAGGGAAGAATACTTACATATGCTTTTTTAAATACCGCTTCCGAGGTAGGATTGTCTTATATGTTCAGTATAGTGCCGGGCGTCAGTGGCGCCCTTACCGGAGAAGCTGTCAGCAATCTTTCTGCAAAAGTTTCAAGTGCTGCATTAAAAGCAGTGATAAAAGTCGGCGGTAATGGAATCGGTGAATTTATTGAGGAAAGTTCGCAGAGTATTATAAATCCACTTTTTCAGAGGTATGTTCTTGGACTTGATGTTGACACTGTTTTTACAGACCCGCTCGGACAACTTTCATCAGCTGCCTATGACGGTTTTATAGGGTTCCTCACATCAGTTCTTACTGGCGGAATTACCGGTGTTAATGAGGCGATAAATGAAGCCGGGATTCAAAAATACGGCAGGTATTATAAATCTGTTCTTTCCGAAAATAATATAAACGCAGAGAATATTGCTCAGTATTTTAAAGAAGTTTCTCCTATCGACAGTGAACTTTATAATGCGGCCGACAAAGTGCTGAATCTTAAGACAAATAATGTAAATGCGGAAAATTCCGCTATAGGTGATATGATTGTTACCGCACATAATGTTACAGATTCGGTTAGTGAAAAAATATATGCAAAAATCGCACAAAACATAAAAAATACGGAAAACGGTATAAAAACAATGCTTGAAAATTATGAAAAGCTTGTTGAAAATATCGGTATATTTCCCGAATCTATAGAAGAACTCTATAAAGTAATAAAGACAGAATTTGAAGAAGGAACCGAAGTATCAGATATAATGCTCGGCAGATTTGTATATTTGACGCAGATTTACACACCGAGAGCAATGATACTGTCCGAAGCATATAACAAAATTAGTTCCGACAAATCTGCATCACCTGAATTCGACAGGACATTAAATGCCGGAGAAGCCTACGACTCTTCCGGCGGCAACGCAAATCTTGACAACAACTCAGACGGCGGGTATAATGATGTTAATGACAGTTTAAGAGGAGGCGAGATTAATGGGCTATCTAACGAAAGAGCAAATAGCGGACGCAATAAAGAACGCTCCGAAGATGACACCGGAGGAGAGAGCCAAAATGGAAGAGGTTGGCAGGAAACTAAAGAGTCTTTCGCCGCAAGAGCGCAGAGCGATTCGGAGGAAGCTGGACGAGGAAGACGGATATATGTAGACCTCGGAAATACGGCTGTTTCATATACTGAAAAGCAACCGGATAATTCTCATCCGAGCAATGCGGCGGTTCTTCTTAAAAGAATTGGTGTTAACGCTGTTTACTGCGACGGACCTATTGAGATAAACAGAAATGGCGTAACGACGATTCATACTAACGCAGTAACACTTTCGGACGGTTCGGTATACGTATCAAGCCTGGCAACGCTTTCTGATGTTGAAATTTCCTATCACGAAAACGTGCACGTGAACGATTATATGAACACAGAAGCTTATACAGATTATGAGGCTGTGGTTTGCGATAACATTTTGTATGGAAGTGACGAAGTAAGAAACTTCTATAAACAAATAAACGATAATCATTACAACGGGAAATATGATATAGACGATCCCTCTAATGCAGCGAAATTCACCCGTGAAATAACAGCATATATAGTTCAGTTTGTTGCTACCGACCCCGAATTTGCCGAACAGACCTTTGCACCGATGTTTAAAAACTGGGAAGAGGTAAAGGCTGCGGCCGAAAAATTCAATAGCGATACAAAAGCAGACTCGATAGAGTCTGCTTCTTTTGTTGAAGGGAAAAGTATATTTAATGAGCCTTCTGT
>CAKSEH010000023.1 GCA_934446475.1 uncultured Eubacteriales bacterium | reverse complement strand
AGGTTATTCCCCTGATAGGGGAAATGTCTGCGGAGCAGACAAAAGGGTGCCCGTTTTCGGAGAAAAAGCTGTCAGACAAAACGGCTGACTGAGGGGTATTCTTTCCTTGTGATTTTATATTTTTAAAATTTATATTTAATCTTAAAAATTTAAGTTTCTGCTCTGTTTTTGCTTTAAAACAACCCCTCCGAGGCGGCAAGCCGCCCCACCGTCTCACTGCGGTTCGGTCACCTCACGGCTCTGACAGTCCCCCGGACTGTCATTCACTTTGCGCTTGAAGCCGCCTATCGGCTACCCTTTACACAAGGGAGCCGTTATGTTCAATGAAGTTTCACTGCTAAAATAAAGTTATGCTGCCCCTTTGGCTCCCTTCTTTTTGTCGTAAGACAAAATAGAGGTTATTCCCCTGATAGGGGAAATGTCTGCGGAGCAGACAAAAGGGTGCCCGTTTTCGGAGAAAAAGCTGTCAGACAAAACGGCTGACTGAGGGGTATTCTTTCCTTGTTTTTTAATATTTTAAAATTCCACATTTAATCTTTAATGTTTTTAGCATTCGATTAAACTATTAAGATTTTACATACTAAATTTTATCTTTAACTTTTGAGTTTTCGCAATATCCGCAGTCAGTCTAAACCAAAGAATTCCATTTATATCCCATACCCCACACGGTAACGAGGTGTTTTGGAGCAGAGGGGTCATCCTCTATTTTCATTCTGAGTCTTCTGATATTAACGTCGACTATTTTTTCTTCCCCGAAATAGCTTTCGCCCCAAACCTTAACGAGAATATCGTTTCTGCTGAGTGCGGTATCGGGGTGATTGAAGAAATATTCAACCATTTGAAACTCAACCTGAGTAAGCTCAATGTTTTTCCCGTTTTTGGTGAGTGTTCTGCGCCTTAAATCAAGGACGAATTCTCCGAGCGATATCTCATTATCGGCGGGAATCGGCTTTGAAGTCTGGAGTTCGACTCTTCTGTAAAGCGAGTCCACCCTCGCAAGCAGCTCCGCAGGCGAAAACGGCTTTGTTATATAATCGTCCGCACCTGTCATAAGTCCGCTTATTTTATCTATCTCCTGCGACTTCGCCGTAAGCATAATTATTCCGAGCGTTGCGCTTCGCATTCTGAGTTCTTTACAGAGGGTTATACCGTCCATACCCGGCATCATAACATCAAGCAGCGCAATATCGAAACCCTCGCTGTCATTTTCGTATATCGAAAGTGCCTCTTCTCCCGAGCCTGCCTCGACCGTTGTATACCCGACTCTCTGCAAATTTATTGCCTCAAACTCTCTTATCGCAGTTTCGTCTTCAACTATAAGTATTCTCTTCATATGCCCGACCTCACTCAAATTGCATTAAAACAAACATTTCTTTAAGCTCGCTCTCGTTTATTGCAAGTTTTCCGGAATATCCGTCCGGAATGAACGCTATATAAACTGCCGACGAGTTTTCAAACAGCTTTATCGCTGTCTTTTTGTTTATTCCTTTTGAATTTTTATAATCCGACGGACTCACCTTTTTAACCGTCAAAAGTCTTTCCCCTATTTCTCCGGAAATGCTGTCATATTCGTAAATAATTCTCAGCTTTGAGTCGTTATCCTTGAAAACGGCTATGTTATTGACCCATTTTTCGGGGATATCAAGTCTGTATCCGTCAACCGTGTTTACGATCGACACCTTCATTTTTGTGAGCGTTTCGCCGTTATAGGCACACCAATCGGTATAAAAAATCTTTTCGCTGCCCGATATATCGGCGTTCGCTATTGAAGATGCTGCCGGAATTTCAATTATTCCGTCGTTATTTATATCTTCGCTCATAATTGCGGAGTCCCTCAATGTAAGCTTATTCTCACGGGCTTCGCTGTCAAGCAACGGGTTTACAAGCTCGCCTTTCATATAAAACAGAACTTCGGTCACAGCCCCTATGCCCTTTATTTCGTCAAAGTAAATCGCCGGTCTGCCGTTTGAAAGAACCGAAAGCTGCGGCTCTTTAACCGCTTTTACATTTCCGTCCATAACACAGCTGCCGATTTTTAAGATTCCGTTGACATCAAGCCTTATCAGCGAAGCGGTGTTCTTCGACGCCGTAACATCAAGATACTGCAGCAGAACCTCCTGCTCCGAGTTCTCATCCAGATCGCAGCAGGTGAATGTGGTGTACTGCTCAAGCATTCGCTGAACAAGCGATTTATCCGTAAGCGAATAGACTGCAAGCTGCTTTTCGCTTGATGCGTATATTTCCCAGCCGACAAGTATTTCTTCTTTGCCGTCACCGTCCATATCGCAGAAATCTATCTTATCAACGCCCGAACCGGTTATCGTTTGACTGTCTATAACCCGCCACTTGCCGCCAACCTGCCTTATAAGGCTTATGTTCATAGAGGTTTGCTCTTTTTCGCTCGTACCGTAAAAAACAAACGCTTCTTTAACACCGTCACCGTCGGTATCACGGAGAATGACCGAACTGCGGTATTCCCCCGTCGAAGGATACTTAAGCGTTATATCACCTTTGACACTGCTCTTTAAAGCCTCATTTATGGGCTTGAATTCACCCGTAAGCTCGGGCGGCCTTAACAGCTCTTCGGTATTTGAAGTAAGTGCGTCACAACCGCAAAATAAAAACAGTATCAATAATACAATAACTCCGACCGCCGTTTTCTTCATCCTCACTCACCTTTCTTTTTTTTAATACGGGAAATATAGACTTTGTTTTATATTCAAGCTTAATTTCCCGGATATGTAGCTTTGTTAAGTTTGCCGCCTTTTTTGATACGGGAAATGTAGACTTTGTTTTATATTAAAGCTTTGATTTATATTTGATTTTTGATTCCCGGATATATGGCTTTGTTAAATTTGCAGTCTTTTTTTGATACGGGAAATGTAGACTTTGTTTTATATTCAAGCTTAATTTCCCGGATATATGGCTTTGTTAAATTTGCAGTCTTTTAATATAGAGAACAAAACTTTATTTTTATAATAAAGCTTTACTGCCTTTTTAGGCTCCCTTCTTTTTATAGAGGTTATTCCCCTGATAGGGGAAATGTCTGCGAAGCAGACAAAAGGGTGCCCGTTTTCGGAGAAAAAGCTGTCAGACGGAACGGCTGACTGAGGGGTATTCTTTCCTCGTGAATTTATATTTATATTTTTTAACCTTTTCAAATTTCGTTTTTCTCGTTTAAAATTTAAAAATAAAATGAAAAACGAACTGTTTTTAATATTAAAATTTTTATGTTTAATCGTTAGTATTTTATCCACTGTTTTGATCTGAGTCTTTAACAATCCTTCCGTCACGGCTTTGCCGTGCCACCCTCCTTTACACAAGGAGGGCTTTGTTTTTTCGGCTCCCTTCTTTTTGTCGCAAGACAAAACAGAGGTTATTCCCCTGATAGGGGAAATGTCTGCGAAGCAGACAAAAGGGTTCCCGTTTTCGGAGAAAAAGCTGTCCCGTCAGGGACTGAGGGGTATTCTTACTTTTAATCATCTTACATCTCAAGCCCCTATAATCCTACCTCTAAGATATAACATCTAACCCTTAACTCTCATTTTATCCTTAACCGCATTATCAATATATTCGCAAACTTCCCTGAAATTTTGGTTCACCCAATTATTCGGTATTCTGATTATTCTCAACCCGTACTCTTCAAGATATTCGGTGCGCTCTTTATCCTTTTGCTTGCCGAATTCTTCGTAATGTTGACTGCCGTCAAGCTCAATGATCACCCCTGCCTGAGCAGAGTAAAAGTCGGCGACATATTTTCCGAGCACTTTCTGCCTTGAAAATTTGACAGGATATGCTCTTAAAAAATCATACCATATATGCCGTTCTTCTTTTGTCATATTTTTGCGAAGTTCCTTTGCAAACGGTACAATATCTTTGTTGTGCTTTCTGTCCATTTAACGACCTTTCCGTCACGGTTTTGCTTCATTTACACAAGAGAGCCTATGTATTCAGTATAGTTTTATTGATATATCAAAATTTTATTGCCTTTTAAGCTTCTTTCTTTTTACAGAAGTTATTCTCCTGATAAGAAAACTGTCTGCAAAGCAATCGGCAAAATTGTTTCCCCCTTAGGCTCCCTTCTTTTTGTCGCAAGACAAAACAGAGGGGAGCTGTCAGACGGAACGGCTGACTGAGGGGTATTCTTACTTTTAATCATCTTACATCTCAAGCCCCTACAATCCTACCTCTAAGATATAACATCTAACCCTTAACCCCTACGCACGCCCTATCGTTTCAACCGGTCGGACAAAAGCTATATTTTTTTACCTGTGTTTTTATCGGTAAATACAGCCTCATATTCATATCCCAAAACATCGGCTATTTTTTTCAAATCATTTTCGCAAAAATTATTGCGTTTCATTTTTCCGCTTATTGTGGATGGGGTTACATTTAATATCTTAGATAGGGCTACCATTGTCATATCCCGTTCCACAAGCATCATTTTAATTTTCTTTGCGGCAGACATCAAATCACTCCGTTCTTAACAATTATAAGCTTAAAAGCGAAAAAAATCAAACGAAAAAGACAATAAATTTGCTTTTAAGCAAATTTATTGTTGACATTTTCGTTTGTATCGAATATAATTTTACTTGTGAGAGAAATTTATACGCTTATAAGTAAATGTAAACAATATATGAACGGAGAGATTTTAAATGGAATTTTCTGATTTACTCAAGAGATGCAATTTGGTTTATTTGTCTGACTATTTGGCAAACGGTGGCGGGCTGTTTAAAATACCCGAAGATGAAAGTTTCGAAGAGACGGTTCGAAAAGCGGAGAGGGCGCTCTATAGGTTGCCGCTCGATATAAAAAACGGCAAAATCAGCGAGGACGAGGCTGAAGATACGATAGGAATATCGGTAAGCTCTATCAGACGCACGTTTTTTGAAATGGGTTTCATTGCAGGCATAAAAGTCACACAACAAATCAACCTCCGTGCCAAAGAACTTGGAGACTGATTTTTTTCTTTTAATACGGGAAATAAAGCTTTGTTTTATATTAAAGCTTTATTTCCCGGATATGCAGCCTTATTAAATTTGCAGTATTTTTTGATACGTGGAATATAACCTTATTTTAAATTAGAACTCTCTTTCCCGGTTATGTAGCTATATTGTTTATTCGGCTCCCTTCTTTTTATAGAGGGGAGTTGTCAGACAAAACGGCTGACTGAGGGATATTTTTTCTCGTTTTTTAATATTTTAAATTTTAATTTTCCATAGTTAACTTTTAACATTTAAGCTTATTCTTTGATTTAAGCTTTTAACAATCCCTCAGTCCCTGACGGGACAGCTCCCTTTACACAAGGGAGCCGTTATATTCAATGAAGTTTTACTGTTAAAATAAGGCTCTGTTGCTTTTAAGGCTCTCTTCTTTTTATAGAGGTTATTCCCCGTACTCAGGGAAGTGTCTGCGGAGCAGTCGGCAAAACCTCTTCCACCAAAGGCTCCCTTCTTTTTGTCGTAAGACAAAACAGAGGTTATTCCCCTGATAGGGGAAATGTCTGCGAAGCAGACAAAAGGGTTCGGTGTTTTCGGAGAAAAAGCTGTCCCGACAGGGACTGAGGGGTATTCTTTCATTGTCTTTTATATTTTAAATTTTCAAATTCAATCTTCAATGTTTTTAGTTTCGGTTAAATTTTTAAAGAGTTTTATATTTTAAATTCCACGGTTAATATCAAGAATTTAAGCTTATTGCTTTGCTTTCATTTTAAAACAACCCCTCCGAGGCGGCAAGCCGCCCCACCGTCTCACTGCGGTTCGGTCACCTCACGGCTCTGACAGTCCCCCGGACTGTCATTCACTACCGTTCGGCCGCCTTCGGCTACCTTACACAGGGCAGGCATTTAATTCAATGTGGTTTTACTGTTAAAATAAGGCTTTATTGCCTTTTCGGCTCCCTTCTTTTGGCTTTTGCCAAAAGAAGGGAGCCTGATAAACAATATAGCTACATAACCGGGAAGTTAAGCTTTAATTAAAAGCAAAGCTTTATTCCTTGTACTAAAAAATATTCCCAGTATTAAAAAAGAATTGCAAATTTAATAAAGCTATGCAACCGGGAAGCAAAGTCAAAATACAGAACAAGGCGATATTTCCCGTATTAAAAAAAGAATTGCAAATTTAATAAGGCTATATAACCGGGAAATTAGGCTTTAATATAAAACAAAGCTTAATTTCTCGTATTAAAAGAAAAAAAATCAGTGTTGGGCGATTTCGGGGAATTTATTTTCGCTGTCTGAAGTGGGTTGGATTTCGTAAGTGCCGTATTTATTCACCATATCCTGTCCGGTTACGGGTTGTCCGTGGACAGGCGTAGAAGAGGGGGTCATATTTATTTTGTCGGCTCTTTTTTCGGCTTTGTTTTTCTTTTTCATAAAAATCTCCTTTTTGCGGTTCTTTTGCGTTTGACAGAGAACCTTATGTGTGGTATACTTCTTTTGTATGTATTATAACCGAGAAAGGAAGCTTTAATAGTATGCTCGATATAAAATTTATATGCGAAAACCCCGAGCTTGTTAAGGAAAATATCAAAAAGAAATTTGAGGATAATAAGCTTGAGCTTGTTGATAAGGTCATTGCTCTTTATAAGGAAAAGCTTGCGGCGAACAACCGTGCAAGCGAGCTGCGTGCCAACCGCAATAAGGTAAGTAAGCAGATAGGCGTACTTATGGGTCAGGGCAGAAAAGAAGAAGCGGAAGAAATGAAGAAGCTTGTAAACGAGCAAGCGGAGGAGCTCAAGGCGCTTGAAGAGAAAGAGGGAGCGCTTGAAAATGAGGTCCGTTCCATTCAGATGAAGATACCGAATATTGTGGACGAGAGTGTTCCCGTGGGTAAGGACGACAGCGAAAATGTTGAAGTTGAGCAGTTCGGCGAGCAGACCGACCCCGACTTTGAAATTCCTTACCATACGGATATAATGGCGCTTTTTGACGGTATAGACAAAGAGGCTGCCGGAAGAGTTGCGGGAGAAGGTTTTTATTATCTTATGGGCGATATTGCCCGTATGCATTCGGCTGTTACCGCTTATGCGAGAGATTTTATGATAAATAAGGGATTTACCTATTGCATTCCTCCCTTTATGATAAGGAGCAAGGTCGTAACGGGAGTTATGAGCTCTGAGGAAATGGACGCTATGATGTATAAGATAGAGGGCGAGGACCTTTACCTTATAGGCACATCCGAGCATTCGATGATAGGTAAATTTATAGACACGGTAACGCCCGAGGAGAGTCTTCCGCTCACACTCACAAGCTATTCACCCTGTTTCAGGAAAGAAAAGGGCGCACACGGAATAGAAGAGCGTGGAATTTACCGTATACATCAGTTTGAAAAGCAGGAAATGATAGTTATCTGCAAACCCGAAGAGAGTATGCAGTGGTTCAATAAAATGTGGAGTTATTCCGTTGAGCTTTTCAGGAGCCTTGACATTCCGGTAAGGACCCTTGAATGCTGCACCGGCGACCTTGCCGACCTTAAGGTCAAATCATATGATGTTGAGGCGTGGAGCCCTAAGCAGAAAAAGTATTTTGAGGTCTGCTCCTGCTCAAATCTCGGTGACGCTCAGGCGAGGAGACTCGGCATAAGAGTTAAGGGAGAGGACGGTAAAAAATACCTTGCCCACACCCTCAACAACACGGTTGTCGCTCCGCCGAGAATGCTCATAGCGCTGCTTGAGAACAATCTGTGCTTTGACGGCGAATATTACAGCGTTAAGATTCCCGAAGCCTTAAGACCTTATATGGGCGGCACAACGGAGATAAAGGCTAAGAGGAAGTATAAAGGCTGACAGGGGACAAAGAAGGGGACAAACTAATTTAAAGGGTGATTTTTTTGACAGGAAAAAAGTTTGTTGAAACCATAAAGAAAAACCTCGTTTTATCAATTGCGCTGTGCGTTGCACTGCTTGTGTTCATAGGTTCGGCGATAGCGCTGATAATACATTTTATTCCCGAAAAGAACAGCTACGAAAAATATACCAAGACCGGAAGCGTGCCGAAGATAGTAGCCCCCGAGAAGAAGGACGAAAAACCCGATAATCCCATTGATTTTGCGGCACTTAAGTCCCAAAATCAGGATGTTTGCGGCTGGATAACGGTTGACGGGACGAATATAAATTATCCCGTTTTAAGAAGCGGTGCCGATAAAGCGGAGGATTTTTATTTGAATCACGACCTTGCGGGAGCAAAAAAAACCGCCGGCAGCATTTATATCCAAAGGCTGAATTCTGCGGACTTTTCCGATTCCAACACGGTTATATACGGTCACAATATGCTTAACGGCAGTATGTTTGCGTCGCTCAAAAATTTCAGAAACACGGAGTTTTTCAACACAAACCGAAATATGTATATTTACACGCCGGGATACGCCAAAAGGTATGAAATAGTGGCCGCTTTTCTGTATGACGACCGCCACATAATAAATTCCTTTAATTTCAATATGGCGGAGGGTATGCAGGCATATATAGATACGGTGAAAAATCCGCAGACGACGGTGAGGAATATGCTTCCGGGCGCCGAGCTGTCGCTTGACGATAAGCTTATAACGCTTAGCACCTGCACATCAAAATCAAAAGAGCGTTATCTTGTTGTCGGCAGACTTACGGAAGACACTTTAACAAAATAAAAGGACACATAAAATTTAAGGGGATTATTTTATATGCATAAAATCGGATTTGATAACGATGAATACATAAGACTGCAGTCTCAGAATATAAGAGACAGAATAAATATGTTCGGCGATAAGCTTTATATGGAATTCGGCGGCAAGCTGTTTGACGATTACCACGCCTCAAGAGTTCTTCCCGGCTTTAAACCCGATTCAAAGGTGAGAATGCTTTTAAAGCTTAAGGACGACGCCGAAATAGTCATTGTTATCAATGCCGATGCAATCGAGAAAAACAAACGCAGGGGTGACCTCGGCATAACCTACGATCTTGACACATTAAGACTTATAGACGCATTCAGAGGGATAGGTCTTTATGTGGGGAGCGTTGTTATAACAAGATTTACGGGTCAGCCGCTTGCAATTGCATTTGAAAAAAGGCTTAAGGTGCTCGGAATAAAGACCTACCGTCATTACCCCATTTCGGATTATCCCGCAAATATCCCTCACATAGTAAGTGAGGACGGTTTCGGAAAGAACGATTATATAGAAACCGAGCGGAAACTCGTTGTAGTTACCGCACCGGGTCCGGGAAGCGGAAAAATGGCGACCTGCCTTTCTCAACTCTATCACGAGCACAAGAGAGGAATAAAAGCCGGTTATGCAAAGTTCGAGACTTTCCCGATATGGAACATACCGCTCAAACACCCCGTTAACGTTGCCTATGAGGCTGCCACTGCGGACCTTAACGATGTTAATATGATAGATCCGTTCCACCTTGAGGCTTACGGTAAAACCGCAGTAAATTATAACAGGGATATCGAAATATTCCCTGTGCTCAGCGCAATGCTTGAGCGCATTATGGGGACTTCTCCTTATAAAAGCCCCACGGATATGGGGGTCAATGCAGCAGGTCTTGCCATCTGTGACGATGAGGCTTGCAGAGAGGCGGCAAATGCAGAAGTTATAAGAAGGTATTACGGTGCCCTTTGCAATGTGCGTCAGGGAATGAGCGAACAGTCGGAGGTCGTTAAGCTTGAGCTGCTTTTAAACCAGCTCGGAATATCCGCATCCGACCGTAAGGTGGCGCTTGAGGCCAATAAAAAGGCCGAGCTTACCGGCGCTCCCGCAACGGCAATAGAACTGCCGGACGGCAGAATAATCACCGGAAAAACATCTTCCCTGCTCGGTGCCTCGTCATCAATGCTTCTCAATGCTTTAAAGGAACTCGGCGGAATACCGGATGATATCGACCTTTTATCCCCGACGATAATCGAACCTATACAGAAAATGAAGACCGAGATCCTCGGAAATCACAATCCGAGACTGCATACGGACGAAGTGCTCATTGCACTTTCTATCTGTGCCGCAACTAACGCAACGGCAAAAAAAGCACTCGACCAACTTGAAAAACTTAAAGGCTGCGAGGCACATTCAAGCGTTATTCTTTCAAGGGTAGACGAGCAGACGTTCAGAAAGCTCGGCGTTAACCTCACAAACGAGCCTAAATATCAGACAAAAAAGCTCTTCCACGCATGAGGCATTGAAGAGAACCTTTAAATCGGAGCAATACCCTGCTTTACTTGCAAGGAGCAGAGCCTGCAATTGTTTGCAAAACACGCAAAGGAGCGTTAGCCCTCAGCATTTGATGGGGGTGTAATCTTCCTATATCAAAGGCGGAAACTGAAACCGCCGCACTTTGTTTCGGCGGGCGGCAAAGCAGCTCCAAAGCTCTTCGGCCTTTGGTTTTGTGTTATGAAATAAAACTCAGCTCTCCTGTTTGGAGAGCTGAAAATCTGTTTTAAAATACTTTCAGATAAATCAGTTGGGCGCAGGCGGCTGTAAAGAAGGATAATTATCCTTCTTTTTCGGTTTGTCACCTCAAATATAAAGGTGTTTCGCCGCTTTCGACCTTAAAAAGCAAAAACTTTTCTGCTTTCGGCAGATTCTTTTTGTATCCCGACTGATTTATCCGAGCATAGAGAGGTAAAACAAAATGGGATATGAATTTTTATTAGCGCTTGCCCTTATTCTTCTTTTTACAAAGCTTTTCGGGCTTATGACCGCTAAGGTGCATCTGCCGCAGGTGGTAGGCGCACTGATAGCAGGTGTGCTTTTGGGGCCGAGCTGTATCGGCATTTTAAAACAGACCGACTTCCTTACCAACACCGCCGAAATAGGTGTTATAATGCTTATGTTTCTTGCCGGTATAGATACCGATATGAAGGAACTTAAATCCACCGGACCTGCCGCCTGCCTTATAGCTTTTTTAGGCGTTATCGTTCCTATTTTAGGCTGCGGAGGGGTCTATCTCGCCTTCTTTTCACGCTCAGGTCTTGACTTTATGACCCTTATGAGAGCCGCATTTGTAGGCGTTGTTTTTGCGGCGACTTCGGTAAGTATAACAGTCGAAACGCTTAACGAAATGGGGAAGCTTAAAACCAAAGTCGGCTCAACACTCCTGAGCGCCGCTATAATCGACGATATAATAGGAATAGTTGTTTTAAGCGTTCTCTCGGGTATCGGCGGTTCGGGTACGGGAAAGAGCGGAAGTGCGTTCGGGCTTAAAATAGCAGGCAAAACGCTTTTTTCGGTGGATATACCCGCTTCGCTTGAACCGCTTGTCGTTGCGGTTAAAATAATTCTTTTCTTTGTGTTTACCCTCGTTGTGGGACTCATAGTATACAGAATTTTTAAAAACATAAGCATAAATCACGCCCATACAAGACGGCTTTCGGTCTGGGCACTGGCGTTTTGCTTTATTATGGCATATCTTGCCGAAAAGCTTTTCGGGGTTGCCGATATAACGGGCGCTTATTTTGCGGGAGTTATACTCTGCAATCTGACCGATATGCGTAAATATGTCGCAAAAAAGGTGACAGCCGCATCGTACCTCGTTTTTACGCCCGTTTTCTTTGCGGGGATAGGTCTTAAAACAAATCTCTCGGGATTTAATCTTAAAATTTTGTTCTTTGCGCTTGCCCTTTTCGCCGTCGCTGTTGTAACAAAAATAATCGGCTGCGGTTTAGGCGCAAAAATATGCGGAATGAAGGGCAGAGAGCCGCTGTGCGTCGGAGTGGGTATGGTGGCAAGAGGTGAAGTTGCGCTTATGGTAGCACAGAAAGGTATAGACTCGGGCTTTATTTCCCCCGATATACTGCCGGCAATAGTGTTCTGTGTTGTATGCGCAGCACTTATAACACCTGTGCTTTTAAAACTCTCCTTCGGGAAAGATAAAGTTTCAAATCAAGCCGACGTTGCGGATAAAAATGATACTGCCGCAGACAAGCAATAATAACCCCGAATTCGTTTTTAGGCAACAAATTTTGCATAGACAATACAATCAGGGTACCATACTTCCCATAGCGGAAAATTTGTCCGATTATATTGTCTCGTCATTTGAAATACGGCAGTATTCCTGCATTTCTCGACTTCATAAGCGAAAAAATTTTCTCGCTATGGATCAAAGATTTTGTAAGAAAACGGCACAGATTAGCGGCGAGGCGCCCGACCGAAGAAATACCGGCGTATTGTGAGCGGAGGGCAACAATGCCGATAACGGCACCGAAAAACATTATACCCTGATTGTATTGTATACTTATGTAAAAACGCTCATTAACCTGATTTTCAGCTTATGGGTGCAACTTTCGGACTTTCTTATAGTTATATTAACACACTCGTTAATCCGATAGGATTAACGAGTGTGTTTTTTATTGCTCTGCATAAAAATTCACTAAACTTTAAAATCAGCTGCCCACAACTGCGTATTTTCAAAAGGATTTCTATACAAAAAATGCAGTGAGGCTGACGCCTTAAAAAGACAACAAGTTAAAATGCTCCGAAAACACGCCGTTTTATGCGGGTTAGTGTTGTCTTTGAAAAGCTGATCAAAGCGGGAACTTAAATATTGAAGATTCTATATTAAACTTTGATACGCAAGACCTTAAAAAATTTAACACGCCACTAAAAATATTAAAGATTGAATTTGAAATTTAAAAAAATTAAAAACAGGGAAAAAACACCCCTCAGCCAGCCGTTTTATCTGACAGCTTTTTCTCCGAAAACACCGCATCCTTTTGTCTGCTCCGCAGACATTCCCCTGAGTACGAGTGATAATCTCTGCAGAAGGGGGAGCCTATGGCAAAAACAGGTTCGCCTGTTTTTTTACAGGAATTATCCTCAGAAAAAACAATCTCCTGTTTCGGTTTACACCGTAAAAAAGAGCCTAAGAGGCAATAAAGCTTTATTTCTTTTAAGGGTCCCTTCTTTTCAGCGTAAGCTGAAACAGAGGTTATTCCCCTGTTAGGGGAAATGTCTGCGAAGCAGACAAAAGGATGCGGTGTTTTCGGAGAAAAAGCTGTCAGACGGAACGGCTGACTGAGGGGTATTCTTTCCTTTTTCTTTTAATATTTTAAATTTTATATTTAACATTTAACATCCCTGGTTGTCGACAAATTCTTTGAAAGATTTATGTTTTAAATTTCACTGTTAATATTAAGAATTTAAACTTTCTGCTTTACTTTTTTAAACAATCCCTCCGTCAAAGCTTCGCTTTGCCGCCGTCTCGCTGCGGCTCGGTCTCATCACGGCCCTGACAGTCCCACTGACTGTCATTCACTTTGCTCTTGAAGCCGCCTATCGGCTACCTTACACAGAGCAGGCTTTTTATTTGATACAGTTTTACCGTTTAAATAAATCTTTTTGCCCCTTTGGTCCCTCCTTTTTACAAAAATTGTTTTCCTGAAGGCAAAATGTCTGCGGAGCACACGGCAAAACCATCCCCTCCATTTCACAAGGGAGACGCTATTACTATTCAATAAGATTTATACTAAAACTTTACCGTCTTATTGCCGTGATTTATTTTGTCACATTAACTTATGCTTTCGGTCGCACAGGTCGCTTACATCTGAAATAAAGGAGTTTGTCTTACTTAAAATTAAGGCAAACTTAAAAATAAGACGAACTTAAAAATAAGGCGAATAAAAAAAGACAACCGCTATTGCGATCGCCCTTTCATAACAAAACAAAAACAAAAAAGAAAAACACAAAAAAGCTCGCACCCAAAAAACTGAACAAGTAACGGAAGAGAGGATGAAAAATAGGTCAAGCCCTCGGTCTATTAGTACAGC
>CAKSEH010000022.1 GCA_934446475.1 uncultured Eubacteriales bacterium | reverse complement strand
TTATTATAACATAAAACCAAAGGTCGAAGAGCTTTGAAGCGGCTTTGCCGCCCGCCGCAAAAAGTGCGGCGGTTTTGTCGTTTCAATGTTCTCAAACAAAAACAGTATGTTTTTAAATGCGGATGCATTTCGTCGGCTGTGAAACGCCGACGGTTTGAGGTTATTATAACACAAACCCTTTTTACATTCAAGGATTTGACAAACAAAAAAAGCTGTGATATAATATAAATGAGTTAAGGAGACGCAAAAGCATAAAAGGGGTCTGCCCTTTTGGTTTTTGCGTCATTTTTAATATTTTGCGGTATAAGTGAGGTTTTCGGATTGAATATATCTGAGCTTGCGGATAGGCTTGAAAGAAGTCCCGTTATAGCGGCGACCCACAATAACACAGACAGTGCCGTTTCATCTCCGAGCGAGATAATATTTTACCTTAAGGCCAATCTTTTGAATGTAAGAGACCGTATTGCTTCGGCACACGAGGCAGACAAGGCGATATTTATTCATATAGACCTTGCCGACGGAATAGGTAAGGATAAAACCGGAATAGAATTTCTCAAAAGCTGCGGTGCAGACGGTATAATAAGCACAAGAGGCCAGCTTATAAGGCAGGCTAAAGATGCGGGTCTTTTAACCGTTCAACGCTTTTTTATTCTTGACTCGCAGGGAATAAGCAGTATGTCCGAATCGCTTGAGCTTTCAAAACCGGACGCTATAGAAATTATGCCGGGAGTCATTCCTAAAGCAATAAAACTCTTTTCGGGCTTGCCCGTTCCCGTAATAGCGGGCGGACTTATAGAAACGAAACAGGAGGTCACGGCAGCTCTTGACTGCGGTGCAGCCGCTGTTTCAACGGGAAAAGAAAAACTCTGGTATATATAAGACCTTATTTTAAATTTAATATTCCGATTTAGTATTTGGAGAAACGGAAAAGAAGGTGCTTTAAAAGGCGCCCTGTTTTCCGTTTCTTTTTTTATAAAAATTAAGCCAAACAAGAAATCCGCACTGAAAAAACGGGTGCGAATCCAATAAAGGAGAATGTTTATGTATGATGCAGTTATCATAGGCGCAGGCGTCATAGGCGGTATGCTTGCAAGGGAACTTACCTCGTATAAGCTAAGCGTGTGCCTGCTTGAAAAAGAAAACGATGTTGCCTGCGGAGCTTCAAAAGCAAACAGCGGCATTATCCACGGCGGATATGACCCTGTTCCCGGAACTCTTAAAGCAAAACTCAATGCCGAGGGCGTATCTTTACTCTACGAGGCGGCAAAGGAACTTAATGCCCCGTTTCAAAACAACGGTTCTTTGATAGTTTCCTTCGGCGAAGAGCAGGATAAAACCGTTGATATTCTTTATGACAGGGGAATTCAAAACGGCATCAGCGGTATGGAAATTATTTCGGGCGATAAGGCACGGCAGATCGACCCTCAGCTTTCAAAAGAAGTGACAAAGGCTCTGCTTGTTAATAATGCAGGCATTGTATCTCCTTATGAGCTTACCATAGCGGCAGTGGGTAACGCTATGGATAACGGAGCGGAGCTGAAACTTAATTTCAATGTTGTTAAAATAGAAAAGGGTGATCACTTCACCGTCACATCCGAAAACTCGGATACGGTTGAGGGCAGATTTGTTATAAACTGCGCCGGAACATTTGCGGATAAAATTGCGGCTCTTGCAGGCGATGAAAGCTTTAAGATCACCCCGAGAGCCGGGGAATATCTTTTACTTGACAAGGACGAAGGAAAGAGGGTAAAACACACTGTATTTACCGTTCCCACTAAGGACGGAAAGGGTGTTCTGGTAACACCCACGGTTGACGGAAATCTTCTCACCGGACCCACAGCAAGCGTGGTTCCCTGTCCCGACAGCAACGAAACTACAGCGGATGGTCTTTCCACAGTCAGAAAACTTGCCGTAAAGAGCGTGCCGTCCGTAAATTACAGAAATGCGATAACCTCGTTTTGCGGAGTCAGAGCCTCCGAGGAAAACGGCGATTTTATAATAAAAGAATCCGAAAAGGTTCAAAATTTCATATTGGTGTGCGCAATAGATTCTCCGGGACTTACCTCCTGCGTTGCAATCGCAAAGGAAACCGTGAAAATTCTTGAAAAAAGCGGGCTTTACCTTGTAAGAAACGAAAAATTCGACGGTGCAAGAGAAGATATGCACCTTTTTAGAAAGCTTGACAATGAGCTTAAAAACGAATACATAAAATCCCATCCCGATTACGGTAAAACAGTATGCCGCTGCGAAAATGTGAGCGAGGGTGAAATAAGAGCGGCTCTTACAAAAAACCCGTGCGCTAACGATATCGACGGAGTAAAACGCCGCACAAGAGCGGGTATGGGAAGATGTCAGGGCGGATTTTGTATGCCTGCCGTAATGCGTATTATAAGCGAATGTAAAAACATACCCGTAACCGAGGTTACGAAAAAAGGCGGAGCGTCGTCGGTAGTGGAAGGAGAGCTTTAATATGGTAAATTACGATACGGTCGTTATAGGCGGAGGTCCCGCAGGTATGGCTGCCGCAGTTGCCGCATATGATGAGGGAATAAAAAGTATAGCGATAATAGAGCGTGAAGAGGAGCTTGGGGGTATACTCAGACAGTGTATCCACAGCGGATTCGGCCTTCATAAGCTCGGCCGTGAATTAACAGGGCCCGAATATGCCGAGGTCTACCGCAAAAAGGTTGAAGAGCGTAACATAAAAACCTATACCGATACTACGGTCATATCCCTTTCCTCCGATAAAACAGTTACTGCTCAAAACCGTGACGGTATACTTAAAATCAAGGCGAAATCCGTGATTCTTTCAATGGGCTGCCGTGAACGCAGCGCAGGAGCTCTCGGAATCCCCGGCAGCAGACCCGCCGGAGTATACAGTGCGGGAACAGCCCAAAAGCTCATAAACTGCGAGGGCTTTAAAGTGGGAGAAAAAGCCGTCATTTTAGGGTCGGGCGATATAGGACTTATTATGGCAAGGAGACTCTCTCTTGAGGGCACAAAAGTTGAAGCGGTCTGTGAAATAATGCCGTATTCCGGCGGCTTAAACAGAAATATAGTTCAGTGCCTTGAAGATTTCAAAATTCCGCTTTATTTAAGCCACACGGTTGCCGAGATACACGGTAAAGAGCGCCTTGAGGGCGTAACCATAGCCGAGGTTGACGAAAACCGCAATATCATAGAAAAGACGAAACGCTATATACCGTGCGATACACTGCTCTTATCCGTAGGTCTGATACCTGAAAACGAGCTTACAAAAGGGGCAGGAATACCGATTAACAGAATTACGGGCGGCGCCGAGGTCGACGAGTCAAGACAGACCGATATACCCGGGGTTTTTGCCTGCGGAAATGTTCTTCAGGTTCACGACCTCGTGGACTATGTTTCGGACGAAGCGCAAATTGCGGGGGAAAGCGCCGCAAGGTTTGTAAAGGGAGAGAATACATCGGAAAAAGAGGTCAATACAGCCGCCGGGGCGGGGGTAAGATATGTTCTGCCTCAAAAGGTGCATCCGAGTGCCGGAGATATTTCTTTATTTATGCGTGTTTTAAAACCGTGCGGAAAGGTTGTATACACAGTAAGCTCCGGGGATAAAAAACTTGCAGCTTTTTCAAGGCCCAAGGCGGCTCCCGGGGAAATGGAAAAGCTTGTTGTAAAAGCCGAACTCTTAAAAGATATAAATGAAACGATAACCGTGTCACTGGAGGAACAGTAATGGAAAGAGAACTTGTATGCATAATATGCCCGAGAGGATGCAGACTCAAGGTGTGCGGCGATGCCGATAATCCGGTTGTTTCGGGTAACTCCTGCAAGCGGGGAGAAATATATGCAAAGGAAGAATGTACAAACCCGGTAAGGACGCTCACTTCTTCCGTAAGGATAGCAAACAGAAAAAACATTACGGTAAGCGTTAAAACCTCAGCTCCCATACCTAAGGATAAGCTTTTTGAGGCTATGGAACAAATAAGAAAAATAACGGTAAACGCTCCCGTGAATTCGGGAGATGTTCTTATGGAGAATATCTTTTCAGCCAAACTCGTCGCTACAAAAAGCATAAAATAATTCTTGACTTTATATATCTCTAAGTGTATAATAACCTAATTATTATTGGAGATGAGAAAATGAGTAATATTTTCGTAAGTTTCGACGAATTCGATATTCTTGCGATATTTTTAAGGCTTATTGCAGCCGCTGTCATAGGCGGTCTGATAGGTTCGGAACGAGGTCGGCACGGAAGAGCGGCAGGCCTGAGAACTCACATTCTTGTTTGCGTCGGAGCCTGCACAACATCACTTACAAGTATGTTCGTCTCGGATATGATGGGCAACAACGGCGATGTTTTCAGAATATCGGCTCAGGTTATATCGGGAATAGGTTTCCTTGGAGCAGGTATGATAATGGTAAGAAACCGCTCTCTTGTTACCGGACTTACAACCGCCGCAGGCCTTTGGTCCACAGCCGCAATAGGTGTTGCTTTGGGTTACGGGTTTTATCCGGGCGCAATCGTTGCCGCAGTTATATCTTTTTTCAGTATTACTGCACTCGGAAAATTTGAAAAAAAGCGCAAAAACAGCGCTTATGTTTATGTTGAAATTCCCGATATCAAGTACACTGAGAATGTATCGGAAATTATCAGAAAATATGAACAGCCGCCTTACTTTTTTAACATAACTCCCCCGAAAAGCGGTTATGAAAATCATATAGGAATGGTATGCCTTATAGGCTCACCGGAGGATTTCGGTAAGCTTAAAGAAGATATCCGCTCGGTATGCGACGATGTGCTTTTGGTGTACGATATAAATTCCTGATTTTTTCAAAATAATGATTTCGGGTATGGCGTTTTTTATTTTCGTCAGCCCGTTGTGACAGACGAGAATAATCCGAATCTGCTCAAAACAGTATATTTTCACCCGCCTAAAGAGTAAAAATTGTTAAAAATCGAACACTTAAGAAACGACCCCTCGGCCGAATGATCGGCTGAGGGGTTGTTTTAATAAATGGCAAAGAAATTTGAAATTTAAATATAAACTTATAAGGAAAGAATACCCCTCAGTCTCGCTTTGCTCGCCAGCTCCCCTCTGTTTTGTCTTACGACAAAAAGAAGGGAGCCTAAGGGACAATATAGCTTTATTTCAACAGTAAAACTACATTGAATTAAATGCCTGCCCTGTGTAAGGGGAGGTGGCAAAGCGAAGCTTTGACGGAGGGATTGTTTTAAAAGAAAATTGAAGCAGCAGTTCAATTTTTTAAGAATAAACATTAAAATTTTAATATTAAAAACAGTTCGTTTTTCATTTTATTTTTAAATTTTAAACGAGAAAAACGAAATTTGAAAAGGTTAAAAAATATAAATATAAATTCACGAGGAACGAATACCCCTCAGTCAGCCAAATGGCTGACAGCTTTTTCTCCGAAAACGGGAACCCTTTTGTCTGCTTCGCAGACATTTCCCCTAATAGGGGAATAACCTATGTTTCAGTTACGCTGAAAAGAATGGTGCCAAAAAGACAACAAAGCCTTATTTTAACAGTAAAACCGTATTGAATATATAGGCTCCCTTGTGTAAAGGGTAGCCGAAGGCGGCCGAACGGTAGTGAATGACAGTCCGAGGGACTGTCAGAGCCGTAAGGTGACCGAGCCGCAGCGAGAAATGTCCCGATAGGGACTGAGGGATTGTTAAAAAGCACAAATCAGAACAGTGGCTTAAATATCAACGATCAAACATTAAAATTTAATATCAAAAAGAGTACATTTTTCTGTCTCTGTCTTTGAATTTTAAATAAACAATAAATTCAAAAAGGTTCAAAAATATAAAAACACAATGAATGAATACCCCTCAGTCAGCCGTTCCGTCTGACAGCTTTTTCTCCGAAAACGGGCACCCTTTTGTCTGCTCCGCAGACATTTCCCCTAATAGGGGAATAACCTCTGTTTCAGCTACGCTGAAAAGAAGGGAGCCTTTTGTTTGCTTTGCAGAAGTTAGATATTTTCCCTATCTTTCTTTAACAGAAAAATAACCTCTATAAAAAGAAGGGAGCCTTAAAGGTCAATGCAGTTTTGCTTAGTGCTTATCAGGCTTTTTCCCGTATTGATAACAAAACATTCTTTTTTGTCTTACAGTAAAAACGCAGCCGCTTCATTTTCTGCTATACGCTATGCAACCGCTTTTCCGAGAGCGAGAGAATGATTTTACCATATGCCGAAAGAGCGGAATTTAAAAACATCAAAATTTCAGCAACACAGATTACTAAACACCCCTGCCGAAACCGACAGGGGTGTTTCATTTTATCCGTATTTACTATGCCAAAAAGTTTTATCGGTATTTTCTGTATGAAGAATATTACGGTTCAATTATTTTCTTAACGAGCAACGCAATATCCTCACCGTCCGGCAGAGGCGATTCCTTCTTAGTAAGATTTGCCGCCGCAAGATAAATATTTGTTCCTTTAACACCGGCAATTTTCTTCTTCATTCTTACAAAATCAAGAATATCTACCTTACCGTCACAGTTTACATCGCCGTAATCATAACCGTAAGGCGAGCCGTCGGTATTGACAGGGTTTGATATTCCGCCTTCGTCAAGGTACATAAGAGTTATTTCGGAAACCTCGGTGCCGTTTGCGGTTATCATAAGCGAAAGCAGGTTATCTTCCCTGTCAAGAACAACGGGTGATGTTACAAACTCTGTATAATCATCAGCCGCAGCGATGCTGTCAAGCGTTGCCGCCGTGCCGTCCTTCAACAGGGATATCTGTGCGCTCTTTCCTCTTACCCTAAGCTTTATAACAGCCGATTTGCCCTGTTTTGAACCGGTAAGCCTGAAAAGTTTTGAGCAGAGTGTGCCGCCGTTTATATAAAGCGAACCGTCATTTAAGACAGACGCTATCTGCGACACGCACCGTCCGCTTTCGGCGTACCAATTTTCGATATCCGATGTTACATTCTTAAGCTCGGTATCGTTTATACAATAAGAGGTCCAAATCTTTAAATCGGAAAGCGAACCCGAAAAATTATTGCCTGTTCTGAAATTCGGGAAAAGATATGCAAAGGTAAAATGATTTTCGCTCACCGCAGAGTCGAAAATGAGATAATCGTCATAACATACAACGCCGTTTTGAGTGACCTTCATTCTGAAATTCTCGCCGTCACAGGTAAACAGATATGTTGCCGGATTCGAAGCGGAAAAATTACTGCTTTGAATATTAAACGAAGCCTTAGGCGATATACCGCCGATAGTAAAGCTCTTTGATCCGGATTTGAAAATGTATGGATGTCCCTGGCCCTGTTTGTTATTCTTTCCGAGCAAAATACTGTATCCGTCGGCATTAAAGGCGGCGGTAAACTCAATGGCAAAGCCGTTTGTGAGGGAAAGCGTTATTCCGCTCGTTTTGTCTTTGTTTATTATCTCAAAGGCAGAAGTTGACTCTTTTTCTCTTACTATTCCGAGCGAACTGTCAAAGCTCAGTTCACCCGAGTCGGACGATGTATACTGAACACAACCTGCCGCCTCACTGTCGGGCGCAGTTTTTACCTTGTATCCGGATGACGTATCGTAAGCGGAATAATCCTTGAAATCCCAATGATAGTATGTGGGTGACAGCGCAGGAAGCCACTCGTTTTCGGTGAATTCACAGCCGCTTCTCCTGCAGCTGTAGACCTTAAGACCAACTCCGTTCGCAGTGGGTTTGAATTTTACCGTACCGCCGTCCATATCGTGGCCTAAAGCGGGAATTTCCTCATCATAGTAAAAATCGCAGTTTAAGTCAGTGCAATGATACCGCCTTATTCCTGCGGACAAGCACTCAGTTTCTTTAATAACCGTTCCGTTATCAACCGTATGATCGCCTATTTGCGCCTTTGTGTTTACCGTGAGGCAAATATCCGAATTTACATTGTTAAGTGTATATACCCCGTTTTCATCAGGAATAAGTTCCTTTTCACCGAAAAAAACACTTTCGACTTTATATACTCCGTTGCCTGTCACGGTGAACCGGTTACTGTCGGCGGTAACGCAGTCCTTGATTCCTGAGACCGTGTATGTGCTTTTGGGAGAACCGTCAAATTCGACACCGTAATAATACGAAGTCCAGATCTTAAGGTCCGAAACCGAACCCTTGAAATTATATTCGGTTCTGAAATTGGGCATAAATGTTTTAAATGTGTAAAAGTTTTCGGTGAGTTCTCCCGTTACTGTTCCGAGAGCTTCGATTTTTGTTTCGCCCTGGGTTATTACAAGCTTTAAAGACCCGTCCTTATATTCAAAACGATATGTCGCATTCTGTGTATAATCGACGCTGCCGTTTTGAATCGCAAATCTAACGGAAGGGGTTGAACCGCCCATAGTGAACTCACTATTATATCTGAACACAAACGGATGTGCGCCGTATGAATTACTGCCTAAAGAGCCGAGCAGAATGCCTGCATGCTTATCGGAATCAAACTTCGCCGTGAATTCTACGACAAACCCGTTTGAAAGAGTTGCAGTTATTCCGTTTTCGCCTTCCTTATTATAAAGCAAAAACATATCGGAGGCGGAAACCGACCTTGTAAGACCGTTTTCACCGTCAAACGAAAGCCCTGTGTTTTCAGAGTTGTTATACTCCATTACACCGTATGCCGTGCTGTCCGAAGCGGTTCTGATTTTCAGCGCCTCTTCTCCGCTTACCGTTTTATTGCCGTCAAGGCCCTTTTTATAAGAAGCGGCGTCGGTAAAGTCAAAATGGTAAAAAACACCGTTTGAATCGTCTTCGCCGAACGGATCGGGATTTTCGGCAACACCTGTGAGCACCTTTACGGGTACGGTGCCGAAAGAGGTCTGCACCGATAAACAAGGGTCAACATAATTTAAAAGCCGCTCACGGTTAATAAGGAACGCCGTGTCTTTTGACGAAATCCCGTTAAGCACCGCTTTTGTTATATCTCTTGCTCCGTCTCCCGTGCAGGCAACTGTTGATCTGACGGTTGAGGCGCTTGATCCGGGAGTCGCATAAACCAAGATATTTCCGTTTAGGGTACTATGATCTATCTGTCCGCCGGCAGAGGAAATTACGCTGCCTGCCTTTCCGTCTGCCGCTGCAACCGTCACATTATTATCGGGGCAATTAAGCGAGCGATACATATTATAAGCTGCGTCTGCGCCTATTACGGCATATCCGAGATAACTGTAGTGAAGTCCACCGTAAAGTGCTCTTATTTGCTCGGTGAGCACGCCGTTTTTTACTATACCGTCATACTGTCCGTCACCGAATATATGATAATTTGAAACATCAACACTTACTGTGTTTTGAAGGTCGGCAGTCTTATCGGCCGCCCAGTTTTCCGTTATGTTTGAGGCAACGAATATATCGCTGTTTTCATTTGCAAGCTGATACTGTGCAACTACAGGTCCGCTGAAAGCAAGCGAGCAGTCGCTTGTTTTAGATCCCCTTACACGCATAAAAGCGCAATAAGAAAGATGATTTTCGGTTTCTGCTTTGAGGTTGTTCCAAAGAGACGAAAAAGCGTTATAATAATACTCCGTTGTCTGAGATTTGTCGCTCTCTCCCTGCAGCCAATACATTCCGCTGCTGCAAAGTTCAAAATATTTTGATCCTTCGCCTTTTGTATAATAATCGTAGCAAGCGTTAAACATAGCCGCAGTTTTATCGTGGCGGGCCTTTGATGTATCATCCGATACCCATTCGGATATCTTCTCACCCGGTGTTGCGGTGTAATTCAGTCCAAACACCGTAACGGTTTTCTCGGGTGTTCCCCTTTGGCTTGAAAGAGCATACCATTCTGCGGCAAAAGCTCCCCTGAAACCGCCTTTTGAATACGATTTGCCGTCATTGAAATCGACAGGTGCCGATGCGTTTTCCTGCCATAAATAAGCGGTTCCGCTGTCGGGAATAACTCTTTGGTATTCGGCAAGAATGTCCGAATCCACCCCGGAAGTTTCACCCGATGCGTTTGACTGCCCTGCAACAACCGCAATATTTATTTTTGCCTTTTTTATTGTTACAAGATATTCCTTTGAGTCGACCGTGCACGAAACGGGATCATCCCCCGTAATACCGATTGCGTGTACGGTATTTCCGCTGACGGACAAAAGACCGGTATCCGACGAAACGATACTTTTTGCGTCCGAAAAAGTATAATAATCATCATAAAACAAAGTTATGCTCTCGGAATTCTCCGCATAGGTCAAAACGGAAAACATAGAAAGCAGCATAGCCGCAACAAGGCAGAAAACTGACAGTTTTTTCATAACCTTACCTCTTCTTGTGGATTTTTATCACATCGGATAGAGACAAACCGAACAATGCACGGCAACTTCGCTGTAATTACCCGCCCCGAGCGAATTTGACCTGCCAAAGCCGATTTATATCTGTTTAATGTAACATTTAATTAATAATAGCACAAAAAACTTTGTTTTAAAACATTAAAACGATACAAAAATACGGTTTTTTTATTGTGAAACATCAACAACTGAAATTGTCCGCTTAATTTTTACGATCGACCGCAAAAATGCTTTTTAAAAATCAGAAATTCTTAAAAAAACGCAAAGCCCCGATGAGTTCAGAATTTTTAATCTTTACTCATCGGGGCTTTTTTTATCGCAGTCAATTTTGTGTTTTTCAATATAAACAACGCCGCATATAAACAGGGCAAATCAATTAAAAAGAGCCCTGACTTTATAAAATCAAGGCTACCGTTTTTCGCAGAGTTCGGCACTCTGCGATTTATATTCATACTACTAAGCGTAGAAATTATAACACTGTGACAGGAAAAAAGCAAGTAAAATCTGCCGTTTTTTAAAATTTTTAAAGAAACTTAAAATTCGGAGTGTCTGAAATTGTCGAATTTTAAGCAAACACTACCGTTTGGCTTCTTATTCGCAGTCAAAAATACAGTCAAACATTGTTTGCTGTTTTCTCTCGGCGCTTAAAACACGCCGGTATTGTCTGCTTTAATAAACAAAATTCAGGAGGTTTTAAAATGAGAAAAGGAGAAAACATTTTTAAAAGGAAAGACGGACGGTGGGAAGCCCGATATATTAAGGGCTATGAACTCTCGGGAAAAGCAAAATACGGATTTTGTTACGGAAAAACTTACAAAGAAGCAAAAGAAAAGGTAACAAAATGCAAGGCGGCGATTTTAGGCGGAAATCCGCTGCCGTCCGTCAATTCACACCGACGCTTTGCCTTTTACTGTGATGAATGGCTCAAAATGCGAAAAACAAAAATCCGGGAGTCTACCTATATTAAGTACAACACCGCCCTTGAAAAACATATAAAGCCGAAATTAGGCGGATGCTTTCCGCTCGGTATTACCGACGGCATAATAGACGACTTTTCAAAGGAACTTCTTTTTAATGACAAACTTGCTGTGAAAACAGTACACGACATTTTAACACTGCTGCGTTCCGTTCTTAAATACACGGCCTCTCGGTTTTCGGGAATGTTTCCGACATTAGAAATCACCTACCCGAAAGAGAGCCGAAAGGAAATGCGGGTCTTATCCAGAGAAGAACAAAACCGTTTTGCACAATTTTTATCAAGCGGCAAAGACTGCTGCAAATTCGGTGTGTTGCTTATGCTGCTGTCGGGTATGCGTATAGGGGAGCTTTGCGCACTTAAATGGGGAAATATCAATCTCCCCGAAAAAACGGTTCGCATATCGGCTACACTGCAGCGTCTGCACGACATTGAGGAAGAAAACGAAAAACGGACAAAAATCGTTATAGGTTTACCCAAAAGCGATGCATCCGTGCGCACAATTCCGATTACGGATCACACTCTTGAATTGTGCCGTCGGTTTGAAGTAAAAAACCCGGATGCGTATGTTCTTACGGGGAACGAAAAATATATGGAGCCGAGAACTTTGCAATACCGAATCGAAAAATATACCCGTGATTGCGGACTTGACGGCGTTCACGCTCACACGCTGCGGCACACATTTGCAACCCGTGCGGTTGAGGTCGGGTTTGAAATCAAATCGCTGTCGGAGGTTCTCGGTCACTCCGCAACGACCGTTACGCTGGAGCGGTATGTGCACTCATCAATAGAACTTAAGCGCAGTAATATGGACAAGCTGAAAGCGGTCGGTCTTTGATCATTCGCAGTCAAACTTTTGTGTCATTTTATCATATTAACGCCGAAAAACGGCGTTTTATCCCGATTTTCAAGAGAATTTAAGAGAGTGCCGAACTCTGCGAAATTCCGCATAGGAACGGCGGACTTTACATACCGGGATTTGCTCTTTTTAAGGAAACCGAATTAAGTAATTGCTAAGGAGATGCAGACAATGCTTCCGCAGGTAGACAAAAACCTAACATTGCGGCAGGAGTTGATACAGGGAACTGTTGAGACAGTTGCGGCTCTCGGTCTTGAAAACACCACTACCAATGCGATCTGTAAGACCTGCGGCGTAAATGTGGCGTATATTTACCGCTTCTTCTCGGATAAAGAAGATCTGATAGCCAAAGCTTTCGGCGTTGTCGATACGCAGTTTTTAGAGCAAATTCTTGCTAATTACACCGTGCTGAACTATGAAAGCATTGACTATGAAGCCCGATGCCACGTGCTTTTTATGAAATGCTGGGATTACCTTATGGCGCACCCGAAAGAAATTACATTTTATGTGCGCTACTATTATTCCTCTTCATTTCAGAAATATGCGTGTGCCGAGCATATGAGGCGGTATATCGGATTGTTTGACAAAATGAAAACGGCGTTCCCCGATACGGTGGATGTAAAAACCGTGCTGCATCATATTTTGGATACCCTCTTAAGCGAAGCAACAAAACAGATAAACAGTCCGAGCGAAGACAGCAATACTGCGGCAACCAAAACTTTCTTTTTAATATTCAGCGTAGTTAAAAACTATGTAAAGCAGGATAAATTTTGCAGATAGATAAAAGGGTGAAACGAGTGAAACAAGAAAAGAAGATAAAAACAGTCATTATAGTATTAGCGGTTCTGCTCGCTCTCAGCCTGTCGGCACTCGGAGGCATACTGATTTACAGCAAATCCGCAAAGAACGCCTCTGCCGCTGCTGCCGTGCCGAACAATTTCATTACGGCAGGCGAAAACAAAATCTGTCCCGACAGCTGCGAAACAAAAACACCCGTCGGCTCCGATATACAAACGCCGAACACCGCCTCAAAAAACGCATCTTCTTTAGTGCAGTCGGCACAAAAAACGGATAATAAGACAAAGAAAGCAGCGACTGTCGAACTTTACAGCAAGCAATCCGAAGAAAATATTCCGTTTAAGGTCGGAAATATGTTCCCCGGCGACAGTGAAACAAAGTATTTCCGTGTTCGGATCTCATATCACGATACGGTAACGGTGCATTACAAAGCCGCAGTCCGCCAAGGCAGTGAAAAATCAGCCGAAGTTATGAAAATCAAGGTCAAACTGCTTACCGTTGGCGAAACGGTGTACGACGGACCGATAGCGGATATGCCAGAAAGTTTAACGCACAGATTATCGTCCGAAAAATCGACAACCGACGAGCTTTACTATGAAATTACGGTGTATTTAGATACAAGCACAGGTAACGAATATCAGAATAAAGACCTGATCTCCGATTTTAAATGGTGGGTAGAAGAAACAGGAAATCTCGATGATTCTCCGCAAACGGGCGATACATATAACACCCTTTTGTGGGCAACGACAGCCGTTTGCTCAAGCGGCATAATTATCCTCCTGATTGTAACCCGAAAGCGTAAGGAGGAAAAAACAAATGCCTGATAATAAAACAGCCAAAAGGCTGACCGGCGGCATTATTGCGGTTATCGTTCTTGCAGTCTGCTTTGTTTTAACAACCCTTGCACTTATATACGCTTCCGTTTCGGCAGAAAACAACCTGTTTCATACGGGCAGTATAAAAATCAATTTTAACGACGGCAAGCCCGTTATAAAAGAAAATGAATTTATCTTTGAGCCGGGTATGACCGTAGTTAAAGATTTTTTCGTCGAAAACGACAGCACTTGCGATGTTTACTACCGAATTTATCTTGATAACATATCGGGAGAACTCGGTGATGTTCTCAGCGTGACTGTAAAGGATGGCGAAAAGATCCTCTGTTCCGGTACGGCAAATGAACTTGCAAAGCAAAATGCAATTGCCGCAGACGATATATTAAAAATCGGGCAGCGCCGCAATCTGACGGCAGTGTTTTTCTATCCCGAAAACAAAGGCAATGACACCGAAAATCTCGGTCTTGCTTTTACAATGTGCGCCGAAGCCGCACAATCCAAAAATAATCCGAATAAATTGTTTGACTGAAAAGGAAAGATTCATATTGCAAACACCCAATAACGAAAATGATTATTGCGTCTGCTGCGGAGCCGATACAGGAGTTCTAAGCTCCACGCCGATTGCAAAGCGCAAATATTATATCACGGGCAGCGGACAGTTGTGCGAAAACTGTTACGTGGAGCTATATATAACCAAAGCCGAAGAAGAGAAAACCTTATCTCTTGATGAAATGAATCGGCTGATTCAAATGTGTAAGAAAAATAATGACAGGTAAGGAGCTTTTTTGCAAATGAAAGCGCTGAAAATAATTCGCAGTGCGGCGCTGTGGCTTATAATAGCCCTCGCCGCAGGAATGATGTTATTCACTGTTATATCCGTCTCGACCTTTGACCGCTCAGACCGCAGTCTGTTCGGCTATAAGGCGTTTATCGTACTGTCCGATTCTATGAGCAAAACCGATTTTAATGCGGGCGATCTGGTGCTTGTCAGAGAAGTAGACCCGTCCGCTCTTAAAGCCGGCGATATAATTGCTTATACCTCGCAAAACTCCGAAAATTACGGAGAAACAGTCACTCATAAAATCCGCAGGCTTACTACCGACGCAAACGGTCAGGCAGGATTTATCACCTACGGCACGACCACAGATACAGACGACGAAACCGTCGTCACATACCCATATGTGCTGGGCAAATACAGCAGTCATATTCCGAAAGTCGGGACATTCTTTCAATTTTTGAAAACAACGCCCGGATATATCGTTTGCATTTTAGTTCCGTTCCTGATTCTCATTTTATCAGAAATAATACGCTGCGTGCAACTTTTTCGCAAATATAGGGCGGAGCAACAGGCAGAATTACAGGCTCAGCGTGATGAAATTGAGGCTGAACGTGCCGAAACTCAGCGTATGATGCAGGAACTTATGCAAATGAAAGCGCAGATGGCACAAAGCGGCACAAGTGAGCCGTCAGCCGAAATGGAGAATTCCGATTGCAGCAACGGCTCACTTGCGTAATGTGCGGCAGATAAATAACCGCTTGACGGACTGTCAAAACTTTGGATGTGACCGAGCCGGCTGTAAATGTTTAATGTAAAGCTTATTGAATTAAATGCCTGCCCTGTGTAAGGTAGCCGATAGGCGGCCGAACGGTATTGAATGACAGTCCGGGGGACTGTCTTAAGCCGTGAGGTGACCGAGCCGCAGCGAGACGGTGGCAAAGCGAAGCTTTGACGGAGGGGTTGTTTTAAAACAAAAGCAAAGCCGTAAGCTTAAATTCTTAATATTAACCGTGGAATTTAAAATATAAAACCTTAAAAATTCAACCGAAACTAAAAACATTAAAGATTGAATTTGAAGTTTTTAAATATTAAAAAACAAGGAATGAATACCCCTCAGTCCCTGTCGGGACAGCTTTTTCTCCGAAAACACCGAACCCTTTTGTCTGCTTCGCAGACATTTCCCCTATCAGGGGAATAACCTCTATTTGGCAAAAGCCAAAAGAAGGGAGCCTATGGTGGGAGCAATTTTGCCGATTTCTTTGCAGACATTTCCCTGAGTACGGGGAATAACCTCTGTTTGGCAAAAGCCAAAAGAAGGGAGCCAAAAAGACAATAAAGCCCTCCTTGTGTAAAGGAGGGTGGCACGGCGGAGCCGTGACGGAAGGATTGTTAAAAAACTCAAATTAAAACA
>CAKSEH010000021.1 GCA_934446475.1 uncultured Eubacteriales bacterium | reverse complement strand
TTCGTCGTTGTTTAATTTTCAAGGTCCGTTTTGCGCCTCTCTTTTTCAGAGCGCCTGATTATAATACCACATCGCTCTCCCTTTGTCAACACTTTTTTTCCCTTTTTTTGAAAGTTTTTTCTTCTTGTTGTCAAGCGAGGTCGATAGGCACAACATATTGTAGAATAATGCGGAAACCGCTTTGCTTTTTATCCTGAGGATTTTTATTTTTTGCGATATTTACCGCAATCGAGTCCTTTTCTTTATATAAATAACGAAATCGTTTTAAGCGAAATTCACTTAAAAGTCAATAAGTTATTTTCACTTAAGGCATAATAATGATTATAGAATGTCGAAACACCAAAAATTGTTTCGACAAGCCGATTTTATCGGCCTTAAGCAAAATTAAATTTCCACAAATTTAATTTTGCCTATATTCATTGCAATGGACATTGACAAATTTTCAAAGAAAATTTGTGACCAAATCAAAGATTTGGTGTCGAAATAGTGTAGTTTTACACTTTTTCGACTTTCAATAGCCATTATAAAACCGAAAGGTGATGTGCTTATGGTAAACAGATTAAGGGAGATGCGTGAAGACAGAGATCTCGGACAAAAGGATCTTGTAAATCTTTTAGGCGTCCACCAGACGACATACTCAAGCTACGAAACGGGGAAATTGGGGGTCCCCGTTGAGGCGCTCGCCGCACTTGCGGAATTTTATAAAACGAGCGTTGATTATATATTAGGTCTGACCGACGAACCGAAAGCATATCCGAGAAGCCGGAACAAATAAACATTTACGCCGACGGCTGAATTTTCAGCCGTCGGCGTATTGCTTTTATCAGTCTGCAAGGCCCTCGGAAACGCCCATCATAATAATTCCGGCAAACACCGTAAAAATTATGAGATAATGTTTAAACGAGAGCTTCTCTTTAAGGAATATTCTTGAGAGGAGCACCGAGAACACACAGTAAGCCGAAATCATAGGCGCTGCGACGGTCGGTTTATCCCCTATGGCATAGATATAAGCAAACTGGCCTGCCGTTTCGCAGCCTGCGCCTATCCATTTGGGCAGATCCCATTTGCGGGTAAATTTCTGCTTTTTAATAATGTAAACATAAACGAACGCAACGATACCCATTATAAGGAAGGTATATTCGTAAGCTATGTTGGCGGAGTCCTCGTTTACATAGCCTTTATCGAGGAGCAGTGCATCGGCAAAGGTACCGAGACCGTCAAGCAGGCAATAGAATATCGGAAAGAACACCGCTATAAATCCGCTTTTAAAGCGCTTATTTTCGGGTCTTTGGGCAAGCTGAGCCGCCTCAGTATCGTATTTTTTCTCGACAAACGCAAGTCCCACTACGCCCACACAAACCAAAACAATTCCTATCCAGGAAAAAACATCCGGCATCTGCTTTAAAAAGATAAGGCACAAAATGCAGGCGACCGCTCCCGAAGAGTTGCAAATAGGCGACGAGACCGAAAGCATTATGTAGCGAAGCCCGACATAGCCGAGTATCATTGAGGACACATAGCAGACTATGGCGGGGAAATATTTTATAAAGTCTACGGGGTAGAATTTCGTGCCGGTGAGGAGTTCAAAGGTTGCGTGCGCTCCCATAACCGCTCCCACGGCGACGACTATCTTCCAGTGACTGTATTTATCCTGAGGGTCTGAGCCCATCTTTGAAAAAAGATCGCTGCCGCCCCAGAATACTATTGTTACAAGCGAAAGTATAAACCACATCTTAAATTCTCCTTTTTTTACTGTTTATCGGGGAGAATTTTCGGGAGGCGGTCTGCGCCTGAAGTGAAAGACAAAATCAAGTTTTTTTATGAGCACTGCTTAATTTCCCTCTGCCAGGCGCTTTGCGAAGTCGGCAAGTTCTTCTCTGCTGAAAAACTCAATTGTGAGCGTTCCGCTCTCTTTGCCGGTCTTTTTAACATTGACCCTGCGGCCGAGCTCGTTTTTAAGCGCAAGCTCAACCTCTTCAAAATAGCTTTCTTTTCTTTTTTCCTTTTTATCCTTTACGGAAGTTTTCTTTCCCTTAGCCATATTTTCAAGCTCTCTTACGGACGCTCCGTTCAAAGCC
Source organism: uncultured Eubacteriales bacterium (assembly GCA_934446475.1). Lineage (GTDB taxonomy): Bacteria > Bacillota > Clostridia > Oscillospirales > Acutalibacteraceae > UBA737. Next base: position 15,582 of record CAKSEH010000021.1, on the reverse strand, counting down.
TTTTCGAGCATATCTTTTCTAAGGACGCCGTCCTCACAGGAAAGCAGCGCTCTTGCGTGGCCTGCAGTTATCCTGCCTTCCTTTAAAAGGTCAAGCTCATTTTCGTTAAGGGAAAGCAGACGCAGCGAATTCGCCACGGCGCTCCTTGATTTGCCCACGCTTTCGGACACGTTCTCCTGAGTCATACCGTAAGTATCCATAAGTAAGCGGTATCCGAGCGCCTCTTCGACCGCATTAAGGTCTTCCCTCTGAAGATTTTCTATGAGAGCAAGCTCCATAAGCTCCTTGTCGTCCGTTTCCTTTATCACAACAGGGACCTCGCTTAGTCCTGCCATAACGCAGGCTCTCCAGCGCCGTTCTCCTGCAATTATACGATATGTTCCGTTTGCTTCGGGACGAACCACAATAGGTTGTATAAGTCCGTGAATTTTGATGCTTTCCGAAAGTTCGCTTAAAGCTTCTTCGTCAAAGCTTTTTCTCGGCTGATTGCGGTTAGGTTCGATATCGGAAAGTCTGAGCGTTACGGCCGAGCCGCTGTCAGAAGCATTTTCGTTAAAAAGAGATTCGAGGCCTCTTCCGAGACCGCCTTTTTTCGCTGCCATATCAGCGCCTCCTGTTCCTCTTTAAAAATTCTTTTGCAAGGGCGTTATAAGCGTCGCTGCCCTTAGAGCGCTTATCGTAATACTGAATGGGACAACCGTAGCTCGGCGCCTCCGAGAGCCGCACCGCACGGGGAATTACGGTTTTATAAAGCTTGTCCGCAAAATACTTTTTGATTTCGCCCACAACCTGCTGAGTAAGGTTAAGTCTGCCGTCAAACATAGTGAGAACTATTCCTTCTATCTCAAGCGTCGGGTTATAAAGGCGCTTTACCTGCCTTACCGAAGCCATAAGCTGAGACAGCCCCTCAAGAGCAAAATATTCGCACTGGATAGGCACGAGGACGGTGTCTCCGGCATTGAGGGCGTTTATGGTGACAAGCCCGAGGGACGGCGGACAGTCGATAAAAATATAATCATACCTATCCCTTAAAACGGAAATTGCCGTTTTAAGCCTATCCTGGCGGTTTTCCATATCCACAAGGTCGACCTCTGCGGCGGCAAGATTCATTGAAGAGGGAATTATATCAACTCCCTTAAACTCCGTTTTGACAACTGCGCTTTCTGCGCCCGCCTTGCCTATAAGCAGTTCATATGTGGAAACGGCGCCGTCTTTTTTATTTATTCCGTAACCGCTTGTTGTGTTTCCCTGAGGGTCGGCGTCAATAAGCAAGACCTTTTTGCCTGCTATTCCGACTCCTGCGGCAAGGTTGACGGCTGTGGTGGTTTTCCCCACACCGCCTTTTTGATTAACTATGGATATTATTTTTCCCAAAGCTTTTCTCTCCGTTTATATGTAAAAATCTATAAAGTATATATATAATAATATTTATATACAGCATAAGGTCCCTTTGAATGTTTCACGTGAAACATTTTAAAAGACATTCAGCGTTTTTGAAACCGCACAATGCGGCACTTTTTTCTTGCCTTAACATTATACCAACAGACAGGCAAAAAGTAAACATTAAATTTATTGCTTACATTATTTAATATTGTGTATTGACCGTCCGTTGCATTGTGAGGTATAATTATCTAAGGTGATGAATTTATGCAAACAGCGGCTCAAATCATAGGAATCATAGGCAGCGCCCTGATGATTTTTTCCTTTCAGCTCCACGATAACAAAAAACTTTTCTTTGTTCACACGCTCGCAGGACTTTGTTTTACGGTGAATTTCACTATGATCGGTGCATATGCGGCGGCATTGCTGAACATAATAGGTGCCGTGAGAACGGCGTTTTTATATTTCGGGGACAAATTCAGAAAGCTTTACATACTTTTGATAATATGTCTCGGATTTGCGGCGGTTACGGTGTTCACATATTCAAGGCCGTTTGATATAGCAATATGTATAGCTCAGATAGCAATAACCTGCGCTATGTGGACTAACAACGGAAAAACAATAAGAATAGTTCAGCTCTTCTTCACTTCTCCGATATGGCTTGCTTACAATATAACCGTTTTCACGATAGGCGGTATTATCTGCGAATCATTCAATATGTGTTCGGTTATAGTGTCATTTATAAGATTCAGAAAAAAAGGGTTTTAAAAACGGCGCAAAAATCCCCCGCTCTCTTAGATAAAAGAGCGGGGGATTTTTTATTTATCGTCCGGCTTGAAAATCAGAGCGGCAATATATCCGAAGAACATAGCGGCGGCTATTCCTGCGCTTGTTGCGGTAAGCCCTCCCATAAGCGCTCCTATAATACCGTATTTATTGACCGCTTCTTTTACGCCGTTTGCAAGGCTGTAACCGAAACCGGTAAGCGGAACGGTAGCTCCGGCGCCGGCAAAATCAACTATAGGCTGATAGATGCCGATTGCCGTAAGGAAAACCCCCGCAACAACATATGCGACTAATATCCTCGCCGGCGTAAGCTTTGTATAGTCTATAAACACCTGTCCTATAAGGCAGAGTATCCCGCCGACGGCGAATGCCTTAAGACAATTAAGGAAAATTTCCATAAGCCTCTTCCCTTCAAACGTTTCACGTGAAACATTAATTTTTCAAGGCTTATTATGCCCGCTGTTTTCCGAAATATTAAAAAATCGCTGTAATTCGGCTTTTATCGATGTTTCTTATTCTGATACTTTCCGCCGACTCTCCGCCCACGGTAAATCTCACCTTACAGGTGCCGTGTTTTCTGTCCGCAGGAGTTTCCGTAAGTCTGATCTCGCCGAGGTTTGACGCTTTAAAATGCATTTCCCTTAAGGACATCCGCCTCGTACTGAACACCGAGACCGACTCACCTGACTCTATTCTTCCTTTCCTCACTTCTGTGCGGCAGGTAAAGAGGTAATATGTGTTTACCGCCGCCGCAACTGCCGCAAGGAAGAGAACGAACCTCAAAAAGTGGCGTGCAAACAAAGCCACGGCAACAACCGCCGCCGCTATGGTTATATACCAAACGCAGGGCATAAACATATATCTTAATTTATTCCTTCCTGTAATTTTAGGTCTTATAATGTTTTCGTTTCCTGTTTTAAACGGAAACATAACCTTAAGCTGAATATCGATTTCTTTTCTGTTTCCGCAAGGTATTACGGCAGGGCGCTCTCCCTTTGCGTCCCCGTATCCGCCGACCGCAGCGCTCATAGTAAACAGTCCGAGCAGTCTCATAAGCGGCGTTTGCTCCACTAAAATGCAGTTTATGCTGCTCTTTTTAAAAACCGTGTGATGTTTTGTGATAAATCCCGAACGGCTCTCAAGCTCGTTTTTCCCGACCGCAATTGTGAAATTCATATTTTTGAAAAACGCCGCCACAAAAGAGATACCGTAAAAAAGGATAAAAAGCAGCGTTATCGCATTTACCGCCGGCGGAAAATAGTTGTTGAATTTCTGCGATATGAGATCTATTCTGTCGATAAGCATATCGGCTATCGAAACTCCGAGGAGATTACCCGAATATTTGATTACCGGCACTCCCACAAGAAGTCCCGTAAGAAAAGAAGAGCTTGCCGCAGAAAGCGCCGCTACTCTTGCAGGTGAAAATTTAATCAAAACGGGTCGTTTACCCGAATATAACAATGCGGAGAGGCGTCTTGCGTCGCTTTTTGACAGTTTAAGGCAAAAATCCGCCTTTCCGCTTGCGCCTGCTTCGGTGTTTATATTATAGGTCACGCTCGAAAAAATCATATCAAGCGGATTTTGGGATACCGAAACGCAGGACAGCGCCCCGAAACTTATTTCCGCCCTATTCCTCAAAATAAGTCCGCTTTTAACCGTTATAATGTCGTTTTCACAGGAAACCGAAAACGCCAGCAGTCTTAAAAGCGCAATAATGAAAATAACCGAAAAGGCGAGCGCCTCCATAGCCCATACACCGGTTATTCTGTGATAAATAAGATACTGAACTGCACCTTTTAAAAGCGGTATTACCAGAACAAACAAAAACGGCTTTAAAAATCTAAGCAGCATAACGGGATGTGCCTTGAATATGTTTTTATCGGTGTTTTTATGTTCAGTCTTCATTTTTTGCCCTCGAAATAAGCGATAAAATAAGCCTTGCGTCCTCGTCGTCCATTTCGGGGATGACCGTAACGCTGCGTGCCGCCTTTAATGTCACTGCACAGAGCTTGCACATCCTTGCAGCAGGACTTGCTACTGTTTGTGTGAAAATCAGTTTAGGATACGGCATTATCGTTGTAAATTTAACAAAAACCCCGTGTTTTACCCTGACTGCGCCGTTTTTTAAAGTTATAACATAGCTTTTGATAAGCTTCGGTATATAAAAAAACTCGCAAAATGCCGCAGCGGCAACAATAACGCCGCAGGGAATCCACAGCCATACCGAAAGAGCGGCAAAACAGGCGGAAACACCGGCAAGCAGCGCAAATACAATTCCTATTCTTATTTGCCATAGCCACAAGGTTCTCTGCGGCAGTGAAAAAGTCATAATTTACTCCTTTTTAGGGTCGGTTATTTCTTTTTGCCCTTTATTTCTTCCCAATAAGCCTTTGAAAGGCGTTCGTTTTTGTTATCGGAAAACTCATAAAATTTACGGTTTTTAAGAGAGTCGGGCAGGTATTGTTGGTTTACATAATGTCTGTCAAAATTATGCGGATAAAGATAGTGCTGACCCCTCACTTTTGCCTCCTCGCCGTCAAAATGTTTGTTTTGCAGCGCCCTCGGCACCGGATAGCATCCTCCGCTTTCAACCTCTTTGACCGCCTCGTCTATCGCAAGGTATGCGGAGTTTGATTTCGGGCTTGTCGCAACTAATATAACCGCATTTGCAAGCGGTATTCTCGCTTCGGGCAATCCCACCTCATTTGCAGTGTCAACAGCCGCCTTAACTATAGGAATTATCTGGGGATAGGCAAGCCCTACATCCTCGTTTGCACACACTAAAAGCCGCCTGCAGGCACTCGGAAGATCGCCTGCGGCAAGTATCCTTGCAAGGTAGTAAACCGCAGCGTCGGGGTCGGAGCCACGCATTGATTTCTGATATGCGGAAAGCAGGTCGTAATGCTCGTCGCCCTCCCTGTCATACCGCACGGAATTGTTTGAAAGTATTTGTTCCACCGTCTCGGAAGTGATTAGACATTCATCGTCGCCGTCGGTTAACATAACACAGAGTTCGAGCATATTTACCGCTCTTCTCACATCGCCTGCCGCACTTCGGGCAAGCTTTTCGGTATCCTTTTTTGAAATCGAGAATTTCTTACCCTTTTCTTCGGAGATTTTATCTATCCCCCGCCTTATAACGCCCTCTATATCCTCCGCCGAAAGTGCTTTGAACTCAAAAACGCTCGCGCGGCTTAAAATGGCATTATAAACATAAAAGAACGGGTTTTCCGTCGTTGAGGCGATAAGCGTTATATCGCCGTTTTCGATATATGAAAGCAATATCTGCTGTTGCTTTTTATTAAAATACTGTATCTCGTCAAGATATAAAAGTATGCCGTTTGAGGCATCTATAGAACCTATCGAGGCGACGATATCCTTTATATCCGCCGTTGATGCGGTGGTTGCATTAAGATAGCAGAGCTTTTTTCCGCACCTTGAGGCGATTATTCTCGCAACGGTAGTCTTCCCTACGCCCGACGGACCGTAAAAAATAAGGTTCGGTATATTCCCCGAATCTATAATTCTTCTGAGTATCCTGCCTTCGTCGAGCAGGTCGTGCTGACCCGCAACTTCTTCTATATTCGTCGGTCTCAGTCGGTCCGCAAGAGGAGAACTCATAAATTTTACCTGCCTTTCTTTAAAAACACATAAGGTTTAACGCCTATGTGCAAGTGAGCCTGAATACGCCCGAAATCGGTCTTTTGATTTTGTTTTGTGTTTTCGCTGCTGCCCGTACTATAAGGGACGGCATTTATCATACAATTTATCGGTGATATATTTGAAAAAGACTGTTTTTATCAAAAACGCAGCGGTCCTCACCGTTTCGGGACTTATTCTGCGTTTTATAGGCATTATTTTCAAGGTCTGGCTCGCAGGAACAATAGGCGCTGAAGGCATAGGGCTTTTTCAGCTCGTTTTTTCGGTATATGTGCTTGCAGCAACCTTTGCTTCAAGCGGCATCCCGACTGCCGTAACCAGACTCTGCGCAGATGAGCTTGCCTTAGGCGGCAAAAAGGGGACTTTACTTATCTTCAGGCGATGCTGTGCCGCAATAACCGTTATTGCGGTTGTTTCCTGCACCTTTTTGCTCGTTTTCGCCGATTTTCTGGCAAAAACCGTACTCGGAGCGCCTCAATGCGCCGCATCTATCAGGATATGCGCTCTTTCTCTCCCCTTTATGGGCTTATGCTCCGTTTTCAGGGGGTACTTCATAGCAAGAAGAAAAGCCTCACCCGGAGCGTTTGCGCAGATATTTGAACAGATAGTAAGAATTATAACGGTGATCGTTGCCCTTAAATTTCTCTTATCTCACGGCGCTGCCGCATCGCTGGCTGCCGTTTTTGCCGGAGATACCGTTTCCGAAGCCTTGGCGTGCCTGCTTCTCTACGCCGTATACCGAAAAGATATAAAAAAGCTCCCCGAAACCGGAAGGGAGCGCCCGCCCTACCGCATTCTTTCGGCGCTTAAACATATCGCTTTGCCGATAACCGCAGGAAGATACTTAAATACCCTGCTTCGAACCGCAGAAAATATCCTCGTTCCTAAATTCCTGTCAAGAAATCCCCTTTTTGCCGATAATGCCGTGTCGCTTTTCGGAATGATAAAGGGAATGGCACTGCCTATTTTATTTTTCCCGTCAACCCTCATAAATTCGGTTTCGACTCTGCTTATCCCCGAAATGTCCGAAGCGGCTGCAAAGGGCAGAAAAGCTCTTGTTAAGGGCGCAGCCGAAAAAATAACCTCGCTTACCGTTGCCGTGGGTCTCATCTGCGGAGCGGTTTTCTTCACCTGCGGAGACAAAATAGGGCCGCTGCTTTATAAGGAAGAGGGCGTCGGGTACCTTATCTGTATGCTGTCTCCCATAGTTCCTCTTATGTATCTTGACGGCATCTGCGACGGCATTTTAAAGGGTCTTGACTGTCAGCGCTTTTCATTTTTCGTATCTGTCGGCGACTCCGCCATCCGCCTTGCGGTAATTCCCTTCATTCTCCCGAAATACGGCGTTCTCGGATTTATAGGGATAATGTATTTTTCTAATTTTTTCACCTGTTTTTTAAACACGGCAAAGCTCATTAAGGTAAGTTCCGCCGAGATAAACACTCTTAAAACAATCATTTTTCCGCTTTTTCTCGCTCTTTGTTCGGCGCTTGTTTCAAAAGCTCTTTCCGGTCTCGTTTCTTCGGGCAGTATAATAGTATTCACCGTTATGTGCTGTGTTTTATCTCTTCTGATATATACGGCGGCAATGTTTTTATCGGGTTGTATAACCGCCGATGAAATACGGGATATTTTATAATTGTCATCTATTCCTTAAATTATGAAAAAAGCCGTCCAAAAGCGCTTTGCAGTCATCCTCGCATATACCGCCGTAAACTTCAACGCCGCTTTTGTCAAGCAACGAAAAAAGGTTTATTTTACTGTCAACACAACCAAACTGAGGGTCATAAGCGCCGAAGACCACTTCGGATATCCTCGCATTTATAATAGCGCCCGTGCACATAACGCAGGGTTCTAAGGTGCAGTAAAGACTGCAGCCGTCAAGCCGCCAGCTGTTAAGCTTTTTGCAGGCTGAAAAAACGGCTTCGGTCTCGGCGTGGGAAAGGGCGTTGTTCTCGGTTTCCCTGAGGTTATAAGCCTCAGCGACTATTTCCCCGTCTTTTACTATAACGCAGCCCACCGGCACTTCTCCGAGCTCCGCAGCCCTTTTTGCAAGGCTCAGAGCTCTTTTCATAAACTTTTTATCCATTTACTGTATGCCGTAAGAAAATGCGCCGTCGTTATCCGAGGAACGGCTTTTAATTTGGGGTTCGTTTTTTGAGCCGATATAAATAAATATCGGCGTTAAAAACGGGAAAACAACCGAGAGCACAAGTCTTGTGATTGCGCCGCTTTCGAAAAACATAGCGTATACTCTTCTCAGCGCCACAAACTGCACCGCTTTAAACGCCGCTCCTGCCGCTAACGCTCCGCAGAGCACGGGCAAAGTGTTTGAGAATACCTCGGGGGAAAAGACAAAATCCTTGCCCGATGCAAGGGCGCTGTCTATACTGAATACAAGCCCCACAAGGTCCTTGGTAAACATCGAAGAAAACACACCGTACATAACGGAGGATATTATTTCAAGCGCAAGAATTGCCTTTGCAAGCGGCCTTACCTTTTCCCTGTAGCGGTTTTTGCGTTGGTCGGAAATCAAGCCGAGATGATATGAGCGCACAAACGGGATAAAGGAATACCACGGATGTTTAAGTCTGAGTTTCTTAGCCATTTTATAGCTTCCCACAGCCCTTAAATAAAACAAAACCGCAACAAAAATAAATGCGGCTGCGCAAAGCGCAGAAACAAGGAAAAGAATTAAGTTCACCCTGAACGGAGTAAGTCCCAAGTCGGCAAGAGAAGTCATATTGTTTCACCTCATATGAAAATTTTAAATAGGAACAACGCTCTGTTTTGCTTGCAAGGAGCAGGGATTGCGAGATTTGCGTCAGGTTATATAACTATATAGGTAAGCGAAGAAAGCAGGCATAACACGGTAAACACTATGCACATAGGCGCCCCGAGTGACGATTTAACAAGAAACGGCGTGCCGAATCCGAACATATTGCCGTTTAAAGACCTGTCTGTTATTCCCCTCTTTTTAAGCAGTATCACGCCTATTATTCCGAGCATTATCGACACCGAGAGGAACATTACATAAACGATATTCTGAATATAAAGCGAAACTCCCGAAAGCGGACCGCTCATCAGAACCGATATAAAGTTATTGCAGAAATGAACCGCACAGGCGACCCAAAGGGTGCCCGTTTTAAGCCTTACTACGGCGAATCCCACTCCCGCAAGAAAGGCAAACGGAATCTGAACAAAGTTTGCGTGAACCAGCCCGAAAAGAACCGAGGAAACTATTATTGCCGTTTCATCGCCCCAGCCTCTCAGCATTCCGAGCGCAATCCCTCTGCATCCGAACTCCTCAACAAGAGCCGGAACAACGGCGGAGGCGATAAGAGAAAGCACAAAAGCCGTAAGTCCCCTTTCTGTGGGAGAACTTGAAAGCCTGTATGAAATATCGCTTTTTTCAAAAATTATACCGAACAGGGTATCAAGGTCATTCGTCATAACATTTGAAACTGCGCAAATCGCCAGTCCTATCCCGAAATACGGAAAAGCCGTTCCCTTAACGGGCTTGCCGAGCGGAACGATATCGCTCACCTTCAGTCTCTGACTTTTTGCGGCGATGATAAACGGAACCGCAAACAAAAGGGTTGAAAGAATTACCTGAACGACGTTTAAAAAATAGAAATCCCCGAACAACTTCAAAACGCTTTTGTCTGACATACCGAACGACCTTGCAAAGCCGAGGAAAATAAACGACCACACATACATAAATACCAAAACGGCTGTAAACGCTCCGGAGATAACAGCCGTTCTCTTTCTGAGTCCCTTTATATGCAGGCTTATCGGCGTTTCAAAGATAAAGGGACTGAGTTTATCCGTGGTAAGCGGCGGGGGAGAATTATCTTCCCCCGAAGCCGAAAACGCCTTAACTCCCGGTGCGGGCGGAATGGCATACGCTATCTGATATTTCGGTGTTTCGGGCTTTTGCGCCGAATTTTCCTCTTCGGTTTTATCATCATTTGAAAGCGGCTCCTGCCCGTTTGTGTTTTCCTCCGGTTTTAATATATTATTTCCGTTGTCTTCCATATCCTCACCTACTGTCTGTAATGATCATACCTGATTGTTTTCATAATATTTGTTTTTGTAAGGGCAAAATAAAGCGGAATTCCGAGCAAAATGCAAACCGCCGCTTCTCCGAGTGCAACCTCGGCGGCGCTGAGTGCAAAAATTGCAAAGCTTGCCTTTTTGTCCGAAAAGAAAACCGCAATTTCAAAGCCCACTATAAGCCCGTTTATAATAACCGGCATCAAAACCGATAAAAGAGGACAGCCTTTGATTTTTATTTTTCTAAGTGCATATGAAAGCAGCGCCGCAATAAGTGTTGCCGCCGTCCCGAACACCATATCCACGGGGTTATAGGAGGTTATATTTGCAAGCAGACACCCTACCGTAAGTCCCGGTATGGCGGCAGGCGTTATGATAGGAAGCACGGTGAGCGCTTCGGAAAAACGAAACTGTATCGGGCCGTAAGCAATGCCGAAAGCTGCGCTTATATATGTAAGACCTGCGTAAACAGCGGCAATAACAGCCGAAAACACTATACTTCTTAACCTGTCTGCGTTATTTTTCATTTTCCCTTAACCTCATATAATATGCTGTCGCAAGCTCGTCGCACCTCTCGTTTTCGGGGTGTCCTGCGTGACCTTTCACCCAATAAAAGCTGACATTATGCTTATCGCAAAGCTCCAAAAGCTGCTCCCAAAGGTCGCTGTTAAGCGCAGGCTTTTTATCCGCTTTTTTCCAGCCTCGCTTTTGCCAGCCCTTTGCCCAGCCTAAATTCATACCGTCGCAAACATATTTTGAATCTGTGGTAACCGAGACTTCGCAGGGTTCCTTAAGCGCAGAAAGCGCCTTTATAACGGCAGTAAGCTCCATTCGGTTGTTGGTTGTATCCTTTTCTCCGCCTGAAATTTCTTTTTTAACTCCGTTATAAGAAAGCACCGCTCCCCATCCGCCGGGACCGGGGTTTCCCGAACATGCACCGTCCGTGAAAACAGAGACCTTTTTCATATCAGTACCTTCTGAAACAGCCTATGACCCTCCCGAGAACCCTCGGTTCTTTCGGATAAATAGGCTCAAAATCGGGGTTTTCAGGCAAAAACACCACACGGTCTCCCTCAAATTCAAGTCTCTTGACCGTTGCCTCGTCCCCGTCCATTCCTATAACGATATCTCCTCTTTTGCAGGGAGAATTTTTATCGGCAACAACAATATCACCGTCCAATATGCCGGCGTTTATCATACTGAGTCCCGTCACCTTAAGCGCAAATAATCCCTCTGCGCTGCCCGAGGGATAGGGGATATAGTCCTCTATATGCTCTATTGCAAGTATCGGCTTGCCTGCCGCAACCTTTCCCACAAGCGGCACCATCGACGACTCTGCGCTCTCGGAAATTCTGATTCCTCTCGAACAACCTGCATTTCGGCTTATATATCCCATTTCGTCAAGCTTTTTCAGTGCCAGCTGAACGGTTGATGTCGACTTTATTCCGGTTGCTTTTACAATTTCCCTTATAGTCGGCGGTATTGATTTTCCCGCCTGCGAGACGAGATATTCATATATCTTTTTTTGATTTTCGGTAACACCTGTGTTTTTCATTGTGATTCTCCTCGATGCCTTTGGCGGCGGAAACATATAACCTAACGCTCCTTTGGTTTGTTTGCAATCAGTCGCAAACCCTGCCCCTTGCAAACAAAGCAGGGGGTTGCTCCGATTTAAACTGCGCTGTTCCTTAAAAAAGCATTGTGCCCTTATTTATTGCCGGGCAAGCGAAAATGAACAGGCAAGGCAATGAAGGTCGGCCAAATGAACCGTTCGGTTTATGTTCGTCACTCTTTGTTAAATTTCATTTTAACATATTTAAACGCCTTTTTCAAGCTCTGTATAACCTCTTTCGCACCTATAAAACAAAGACCTGCTCCGAACAGCTTTGCAAGAAGATTATTTCCAGTTACTTTTGCAAGTAAAATACCTAAAAATGCCCCCGCAACACCGCCGAGCGCAATAGGAAACACGGTTTTAAAATCTATCTTTTTTTGTTTTGCGTATATTATAACGGCGCAAACGGCTATGGGTATAAAAAACAGAAGATTTATACCCTGACTTTTAAGCTGCGGAGTGTCTGTAAAAACGGTGAGGTATATTATCAAAACGGCTCCGCCGCCAAGTCCCATTGCACCGATAAGTCCCGAAAAAAGCCCTGCTGCGAGGGCTGCTATATTCATCTTAAAAGCAGGCGTATACCTGCATAGACCATAAATCCCCCGAACACGGTTTTAAGTGCCAGCGGAGAAATCTTTTTTATCACAAGCGTACCTATTACGGCGCCGATAAGCCCCGTCGGAATAAAGGGCAGCGCCGCCTTGACGGTTACCGTTTTGTTTAAACAGTAAACCACTGCGCTCACCGCCGTTATGGGAAGTATCACCGCAACTGCGTTTGTGTGCGCCTCTTTTTGGTCCATTCCGAGCTTTTTAAGCAGCGGTACGGCTATCATTCCGCCGCCTGCGCCGAAAAGACCGTTTACCGCCCCCGTTATGCAACCCCAAAAAAACCGCACCGAAAAAGAGTGCGGCTTTTTTCCGTTTTCATTTGTTTTCTTCTTTCTGTTTTCGCTTTCCACAGTCTTCACCCACGGATATTTTCCCCAATCACCCCCATAATATCCTTTTTTTAATACGGGGAATATAGCTTTTGTTTTATTTTTAAGCTTTAGTTCCCGGTTATATGGTTTCATTAAACCTGTATTTCTTTTAATATAGGAAATTTTGACTTTTTTATATTTAGGTCTTATTTCCCGGATATATTGTTTGCTTAAATCTATAATTTTGTTAATATAGAAAACAAAGTTTTGTTTTTATAATAAAGCTTTATTGTCTCTTAGGCTCCCTTCTTTTTGTCGTAAGACAAAACAGAGGGGAGCTGTCAGCCGTATGGCTGACTGAGGGGTATTCTTTCCTTGTGATTTTTTATATTGTCCTGAATTCTTATTTAAAATTCAGGATGAAAAAGGAAAAAGTGTTGCTTTTTGACAGTAGATTTCTATGCCTGATTTTTTACTTAATCTTTAACATTTAAACTTCTGCTTTAATTTGAACCTTTAACAATCCTTCCGCCACGGCTTTGCCGTGCCACCCTCCTTTACACAAGGAGGGCTTTATTATCTTTTAGGCACTCTGCTTTTTAGTGTAAGTTGAAATAAGGGTTATCCCCCCGTGCTTAGGGAAATGTCTGCAAACAATCGTCAAAATTGCTCCCACCAAAGGCTCCCTTCTTTTGGCTTTTGCCAAATAGAGGGGAGCTGTCAGCCGTATGGCTGACTGAGGGGTATTCTTTCTTTGTGAATTTATATTTGTATTTTTGAACCTTTTCAAATTTCTTTTTTCTCATTTAAAATTAAAAAATAAAATAAAAAATGAACTATTTTTAATATTAAAATTTGATGTTTATTCTTAAAAATTTAAGCTTTCTGTTCTACTTTCATTTTAAAACAACCCCTCCGTCAAAGCTCCGCTTTGCCACCTCCCCTTACACAGGGCAGGCATTTAATTCAATAAGCTTTACTTAAAATTTACCACCGTCTCACTGCGGTTCGGTCACCTCACGGCTTAAGACAGTCCCCCGGACTGTCATTCACTTTGCGCCTTAAGCCGCCTTCGGCTACCCTTTACACAAGGGAGCCTATATATTCAATAAAGCCTTACTTTAAACATTTGCTATCGTCTCGGTCACTCAAAAACTTACATTATCAGAGCTTTTCAAAGAGATTTATAACAGGTTTATTCTGACGCATTGCATATTTAACAGCGTCATATGCGCCGCCTTGTTCTTTTTCGATATAACTGATAATAAGATCGGATCTGTCTACCATTTCCTTATTACGAATTTTCATCGCAGCTTTAGGGTGTACACTTGATGCAGCATAAGATATTTCTATATCGCTGTAATAATCGCAAAAATATTTTTCGTTTTTTAGGTATTCGGCAGTAGGATAAGGAAGAATTAACACAAGGGCATTGTTGTCATCACGATAGTTTTTTTGTACATCGGTTACGGCTGACGAAGCGCATATATCGAATTCGCCGTTACGCCCGACGATAAATTCCGTGTATTCTTCTCTGTCTATTATTTTTCGGATTTCTTTTTTAAGCATATTTATTACATCTGTCGGAGTATCTATACGCCTGTGCCCAAAGAAAGCTACTGTGTAAATATTCAGCAATTACCCCTACACCTTTCATATGAATTATATATACAGTTTAACATAATGGTATAAACATTACAAGTGTTGGGTATAAAACCGTTATGTTAAGCGGTAAAATAATCTAAAAGGCGGTGGGGCAATGGATACACATAAGAGACTTCGTCAATTGTTAAATGAGCGTGGTTGGACAGAATATCGATTATCGAAAGAATGCGGTTTGGCGGAAGCTACTATCGCTAACATATTCAGAAGAAATACCACACCTTCAATAAATACATTGGAGTCCATATGTTCAGGATTCGGCATAACGCTCTCCCAATTTTTTGCCGAAGGCGATATGGTTGAAATGACCCCTGAAATCAAGGAACTCTTTGATTCTTGGATAAGCCTTACGGTTGAACAAAAAAAGGCTGTTATGTATATTATTCACACGTTTAATTCTGACAAGTAATCTTTATTTCTAAACAATAATTTAACATTTTTAAATTTGAGTGATGATTTTATAAAGAACTGTTTTGTTTTGTATTAAAACTAAATATTATCACTTCTTGTTCGGAACATATTAAGGCTCCCTTATTTCCGGAGTATGGCGAAACAGAGGTTATTCCCCGTGCTCAGAAAGATGTCTGCAAACAATCGGCAAAATTGCTCCCACCAAAGACTCCCTTCTTTTGGCTTTTGCCAAATAGAGGGGAGCTGTCAGCCGTATGGCTGACTGAGGGGTATTCTTTCCTTGTGATTTTTTATATTGTCCTGAATTCTTATTTAAAATTCAGGATGAAAAAGGAAAAAGTGTTGCTTTTTGACAGTAGATTTCTATGCCTGATTTTTTACTTAATCTTTAACATTTAAACTTCTGCTTTAATTTGAACCTTTAACAATCCTTCCGCCACGGCTTTGCCGTGCCACCCTCCTTTACACAAGGAGGGCTTTATTATCTTTTAGGCACTCTGCTTTTTGGTGTAAGTTGAAATAAGGGTTATCTCCCCGTGCTCCGGGAAATGTCTGCGAAGCAACAGGCAAAACTGTTTCCACCTATAGGCTCCCTTCTTTTGGCTTTTGCCAAATAGAGGGGAGCTGTCCCGTCAGGGACTGAGGGGTATTCTTTCCTCGTGAATTTATATTTATATTTTTTAACCTTTTTTAATTTCTTTTTTCTCATTTAAAATTAAAAAATAAAATAAAAAACGAACTATTTTTAATATTAAAATTTTAATGTTTAATCTTTAATATTTAAGCCGCTGTTTTGTTTTGAGCTTTTAACAACCCCTCCGTCAAAGCTTCGCTTTGCCACCGTCTCACTGCGGTTCGGTCACCTCACGGCTCTGACAGTCCCCCGGACTGTCATTCACTTCCGTTCGGCCGCCTTCGGCTACCTTACACAGGGCAGGCATCCTTTTCAATAAGCTTTACACTAAACAATTACCACCGTCTCACTGCGGTTCGGTCACCTCACGGCTTAAGACAGTCCCCCGGACTGTCATTCACTACCGTTCGGCCGCCTTCGGCTACCCTTTACACAAGGGAGCCGTTATATTCA
>CAKSEH010000020.1 GCA_934446475.1 uncultured Eubacteriales bacterium | reverse complement strand
ATTGGGGTGTCGTCAAGCGGTAAGACACAGCACTTTGACTGCTGCATTCGTGAGTTCGAATCTCGCCACCCCAGCCAAAAAAGAAACGACGATTTTCTAAAGAAAATCGTCGTTTCTTTTTTGTTCTCTTCCCTTTTTATTACCTTTTCTCTTAAATCAATGAAATTCATTTATGCCAATACTGTTGATATTGATTTAAAAAGATCAATATGATATAATTCTCATTGGGTGAAATATGTATGTTAATCAGAAAAGCAAAATACGGGGATACCAAACAATTACTTAATTTATTATCGCAAGTGCTGGAACTGCACGCTGAAATCAGACCTGATATATTTATACCGGGCACAACAAAATATACCGAAAGCGAACTGAAAAGCATCATTGATAACGAAAATTCCCCTATCTTTGTTGCGGTCAACGACCACGATATAATTTCAGGCTACGCTTTCTGTCAGCTCAGACAACAACCGTTTTCAAACAATATGATACCGTTTAAATCACTGTTTATCGATGATCTGTGCATTGACAGTTCTGCCAGGGGACAACATATAGGAAAACAGTTATTTGATTATATCAAAGCAGAAGCAAAGAAACTCGGTTGCTACGAAGTTACTTTAAATGTATGGAACGGAAACGATAAGGCTATAGGATTTTATAAAGCTATGGGAATGAAAATAAAAGAAATGCAACTTGAATATATACTAAACTAAAAATAAAGTCTGCCGTATGGCAGACTTTATTTTTTGAATATGTTTTTTATTTTGCTTTATTTAAGACAAATGCTGTTGCTGATAAACAAGACACGATCAAAGCCGAAAATACAATTCCGATAATAACATAGTTTTCACCTGTTTTCGGGCTTTTTATCTCAGCATCTTTAATTATCGGCTGATTTGCTTTATTATAACTATTTACAAACACTGCCTTATCAAGGTCATCCCCTTGAACAGAAGAATCGGTTGAAAATTTAGCGAAACGGGTAACGGATGTTGTAGGATTATCGGTGCTGTAATCAATTTCAAGAAAAGCAGTATACTTCTCTTTTGAATAAGTCCAACCGTCCGAATTGCCGCTTTCCTGATAAATTACAAAACCGTCTGTCAACACGGCAAGAAGATTTTCCGGAACAGCGAATTTTATTTCTCCTCTATAGGTTCCCTTCCCGTTGGTTTCAACTGTATTCTTTTCCATTTTTATATTGACATTATCTGCCGCATCTCTGACATCTACCTTAAATTTAAAGGTTTCTTTCGGGGGAGTTTTTTCGCCTGTTTGTTTCACTTCAACTAATATAGGCACTGTTACTGTTTCGTATTTTATAAGTCTGTCTGTAAAGATAATCGGAGTATTATTATACATAGCAAATTCATTATCGACAGCTATATAAATGACACCGTTTTGTATGGTAATGTTTACCGTGTTTTCACAGGGTAAATATCCGTTCGGAGCTGTTTCCTGATAAACTTCAAAATTTCCGTTTTCGGCAATACCGATAAATTCAGCGATTCCGTCTTCTCCGGTTAAGGCGTTGTAATCCGTGCCTTGACTGTCTCCGGTTCCTCTGATGACAAATTTTGCACCTTTGAGCGGTTCGTTATTTTCGTTTACAGCCTTCACTTTAAGGCTAGGTGCAGTTGCCGCAACAGAAGGAATTGCCGAAAAGGACAGCAGTAATGCAAATGCCGCAACGACAAAACACACAAATATGCTTTTGGTAATTTTCATAAAAACATCTCCTCTATAACTATACAAAGTCCCGGTAAATATATAACTATACTTACCACGCACATTATACAGTATATTCTTACAATAATCAAGACTGACGTGTATGTTTCATTGCAGGTTCTTTTTTGTATCGGCTAAAATTAAAAGGACATCCCAAACCGCTATGCAAATACAGGAAGCGATAGAAACGGGATGTCCTTAGGACTATAAAGCAAGACATACCACTGCCCTGCTTTATAATTTTTAAGCTTTTTTAATAAATCGGATATTGTTCACAGAGTTCTGTTACTTCATTTAAAACACGGGACTTATTACCGCTGAAATCGGCTATAATGTCATAAATCCAACCTGCAATAAGTTCCATTTCATTTTCCTTAAATCCTCTTGTTGTTACGGCAGGCGTGCCTATTCTCAAGCCGCTTGTTACAAAAGGACTTTGCGGGTCGTTCGGAATTGTATTTTTATTAGCGGTTATACGCACTTCGTCAAGTCTTGTTTCGAGTTCTTTACCTGTGACACCTGTATCGGTAAGCTTTAAAAGCATTAAGTGATTATCGGTACCTCCCGAAACAAGCTTTATTCCTCGTTTGGTAAGGCCTGCGGCAAGCACAGAAGCATTTTTCACGATTTGCTGCTGATAGGCTTTAAATTCATCTGTAAGCGCTTCACCGAAAGCAACGGCTTTTGCGGCAATTATATGCATAAGCGGTCCGCCCTGTGTTCCGGGAAACACAGCTTTATCTATCTGCTTTGCAAGTGATTCTTTACAAAGTATAAGTCCGCCTCTCGGGCCTCTTAGTGTTTTATGAGTTGTTGATGTAACAACATCGGCATACGGCACCGGGGAAGGATGTATCCCTGCAGCAACAAGGCCTGCAATATGAGCCATATCAACCATAAGGTATGCTCCCACACTGTCAGAAATTTCTCTTAAGCGTTTAAAATCAATTACTCTTGAATATGCGCTCGCCCCCGCCACTATCATTTTAGGTTTATGCTCAAAAGCAAGTCTCTGCATTTCATCATAATCTATACGCTCGGTTTCATTATTCACACCGTAAGGCACAACATTGAAATATTTACCCGATATATTAACGGGAGAGCCGTGTGAAAGGTGGCCGCCCTGTTGAAGGTTCATTCCCATAACTGTATCACCGGGATTTAACAAAGCAAAGAAAACGGCCAAATTTGCATTGGCGCCGCTGTGCGGCTGAACATTTGCGTGTTCTGCTCCAAAAAGCTGCATAGCACGCTTCTGCGCTATTTCCTCAACAATATCCACACACTGACAACCGCCGTAGTAACGTTTTGACGGATACCCTTCAGCATATTTATTTGTAAGTAT
The DNA here is from genome assembly GCA_934446475.1 of uncultured Eubacteriales bacterium. Taxonomy (GTDB): domain Bacteria; phylum Bacillota; class Clostridia; order Oscillospirales; family Acutalibacteraceae; genus UBA737. Next base: position 14,595 of record CAKSEH010000020.1, on the reverse strand, counting down.
TCCCCCTGCTGCAAGTAAGACTGCCTTTGAAACAATGTTTTCCGAAGCAATCAGTTCGATATTATGGCGTTGTCTTTCAAGCTCGCTGTAGCACGCAGAAGCAACCTCGGTATCAAAATCCTTAAGTTCTTCAAAAAAGTTCATACATTTAATCCCCTTTATTTTTTACTGCTTTAAATTTATTATTCAGAAAGGAATATTGCCGCCGGAAAGAGAATTTGCTATCGCAAAATTTCGATATCTCTTATCCGCACTCACATCCGCCAGAACATCAAAAAACGGCGGTAGTTCAACTTTTTCATTTTCGTCGGTCAGTTCAATTTCAAGCAGTGCATATTTATCGGAAAAATCAAAAACATCCAATTCAAAATATCTGTCATTATAAACAATACAATATCTGATTTTTCGGACTGAAATTTTGTTTTCGGATTTTTTTAAAATTTCATTATATTCCTGCTCTGAAAGCCGTTCCTCAATTTCTATCCTCGTAAAGGCATTTACCTGAGTTTTACTTGTTTTATAATAGCTGAAACCCCCTCTTTCCCCTCTTTTTCGCATTCTGATTTTTCTTCCGTTTACCGTAATATAAGTTTGAAAAATGCTTACAGGCTTACAAAAATTATTTTTTAACAGATGTGAAATATCGGGATACTTTATAAGATATTTTCTTTCTATCTCAAGCGGACGTGGGATACCTAAAAAGAAAAACACCTGTTTTTTCAGATTTGAAAGTTTGTCGGCAAAGTCATAAGTGCAGGAAATAACTCTTAAATGATTATGCCCTACCCAACAGGAAAGTGTTCTGTCATCCAAGGCGGAAGCATCCGCCTTGCTTTCGCTGCGTGCGTTATTGTTTTCAAGTGTATAAATATTTTCTTCGCTTTTTGAAGAACTTCTAAGGTGAAAAACCGCATCATATCTGTCCCTGAGGTCATTCTCCGACAGCGATAGACTTTCAGTAATTGAGGCAAACTGCGAATCTGTTATGTAAGCCTTACCGTCAAGTGCACCTCTATCGCAAATTATAACAGTTTTTTCACTCTTTAAGAGAGAAGCCGCACGCTCATAGGACTCTTCTTTTTTCAGCTGCAGCCGTAAAAGAATATTCTGAAATTCAACTCTTCCGATATCCTCGGGAAAAACTCCGGAAGACATCAGCTCACTTGCGGTTTCGTTAACGGTAAAAACTTTATACCCTAAATTTGTGAGTTCGTCTTTAAGGTAAGCCATCGCTTCGCTTTTTCCGGCGCACGGACCGCCTGTCAGAACAATTTTTTTATATTTAACAGCGTTCAATCATTTTCACCTTTACTCAACTGTCAATTCTTTTATTGATCTTAACTGATAGTCAACATTTTTAAGGAGCTCAGGATGCTTAAGAGCAGCTGCAGCTCCCCTTACAACGCTGTGCGCAGGATCTTCAAGAGGAAAAACTTTAATTCCTACATAGTTTTCAATAAGCTCGTCCATACCTCCGATAAGTGAACCGCCTCCGGTTAAAAACATACCGTCTTCTTTAATATCGGCAACCATATCCGGATCTGCCTTTGAAAGGACAGTTCTTATTGCGTTGCAAACAGAAAGAGAGGTTTCTTTAAGTGCTTCATATATTTCATAAGAAGTAACTTCAAAGCTTTCGGGCAAACCCGTGAAAACATTTCTGCCTTTTGCTATCATTGCTACCTCAACAGGTCTTTTAACTACAACACCTATCTGCTTTTTGATGTTTTCTGCCATTAGCGGGCCTATCTCAACATTATATTCTTTTCTTATATACCTTGTAATCTGCGCATCAAAGTCCAGCGAAGCGGTTTTAAAAGAATCACATACTGCAATTCCCCCCATAGAAATAACCGCAATATCGGTTGTTCCTGCACCTATATCAACTATAAGACTGCCCCTCGGCTTTGAAAAATCAAGTCCCAATCCGCAGGCAATGGCAAGCGGACCTTCTATTACCGATATATTTCTTCCCCCTGCAGACTCAATAACATTCGAAAGCGAATGATGCTGGAGCTCGGTAAGACCTGCCGAGAGCGTAGCCATAATATGCGGTCTTACTATTTTGCTACCGAAAGCTTCCTTCATATATTCTTTAAGCATCATTTCGGCAGTATCATAATCCGAAATTGCGCCGTGTTTTATAGGCATAACGCAGGTAAGTGTCTCAGGTGTCCTGCCCATAGTTTGCTTTGCTTTTTCACCGTAATAAACAGGTTCCCAGGTTTCACTGTCGACCGTAACCGCACTGGGCAGTTCAAGAACCACCTTAGAGCTTGAAAATATAACGGTTTTTGATGTACCAAGGTCAATTCCTATTTCCGTTGCCAAAACGGCACCTCCTATAATAAATTAAATTACTGCTGTTAAAACGATTATACACTTAACTTATGTATTTTTCAATGAATCTTTTTTGTCTTTAACAGAGTGCTGGGTTGCAAGTGCCGTAACGCAACAGACGCAGTCGGCTCCCGCAAATTTAATAACTCTTGCACATTCACTGAGGGTTGAACCGGTCGTTTTAATATCGTCAACAAGCAAGATCTTTTTACCGCTAAGACGACGATCGGAATAAAATTCGCCACGCACATTTTCCACTCTTTGCAAAAGTGTTCCCGAATGCTGCGGCTTTTTGCTTTGTTTACATTTAAGAACTTTCAAATTAACGGGAACATCCAGAATATCAGACAATTCAAACGATAATTCCTTAACGGGAGAAAAGCCGTATTTCGAAACGCTTTTAATCGATGTCGGAACCGGAACTATCATATCGAATTTAATGTTTTTATAAGCCTTTTCCACAGCAGTTGCCATTTCACCTGCAAAGAATGGAGCATAACATATTTTTCTTGAAAATTTAAATGAGTAAAAAGCTTGTTGTGCAATTCCGTTGTTTTTAAATGCACTTACACAGCTGTCAAAATAGTATATGAATTTATTGCAATTGCAGTTTGGCTTTTCAAGACCGCAATAAACGCATCTCTTACCCTGATCTATTCGTTCTATATGCTTATCACAAAATTCGCACAAGTAACCGTCGTTTTCCGTATTGATAACGCCGCATCCGGGACATTTATTCGGATAAAACAATGAAACTATCAAATAAATCAGATCAAAAACTTTATCGGTTATTTTCATCCAAAAGATACCTCAACATTGTATACCGCAAAGTTTTTTTATTATTTGCCGCCATTTGTTCGAATACCTCTCTGCTGCCGACAATAAGAAGCATTTTTTTAGCCCTGGTAACCGCTGTATATAACAAATTTCTGTACCTGAGCTGTGACGGTATATCAAACAAGGGTATTATAACGCAGTTGAATTCACTTCCCTGGCTTTTGTGAACAGTTATCGCATACGCAAGTTCAAGTTCGCCTATCTGTTCTCCGACATATACAGCCACTCTGTCGTCAAATCTTACTTTAAGCATCTGGGCCCGCTTATCTATTTCTGTTATAAAACCGACATCGCCGTTGAATACTCCGCAGCCGCACTCACCGTCATCCTTTTCCCAGGATATGTCATAGTCATTTTTAATTTGCATAACCTTATCGTCTTTTCTGAGATACATCCCTTTAAAGCTGAGTTGCTGCATATTTGGGGTTAACGGATTAAGGTAACTTTGAAGAAGATTGTTAAGATTAACCGTCCCCGTTTCCAGTTTCTTTGAAGGACAGAGAACCTGTATATCAGTAAGAGAATCAAATCCGTAGGTCTTATAAAGGCGGCCTGTGCAGAGTTCAAGCACTGTATTGCATACGTCATCTCCGCTGCGGCGTGAGAGCAGGAAAAAATCATCGCCTTTGTTTGAAAAATCCACCTGCCCTCCGTTTATAAGCGCATAAGCGTTAGTATGTATAAGGCTTGTATCCGACTGCCTGAAAACTTTTTTTAACCTGACGGTGGAAAACTTTTCACAAGCTATCAAATCTCCGAAAACATTGCCTGCGGAAACACTCGGCAACTGATCAACGTCGCCTACAAGTATAATTCTTGAATTCAATCTCAGTGCCCTTAAAAGACTTTCAAATAAAAGTGTATCTATCATTGACGCCTCATCGACTATGAGAACATCGCAATCAATGGGATTTTTTTCGTTTTTGGCAAAATGTTGTTTATCATCTTTATCCCATTCAACTTCAAGCAGTCTGTGGATTGTTTTAGCATCCATACCTGTAAGCTCTGTCATTCTCTTTGCGGCTCTTCCTGTCGGAGCTGCAAGGATGATCGAACAGTTCCTGAGCGTTAGTAACTCTATAATTGCATTAAGCGTTGTTGTCTTTCCGGTTCCGGGACCTCCCGTTAGCAAAAAAACGCCGTTTTCAAGCGCTGAACAAACAGCATCGATCTGAATTTTTTCGAATTTAATGCCACGCTTATTCTCTGCATATTCGATTTCAAGTTTGTCCGCCTTCGTAAGTCCGGCTGTGTGTTCATTAACGGCAGATAATCTTGCGGCAATATATTCTTCAGCCGCTATATATTCATTAAGCGCAATAAATTTTATGCCGTATAAAGTAATGGCGGATATTTTAAAATTTGCCACTAATTTATCGCATACATCGGAAATCCTATCTGCATTGCTTCCGAGCATACCGGCTGCAACCGCAACAAGCTTACTATACGGCAAACAGGTATGTCCGTTCATAAGGTTTGCCCTTAAAATATAGATTATTCCTGCTTCCAATCTAACCGTATTATCGGGTTCTATGCCGAAATCATAAGCAATCTTTTCCGCCCTGTCAAACGAAAATTCTATGTTTTCACTGCAGAGAACATAAGGATTGTCCTTAATAATACTTTTAGCTTCCGAACCTAATGCTCTGAAAATCTTAACACAGGTTTCAGGGGAAACCTCATAAGGAGAAAGCAACAGCATTATATCCCTGACGCCGAACTGTTTACTGTATTCTTTCGAAATTGTTTGCGCCTTTTCTATCGTTATACCTTTTATAAGGGCAAGTTTATTCGGCGCATCCTGTATAATATCAAGTGATTTATCTCCGAAGCGTTCGACTATTTTGCTTGCGGTTCCGGGTCCTACTCCTTTAATTATTCCTGATGACAAATAGCGAAAAATGGCCGCTGCAGTCTCAGGAGTTTTTCTCTCAAAAGAAGAAACAGAAAACTGGCGGCCGTATGAAGGATGAATTGTATATTTCCCGCAAAATTCCGCAACATCACCTTGGGCAAGAAAAGGCATAATTCCTACTGCCGTAATGCGGTTGTTACCTACTCTTATTGTGGCTACGGTGTAACCGTTGGTGTTGTTTTTATATGTAATTTTTTCAACTGCGCCTTTAAGTTTTTCCGAGATTTCTTCCATTCCTGCTCCTTTTAAAGTCAAAACGTATCATCCGAAATGCTTTCAATTGCTTCCTTAACATATTTTATCGGACACAGAACCGCATTAGCCGATTTTGCGACTTCCCTGCAAATTTCAAGTTCATTATCCGTAAGAGTTGCATCATATACCGCAACAACATATTCGCTGTAACATACTCCGAGCCACTTTTGCTGTATAACAGCCGACCTGAGCTGCCTTACCGCTTTACCGCATTTTAGGTGTATTACCGAATAATTATAATATCTTCGTTCCGGCAAAACAAAAAAAAGTCTTATCGAATGCAGCAATTCGCATAAACCGGCTATAGCGAGAAGAATCACAACCGTCATAAGAACAATTTTAATCACAAAACCACCTCACTTACATTTTACGCAAATAAGGCGGCAGTGTTACACCCATAAACGGATGCAACACTGTTTATTAATAAAAAGCTTTTATTTCAGAGAAACAGCGGTACTGTAATCTCCTATCTGCCATATGGAACTGTATTTATCGCATTTAATAACAGCAGTAACGGTATATTCTCCCGCAGATTTATCTTTAAGAGAGACCTGGGCGTACAAATCCGAAATCTTAAGTGCGGCTATCGTTTTTTTCGGACCGCATACCCTGACATTTTTTATTGCTGTGGGTTTTCCTGTCGAAAGACCCGAAGCAACATCTGTAAATCTGATGTCACTCACTGTAAATGTTCTGACCGAAAAATTCGATGTGTCTATTCTTACGGTAAAGTATGATATATTATCGATAAGTTTTACACCGTCCGGCAAAACAGGCGACACTTCAAAACTGTTTGATGTGTTGGTAACAGTCCTGAAGTCAATGGAAGAAAGCGTCACTTCTGTCATATTATCAACAACATCCGGAGTTCCTATAACCGAAACCGTATCGTGATCTATGGAGTAAGCGAGGTCCTGAAGTGAAATACCCGAGGGCATATTTGAAAATACCGCCCTGACTTTCAGTGTTCGCTTTTTGGATATCGGCTGCGTAATTTTGAGAGATGATGTACTCAGAGTAAGATAGTTATTTTTAACCGTATTACCAGATGAATCATAAATCCTACCGTCAACCCCGTAGCGGTAAATTGTTTTTCCGTTTTCATCGAGAAGTATTATATCCGCATCATATGACTGCGTAGATGACAGTGTTTTATTTACAGTTGCAGAAGCCTCAACGGAATCAATCTGATTTATAACCGAACGTGGACCCTTAATTGTTATTGTGCTTTCTCCCGAATTACTTACAACAGGATTTTCTGCCACAAGGCCCTCCGTTGCACTCACCCCTGCAAGTTTCGGAATAATTTCAAACTCTTTGGTATCTATATAATCAAAGGTTACATCAATAGTAGGAGGTTCAATTGAAACAAATGTATATCCCGTCTTACTGCTGTTATTGGTTCCACTTACGGTAAGCGTATATTTACCCGATGCATTCACGTCTGTAACAACGGCAGTAAGCAATATATCGGAGGGTTTAAGTGAACTTACAATGTAATTGGGACCGCTTACGGTAACAGTAAACTTCTGCGACGTCGTATCAGATACGATACCGAGCCCCATTTCGGATACAACAGTACCGTCGATAGAAACGCTTACCGGAATATTGTTAAATATCTGATTTCTTACGGGATTGCGGTTTACAGTTGCAACAAACCAAATTATAACGGATAAAATCAGGGATAAAGTTATCGTAAATTTTTTATTAGTTAAAAGTTTACGCAAAAACGCTGAGGAGAAAATGTTAATTTTCATCACTTTTTCCTCCCTTTTCTGCCTTCTGACGACACTTTACAAAAGGTTTAAGATTCTTAATTGCAGAAACTATTCTGTTTTCATTTTCGGAAGCTTCGGCATCAAGAAGCAATCGTTTTAGCTCATCTGCGGCAGAAGCACCGTTGTAACCGGTTTTTATTCTGCCGTTGCACATAATTGATATATTTCCCGTTTCTTCCGAAACAACGAGCACCACGGCATCGGAATTTTCCGTCATCCCGACTGCGGCACGGTGTCTTGTTCCGAGTGAGGCAGGTATATCGGGGTTTTGTGAAAGCGGCAACAGACATCCTGCGGCATAAAGCCTGCCATCTCTGATAATCAATGCCCCATCGTGCAAAGGCGAATTGTGGAAAAATATGTTGCATAACATCGACGGAGACGCTTTTGCATCAATTACAGTTCCTGTGTTTATGATTTCACCGAGTTGTGTCTTTCGTTCAAAAACAATTAACGCACCTGTTTTTGTTTCGTGCATCGAACGTGCAGCCTTTGCAACACTGTCTATACACGAATTCATTGTTTCGGTTTCGCTGTCGAAAACCTGAGTATGAGATATACTTGTCTGCCCCACTTTTTCAAGGACACGCCTAAGCTCGGGCTGAAAAATAACCGCAAGAGCAATAATTGCGGAATCAACAATAAGTGACAAAAGCCATTTTAAAACAGTTAAATCAAACCATTTCGAAAATGCATAGGCAAGAAGGAGAATTACAATACCTTTTACAAGCTGACCTGCTCTTGTTTCACGCAAAAAACCGATTCCCTTATAAATCAGGTAGGCAATTATCAGTATATCGATTATATCGAATACTCGAATATTCGAAGCAACAAAAACTACTTGATTCCAAAACGAATACAACAAATTTCCTATTGCGTTCAGCATTTTCACACCTTCAATCACAAACAACATTACTTATCTATATTTTAACATAACCTACGCTCTCAATCAATAGCAATTTCGTTTATTTTGTAATTTTTTTGTTAATTATACTCACAAATCTATCGGCATCTTCAAATGTGCTGAAAACAGACGGAGCAACCCTTACTGTTCCTATATCCTCAGTCCCGATTTTTCTGTGTGCGGTAGGTGCACAGTGGAGACCTGCTCTTACTGCTACGCCGTATTTACTTAACATAGCGGCAACTTCAAGTGAATTCATACCCTTAATATTGAAAGAAAGCACCGGGGCATACCTCTCACTGTCGGGTCTTGGTGTATACAATATTACTCTTTCGTTATTTCGGATAGAATCGTAAATTCTTTGTAAAACCGCCATTTCTTTAAGTTCAATATTTTTCGATCCGATTTTTTTTACAAAATCAATACCGGCTCTTACCCCGGATATTGCGGGTAGATTTACTGTGCCGCTTTCAAATCTTTCCGGCATATTTTCAGGCTGGATAAAGCTTATAGAATCGGTTCCTGTTCCTCCTTCTATAATGGTATCCGGTATAGGTTTGTCTGCAATAAGTATTCCCAGTCCCATAGGCGAATAAAGACCCTTATGAGGCGCAACACAGAGATAATCGATATTCATCTTACGCATGCTTATATTTTCGACACCCGCTGCCTGAGCCGCATCTACAGCAAACAAAATCCCCTTTTCCTTACATACTTTGCCGATTTCTGTCAGCGGCAGCTTTTTGCCCAAAACATTAGACGCCGCCGTGCAGACAACCAAATCCGGCATTTTTTTGATTTTCTCTTGAAAACTTTTTAAAGTCTCTCTATCGTCAAAAAGTGAAACCGAAAAGGTATCATATTGAGCCGGGCATTTATTTAGCGGACGCATAACGGCATTATGTTCAAGATCCGAAGTAAGAATAGTGACTGAAGGCTTTGCGCACCCTTTTATAACGAAATTAAGACTTTCTGTGCAATTTGCAGTAAAAGCGACAGCTTCAGGGCCGGATGCGTCAAAAAAATCCGCAACAGTGCTTCTTGCTTTATATACCTCTTCCGCTGCTCTTACCGAAAGCGAATGTCCGCTTCTTCCGGGATTTGCAGACAGGTACACAAGACTTCTCTCAACCGCTTTTATAACAGATTGCGGTTTTTTGCCGCTTGTGGCGGCGTTATCAAAATAAATCATCATTGTTTACCCCTTTATAAAAAAGCGGTTGCGCATTATAAACGCAACCGCTTTTAAAAATCACTGAGGATTGATACTGAGTATTTTCACACCTGCGCTTTTTAAAACGGCCTCCATTTTACGGATGTCGCCCGTGGCTACAACCGAATAGCCGCATCCGGCGTTCTTAAGGTCAGAGGTTCTTCTTTCAATGCTTGCTTTAAAACCGTTATTCCTTAATACATCCCTGCCCTTTATGGCGTAGGTGATTGTTCCAGTAGCTATATTATAGGTTTGCATTTTTACTACCACCAAGCCGAAAATAGCGTATTTATCCCTTAAAAGTAGACCTTTACCCTAAGCTGATCGGGCAGATTCCGGTCGGCCTGTTTTTTAGGGCAAGTACATTATATATTATGCCTTAAATATAAATTTGACACGCTGTTTTAAAAATTGCTTATTGATACAATATTTGTGACTTTTTTTGACAATGTTTATCGCATTTATATATTGAAATTTTAAATAAGTTGTAGTATAATTGTGTACAATGTTTGCGAACGGAGAACACTGTTTATGGAGAAGGACACATATTTACTTGTAAACTCAAAACTTTTACCGCCGGTTTTCAGTGGTGTAATCAAGGCAAAAAAACTATTGAGCGAAGGCAAAGCAACAAATACGTCTCAGGCTGTCAAAATGGCAGGTATTTCAAGAAGCGCATTTTACAAATACCGTGATAATGTATTTGAATTTGAAAACGGAAACAGGAGCACGGTAAATTTAAACGCAGTATTAAGCGACCGTGTCGGTGTATTTTCCGCTATGACTACAATACTGTATAAGAACGGTGCAAATATTATAACAGTTAATCAGGGAGTTCCCGAAAGCGGAACAGCTGCCGTTTCTTTAACTGTCCGTACGGACAACGTTAAAATCACTCTTGACGAGCTTATAAATCAGCTTAAATCGGTGGAAGGAATTATTTCGGTAAAGTCTGTCTGATAACAAAAGTTTTAAAACTGTCACTGCGACACGGCATTTTCTATGGAGGTATATATGATTTCTATTGCAATTATGGGTCACGGAACCGTAGGTTCCGGAGTGGCCGAAATTCTTTTAAACAACACTAAAAAGATAGATTCCGCCATTCACGGAGAAATCTCAATTAAAAAAATTCTTGATCTGAGGACATTTGACGATCTTCCTTACTCCGAACTTTTTACAACAGATTTTAACGATATAATTACTGATAATGATATTAAAATAGTCGTTGAAACAATGGGCGGGATAAATCCGGCATACAAATTTGTAAAGGACTGCCTTGTAAGCGGAAAAAGCGTTGTCACATCAAATAAAGAACTTGTTGCCGAAAAGGGAGCCGAACTTCTGAAAATTGCAAACGATAACAATGTCAATTTTTTGTTTGAAGCAAGCGTCGGCGGAGGAATACCGATTTTGCGGCCTATTGCTCAGTGTCTTGCCGCAAACAGAATATCCGAGGTAAAAGGTATTTTAAACGGAACAACAAATTACATTTTAAATAAAATGGTAATAGACGGTATGGATTTTGACAGCGCACTGGCACTGGCGCAGAAAAAAGGTTTTGCGGAAAAAGATCCTGCGGCCGATATAGAAGGTCACGACGCCTGCAGAAAAATATGTATTTTAGCTTCACTTGCTTTCGGAAAGCACGTATATCCAAATCAGGTAAATACCGAAGGCATAACAAATGTCTCGTTAAACGACGCTCAAAATGCCAATATGTTTAATTGTGTTATAAAGCTGATCGGTCAAACAAAAAAGCTTGACAACGGAAAAATTTCTGCCTGCGTGCGTCCTATGCTTGTTCCGAGGGATTGCATACTTGCCGATGTAAACGGCGTATTTAATGCTATAATGGTTACAGGCGACGCTGTCGGTGATGTTATGTTTTACGGAAGAGGCGCCGGAAAAATGCCGACCGCAAGTGCGGTTGTTGCAGATGTTATTGATTGTGCAAAACATCTCTCCTCCCGAAAGTATCTTGACTGGGATGAAGGCAAAGAAGGCTATGTAACGGAATCCACCGATAAAGTAAGACTATATATTTCGGCAAAATCGGATGATTTTGAGCGTCTTGAAGATAATGTAAATAAATATTTTGCCGGTATTAAATATTTTAAAAATATCATCAATAATGAAATATTCTTTATAACAGACAGCGGCACGGAAAGTGAGCTTTTGAAAAAAGCGCAGCTTATTTTCGCCGATTCAATCAAGACATTCCAGGTTCTCTAACCTACAGTTATTCGGGGGTAATTATAAATGGCACTCATTGTTAAAAAATTCGGCGGCTCATCGGTTGCAAACGCCGACAGGGTCTTCAATGTGGCGAATATTATAATTGAAGACTATAAAAAAGGAAACGATGTTATAGTTGTCGTTTCGGCGCAAGGCGATACTACCGATGATCTTATTGCAAAAGCAAAAGAAATAAATCCGGGCACTCCCTCAAAGCGTGAAATGGATGTATTACTCACAGCGGGAGAACAGATGTCTATTGCGTTGTTAGCAATGGCGATAGATAAACTAGGGTTCCCTGTTATATCGCTTCTCGGTTGGCAGGCAGGTTTCAATACAGATTCCAATCACGGCATAGCAAGAATCAAGTCGATCAATGCAGAACGAATGAGAGCCGAACTTGCAAAACGCAATATAATAATTGTTGCAGGTTTTCAGGGAATCAATAAATATGACGACCTAACAACACTCGGAAGAGGCGGATCGGATACAAGTGCAGTGGCGATAGCGGCAGCACTGAAAGCGGACCGCTGCCAGATATACACCGATGTCGACGGAGTATATACAGCTGACCCGAGAAAGGTTTCGACCGCAAAGAAAATGGACGAGATTGCCTATGATGAAATGCTTGAGCTTGCGACCTTAGGAGCTCAGGTACTTAACAACCGTTCGGTTGAAATGGCAAAAAAATACAATGTTGAGCTGGAAGTGCTTTCCAGTCTTGAAAACAAAAAGGGTACAATAGTTAAGGAGAAGGTTAAAATGGAAAAGACTCTTATAAGAGGGGTTGCGAAGGATTCTAATGTTACAAGTATATCGGTTATCGGACTTAAAGACAGTCCCGGAGTTGCATTTAAGCTTTTTAATAAACTTGCACAGTGCAGAGTCAATGTTGATATGATACTTCAGTCTGTCGGCAGAGACGGTACAAAGGATATAACCTTTACTGTTTCGGCAGATCAGAGCGAAAATGCGATTGAAGCCGTAAAATCACTCGCAGATATGTTTGAATACAAGACTTTTTCTTACAACAACGATATTGCTAAGATATCAATAGTAGGAGCCGGAATGGAAAGTCATCCTGGAGTTGCCGCAAAAATGTTTGAGGCACTCTATGATGCAAACATAAACATTCAAATGATATCGACAAGTGAAATCAAGGTTTCGGTTTTAATTGACGGTAATTATACCGACAAAGCGGTAAAGGTCGTCCACGATGCTTTTATAGGATAAAAACAAAAAAAGACAGAGGTTTTTGTTATGACCCCTGTCTTTTTTATTTTTCGGTGTAAAAAGGCGGTGGCGGATCATTCCGCCACCGCCTTTTGTGCTTGGATTAGGACATTCAAAGCCGTCGTCTGATTTAAACGATTAAGATTTTTTCGGCAATCGTCCAGTTCCTGCATCAGCATTCGCTCTATTGTGTGCGTATGGATATTGTTCTGAATATCCAGAACAATCTTTTTCATCATTTATCACTGCCTTTTCGAATTAAAACAATTGCCAAAATGCCCACACCAATCACCACTGCGGCGATAACAGCAACGATCCACCACGGAAAAGAAAACTTATCGCTCTCCACAGTAGAAGTTTGCTCTGTATTTTTTTCGTGATTTTCTTTTAGATCGGTACTCGTGTCTTTCCCCGGCTCAACGCTGCTTTTTTCATCATTATTGTCGTTTTCAAGACTTCCGCTGTATTTTACCGGCTCTATCATAGTTGCTTTACAAACAAGGCAACTAAAGGTTTTTTCGCCATCGGCTTTGGGAGAAGGTTCCCGGGTTATTGTTCCCGCATCCCAATTATGTCCGGCAGCAGGAACTTCAGCCCGTTCGGTAACACCGCAATCACATTCCCGAGTCTTAATGCCTGCCTCTGTACAGGTTGGCTTTGTGGTCACCATCCATTTGCCGAAGCTGTGGGTGTGTACGGAACTGTTTTTATAAAATTCCACACGAATCAGACGGCTGTATGTCGGCTCACTCTCTAAACCTCCGACCACATTCCGGGCAGCATAACAGTACCATTTCACTCCCAATTCCTCCGGCACCTGATAGCTGTCTCCCTCTGCGTAATCAATGGCACGAATCATCGCCATATTTTCTATATCAGTGACATACCACTGATATTTCAGCGTACCGCCGTCGGGCACACCGGCATTAGTGAACAGGATAATACCGTCACCGCCGATAGGCATATAGCAATCCGGCATTTCCCCTTTGATCACTGGTTTCACCGGCCCCTCCGCACTAACCGTTGCGGCAGCAAATCCCACAAATGCTAATACAAACATAAAAGCAAAAACAAATCTTTTCATATCTGCTCCTCCTATGATTTATTATTTGTTCCCGAATTTCAATAGCCCCTTGGAATCTGAAAAATTCATATCAAAAAGGCTGTTTCCAATCAGATGATTCATCAATTTCCCCGTCTGCCGAGAAAAGATCTCGGTATGTTCCAGTTCAAAAAGGAAAGATCATTCACTCTTTTCCCAATAGGGATAGTCTGAAAAGACAAACTCTCCCACAGTGTTTTTCTCTGTCGGCAGGTCAACATAGAGCTTGTTGCCGCTTGGCGGCATTTTAACAGCGATCACAACCGTAAATTTTCCGTTGCCTTCATCACGAACGCAGTCCACACAGCTGTTGTAAGAGGCTTCACCCTTACGCTTCTTACAAGCTGCATAGACCTCGCCTTTATATTCAATCAGTTCTTTATCGGCAACCGCACGATTAAGCGTTTTATCGGTAAATTCCTCCGAAAAAACCTTTAAGAATTTTTTGCGTACACTTTCGATCGTGTTTGTATAATCATACGGAGGAAACATAGTCACATAATCCTTCCGCTTGAACCGTACAGGCTTCGTGCTGCCCGGATACTCACCCGCAAAATTCAAGCTCAGCCAAAGGCTTCTCGCTTTATCTGCCATTTCTCTCGCATCTGCGTAGTATAGGACTGTTCCATCCTCAGGATAAAACTCATACCCGTTTAGTCCGCAAAAACTTTCAATTATGGCAAGCTTATCATTTTCATAATTCTTCCAAATCGCAATAGCTTCCTCGGAAACGCTTTTCGCATATGAAGCTATTGAATAATTGTCGCGTGCCGTAATAAA
>CAKSEH010000019.1 GCA_934446475.1 uncultured Eubacteriales bacterium | reverse complement strand
AAAAAAAGACTGCAAATGTAGTCAAGCTGAATATCCGGGAAATAAGCTTAAATATAAAGCAAAGACAAAATTCCCCGTATTAAAAAAAGACTGTAAATCAAATCAAGCCATACAACCGGGAACTAAAGCCTAAAAATAAAATAAAGCTAAATTTACCATATTGCAAAGGAAATGCAAGTTTGATGAAACTATATACCCGGGAGTCAAGGCTTTAATTTAAAATAAAAGCTTTATTTCCCGTATTAAAAAACAGGAAGAATTTAATTCTTCCTGTTTTTTGTTTTACATATAGGTATTCGGTGTTTTAGAATTTTTTCACGCCGGTGAGAAGGTATTCCTTAAAGTAAGTAAGGTCGGTTGCGGTTATATTAACATCGGAATCCTTATCAAGGTTAGCCGCAGCAAAATAGGCTTTCCTTAAGGTTCTTCCCGCAATAATCGAGCAAATGTTTACATAATCCCTGAGGTCAACCGAGCCGTCGCAGTTGATATCGCCGTAAGCACAGCCCACGGGCGAGTTATCGAGGTTCACATATTCGCCGTTGCCCTCGTCAACATAGTAAATTCTTATGTTTCTAAAGCAGCCTGTGTATCCGGCAACGCTTTGGGACACATCGAAATAAAACAAATCGTTTTCAGAGGTTATATCGACTCCGGTAAAGGAATAGGTATGCCAACGACCGTCGGTCGAGATAGGGTTTGTATTTGTTTTGTAGGAATTTGTGGCAGCATTGTATATTCTCACAAAACCTGCGCTGTTATCGCCTTTATAATCGTAAACCACTTTATACTGTCTGCCCGATTTTGCATTCGGGAGCTTGAACATAATGCTTGAAATGCCATCCCAGTCGTTTTTGCCGTTCAGTGTTACAACGCCGTTTGAGAGGGCCGCAAAATCGGAAGCGTATCCTTCCCTTGAGAACCTTGCCGTCCAGAATTTAAAACCTTCGGAGAAATCACCGTTTACAAAGGTCTCGGTGTTCGGTATTGCCGCAAGGCTTGAACTGCTTGAGGTTTTATAAAATCCGTTTTCATATGTTCCGCCGTAAGGTGAAAGGTCGGACGCATTAAACTGCTCTCCTGTTTTTATATCGGTATAAATGCCGCCGCTTAAGGTCGCTATTCCGACATAACTAAGCGTTATATCTCCCTTAAACTCTATCGCAGTTTCGGCGTTTGTTGTGCCTTTCTTTACCGTGCCGTATGTATACTGCGTGCTCTGCGGTATGCTCTGTGCGTTGCCGCCGAAACTTACCGTCGCTCCGGAAGATGCGGTCTTATACCTATATACAGCGTATACTCCCTTGTCCGATCTGAAACTCATACTCTTGAGTGTTCCCGACGCAAGAGTTACTTCTCTTCCCGAAACCGCAGCGGAGGTCTGTATCCAGTATTTAAGTCCCATTGCAAAGTCGCCGTTTATAAGTTTATCCGAAGTATAGCTCGAAGTGGACATTCCGCCGCTCTCGCTTCCGCCTATTTCGGCGTTGGACGCATACATCGCTCCGCTTTCAAACTCCGTTACGACTCTTCCGCTCGTGCATCTTGCAAGGGATATACTGTCTATAACCGCATCTACGGCGTTTTGCTTTTTAACGGCTATATTATATACTGCGTTCTCATCCCAGGTCACGCCGGTAAAGTATATAAACTTTAACTTTCCCGCCGCATTATTTCCGGTTGAAGCGGTTCCTGTTTTGACCCCGTTTTTATACAGATCAACAGTATAGCTCGTGCCGCTTGTATATCTTATAATAAACGCAACTCTGTTTTCCGAGTTTATGGACGAAAGGCTGTCTTTATTTATCTTAAACGGGGCAGACATTATTCCGCTTTCTTTAGGTCCTCTCATTGTGACTTTTCCCGACGAAACGCTTGCGTTTGACGAGGCGGGTCTTGTTCCGCTTATATCCGTCCAGTATTTAAAGCCTTCGGCAAAGTCGGCATTCTTCAGTCCGTCCTCCGGGAAATACTCAAATATATCTCCCGCTTCCTTAGGCACAAGTCCGCTTCCTTCCGTTCCGCCGTATTCCCCGCCGTCGCTTAAATAATACCTCTCTCCGCTAAGAGTCTCAAAATATCCTTTTTCCTCGCTTACCTTTACGAGTTCTATGTTTCCTACTGTGCTCTGCTCCGAAGCTCTCTCGGTTTTGAGCGTGACCCTCGCCTCGGCAAGAGAGGTATCGTTTATACCGGCAAAGCTTACGGGAGAGGTGATCGCCCTGTTAAAGCCGTTTAAGACAACTGCGTCCTTAAGAACAACAGGCGAATCCGAAGCCTTGAAAAAGCCTCTGCCGCTGAGTACGGCGGACGGCATACTGCCTCTGTAATCAAACATAAGAGCGATTTTATCACCGTCGGCAAAGTCGGTAAGTCTGAAACCTGCGGAGGTGATGCCTACAGCGCCGTTTGTGCCGCTCAGCTTTACATAATTTGATGAATTTACGGTAACGACAGCCGCATTGTCTCCTGCGCAGGATCTGCCCGAAGCGTCCGTCCAGTATTTAAGGCCCTCGGAGAAGTCGGAGTTTTCAAAACCGTTCGTTGCGGGGGCGAAGTTGAACCTGCCGTACATTCCTTCTGCGGTGGTACCGTAATCGGTGTAAACTGTGGCTCTTATAACCTCGGGAAGTGTGTCTTTCCAAGGGGTATCGTATTCGATATAGCGTGTTTCGTCCGAAATATTATCGCAATTGTTGTTTCTTACAAAAGTTCCGGACTGATGATAGCGAAGCCTTATATAGGAACGCTCGGTAGAGACAAGCTCATTGCCCTCTATAACGGTGTTCTTTATCCAGTCGCCCGGCCAGACTTTATTATAAGACCATATTGTAAAAGATCTTTCAAAGCTGCCGACGGTTATAAGATTTGAGCCGAGCCCCTCTCGGGCGTTTATAAGATTGCCGTTTGAATACTGATATTCTTTAGAGTATCTTGCATAAGAAATATCGTTGTTTCTTATTATAATACCCTGTGTTGTGGATATATGGTCGCTGCCGTCAAGAACATCATCGCTGCTTGAAAATTCAAGACGGACTTCTATTCCTCTGTCAACGCCGGATATAGTGTTATTCATAAGAATAGTGTTCATAAACCAGTTAAACGAACCGGTAAGGTCGGAATAATTTGTGCCGTGAGTGTTGTAATTTACCGTTCTTCTCTTGTTCGATGCGTGCGAATCGCAGAAAATACCGTTGTTCACATTAACAAAGGTGTTGGTATCGGCGACGAACCCGAGCATCGTTGCATACGCCTGAATGCCTGCAGAAGCGTTGTAATGATCTCTGTATGTAGAAGAACCGATAAAATCGTTTTTATAGACAGCTGAGTTAACAACGGCACGCATCAACACAACGGTACTGTCGGCCGACGGCGCTATATCCCACTCTCTGTCAACCGTAACGGAATTTGAGGTTACCGATTCTATTTTACGGTACTGTGACTCGCCCGTTCCGTCAACTATAATAGCGTATCCGTTGAGTATGCCGTCAAGCTTATAGTCTACCGAATCGGGTCCTGTATCCGAGCCGTCCGCATACCAGTAGGTATATGTGCCTGTTTTGTATGTCTTGCTCTTTGACTTAAACTGCGTGTTATTAAATGTTATCGTTTTGCCGTTGTTTGATACGCTTGCCGGCTTATCCATAAAATCAAATCCGAGACTTTCATACAGTATAAGCTCGCCCGAATTCGAAGCGTTATCCGCAACTCTGCGCAGTTTGTTTTCGCTTATATAGTTGCCCTCGCAGTTTCCGCTCGGGAGCTGGACCACGAACGCACGGCACAGCGATTGTTCGCCCGTCTCAACATCGTAGTTCTTAAGAGCTTCATCATAACCCTTGCCGTATATGAAGTTGTTGCTTATATCAAGCTCATTTGAATGTGTTGCGTGAATGAAAAGCGAACCGGAGTTGCCCCACATAACCGCCTTGGCGCACATTTCGTTGTTTACAACCTTGACATAGTCGCATCCTCTTACGGTAACTGCGTCCGAGCCTTCAAAATAACAGTCGGACACATAAACCTTTGAAGCGGCGCTTATCTGCAGCGGCGTTCCCGAAGGCGAAATATACTCAAGCGTTTCAACTCCACGTGCCGCCTTTATGGTCTCTCGTCTTTTTGTCATATCGTCAAGCCAGTCGCCCTCACTGTAATGAGAACCGTATTTTCCGTTATAGCCCGGCTCATTATAGCATTTTAAAAGCTCGCTGTAATCCTCATAGTCCGAAGAGGATGTGCTTGAAGGCTGAGAATAGGTTGTAAGCTTATGCTGAATAAAGCGGCAGCCTGTCACCTTAATATACTCGTTACAAAGCCCGTTCTCCTTATTTTGGTAAGGATTTACATATATCATTCCCACGGGGGAATTGTTCCAGTTGTTTTTATATATATCTACATTTTCTTCAAAAGTTATGTTCTTAAATTCACTCGGAAGCCGTGTGATATAAAACATATTGGTATATCTACCCGTATTATTCTCGTTTACGATGCTGTTTACTAAAACGACCTCGCTACCGTCGCCCTCGCCGACGAACCTTACCGTCTTTTCATACCATTTAAGGGTTGAGACCCACCCGTTGGTAAGCGATATCGTACTGGTTATATTATATCTGCCCTTCGGAAGATATATGGTATCGTAATCGTTTGCTCTTTCAATGGCATTTTCGATAGCCGCCTGAGTGGGGGCTGTTACCGTTATCGTCTTTCCTGTCCAGATGTTCTGAGCCGATTTTTTTACCGTAATGCTGATACCGCCCGACCAGCCGTAATTTCCGCCGTGACCGTTATGCGCCCACACGGTATATGTACCGTCCGCAAGGCCGGACGGCACTTTGACTGTAACCTTATATGGGTTTGCCTTTACAACCTCGGCTTTATAAGCCGAAGTGTTTGATGTGAAGTAAACGGTTGTATCCGAAATTGCCGTACCGTTATTTGAGGTGAGATTCTTGCCGTGGAGGTCAAGCTCTGCGCCCTGATATATTTCGTCGGCACTGAGCCACGAAAGGGTCGTCCCGTTAACTCTTACGGGTCTGCTTGCGATTCCGGAAGCTCCTTTTACCCAGACATAGAACATACCGTAAATAAAATCACGGCTGATTATTGCCTTGATATCGGTATCGCTTATCTCTGCCACCTGAGCCTCTTTATAAACGGTGCTGCCGCTTTTATCGATTCCGCAGACCCACACGCTGCCCCCTGAAAAGCCCTTTCCGTTTATAACGACGGTGCTGTCGGGGTTCGCCTGAGCCGTTATATTGCTTATAACCGGCGCAGAGGAATTATAAGATGATGAAAACGTCGGAGAAAATTTATCCGAAAAGCTGCCGGTTTGAATCGACACATTCGGAGTCGGCGTTTCCTTTAAAAGCTTTGCCTTGGCGGACAAAACGGGTGCCGGAAATGCAGTTACTGCTCCGGCGGAAAAAGATATTCCCATACAGGGAGAAAACAGACCGATTACCATAGCAAAGCACAAAATTGCCGCCGCTGCGGTTTTCTTTAATTTCCTACTGTTCATAATAGAGTACCCTTTCAAAAAGTATTGAGTCTAAGCGGACGAAACCGCAATACATTCGGTTTTCGCTTAATCTTAGGCTTGGTTGTGGATTTTTGTGCGCAAATTTTGCACTATATTATGATAACATAATCACAAGAAAATTTAAAGTGTTTTTTTATAATTTGTTAAAACCGACGATACTGTATCCGAAATTTTGTAAAATACGAATAGAACCCCCCTGAAGCGGGTTCTTTGGTTGTTGTGTTTGGCTTTGTTTTTGCTTGCCTGCCGTTACGGATGCGAATTCTTTTGAAACTGCTTTTCCGTCAACGGTTTTCAGCTTTATAAGGTTATTTTTTCGAAGCGTTTTTCAACCGGGTAAGATTTTTTAAGGGTATTATCGTTGACCGAGACTGAACACACCTCATATTGTCCGATATCGGGTTTTTGTGAACCTCAAAATCAGACTTTATGTCGTCAAAATCAAAATCGGTGAGGGCGCAGTTAAAGCCCGATGCGGCAGTGATGTTATAGTTTGAATACTTGCCGTCAAGATAATTACAGCCCTTGTTCTACTCTGACGTATAGGTTGTTTTCTGCCGAATTTCCTCGGTTTTAACGCTGAAGAGAACGGCACCGCATTTTATGCTCACGCTGTTGTTTTGTGTTATGACAGCCTTAATTTCCATAGGCAGCGTAAGCTCGGTACATCTCCCTTGTTCCGTTTACCGTCCAGCATTAAATATTCTCCCGAAACGCATAGGTTTTTCTGCTGTTTACCGTTGACCTTAAAAAAGGCATTGCCGCAACACCGTTATTGCTTGTTTTCATCTCCGTCAGACATTCCGTCCTGCCCGATGACAGGTAAAAGATATTAAAAATAAAGTATGAAATGCAAAAACGCAAAAATTTTAATGTCAAACTGAAAAAATAAAGATTAAATGTAAAATTAAAAATATAAAAACGCAAGGAAAGAATACCCCTCAGTCAGCCGTTCCGGCTGACAGCTTTTTCTCCGAAAACGGGAACCCTTTTGTCTGCTTCGCAGACATTTCCCTGAGTACGGGGAATAACCTCTGTTTCAGCTTACGCTGAAAAGAAGGGAGCCTTTGGTGGAAGGGGTTTTGCCGATTGTTTGCAGACATTTCCCCTAATAGGGGAATAACCTCTGTTTCAGCTTACACTGAAACAAAAGGGAGCCTTTGGTGAGAGCAATCTCGTTTATCTATGCCGGATCTTCAGGAAATATCCTTACCGCAGCAGCGTTTATATTTCTTTCCGCTTCCGCAGGGACAGGGCGCATTTTTGCTTACAACTCCCTTACCCCTTACCGTTAGCGGTTTATCGCCCGTGGATGTTTCCTCGGCGACCTTTTCACGCTTAACCTCTTCGTCCTTTCTGACTCTTACCGAAAGAATAAGTTTTGAAGTCTGCTCACGGATAGCGTCGGTCATAGCGGAGAACATATCGTAACTTTCGTTTCGGTAAGCGACGATAGGATCGTGCTGGCCGTACGCCCTGAGTCCTATTCCCTGACGCAGCTGATCCATATTATCGATATGGTCCATCCAGTTATTATCAACACATCTTAAAAGTATAACTCTTTCAAGTTCACGCATTGTATCAGAGCCTATTTCCTCTTCACGCTCGGCGTAAAGCTTCTCTGCCTTTTCCTTAAGACCTTCGGCAACCTCCTCAAGCGATGTGTTTCCGAGTTCTTCGGGGGTGTCGAAATGCAGGTCGTCGGGGCCTGTAAGCCAGCCGGAGAAATACTCCCTGAGGCCTGCTACATCCCAGTCATCGTGAATTTCGGACGAAAGATATATTTTGCAGTTTGTATCGATGGTCTCGTCTATCATACGGTGAACCGTTGCGCTGATATCGTCGCCGTCCAAAACCTTATTACGCTGTTCGTAAATAAGTTCACGCTGCTTATTCATAACATCGTCATACTCAAGTACGCTCTTACGGGCAGCAAAGTTCATTCCTTCTTTGCGCTTCTGAGCGGTCTCTATGGTACGGGAGAGCATATTTGCCTCTATCGGCATATCCTCTTCGACCTTAAAGGTATTCATTATTGCGGTAAGACGCTCGCCGCCGTAAAGTCTCATAAGGTCATCTTCGAGGGAAATATAGAACTTTGTAACGCCGGGGTCTCCCTGACGGCCGGCACGGCCTCTGAGCTGGTTGTCTATTCGTCTTGAGTCGTGGCGCTCCGTACCGAGTATGCAAAGACCGCCTGCCTGCCTTACATTTTCCGCCTCGGGCGCTATTTCGGCTTTAAATTTATCGTAATACTCTTTGTATTTTGCCCTTGCGTCTATTATATCCTTATCTTCGGTCTCGCCGAAACCTGTTGCTTCGGCGATCATTTCCTCGCTTAAACCGTCATGTCTTAACGCAGCCTTGGCAAGATATTCTGCGTTACCGCCGAGCATAATATCGGTTCCACGGCCCGCCATATTGGTGGCAATGGTAACGGCGCCGTATTTTCCCGCCTGAGCGATTATTTCCGCTTCTTTTTCGTGGTGCTTTGCGTTCAGGACGCTGTGTTTTATGCCGACTTTTTTAAGAAGAGAGGACAAAAGCTCGGATTTTTCTATCGTTACCGTACCCACAAGCACGGGCTGGCCCTTTGCGTGGCATTCTTCTATTCTTTTTATAACCGCAGAGAATTTTCCTCTTTCGGTCTTATAAATTGCGTCATTCTCGTCTATTCTCGCAATCGGCTTATTTGTGGGGATCTCAACAACGTCAAGCTTGTATATCTCCTGAAATTCCGCTTCTTCGGTTACGGCGGTTCCCGTCATACCCGAAAGTTTTGTATAAAGCCTGAAGAAATTCTGGAAGGTTATGGTTGCAAGAGTTTTTGATTCGTGTTCTACCTTAACGCCTTCCTTTGCCTCTATCGCCTGATGCAGACCTTCGTTATAGCGTCTGCCGAACATAAGGCGGCCCGTGAATTCGTCAACGATTATAACCTCGCCGTCCTTAACGACATAATCAACGTCTCTTTTCATAACGCCGTGAGCACGGATAGCCTGATTTATATGATGTGCTATTTCTATATTTTCGGCGTCATTTAAGTTCTCAAGGTTGAAATATCTTTCCGCCTTCTCAACGCCGCTCGGAGTAAGTGTTGCGGTTTTGGCTTTTTCGTCGACAACATAATCACCGTCGTACTGAGTATCCTCATCACTCGCCTTATCGTCCATTTCTCTGACTTTTACCATTTTAAGGGAAAGTACAAAACGGTTTGCGGCGGTGTAAAGGTCGGTGGACTTACTGCCCTGACCCGAAATTATAAGCGGAGTTCTCGCCTCATCGATAAGAATGGAGTCCACCTCGTCGACGATAGCGAAGTTATGCTCTCTTTGAACCTTATCTTCCTTATATATGACCATATTGTCACGCAGATAATCAAAGCCGAGCTCGTTATTGGTACAGTAAGTTATATCTGCGTTATAAGCCTCTCTTTTTGCCTCGTTATCCATTCCGTGAATTATAAGACCAACCGAAAGACCCATAAAACGGTAAAGTTTGCCCATCCACTCGGAGTCACGCTTGGCAAGGTAATCGTTTACCGTTACTATATGAACGCCTTTACCCGAAAGAGCGTTAAGGTAAGCCGGAAGAGTTGCGACGAGGGTTTTTCCTTCGCCTGTTTTCATCTCGCTTATTCTGCCCTGGTGCAGAACTATTCCGCCTAAAATCTGAACCGGGAAATGCCTCATTGAAAGCACCCTGTCCGCAGCCTCACGGCAGGCGGCAAACGCTTCGGGAAGAATATCGTCAAGCGTTTCTCCCGAGGAAAGTCTGTCCTTAAATTCGTCTGTTTTAGCCCGAAGAGCACTGTCCGAAAGAGCTTTGTATTCGTCCTCAAGAGCAAGAACACTGTCACAAAGAGGCTTTATCCTCTTTATTTCCCTTTCGCTGTAGCTTCCGAAAATTTTACTTATAAGTCCCATAAAACTTAAAACCTTTCATATCGGCATATTTATTAAAAAATTATCTCCTTAATAAACTACCTTTTAAAATAAAATTCATTTTCTTCTCTGTAAAGACCTGCGGTATAGTCGACCGAACCGTCTCTCAGTATAAAAATCGCCTGATAACCGTCAAGCGAGTCTATAAGCGCCTTGGCGTTTTCCCTGCCGTAAAGCACGCAAACGGTAGCGAGAGCATCGCAGTCCGCCGAGCTTTTGCCTATCACGGTAGCGCTTTGAATATCGGTTTGCGCACTCATGCCGGTCTTAGGGTCTATTATATGATGGTATATTACCCCGTCCTTTTCAAAATAACGCTGGTATATTCCCGATGTTACAACGCTCATATCCGAAACCTCGACCGAAAGCATAACGGTCTGCGGCTCGAAAGGCTTTGCAATACCTATCTTCTCTTTTTCCTCTCCTAAAGAATATACATTACCTCCGAGATTGATTATACCTTTTTTAACGCCTTTTTTATAAAAGAAATCCTTTAAACGGTCCGCAATATAACCCTTGGCTATTCCGCCGACATCGAGTTTTTTACCCTTTGCCGAAACCTTATTTCCCTCTACGGTGATTCCCCCGTAGTCAACGCTTTTGAGCGCCTCGGCAATCTCATTGCGGTCTGGCAGAGAAGTGCCCTCAAAATCCCATAAATCGATAACGGGGCAAAGGGTGATATCAAAAGCGCCGTCGCTCATCCTTGAAAAATAAAGCGAGCGTTCTATAAGCTTTGCCGTATCCGAGGATACCTTTATTTCGCCGTCAGACGCATTTATTTTCGATATGTCGCTTTTACTGTCCCACCGGTCAAAAAGCTTACTGTAACGCTCACAGAGCTCAAAGGCCTCATCTAAGGTCTCACGGTCGCATTCGATATCAAGCTTAATAACCGTATCGTACAAAAAACGGGTGTTAAGCCGGTTTTCACTTGCCGCAGCGCCGCAGCCGCAAAGGGCAAGCATAATAAGCGCTGCATTTAAAGACAATAATCTTTTCATAAAACACATTATATAATATCTTTTATTTTTTGTAAAGAGCGTAAAACAAATTAAATAAAAGACGGTGAAAGTCGCAAATTAAAATGTTATGATATTTTACGGTTGAAATAAGTATTATTATATGTTATACTTATTTAGTATTATTATAATTATTATATATAAAGCGGGGAAATTTAAAATGGCGGGTATGCCTCTCGGGGAAGTTTGGGCCGCAGTTTGTGCGGAATGCGAAAAAAAAGTTTCAAAGGTTGCGTTTGACTGTTTCTTAAGGGAACTTAAGCCCGTTGAGATAGCGGACGGCGC
The DNA here is from genome assembly GCA_934446475.1 of uncultured Eubacteriales bacterium. Taxonomy (GTDB): domain Bacteria; phylum Bacillota; class Clostridia; order Oscillospirales; family Acutalibacteraceae; genus UBA737. The sequence goes on along the minus strand of CAKSEH010000019.1, from coordinate 10,664 downwards.
TTTTATCCTTTCGCACCCGAACGAGTATATGTGCAATATGATAGAAAACAATTATTCTTCTCTTTTATCCGAGTGCATTAAAAACGTTATGGGAATAGAGCTTACTCCGAGGGTTATTTTCGATTCCGAAGAGGATAAGATATTAAAGGCGGAAACTATGAGCGAAGGTCTTACATTTGAGGCTTTCTTTACCTTTGAAAACTTTATCGTAGGCTCTTCAAACCGTTTTGCTCAGGCGGCTGCGTGCGCAGTTGCGGAGAACCCGGGTCTTATAAACTATAATCCGCTTGTTATTTACGGGCCGTCGGGAGTAGGAAAAACGCATCTTTTGCTTGCCATTAAAAATCAGATAAAGAAAAACTTTCCCGGAAAAAGGATAGAGTATACAAGGGGAGAGGATTTTACAAATCAGCTTATACAGGCTATTCACGAAGGTAAAATAGGTCTCGGCACGCAGGATGATTTCAGAACCCGTTTCCGCACAGCCGATGTTTTGCTTATAGACGATATTCATTTCATCGCCGGCAAGGAACAGACTCAGGAAGAGTTCTTTAATACCTTTAATACCCTTTATCAGAACAACAAGCAGATAGTGGTAACTCTTGACAGGCCTCTTAAGGAAATAAAAACTCTTGACGAAAGAATAAGATCCCGTCTTTCCTGCGGTCTCTTTGCGGATATCGGCTCGCCGGACTTTGAAACGAGAGTCGGTATTATAAATAAAAAGGCTCAGCAGGGCGGTTTTGATCTTGATGAGGACCTTGTATATTACATAGCGGAGCACATAAAATCAAACACACGTCAGATAGAGGGGGTTATAAAAAAGCTCCAGGCGTTCATAAAAATTCAAAACCGTGTGCCCACGGTGGGTATAGTTCAGGGATTTATAAAGGACGTTATAAACGATACCCAGCCCGAGCCTATTAAGATAGAAAAAATCATAGCCGAAGTAGCAAGAACATACAACGTTTCGGAAAACGACATTCTTTCAAACAGAAAAACCGCAAATCTCGTGCTTGCAAGACAGGTCGCAATGTATATTGCAAGAGAAACCACGGAGCTTTCGTTTAAATCTATAGGAGAAAGTTTCGGAAAGGACCATTCGACCGTTCTCTATAACGTAAACCGCATAGAAAAGTTTTTAAGCGAAAGACCCTATGAAAAAGAACTCGTCGATGATATCATAAAAAACCTCAAAAGCTCGTCTTGAAAAAGGACAGGTTATCAACATTTTAAACCTTGATAAACACATCATTTGTTAACACTCTGTTTATAACTTTTCATTGTGAGTTTTTTATTAACATTTTATATTACGTTTGTTAAACCGTAAAATTCGGGGTTAATAAGGATAATAAGGGCTTTTTCACTTTTTCAACCGCCCTTATTATTACTGGTATATAATCTTATTTTTTAATACGGGGAATATTTCTTTGTTCTACTTTCAAGCTTCGACTCCCGGGTATGTGATTCTATTAAATCTACAATTTCTTTTTTAATGCGACAAATGAGGTTTTGCTTTATTTTTAAACTTTAATTTCGCCTGCAAAGCTTTATTGCTTATTCGGCTCCCTTGTGTAAAGGGAGCTGTCAGACGGAACGGATGACTGAGGGATTGTTTAAAGGTTTAAATCAATGCAGTGACTTAACTATTAAATATTAAAGGATTAAACATAAAAATTTCAATGTTAAAAATAGTTGGTTTTTTATTTTACCTTTGAATTTTAAATAAGAAAATAAGAAATTTAAAAAAGGTTTAAAAATATAAAATATAAAAGCACAAGGAAAAAATACCCCTCAGTCAGCCATACGGCTGACAGCTCCCCTCTATTTCAGCTACGCTGAAAAGAAGGGAGCCTAAGAAGCAGCAAGCTTTATTTCCTATATTAAAAAAATTATAATTTTAAACAAGCAATGTAACAGGGAAATAAGTTCTTAATATAAAAAAGTCAAAATTTTAATATCAAAAAAACAATAAATTTAATCAATCGATACAACCTAGAACTAAAAAATAAAATAAAGTTATATTTACCAAATTAAAAAGGAAATGCAAGTTTGTTGAAACTATATAACCGGGAAATTAGGCTCGAATATAAAACAAAGCTATATTTCCCGTATTAAAAAAAGAAAATAAATTTAATAAAGTCATATAACCGGGAGTCAAGGCTTGAATATAAATCAAAGCTTTGTTTCCCATATCAAAAAAATTGCAAATTTAATAAGGCTATATAACCGGGAATTAAAGCTTTAATATAAATTAAAGTTATATTCCCCGTATTAAAAAAAAGGAGCGGGAAAATGAAATTCAGTGCCGAAAGAAGTAAATTGCTTGAAGCGGTAACACATCTTCAAAAAACAGTAGGTTCAAAGAGCGCTATGCCGGTGCTTGAAGGAATATTGTTATCTGCCGAAAGGGGAAAGTTGACTCTTGCTTCCTATAACCTCGAAACGGGAATGAAAAAAGAAATTTATGCCCACTGCGAGGAAGTAGGAGATATAGTAATAAACGCAAGGCTGCTCGGAGACATTTTAAGGAAGATGACGGGTCAGCAAATAGAAATAGAAGCCGACGATAAATTAAGATGCAAAATTTCCTGTAACGAAACGAGTTTTGAACTTATAGGAATGGCGGCGGTTGATTTTCCGGAAATGCCGTCTCTTACAGAGGGCGAAAAAATAGTTGTTGAGGGAAATATTTTTGCCGACATAGTAAAAGCATCGGTTTTTGCCGCATCGCAGGTAGAAGGAACAAAGCCTATTTTAACGGGAATAGATATAAAACTTTCGGGAGGAGTATTGCAGCTTGTTGCATGTGACGGATACAGACTTGCGGTAAGAAGAAGTAAGGTAAGTTCCTCAGACGAGACGGAGTTTGTAGCCTCCGCAAGAGCAATAAGCGAAGTTGTAAGGCTTATTGAAGAGGACACCGAAAATATAGAAATAACCGTAGGAAAAAGACTTGTTTCTTTTAATATCGACGGTTATGTTTTCATATGCAGGCTTTTAGAGGGCAAGTTTGTAAATTACAATAAGATAATTCCCGAGGAACATATTCAAAGGGTATTTATAAACTGTCACGACCTTATTGAAACCGTTGAGAGAGTATCGCTTGTTATAAATGATACCTTTTCTTTCCCCGTGCGTTTTCTTTTTGATGAAGAAAGGGTTGAAATAAGTGCGACAACATCTATAGGAAGAGCAAAGGAATTTTTAAGCTGTAAGCTTGAGGGGGCGGAATTTGAGGTCGGACTTAACGGCAAATATCTCCTTGAGGCGCTGAGGGGATGCGACGGCGGCGAACTTTCATTTAAATTTAACGGCTCTAACGGCGGAATAGTTGTTACTTCGGCAGACGAAAACAATAAAGATTTTCTTTATCTTATAATGCCGATGAGACTTAAGTGAGAAATATGGATATAAAAATAAAGGAAGAATATATAAAGCTTGACAGCGCTCTTAAACTTGCCGGCGTTGTTTCAACCGGCGGACAGGCAAAGCTTGCCGTTTTAAACGGAGAAGTAAAGGTTAACGGTGAGGTTTGTCTTCAAAGAGGAAAAAAGCTCAAAGATAATGACAGCGCCGAATATAACGGCGTTGAATTCACGGTTAAGAGCGAAAAATGAAGCTTTTGAACATAACTGTTGAAAATTTCAGAAATATAAAGTTTCTTGAGCTTTCGGCGGATAACGATATGAACGTTATATGCGGCGAAAATGCCCAGGGTAAGACTAATTTGCTTGAGGCAATATGGCTTTTTTGCGGAGCCAAGAGCTTCAGAGGAAATAAGGAAAAAGAGTTTATAAAAAAAGGCGAAGAAAAGGCAAACATCAGGATAACTTTTGAGGCGGCAAGCGTTAAAAGAGAGGCTGAAATAGTTTTCGGCGACAAAAAGGTTGCTTTTTTAAACGGAAAAGCGTTAAGTTCTCCCGCAAAGCTTGCGGGAAACTTTTATGCGGTGGTCTTCTCGCCGGACGATCTTTCTCTTGTTAAGGATTCGCCTGCCGTAAGGCGGAGGTTTGCGGATATAGCGATAGGTCAGCTTTATCCTTCTTATATAGAAATACTGAAAAGCTATCAAAGAGCGGTTATGCAGAGAAATAAGGTTATAAAAGGTCTTAAGTTTGACCCTACGCTCTCGGTTATGCTCGATGTTTTCGAAGATGAAATAGCAAACAGCGGAGAAAAGATAGTTTTATACAGAAAAAAATATATTGAGACTTTAAAACTTTATTTTCCGGATATCTATTTCGGAATTTCTTCCGGAAAAGAAAAAACAGTTATAATTTACGATATCAACTGCGAAAAAAATTTAAGGGAAAACCTCAGAAATTCAAGAAAAGAGGACTCTGTTCGGGGAATAACCTCGGTGGGTCCTCACAGAGACGATATAAGGTTTGAAATAAACGGGGCGGACGCACGGACATTCGGTTCTCAGGGTCAGCAGAGAAGTATTGCTCTTTCCCTTAAGTTTGCACAGGCTCAGGTTACAAAAGAAATAACCGGAGAATATCCCGTTTGCCTGCTTGACGATGTTATGAGCGAACTTGATGTTTCAAGGCAGAGCTATATTTTAAATCACATTAAAGGGTGGCAGTCGTTTATAACCTGCTGCGACCCTTCAAATACCGAAAACTTAAATAAGGGTAAAATTATAAGGATTAAAAACGGAGGGCTTGATTTGAGTGTATGTTAACATAGGTGTTGACAGTATTGTTACCGATAGTGAGATAATAGGATTTTTCGACCTTGACACATCATCCGTTTCCAAAAGGACAAGGGATTACTTAAGTAAAGCCGAGAAAAAAGGCGAGGTGTTAAATATTGCCGCCGATCTTCCGAAAACTTTTGTGGTTTGCTCAAACGGTAAAGGCGATAACAGAGTTTATCTTTCACAGCTTTCACCTCAGACCCTTTCCGGCAGAATTTTCTTAAATAACGGAAATTAAAATTGCTGCTTGTTTTAGATTTTTAATAATAAGTTCAGGGATGACTTGAAAATATAACCTAATGCTTATTTGCGTGGCTTGCAATCAGTCGCAAACCCCGCTCATTGAAAGCAAAGCAGAGCGTTGCTCCCATTTAAAATTCACACGGAAAAATTTTAAAAAATTTAATCGAAATTAAAAACACTTAAGATTAAATTTGAAATTTTAAATATTAAAAATAATGAAGAAATACCCCTCAGTCAGCCGATCCGTCTGACAGCTCCCCTCTATGGAAAGAAGGGAGCCAAAGAGACAAAAAAGCTTTATTTTAATAGTAAAACTTCATTGAATATAACGGCTCCCTTGTGTAAAGGGTAGCCGAAGGCGGCCGAACGGTAGTGAATGACAGTCCGGGGGACTGTCAGAGCCGTGAGGTGACCGAACCGCAGTGAGACGGTGGCAAAGCGAAGCTTTGACGGAGGGGTTGTTTTAAAAAAATTAAAGCAGTAAACTTAAATTTTTAAGAATAAACATTAAAATTTTAATATTAAAAACAGTTCGTTTTTCATTTTATTTATAATTTTCAAACGAGAAAAACGAAATTTGAAAAGGTTAAAAAATATAAATATAAATTCACGAGGAAAGAATACCCCTCAGTCAGCCATACGGCTGACAGCTCCCCTCTGTTTTGTCTTACGACAAAAAGAAGGGAGCCTAAAAGGCAATAAAGCTTTATTATAAAAACAAAGTTTTATTTTCTATATTAACAAAATCATAGATTTAAGCAAGCAATATATCCGGGAAATTGGATTTAAATATAAAAATAAATACTTATATTTCCCGTATTAAAAAACAACAAATTTAAACAAGCTATATAACCGGGAATTAAAGCTTTAATATAAATCAAAGTTATATTCCCCGTATTAAAAAAAGAAATGCAAGTTTAATGAAACCATATATCCGGGAATTAAAGCTTTAATGTAAATCAAAGCTAAATTCCCCGTATTAAAAAAAGGAGAAAGAGAAATGAGTGAAAACCTGAATACACCCGTAACCGAAAATTACGACGAAAATTCGATACAGGTGCTTGAAGGACTTGAGGCGGTAAGAAAGCGCCCCGGAATGTACATAGGTTCAACCGGTGAGCGAGGTCTCCACCACCTTGTGTATGAAATTGTTGATAACTCTATCGACGAAGCACTTGCGGGTTATTGTGACAAGATACTCGTTGAGCTTTTAGACGACGGAATTATAAGGGTAACCGATAACGGAAGAGGAATACCGGTAGGAATTCATCCGCAAAAAGGAATACCGACGGTAAGTGTTGTTTTCACCATACTGCACGCAGGCGGTAAGTTCGGCGGCAGCGGATATAAGGTATCGGGCGGTCTGCACGGAGTGGGTGCGTCTGTAGTTAATGCGCTTTCGAGCTGGCTTGAAGTTGAAGTAAGAGACGGAAAGCATATATATAAGCAGCGTTACGAGAAGGGTAATATAGTAAATGACCTTGAAATAACAGGCGATACCGACAGTACCGGTACAACGGTTACATTCAAGCCCGACCCCACAATTTTTACCGACACAACAAGATATGATTATAACACTCTCCTTTTAAGGCTCAGAGAACAGGCATTTTTAAATGCGGGAGTCAGGATAGTTCTTAAGGATGCCCGTTCGGACGCAGACGAACCCGACAGAGAAGATGATTTATGTTTTGAGGGCGGAATACGCTCTTATGTTGAGTTTTTGCTTGAGAAAGCAAAGAAAGACAGACTTAACAGCGATGTTATATATCTTTCGGGAAAATCGGGCGATTCGATTGCGGAGATAGCGCTTATCTGGGGCACGGGATATGATACTAAGATAATGTCCTTTGCAAATACGATACACACGGTTGACGGCGGTACTCACGAGGCGGCTTTTAAGAACAGTCTTGCAAGGGTTATAAATAAATACGCCAGGGCATTTAAAATTTTAAAGGATGCCGATAATAACTTAAAGAGTGACGATATAAACGAAGGTCTTATAGCGGTTGTAAGCGTTAAGCTTACCGACGCTCAGTTTGAATCACAGACCAAAGCAAAGCTCGGAAATACCTCGATAGGAACACTTGTCAATAATATCGTCGGAACAAAGATGTATGAATATCTTGAGGACCATCCTCAGGAAGCGAAAATCATACTTGATAAGGCAATAGCCTCTTCAAATGCAAGAGAGGCGGCACAGAAAGCAAGAGACGCTTCCCGTTCAAAATCGGGAATAGGAAATAAGGTAAGGATGCCGGAAAAGCTTACCGACTGCATATCAAACGACCCGACTAAAACCGAAATATTCATAGTCGAGGGAGATTCGGCAGGCGGCAGCGCAGTTGAGGGAAGAAACAGTACATATCAGGCAATACTTCCGCTTTGGGGTAAAATGCTGAATGTTGAAAAGGCGAGAGAGGATAAGGTATACGGAAACGATAAGCTTACCCCCGTTATAGTAGCCTTAGGTACGGGAATAGCGGAGCATTTTGATATTTCAAAGCTCAGATACGATAAAATAGTTATTATGGCGGATGCCGATGTTGACGGTTCGCATATCAGAACGCTGCTTTTAACATTTTTCTTCCGCTATATGCCCGAACTTATAGAAACGGGGCATATATATTTAGCTCAGCCGCCGCTTTTCAGAATAATGAAGGGCAAACAGCATTTCGACGCATTTACCGAGGAAGAAAAGGCTATGTATATAGAAAAACTCGGCGGAAATGCAGATGTTCAGAGATATAAGGGTCTCGGTGAGATGAACCCCGAACAGCTTTGGGAGACAACGCTTGACCCCGAAAACAGAACGATGCTCAGAGTAACTATGACCGATGCCGCCCTTGCGGACGAAACATTTACAATGCTTATGGGTGAAGAGGTTGAGCCGAGAAGAAGATTTATAGAAGAAAACGCAATTTATGCGACAGATCTTGATATTTGATGAAAGGAGAGAGTTAAAATGGCAAAACACGAGAATGTTTATTGGCCGAGTAATGAAGAAACCAACATTCAGCCGATAGAAATAACAGAAGAAGTAAGGACAAGTATGCTTCAGTATTCGATGTCGGTGCTCGTAGGAAGAGCGCTGCCGGATGTGAGAGACGGTCTTAAACCCGTTCACAGAAGAATACTTTATACAATGTATGAAAACGGCCTCTCTCCGGATAAGGCATACAGAAAGTGCGCAGATACCGTCGGCGCCGTGCTCGGTAGGTATCATCCTCACGGCGACGCCAGCGTTTACGACGCAATGGTAAGAATGGCTCAGGATTTCTCGCTCAGGTATCCGCTTATAGACGGTCACGGAAACTTTGGTAATATAGACGGTTATCCTGCCGCCGCATACAGGTATACCGAATCGAGAATGAACAGACTGTCGCTTCATATGCTCGACGATATCGATAAAGAAACCGTTGACTTTATGCCTAACTATGACGACCGCCTTAAAGAACCCGAGGTTCTGCCGGTAAGATTTCCGCAGTTGCTTGTAAACGGTTCTTCGGGAATTGCCGTAGGTATGGCGACGGAAATACCGCCGCATAACTTAGGCGAGGTTATAGACGGTATGTGCTGTCTTATAGATAACCCCGAAGCCGAACTTCAGGATATATGTCAGTATATAAAGGGTCCCGATTTCCCGACGGGCGGCACAATTATGGGCAGAGCCGGAATAAGAGCGGCTTATGCAACGGGCAGAGGCAAGATAACCGTAAGAGGTAAGGCAGAAATAGAAGAGGTCAAAAACGGAAAATTCCGCATAGTTATAACCGAAATTCCTTATAAAGTAAGGAAAAAGGACCTTGTTAAACATATTTACGACCTTGCAGCGGAAAAGAAGATAGAGGGTATTGAGGATGTTGTGGACTATTCCTCAAAAAGAGACGGCGGAATAAGAATAATCGTTGATATTAAAAAGGACGCCAATGCTCAGGTAGTTTTGAATAAGATATATTCTTATACCTCTCTTCAGACCACTTTCGGCGCTATACTTCTCGCTATAGTAAACGGAAAACCGCAGGTTCTGACGCTTAAGGAAATGCTTCAGAACTGTATCGACTTTCAGTGTGATATAATCCGCCGCAGAACCGCATATGACAGAAGAAAGGCGGCTGAAAGGGCGCATATACTTGAAGGTCTTAAGATAGCACTTGATTTTATCGACGAAGTTATAGCGATAATCAGGGGCAGTAAGACCATACCCGAAAGTAAACAGGCTTTGACAGACCGTTTCGGGCTTGACGATATCCAGACAACGGCTATCGTTCAGATGCAGCTCGGTAAACTTGCCGGAATGGAAAAACAAAAAATTCTGGACGAGCTTAAGGAAAAACTTGATTTCATTAAGGAATGTGATGAAATTCTCGCAAGCCACGCAAGAATACTCGATATTGTTAAGACCGAAGCTCTTAATCTGAGGGATAAATTCTCCGATGACCGCAGAACCGAAATAAGCGATGTTGCGGGAGAGGTCGATATTGAGGACCTTATTCCGAAAGAGGAATGCATCATAACCAAAACGGTCAACGGGTATATTAAGCGTCTGCCTTCCGATACATACAGTGTTCAGCACCGAGGCGGCAGAGGAATAACCGGTATGACAACGAGGGAAGACGATGTTGTTGAAAATATGTTCATCTGCTCGTCGCACGACAGGGTTATGATGTTCTCAAATCTCGGCAGGGTCTACAGAATCAAAGCTTATGAGATACCAGAGGGTTCGAGAACCGGTAAAGGTATGAATATAGTCAATGTTCTGCCGCTGCAGCCGGGCGAAAAAATAACAGTCACACTTCCCTGCACCGCAGAGGACGAAGAGGAAAGATTTGTTTGTATGATAACCCGAAAAGGTATCATAAAGAGAACCAAACTTTCCGACTTTAAGAATACGAGAAAGAGCGGAATTATCGCAATCTCGCTTGACGAGGACGATGAGCTCGGATTTGTAAGAATGACCTCGGGCGGAGATAACCTGCTTGTTGCAACCAAAAAGGGTATGGCAATTCAGTTTAACGAGCTTAGCGTACGCTCAATGGGAAGAACCGCAAGAGGCGTTAAGGCGATAAATATGAAGCCGACCGACTCGGTTGTGGATATGGCGGTTTGCGACGATAAAACCAAGCTTTTGACCGTCACCGAAACGGGATACGGCAGAATAAGCGATATTTCCTGCTACAGAATACAGTCGAGAGGCGGTAAAGGTCTTACCAATTATAAGGTCGAGAAATACGGCGATGTAGCCGCAGTTCTGCCCGTAACGAATGATGAAGATATAATAATGATAGCTTCAAACGGAATTATAATCCGTATTTACGCAGGCGATATTTCCGAGTTTGCAAGACCGGCAAAGGGCGTCAGAGTAATGCGTGTTGCCGAGGGAGAGAAAATTCTTTCCGTCGGTAAGGCAGAGCACGACGCAGGCGAGGTTAACGACACTCCCGAGGCTGCGGACGCCGACGCAGGTACAGTCGAACCCGAAAATGAAACACAGACCGAATCCCAAGCCGATAACGAATCGGAAATACAGGAATAATAGGAATAATTTTTAAAAATGCTCCCCGAAAACGACCTTTTTAATCGTTTCGGGGAGCGCTTTTTCGTATTGCGGTTTTTACTTTGTTTTAACAGTAAAACTTCATTGAATATAACGGCTCCCTTGTGTAAAGGGTAGCCGAAGGCGGCCGAACGGTAGTGAATGACAGTCCGGGGGACTGTC
>CAKSEH010000018.1 GCA_934446475.1 uncultured Eubacteriales bacterium | reverse complement strand
AACAAAAACAGTATGTTTTTAAATGCGAATGCATTTCGTCGGCAGCAAAGCGCCGACGGTTTGAGGTTATTATAACATAAAACAAACCAAAGAGCAAAGATTTTTTACGGCAGCTTGAAGCTATGGCAGCATTGCCCGAGAGTAAATGTCAATCCTGTTATATAACCTAACGCAGAGGAATTAACGCTCCTTTGCGTGATTTGCAAGCAAAGCAGAGCGTTAGCTCTTAATTTAAATTATGAGAAATTAAACAGTTATTTTACTTTCTGTTAACAAAAAGAAGCATTTCGGATAATAAAATATAGTAAAAGGATGGTCGGTATGAATTTCAGATACAAACTTATGCACTTTTTAAGCGGCAGATACGGTGTTGACAAAACATTTTATGTGCTCTTCGCTTTTGCCGCCGCTTTAGCACTTTTAAACTGCTTTTTAAGGCTGATATATTTGCAGGCGGCAGTTTATGCTATATGCATTTATGCGATATTCCGGATGTTTTCGAGAAATATTTCGGCAAGACGGAAAGAAGATGAGATAATCACCGGTTGGATATATAAGCTTAAGAATAAACGCAGAACTTATCGGCAAAGGAAGGCCGATACGACCCATATTTATAAAAAATGCCCCGCTTGCAAAGCGGTTTTGCGGCTTCCGAAGAAAAAGGGAAGGCATAAAACAGTTTGTCCGAAGTGCGGGAAGGAATTTTCGGTTAATGTCAGAAGTGAAAAATAAGGACGAGGGCGCTCAAAGGCCCTTGTCCTTATTGATTTTTTTGATCATTTTATCGGCGTCTCTTCTGCCTTTTATTATCGAACGCAGCTTCGCCCAGCGATTGCTTTCAAAACCTAACTTTAAAACGAGCCATTTGATATAAACACGGCGTTCGGTCTTTCGGTCGATAAAATCACGGTGCTTATATGAATAATATTTGATATTTCTTGCGTAATAGTAAGTCCGAAGCGGCGAATGGTTGTATGTGAAAAACGGTTTTTGAAGCTTGCTTATTCTTAAAAGCTTGCCTATCGGAATAAAAAACCGCACTTCCTTTGCCACGCCGAGACGGTGATGCAAAACAGCGCCGTTGACTCTGAGAATTTTATACCCGTGTTCCTCAAGCGTTGTGCAAAAATCAAAATCCACACAGTCTATAAACATATCCTCATCAAATCCGCCGACCTCTTTATATGCGCTTAGCCTTACAAGCGATGCGGACGTGTTGCAGCGGCGGACCTGTTCGGCATCGGGCTCTTTAGCCGAGAGTACGGTTACGGGTTCGTTATCGTCCAGAAACTTCGGAGTTAAAAGCGCAATTTCGGAATTCTCACAGTATGGCTTGTATTTTTCAACAAGGTCCGGCTCCGGAAGCGAGTCCTGGTCAAGGGTCATAATCCACTCAAAACCGTCGTTTAAAGCAGCATCGCACATTTGGTTTAATGCCTTTGCAATGCCGAGGTTTTCACTGTTATCAATAACGGTCACATTCGGATTTGTTCTGTAAGAATTTTTAAGGTCTGCGGTGTTTTTTGAACCGTTGTCGACTATATAAAGCCTTTCGACCTGTAAAAGTGTTGCCTCTATATTTTCTTTGAGCCTTGTAAGTTCAGGTTCAAAAACCGTTATTCCTGCCGCTATACCGCACATCTAACTCACCTCTTTTACTATACATTTTCATTATGTTAAAACTAAACCCAAAGGCTTTTGTCTTTGCCTCCCGCCGCAACGAAGTGCGGTGGGTTTTTAAAGTTTCAATGTTCTCAAACAAAAACAGAATGTTTTTAAATGCGAATGCATTTCGTCGGCTGTGAAACGCCGACGGTTTGAGGTTATTATAACATAATTATAATAACTTTACAAGCACCGCATTGACACGGGGGATACGATGTGATAAAATTTCTTTGACAGAAATGACAGACGGGGGAGTGTAAATATGCCTTTAAAAAGAATAGAATTTACCAAAATGCACGGAATCGGAAACGATTATATTTATATAGACTGTTTTAAGCAAAATATCGATGACCCGGAGCATTTGGCACGCATAATGTCGCCCCGCAGATTTTCGGTCGGAGCGGACGGCGTGATACTTATATGCCCCTCGGATGTTGCGGACGCTAAGATGAGAATGTTCAATCTTGACGGCAGCGAAGGAAAAATGTGCGGCAACGGTATAAGATGCGTCGGCAAATATATATACGATAATAATATAGCACATAAGGATACGGTGACCGTTGAAACATTAAGCGGAATAAAAACACTCAGCATATCGCAGAAAAACGGTTTTGCCGAATCGCTGACGGTCGATATGGGGGCTGCCGAGTTTTCCTGTCCTGAGGTACCGGTTATTTTCGGCGGCGATGAAATGATAAACGAACCGGTTTGTGTAAATAAAGCGGAATATAACATAACCGCCGTTTCAATGGGCAATCCTCACGCCGTTATTTTTTGCAATGATACAGACAGTTTGGATCTCGAAAAAACAGGGCCTTTATTTGAGAATCTTCTGATTTTTCCGGAAAAAGTAAATACCGAGTTTGTAAAGCCCATAAACCGAAGAGAGCTTTGTATGCGTGTGTGGGAGAGAGGAAGCGGAGAAACCTTCGCCTGCGGAACGGGAGCCTGCGCAAGCGTTGCGGCAGCAGTCAGGAACGGTCTTGCTGAGAGCGGAGCGGAAATAACCGTTCATTTAAAGGGCGGAGATCTTTACATTACTTACTTTAACGACAGAGTCCTTATGAGGGGTCCGGCAGAAAAAGTATACGAAGGAGTATATGAATATGAGTCTTAAGATCAAGGTTAACGAAAACTACAATAATGTAAATAAAAACTATCTCTTTTCCGAGGTGGCAAAGAGAGTTGCGGCATATAAATCGGAAAATCCGTCCGCAGCGGTCGTAAGTCTCGGTATAGGCGATGTAACATTGCCGCTTGCCGAAACGGTCGTAAGAGCTATGAAAAATGCCGCCGACGAAATGGGAAATGCCGAAACATTCCGTGGATATGCTCCTGAATACGGGTATGACTTTTTGCGGGAGGCTATATCCGGATATTATCTTAAACACGGCCTTAAAATTACCCCGAACGAGATATACGCTTCGGACGGCGCTAAGAGCGATGTCGGAAATATAGTTGATATTTTAGGCGATAATACCGTTGTTATTCCCGACCCCGTTTATCCCGTTTACCTTGACAGTAATCTTATGAGCGGCCGCAAAGTAAGTTTTATATACGGAAATATGGAAAACGGTTTTTTGCCTACACCCGAAGGTCTTGAAGATGAAAGCTATGTTATTTATCTGTGCTCTCCGAATAATCCCACAGGTGCCGTTTACAGCAGAGAGGGTCTTAAAACGTGGGTGGATTTTGCAAATAAAACGGGCTCTCTTATTATATTTGACGCCGCATACGAGGCATTCATAAACGGCGATTATCCTCATTCGATATATGAGATAGAGGGGGCAAGGGAGTGCGCTGTTGAAATATGCAGCTTTTCAAAGACAGCCGGTTTTACGGGAGTACGCTGCGCCTGGAGCGTTTTCCCCGATGAGCTTACGGTAAACGGTAAAAAACTCTCCTCGCTTTGGGCACGCAGGCAGGCCACGAAGTTTAACGGCATACCATATGTGGTTCAAAGGGCTGCCGAGGCGGCGCTGAGCGGCGAGGGCATAAGGCAGTGCAAGGCGGCTATAGGATATTATATGGAAAACGCCTCGATTATCGCAGATGTGCTCAGAGAAAAAAATATCAGATTTACAGGCGGGGTAAGCTCACCGTATTTGTGGCTTGAGTGTCCCGGCGGTATGGATTCCTGGGCATTTTTCGATTATTTGCTTAAGAATGCGCAGATAGTCGGCACACCGGGTTCGGGATTCGGAAAATCAGGAGAGGGATTTTTCCGTCTCACATCGTTCGGAAGCAGGGAAAATACCCTCATTGCGGCACAGAGATTGAAAAACTTATTGTAACCGAAGAATTTAAATTCAAATCTGCCTTAAAGGGCGGTTCAGGCGGCTTTTGGCTGATTGTCGCCCAGAGGCTTATGGATTTACGATTATTTTAACAATGCCACAGCGCAAAACGCTTGTTTTAAAATGAGATTTAAGTTTAAATGCTTTGGCTAAAGAGATTTTAACGGGGATATGAAATGGAAGAAAAAACAGTTGCCGCTATATCAACGCCGCCCGGAGAAGGCGGAATAAGCGTTATCAGAATTTCCGGAGCGGATGCTTTTGAGGTCGCAGACAAGGTCTTTAAAGCCTTTAACGGGAAACCGCTTTCCGACCTTAAGGGCTACAGTGCCGCTTACGGGGAAATTGTTTTAAACGGCGAGAATATAGACGACGGCGTTGCGCTGGTATTCAGAGCGCCTCACAGTTATACCGGTGAGGATGTTGTTGAAATATCGGTTCACGGCGGAGTTGTCGTTGCGAGGAATACGCTGAGAGCCGTTTACGGCGCAGGGGCATATCCGGCAGGTCCCGGAGAGTTCACCAAAAGGGCCTTTTTAAACGGAAAAACAGACCTTGCAAAGGCGGAAAGCATTATGGGAATAATTTCCGCAAAAAGCGATGCGGCACTTAAAATTTCAAGAGCCGCAAGGGAGGGCAGGGTAAGTAAGGAAATAGAGTCGGTTGTGGAATATCTGCTTAAAACGGCGGCATCCATAGCGGCGTATTCCGATTATCCGGACGAGGATATAGAAGGGCTTGATACGAAAACTTTCAAAGAAATGCTTTTAAAGTGCTCGGATAAGCTTTCGAGACTGCTTATAAATTACGATGCCGGAAAGGTTTTGCGTGAAGGAATAGACTGCTGCATAGCGGGCAAACCGAATGTGGGAAAATCGACCCTTATGAATATGCTTTCGGGTTCGGAGCGTTCTATAGTTACCGATATAGCCGGAACGACACGGGATGTTGTTGAAAACAGGGTTCAGGTGGGAGATATTATACTTAATCTCGCCGATACCGCAGGAATACACGAAACCGACGACCCCGTTGAAAGAGCAGGAGTCGACAGGGCGGTCAAAAAACTGAGTGACGCCCCGCTCGTGCTTGCGGTGTTTGATACCTCTCTGCCGCTTGACTCGGATGACATAAAGCTTTTAGAGCGCCTTGATAAAAGCCGCACGCTTATAGTGCTTAATAAGTCGGACCTTGAACAAAGGCTTGATAAAACGGTATTTGACGGCTTTGAGACGGTTTTCATATCGGCAAAAAACAACAGCGGAAACAGTGAACTTTCTGAGGCTGTCGGGCGTATCTCGGGGGCGGCGGCACTTTCGGCGGACGATGCCGTGCTTATAAACGAAAGGCAGAGAAGCTGTGTTCAAAGAGCATTTTCTGCGATAACAGACGCTGTTGATGCCCTTGAAACGGGAATGACGATCGATGCAGTCGGCGTCTGTCTCGACGATTGCCTTGCGGCTCTGCTTGAGCTTACGGGCAAGCGTGTCACAAGCGAGGTCACGGACGAAGTGTTCAAAAGATTTTGCGTAGGAAAGTAAAATAAGGATTTTAAGAAGGAATAGATTTGAGTATACCCACATATAATGCCGGAACATATGATGTTGCGGTCATAGGCGGCGGACACGCCGGAATAGAAGCGGCTCTTGCTCCGGCAAGGCTCGGAGTCAGGACGGTTATGTTCACGGTAAGTCTTGACTGGATAGGAAATATGCCCTGCAACCCCTCTATAGGCGGAACCGCTAAGGGACATCTTGTAAGGGAAATAGACGCTTTGGGCGGAGAAATGGGGAAAGCCGCCGATAAAAACACGCTGCAGAGCAGAATGTTAAATCGGGGAAAAGGACCTGCCGTACATTCTCTGCGTGCTCAGATAGACCGCAGGGCTTACAGTACATATATGAAACACACCGTTGAGCTTCAGGAAAATCTTGATGTTAAACAGGCGGAAATAGTAGATATTAAAAATGAAAACGGGTTCTGGCACGTTGTAACCAAACTCGGTGCCGAATATGCCTGCAAAACGGTTATTCTTGCAACAGGAACATTTTTGGGCGGCAGGGTCTATGTGGGAGAAGTAAACTATGAAAGCGGACCGGACGGTAATTTCCCCGCAAAGGAGCTGAGCGTTGCCCTAAAGCGGCTCGGATTGCCGCTCAGACGCTTTAAAACAGGAACTCCGGCGAGGGTTTTAAGAGAAAGCATAGACTTTTCAAACCTTGAAGTTCAACCGGGGGATGATGTAACCGAACCGTTCAGCTACAGTTCGGAAAATCCGCCCGAAAACAAGGTCGTGTGCCACATTGCGTATACGAATGATGAAACAAAACGGGTTATTCTTGAAAATCTCAACCGTTCGCCGCTCTATTCGGGAGTTATAGAGGGGGTCGGTCCGAGGTACTGCCCGAGTATAGAAGATAAAATAGTCCGTTTTGCGGATAAAAAACGCCATCAGCTCTTTATTGAGCCCTGCGGAGAAGATACGGAGGAGATGTATCTTCAGGGTATGTCGTCTTCGCTCCCCGAAGAGGTTCAGATAAAGTTTTACAAAACCATAAAGGGACTTGAAAATGTAAAGGTTATGCGCAACGCCTATGCGATAGAGTATGACTGTATCGACCCCACGGCGCTTTCTCCCTCCCTTGAAATAAAAAATTTGAGCGGACTTTTCGGCGCAGGGCAGTTTAACGGTTCGTCAGGATACGAAGAAGCGGCGGCTCAGGGCCTCATTGCGGGAATAAATGCTGCAAGAAAGGTAAAAGGGCTTTCTCCGCTTGTGCTTTCCCGTTCTTCGTCATACATAGGTACGCTTATTGACGACCTTGTTACCAAGGGTTGTTCCGACCCTTACCGTATGATGACATCAAGAAGCGAATACAGACTTTTGCTCCGTCAGGATAATGCCGACGAGCGCCTTATGCCGACGGGGTATGAGATAGGGCTGATAAGCGATGAAGAGTACGGTAAATTTTTAAAACGCAGGGAGCAAAAAGAAACGGAAATCAAAAGAGTAAACAGCGTTTATCTCGCTCCGTCCGATGAGCTTAACGAACTGCTCGAACAGGCGGGGACGGCAGGAATAAACACGGGGGTTTGCCTTGCGGACCTTATAAGGCGTCCCCAGCTTAACTATAAAATGCTCAAACCCTTTGATAAAGGGCGCAAAGAACTCAGCGACGCCGTTTGTGAAAAGGTAGAGACAGAAATAAAGTACGACGGTTATATTAAGCGCCAACAGGCTCAGGTAGATGAGTGCAAGAGGCTTGAAAAAAAGCTTATACCCGAAGATATAAACTATGACGATGTATACGGACTGAGGCTTGAAGCAAGAGAAAAGCTTTCTGCAATAAGACCTCTAAGCGTGGGGCAGGCATCGAGAATTTCGGGAGTGAGTCCCTCTGATATATCGGTCTTGCTTGTTTATCTTAAAGGGGGACGGTTTTGAGTGATCGACTTTAATATAGAAAAAATTATCCCGCTCTGCGAGCAGTTCGGACTTTCACTTGATAAGACTGCAGCGGACAGGCTCAATCTTTACGGAAACCTTCTTTTGTCGTGGAACGAAAAAATGAATCTTACCGCAATAACCGACCCTACAGATGTTCTCTATAAACATTTTTACGATTGCCTGTTGTTTTTTAAGGCAGTCGATGTAAAACAAGGCGCAAAAGTAATAGATGTGGGAACGGGTGCAGGATTTCCGGGGATGGTCCTTAAGATAGCGAGACCTGATATTGAGCTTACTTTGCTTGACGGACTTAACAAAAGGCTTGTCTTTTTAACGGATGTTCTCGATAAAACGGGTCTTTCGGCGCATATCGTTCATATGAGAGCCGAGGAGGGCGGAAGAAAACCCGAAATGCGTGAAAAATACGATATAGCCTGCGCACGGGCGGTGGCGGCGCTTAATGTGCTTTGTGAATATTGCCTGCCGTTTGTCCGCACGGGCGGACTGTTTGTCGCTATGAAAGGAGCCTCTGCCGAGGATGAAGCACAGCAGGCGCTGAGTGCTTACAGTCTTCTCGGAGCACAAAAACCTAATATTATATGCGAAACATTGACCGGAAATGAAAAAAGAGCCTTTGTAATTTCAAAAAAGTCATCGCAAACGCCGACAAAATATCCGAGGCAAGGCTCAAAAATATCAAAAAACGCCCTTTAAAAGGGCGCTTTTTTAATATATGTGTCGCTTTTGCCCGATCGAAAAAGCTTTACTTTTCAAATGTTTTCTGCAATAATTTATTTGCAGGGAGGCAAGAGGCTGTATGATATATCCCGATAAGAAATTCGTGTGGCTTAAACCGGATGAGCTGACAATGTTACCCGGTCGCCGCATTGCGGACGAAATAGATTACGAGATAGTTGCCCTTACCGAGAGCATTTGCGAAATAGGTATCGTCGAACCGCTTGTTGTGAGAAAGATATCACTCAAAGGTTACGAGCTGATTTCGGGGTATCGCAGGCTTGCTGCAGCAAAGCGGCTTGCCCTGCGGAGAATACCCTGCGTTGTATGTATAGCCGACGATAAAACCGCCGCATTCATTTCGGTGAGTGAAAACCTGAGAAGAAAATCAGATTCGTTTATAACCCAGGCGCAGAATATAAGCCGTCTTATGAAAACATACAATGTAAGCGAAGAGGAAGCAGCGGTAAAGCTCGGAATAGCCTGCTCTGCGCTGCGAAGAATGCTTTCGGTTTTAAAGCTTGACCCTGTAAGTCTCGAACGCATAAAGAGCGAAGGGCTTTCAAAGTATCACGCCAAAGCGCTGCTGTCGCTTCCTGAGGAACTGAGGGCTAAGGCGCTTGATATGATGATATCATCTAATGATTTAAACCTTGCGGCTCAAAAAATTGCAGATGAGGTCTTAGAGGAAGCAAGGAGCGGCGTTGTCTTTAAAAAAGAGAGCGAAGAGACAAAAGAGCCGGCAGGAGAAGAAAAAACAAATCCGGCTCCGGTAAGAAAGGTCCAGATAGGAGATATGCGACTGTTCTCAAACAGCCTTTTAAGACTTGTCGATACAATGCAGAACGCAGGAATAAGTGCAGCATCGAAGCGGTTTGAAACAGACAAATATGTTGAATACAGAATCAGAATACCTAAACAAAAAGACAGCAGGGAATATACGCAGTTAAGCCTTGCAGAAACGATTTAAGGTAAATTCCGTCAGGGACCCTACCGTCCCCTTAGAGTCCCGGCGGTTTTTATATAAAGATGTCGGGGTTTTCCTTTTTCCCGACATCGCCCACCATATTCATCCCCATACAAACGAAGCGGCTCTGACAGATTTGACTGTTCAGAGCCGCTTCGCATTTATATAAAAAGCGGAGTTTCCGCTTAAAGACTATTCGACGTCCTGAAGAGCGTCGTATCCTTCTTCGCCGGTGCGGACTTTTACAACATTTTCAACATCGTAAACAAAGATTTTGCCGTCGCCGATATGTCCGGTGTAGAGGACCTTCTTAGCTGTTTCAACAACTGTGGGAACGGGTACTTTTGAAACAACTATGTCAACCTGTATCTTAGGAAGCAACGAAGCCTCAACCTCAACGCCCCTGTAATATTCGGGCTTGCCCTTTTGAACGCCGCAGCCGAGAACGTGGCTTACCGTCATACCGGTTATGCCTATGCCGACCATTGCATTTTTAAGGCTTTCAAGTTTTGATTCTTTACAAATGATCTCAACTTTGGTTATTTTACTGCCCGAAACCGAGGGCTTTACATCGGCAGCCACTCTCGGCAGCTCCTCAACTTCAATTGCCTTAGCAGGCGGAACATCACCTGTTACGATATCAGGCTCTTCACCCTCGTCAATATATTCGGGGAGCATAGCAAAACCTGCATATGCGCTTGCAAGACCGTGCTCTTTTACATCAAGACCCTCGATCTCTTCTTCACGACTTACTCTTAACCCAAAGATAGCCTTGATGACTAAGAATGCAAGGGTTATCGTAACGGCGGTCCAGAGAGCGGTGGAAAGCATACCGACAAGCTGAATTCCGAGCTGCTTGAATCCGCCGCCGTAAAACAGACCCTTTGCAGCAATTTGGTTAGCTCCGAAAGTTACGCCGTCTCCGATACCTCTCTTAAATGCGGGAGCGGTATCCGTTGCGAAAAGGCCTACGGCGATCGTGCCCCAAATACCGTTGAAGAAATGGACCGCAACTGCACCGACAGGGTCGTCGACATGAAGTTTGTTATCAAGGAACCAAACGCCGAATACAACGAGTAATCCCGAAACGGTGCCTATTATCATCGAGCCTAAGGCGTCGCAGACATCGCAGGAGGCGGTTATCGCAACAAGACCTGCAAGAGAAGCGTTAAGGCACATTGAAACATCGGGTTTGCCGTATTTTACCCAGGTAAATATCATAGCTACAACGGTTGCCACAGAGGGGGCAATAGTTGTTGTGAGGAATATGGAAGCAAGCTCATCTATGGATGTTGCGGCAGCACCGTTAAAGCCGTACCAGCCGAGCCAGAGTATGAATACGCCGAGACATCCTATCGTAAGGCTGTGACCGGGGAAGGCATTGACCTTTGTTACCTTGCCTTCCTTGTTTCTTATGAATTTTCCGATACGGGGTCCTACCATAGCCGCACCGATAAGCGCACATATACCGCCTACCATATGTATGCAGTTTGAACCGGCAAAATCGTGAAATCCGAGCTTTGAAAGCCAGCCGCCGCCCCAGGTCCAGTGGGCCTCTATCGGGTATATAACAGCCGAGATAACGGCGGAATATACGCAGTATGATAAGAACTTTGTGCGTTCTGCCATTGCGCCGGAAACTATTGTTGCGGTTGTTGCGCAGAATACGAGGTTGAATACGAAATTCGACCAGTCAAAATTTGCATAGTCGGTAAAAATATCAAATCCGGGTTTACCTATAATTCCGATAAGGTCCTCACCGAGGAAAAGCCCGAAACCTATCACGATAAACATAACCGTGCCTATGCAAAAATCCATAAGGTTTTTCATCAGTATGTTGCCGGCATTTTTGGCTCTGGTAAATCCTGTTTCAACCATTGCAAATCCTGCCTGCATCCAAAATACGAAGGCGGCTCCTATAAGGAACCAGACACCGTAGACTTCGCTTGTTATAGCGTCAAGAATAGTTTTGTCCATATAAATTTTCCTTTCCTATTTATTCAGTGGATTTAATGCGTCTTGTTTTCTGCACACACTTCCCCTTTAAAAAAATTAAAGCAGGGCAGTGGTATCCTTAAAAGGACACCGTTGCCCCGCTTTCGTAATGCTGATTTCGGTCAGCCTAAACAAAAAACGCCTTAAAGGGATTTTTATCCTTTAAGACGCCTTTGTCTTTTATGTACCGCATTATAAACCCTCGAAAGCGATTTGTCAACAAAAAATTTAAATTTTTAGAAATTTTTTAAAAAAGTGTTGACAAATGTCTCTCGATGTACTATAATGTCCGCAAATGAATAAGACAGCACCTGATAGGGGTTGCGGATATGATCAGTAGTTTGCAATAACGCCGGCAAGCGGTTGCAAAACGAAAGGCTGTTCCGCCGAAGTGGTGTTTCGGTTGCCGCCGAAATGTTGCTGGGACCGCATTTAAGAGATGCGGCACTGTCACATTTTATCGATGTGGAGCACTATCAACGGCATAAAGCTTTAAAAAAGTTTTAAAAAGCCTGCGATACCGCTTCGGGTCGCAGGCTTGTTTGTTTTGCCGGGCGGGAGATCGGTCCTTCGGGGTCTTACTCACCGTCTAATAAAAATACGGAGATGTATCAAGATGAACAGAATGTTAAGAATGTTGGCAATGTTTATTGCAGCCGTGCTTATGGTATGTTGTTTTGCCGGCTGCGGCGGAGACTCAAGTGCAGTCGATGTTAAAAACGCAAAGAGTATCGCAGATTTAAAGGGAGCAAAAATCGCCGCTCAGGCAGGAACCTTCCACGCAGACGCAGCGAACCAGATAGAGGAGGTCAAGTCATCGACTTATCCTGAGTTTGCCGATCTTTTGACGGCTCTTAAGAGCGGTGCTATCGACGGTTATGTTGCCGAGGAACCTACTGCGATCTCGGTATGCAAAACCAATAAGGACCTTACTTACATTCACCTTAAGAATAACGACACCGGCTTTACCGCAACCGCAGCAGATGTCGGAATAGCGATAGGCTTGAAGAAAAACTCAAGTTTAAGAGATAAGATAAATGCTGTTTTGGCTGAGATAACCGACGAACAGCGTGAGAAGCTTATGGAACAGATAGTTTCACTTGCTGCTGGAGAGACGGTTGATAAGTTTGCGATAAGCGCAGAAGCTCCGAAGACCGTAAACGGAACACTGAAAATAGGTATGGAATGCGCATACGAGCCCTACAACTGGACAGATACCGAAGGCAAGAGCCTCGGTGCAGTTCCGATAACAGGCGAGGGCAAGAGCGGTCTTTATGCTAACGGCTACGATGTTCAGATAGCGCAGTATGTTGCAAACAAGCTCGGTATGAAGCTTGAAATTCATCAGCTTGAGTGGGATTCTCTCATCCCTGCGGTTCAGTCCGGAAATATCGACGCAATAGTTGCAGGTATGAGCCCGACTGCGGAAAGAGCTAAGGAAATTGATTTCACCGATACTTACTATGAGTCAAATCTCGTTGTTATAATAAAGAAGTAATTATGAGTTTTTTAGAGGATGTATTAAATATTTTCGCAAAATACTATCCGCAGCTGCTTAAAGGCATCGGTTATACAATGCTTATAGCGCTCACCGGCACCCTTGCCGGATTGGCGGTGGGACTGCTTACCGGTATTTCCAGAACGGCGTCCTATTCAAAGAACCCGGTTTTGCGTTTTTTGCATAAGCTTTTAAACGGTATTATTGCAGTATATGTTGAGATATTCCGTGGAACCCCGATGATGGTGCAGTCTATGGTTATCTATTGGGGCTATGCTTTTGCAACAGGCGGAAAGACCTTGCCGCTTATTCCATCGGGTATTCTTATCGTTTCGATAAATACCGGTGCATATATGGCGGAGATAGTCAGAGGCGGAATAATTTCTATAGACCGTGGTCAGTTTGAAGGTGCTATGTCTATAGGTATGACCCACTCACAAACAATGTTTAAGGTTATACTGCCGCAGGTTATCAGAAATATTCTCCCCTCTGTAAGCAATGAATTTGTTATCAATATAAAGGATACGTCTGTGCTTAATGTTATCGGCGTTACCGAGCTTTATTACTTTGCCGGAATCATAAAGAGACAGAATTTCCAAACTTTCCAGACCTATCTTGTCGTTTGCCTTCTTTATTTTATTTTGACATTTACCGTTACCAGGTTGCTGCGCTTTATCGAGAAAAAACTCGATGGCAAGGATAATTACACGGTTTTCGGTTCTCAAAGCGACATCAGCGCCGAGATACACATAAACAAGGAGGCGTGAGCAATGGCTGAAAGAGTTATTGAACTTAATCATTTGCAAAAGAAGTTCGGTGACCACGAGGTTTTAAAAGATATAAACCTCGGAGTTGAAAAAGGCGATGTTTTGAGTGTTATCGGGGCGTCAGGTTCCGGAAAAAGCACAATGCTGCGCTGCATAAATTTGCTTGAAACTCCGACCTCGGGGCAGGTTCTTTATCACGGCAAAGATATAACCGCCGATGATTTCCGCCTTTCACACTATCGTGCAAAGGTCGGTATGGTTTTTCAGAGCTTTAATCTGTTTAATAATATGACGGCTCTCGAAAACTGCATAATCGGTCAGGTTTCAGTTCTTAAACTCAACCGTGAGGAAGCAAAAGAAATTGCAATGAAATATCTTGAACGGGTCGGAATGAGCCCGTATATAAACGCAAGGCCCGCTCAGCTTTCGGGCGGTCAGAAACAGAGGGTTGCAATAGCCCGTGCTCTTGCGATGGAACCGGAGGTTCTTTTGTTTGACGAACCTACCAGTGCGCTTGATCCGCAGATGGTAGGCGAAGTTCTCGAGGTTATGACCTCTCTCGCCAAAGAGGGACTTACAATGATAGTTGTAACGCACGAAATGGCGTTTGCCCGTGATGTTTCTTCAAATGTGGTCTTTATGGCGGACGGTGTTATCTGTGAAGAGGGAACACCCTCGGATATATTTGAAAATCCGAAAAACGAAAAGACAAAAGAGTTTTTAAACAGGTTCTTAAATCGGTAAGCAAGCGAAAATAAATCCTATAACTTAATGTAGATATCCCCCGCCTTAATAGGCGGGGGATATTTCAGTCTTTGCCGCATAAATGTAATCTCTCACATCAAACTCTGAGAAGCTAACGCTCCTTTGCGTGGTTTGCAATCAGTCGCAAGCTCTGCTCCTTGCAGACATTTCCGGAGCGTTGCTCTGATTTAAAGGTATTCGAATCCTGAACTCATAACATAAAAAAGACCGGAGACGACTTTTTTATTTCGTCTCCGGTCTTTTTCGTTCCTTTTATATGTGTGTGCAGATAATTTCGGCGCTGCCTGAGAGGGTTGCCCTCATTTTAGCCGGTATAAAAACACTGTCACCCTTTTTAAGGCGAAGAATTCCCTCGGATGAACTGAGCACCGCATCGCCCTCTAATACCACAAGCGATAAAAAGCTTTTTTCCTCGCAAAGACCAGCCTTACCGTTAAGATTTAAAAGTTCGGCTGTAAAATATTTGCACTCGGCAAGGCTTTTGACCGTGCCGAAAGGATACAGCATAAGTTCGCCTTCTGTGTCGTCAGACATTTTAACGGGCGAAGTATCAATAACATCTACCGCTTTTTTTATGCGAAGTTCTCTCGGTTTACCGTCAGTCCCCAGTCTGCCGTAATCGTTTACTCTGTAGGTAACATCGGAATTCTGCTGAATTTCCGCTATTAAAATGCCCTTTCCTATAGCGTGAACGGTCCCGGAAGGAATGAAAAACACATCGCCTTTTTTAACCGGCACAAAGTTGCATATTTCGTTTAAAGTGCCGTTTTTTATTCTTTCGGAAAGCTCTGTTTTATCGACCTTTTTCTTAAGTCCGTAAATGATTTCCGAATCCTCTTTACAGTCGACAATAAGCCACATTTCTGTCTTACCGTACTGCCCCTCGTTTTTAAGAGCGTATTCATCATCGGGGTGGACCTGAACCGAAAGACGGTCGTTTGCATCAATAAGCTTAATAAGAATAGGGAAATAAGAAAATTTCGCCGCATTTTCTCCGAGACAGGTTTCTCCCATTGCCGTTATAGCTTCACTCAGGGTTTTCCCCGAAAGAGGACCGTTTTTAACAATGCTTTCGAAACCGCCGTAGCAGGAAAGCATCCACGCTTCTGCGGAATTTTCGCCCGCCGGCTCAAAACCGTATTCTTTTTCGAGGCGGTCGCCGCCCCAGACAGCGCTTTTTACAGGTGCACTGAGCAAAAGAGGATACATAATATTCATCTCCGTTACTAAAACTCTATACCGATTATTATTCTATCACAGATTTTTAAAATTTTCAATAACAAACGGGCCGGAGCAAACACACCGACCCGTTTATTGTCTATGCTTCTTTGTAGTAATCAACCGCCTGCTGCATAAAATCCGCAGTAACTCCGAAATATTCCGCAAGCGAATAAATATTATCGTATCCGCTTTTAAAAGCTTTTGAAAGCTTGTACTTCGGGATAAGCTTTTTAATAGCCCACGCTTGCGCCCGCCTTTCGTGTTTTCCCCTCACGTCAAGAGGCGAATAAATGTTGTAAAAGCTCATTGTTGCGCAAT
The DNA here is from genome assembly GCA_934446475.1 of uncultured Eubacteriales bacterium. Classification (GTDB taxonomy): domain Bacteria; phylum Bacillota; class Clostridia; order Oscillospirales; family Acutalibacteraceae; genus UBA737. The sequence goes on along the minus strand of CAKSEH010000018.1, from coordinate 15,259 downwards.
GTCCGAGCTCGTGTGCAAGACACACCTTTTCCAAAGCGCCGCTTATTTTATTATCAAGCCCCACATAAAGATTTTTGCCGCTTTTAACCGATACTGAGCCGTTTTCCCTTAAATCAAACCGCTCTACCGTGATACCGCTTTTTTCGGCCATACTATACAGCCTATTTGTCTCCATTCTCTCTCTCCTTAATATAGGCGGCGTAGCGTTTTACCTCATTCCACATTTCATCGGTAACTGTTGTGTCCCCTCCGAACAATGCTACCTTTGCTGCTTCATCACCGGACTGCGTCCCCTCACGGCCGGTAAGATAATCTATGCTCACGCCGAAATAATCCGCAATTTTACTTAATTTTTCAAACGAAAGTGACTTGGTCCTTCCGTTTGCAAGGTCGGAAAGGGTCGAGCGAGGGATATCGCACTCGCTGCACAGACCCGTTATATTTATATTTCTTTTTCCGCAAAGTTCCTTTATTTTGGCGTAGGTATCCATATTTATTCCCCTTTTATTTACGGAATTCCGTAAATTACACTTGACAAATACGGAATTCCGTACTATAATAGGGATGTGATTTCGGAATACCGTAATTTTTAATGTCGCAAGCTAATTGTATTACGATATGCCGTAATTGTCAAGTAAAATTTATTAAGGAGCATATTTGATGTACATTTGTAAGGACTGCAAAAAACATTTTTCACAGTTAAAGGAGATTTCCGAAAGGCATAATCTTGATAATCCCCCTTTTGAGCAGCTTGCGGTTTGCCCGAATTGCGGCAGCAGCGCCATAGAGGAAGAAAGACCGCATTATTGCCGCTGCTGCGGAGCAAGGCTTAAAAGCGGCGTTTACGGTTATTGCAACAATGCCTGCCGCAAAAAAGGCGAGAGGATGTGGATAAGGCAGGAACAAAATAAAACAGTAATTGAAAAAGGGGCGCTTTCAAGACTTGTCAGCGGAGTTAAAAAATATAATGCCGAAAACGGCACAAATTACAGTTACGGGCAGTTTGTTGCGGTTGTTTTGCCCGGGCTTTCCAAAAGCGAGGCAAAGAAATACATATGAGCATTGAAGAGAAAAAGGAATATCTTAAGAGCTACCGTATTCAGCAGGCGAAAATAAGAAGGTTCGAGCAGATGTTATACGAGGCTCCCGAAAAAAAAGATAAATATCTTAAATGTCTTGAATCGGCTGCGGTCAAAAGAGATAAAATAGAAGAAGAAATAGAAAGCGTCGATGGAGGCATTTTAAGCGAAATACTCTTTCAGAAATATGTTTGCTGTCATTCTCTTGAGGAAATATCGTATATGATAAGCTACAGCAAGCGTCAAACCGAAAGAATGCATATGAAGGCTCTTGTCCTTTTCGAAAAAAGATAAATATTCCTCTTTACAAAAGCTTTTTTCGGGTGTATACTGTACTTAAAATATCGAACATTTGTTCAGAAAGGCGGACCGCAAAATGTCTGACAGAGCGATACTCCACTGTGATCTTAACAACTTTTTTGCGTCGGTATCGCTTTTGTCAAACCAGACGGTTAAAGATCTTCCGGTGGCGGTGTGCGGCAGCGTTGAGGAGAGGCACGGAATTGTGCTTGCAAAAAACGAAATTGCTAAAAAATTCGGCGTTAAAACCGCTCAAACGGTAAGAGAGGCAAAATCAAAATGTCCGGATCTTGTTATTCTTTCTCCGAATTACAGCGAATACAAAAAATACTCGCAGGCGGCACACCGGATATACGAGCGTTATACCGATATGATAGAGCCGTTCGGAATAGACGAATGTTGGCTTGATGTAACGGGAAGCCGTATGCTTTTCGGGAGCGGAGAACAGATAGCGAATAAAATACGGCAGGATATAAAATCGGAGCTCGGCATAACGGTCTCGGTGGGAGTGAGCTTTAACAAGGTCTTTGCAAAGCTCGGTTCGGATATGAAAAAGCCGGACGCCGTAACCGTTATTTCAAGAGAAAACTTCAAAGAAAAAATATGGGGGCTTCCTATAGAGGATCTGCTGTTTGTCGGAAAGAGGACGACCGATAAGCTCAATTCATCTGGAATTTTTACCATAGGAGATATTACTCTTTGTGACGATCTGACGCTTAAAAGACTGCTTGGAAAAAACGGAGTAGATCTTAAAATGTATGCTTTGGGTCTTGACAGTTCGCCCGTGGTAACGCCCGACGGCGAAAGTAAACCTAAAAGCGTAGGGAGGACGGTAACGCCCGGCAGCGATATAACCTCAAATGAACAGGTTTGGGAAATATATCTCTCGCTTTCGGAGGATATAGCGGATACGCTCAAGGAAAAGGGACTTTATGCAGGAGGAATAACGGTTCACACGAGAACCGTTTCTCTTGCTGTAAAAGAAACCTCCCGAAGCTTTTCGGGAGGAATAAATTCGTCTATATTGATAGCCAAAAAGGCAATGGAGCTTTTCAAAGAGGTTTATCGGTGGGATGCGCCCCTTCGCTCCGTAGGGCTGAGAGCCATAAATTTAAGGTCGGAAAAAACTGCTGTTCAGCAGGATATTTTCGGAACATCATCCGAGGATGAAAAGCAGGAGCTTATAGAAAGCTCAATAGATTCGGTGCGAAAACGCTTCGGGAGCAAGAGCGTTAAAAGGGCAACGGTAGCCAAAGCGTTTAAACCGAAATCCGGTTTAAAGGACTGACTTTCGGCTCATCTGCGCTCATAATGATTTTTTGGGGGTCGGGATTACCTGTTTTAGTATAGTTTCGGTATTCTATAGCCGTTATAAGCGCCCGCCTTATCCGTTTACCATATCAGTCGGTTTTAAAAATGTTCAGACAGCGGCAATATTTTTTGAAACCGATCTGTAAAATCGGCTTTCCTTCGAAAAAAGCAGCCACATAACAAGCGTCTCGATAACGAGCATAACGGCAGCCGTGGGCAATCTTGTGAGCATAACGGCAAAATATGCATCAAGTCCGTTGCGGTAAAGTATTGCTATCCAGAGGCTGTTAAATCCGAGAGAGCATATTATTTTACTTAGGAAAACGCCGGTAAATATCTTTAAAATGCCGGCGTTCTTTCGCAAAAACAACCCGAATATAAGTCCCGATATTGCGTTTGTTGCGGTAAAGCCGACAAAATATGTTCCGAACGGGAACAGCAGTGCGCCTATTACGTCTCCCAAGGCTGCAACGCAAACCGCATACGGCACTCCGAGAAATGCCGCCGCAAAACCTACCGTTACAAAAGAAAATCCGATACTTAAATTCCATACATTATAGGAAAGAAATCTTTCCGCTATAACATTCAGGGCTATAAGCAGCGATGTTAAAACAATTTTTCTTAAAAGAACTTTTTTCATAATAAATACCTCCTATTACCCGTTTTTCCGAATAATAGGAGGTATTGATTTTTTACCCTTATTATGCGGCAGCGGGATGCGAAATTAAAACCGTGGGTCAGTCCCGACCCTTCGTCCGCACGGCAACTCCCCGTCCGTTCGGCACTTAACGCTTTAATTTCTACTCTGCGTAAAAATTTTATACTATATTATCACATATTAAAGGGAATGTCAAATTTAATTGTTTTTTTCTTTCAGCCTGTAGGAAAGCGTCATAAGACTGTCTCCGAAATGAACATTTTCAACAAAAACTTCGGGGTGCTTCAGCGCAAGGTCAAAATGACTGAAATTCCAAAAGCCCCTGACACCTAACTTTATAAGCTGCTCCGCTGTTTTTTCGGCTTCGCTTTTAGGTATGCAGAGCACAGCCGCAACGGGTTTATTTTCTCTGCAGAATTCATCAATCGAAGATATACTCCTTATCGGCATATCCCTTACTATCTGCCCTACAAGAGATTCCTTTCTGTCAAACAGGCCTATGAGCTGAAAACCGCTGCTTTCGAATTTTATGTGCTGAGCCACGGCTTTCCCTAAATTTCCGACTCCCACCAAGATTATTGTATCGGGTATATTAAGCCCAAGTATTCTGCCTATTTCATCCCTGAGCAGTTGAGTATTGTAACCGTAACCCTGCTGACCGAATCCGCCGAAACAGTTTAAATCCTGCCTTATCTGGCTTGCGGTAAGTCCCATTTTTTCCGATAATTCTTTTGAGGATATTTTAGACACTCCGGCGGCTCTAAGCTCACCTAAAAATCTGTAATACCTCGGAAGCCGCTTTATTACCGACTTTGATATTTCTCCGGAAGCCATACAAACCCTCCTATGCCGTAATTAAATATCTGTTATGCATTTTATATGATAATATGTTGTGAAAAAAATGTCAAGGATGTAAATGTTAATTTTTTTATAAAAAACACTTGACAAACGAAAAAAATCGGTTATAATAAAAATAGTAATCATTACTGTTTTTGAGGTGACGTATGAAAAATTACTCAAAGCAGAGGGAGGCGATAGCCGAGGTCTTAAGAAAATCCAAGGCGCATCCCACTGCGGCTCAGGTTTACAGCGAGGTGAGAAAAACCTTGCCGAACATCAGTCTCGGAACGGTTTACCGTAATTTAAGCGAACTTTCAAAGAGCGGCAGTATTCTTGATATTTCCGTGGGGGACGGTTCGGACCATTTTGACGGCGATATAACCCCGCACCTTCATCTTTACTGTGTAGAATGCGGAGCAATAGAGGATGTTCCCATAAACGGAGACCCGTTATATGCCGAGGCGAGGGCTATGAATTTTTCCCCGGAAAATCTGATTTGTGTGTTAAACGGAGTCTGCAAAAACTGTAATGATAAAAAAATAAAAAACAAAGAATAATTTTAACGGAGGTCTTTAAAATGAAAAAGTTTGTATGTCTTGTTTGCGGATACACCTATGAGGGCGAACAGCCGCCTGCAGAATGTCCTATATGCCACGCTCCCGCTTCAAAATTTAAAGAGCAGGATGAAAATAAGGCTTGGGCTGCAGAACACACGGTAGGCGTAGCTAAGGGAGTTGATCAGAGGATCATAGACGGTCTTCGTGAAAACTTTAACGGCGAATGCAGTGAAGTGGGAATGTATCTTGCGATGGCAAGGGTCGCCCACAGAGAGGGGTATCCCGAAATCGGTCTTTATTGGGAAAAGGCTGCATACGAAGAGGCTGAACACGCCGCTAAGTTTGCAGAACTTCTCGGTGAAGTTGTTACCGACAGCACAAAGAAAAACCTTGAAATGCGTGTAGATGCCGAGAACGGCGCAACCGCCGGCAAAACCGAGCTTGCAAAGCTTGCGAAGGAACTCGGACTTGACGCTATTCACGATACCGTTCACGAAATGGCACGTGACGAAGCCCGCCACGGCAAGGCTTTCGAGGGACTTTTAAAGAGATATTTTAACAAGTAATAAACCCTTTATTTGTAAGGTTTTAAGGCACTTTTCCGAGTTTTCGGAGAAGTGCCTTTTTCATTGTGTCTTATCGGCATTTTGTGATGAGGTGTGAATATTCACACTTTAAATCTTTTTCTGTTACCCTGATTGTATTGTCTAAACATAAATTAAAAAATCGGCGGGGTCCCCCGCCGATTCGGTACATTGTAATATTTCCGTTATCTGTGTTTTCAGTAAGCCGAGAGGAGTTCGGTCATTGCTGAAACAAGATGTTTTCCTGCACTGTTTGCGCCCTTGTTTTTCCACCAAAGATTGCCGTCGAAAGAAATCATTTCGGAAATCTTTTCAGCGTTTGTTTTATCGCTTAAAATGAGGTTATAAAAGGTGTTTTTTGTGTGATATTCGATTTGGGCACGGTTTAAAATATCAAAAGCGGATTCCTTTATTTCGTTTTCAGGCAAATTTCCGCTTGTTTTAACCTTTATCAAAACTCTGTCGTTTTCATTTACCGTAAACTTCGAAAGATTTATTTCACGGCGGCGTTCGTTATAATCAAAGCTTATCGGAATATCATTCCCGTTTATACTGAGCGTAACGCTTTCGGGTCTTTCAAATGCCCTGAATAAAAGGGTGTAGCTGCGTTTTTCGGGAACCGTTTCGATAGCTTTGGGAGCGGTAAATGTAAGCTCGCTGAGTTTTGCAAATTTAAAATCGTATTTTGTGCGCAAAACCTGACGGCGATCATCTGTAAAGTCGTTATCTTCGACCATAGTGAAACTGCCGTCGGCTCCGGCAAAGATGTGAAGTTCTATACTTTCGGGATTATCAACGCCGTTTTTAGTCACATCGGCACACATAGGAATAACGGAACCTGCCTTTACAAACACCGGTTCGCTTTCAAGTTCACGGTATGCCCGGAATGTTTTGCCGCCACGGTATATCCTGTTTGAAAAAAGATCTATGAATATTCCTTCGGGAAGCCAGGTCGTAGCATAAGAAAGGCGTGTTTCGGGGTCTGTTTTTCGGGTTATCGGACTTACTATAATATTTTCTCCAAAGAAATATTCGTTCTTCCTTATAAGCGCACCGTCGAATGAATTCGGATATTTATGGTAGAGCGGACGCACCATAGGAATGCCGTCTTCGTGATTTTTATACATCATAGTGAATATATAAGGAACAAGTTTGTGACGGAGTCTTAAAAAGTCTTCCGCCGTTTTTTCGATTTCGGGCCTTTTTGCCCAGGGGGCTTTATCTTTAAAAATATCGGCACTGCTGTGCAGCCGCATTATCGGAGAAAAAACTCCGAACTGAAGCCAGCGGATATAAAGTTCGTCATCTTCATAACCTGTACCGTGACCGCCTATATCGTGACTCCACCAGCTATAGCCGACATTTGCGGCGGTTGCGGTAAAGTAAGGCTGAAATTTAAGCGCTTCCCAGGTCGTCTCGGTGTCGCCCGAAAATCCGAGGGGGAAACGGTGAGAGCCTATTCCGGCATACCTTGAGAGGATAAGCGGAGGCCTGCCGTTTCTTGCGCTGTCAAGATAGTGGCAGTAATTAAGCATCCAGAGAGTATCGTAACCGTCTGCCGTACGGTCGGACTGCTGCCAGTCTATCCACCAAAGGTCGACCCCGTCGTCCTCATAAGGATTTAAAACGGTCTTAAAGTATGCTTCCATAAATTTTCGGTTGTCAGCCTTAAATTCTATCGCTCTGCCTTCTTTCGGGTCGACGCCCAGTTTTGAGCACATATCGCCGTAGCACTCTTCAAAGGCTCTTATGCCGTCCTTCGGATGGAGATTTAAAGAAAGCTTAAGACCGTTTTCGTGAACAAACTTCATTGTGTCCTTATAATCGGGGAAAAGCTCCTTGTTGAAGGTGTATCCCGTCCAACCACTGCCGTATTTTTTAGGGTCGGGCGTTTCGGTAATATGCCAGTCCATATCGAGAATTCCGACAGAAAGCGGAACATTGTGCTTTTTGAAATCTTCTATGAGAGAGCGGTATTCCTCGTCTGTATATCTGTGAAATCTGCTCCACCAGTTGCCGAGGGCATATCTCGGAAGTATGGGAGAAGCACCCGAAAGGCGATAAAAATCTCTGATACATTCTTCGTAATTCTTCATATACCCGAAGAAATATATATCGGTTCTGTCACCTATTACGGGCTCGGGCCAGCCGTTTTCATTTATGGCGATCGTTTTACTGTCGTCAATGATTGTATATCCGCTGCTGAATCCGCAGCATTTTGAAAGCAGTCCGTTGTCAAGAGGAATTTCTCCGTCAACGCCGTCAAGAGTGCAAACGGTGCCGCCCATATTATCGCCGCTAAAGCCGTAAAACATATATTCCTCGCCTGCACCGTAAACCCAATCGTTCGTGCCGCAGATCACAATTTTAAGACCACCCTGAGAAAAGGGCTTTTTATCGTAAGTGAGGTGTAAGTATTCGGTTACGATATGCAAAATACCGCTTTCTTCATACTTTTTAAAATTCGGGGTTTCAAAGTTTCGGTTTGCCGCAACTCTGGTTGCTCTGTCCTCAAATTTCCCGTTTTCGCAGTATTCAAGCCTTAAAAGACGGTCGGTAAGCACGGTTATACGCCATTTATCGCCGCAAACCGTTATATCGTTGCCGGACTTCGGGTCAAGATTTAAAATTTTTGTATTTGTAACAGACATACGATCACATCCTTCGGTCAAATGGTAACATACACAGACTGTTTTGACAATAAATTCTGTTTTTATAACTTTGGAAATTTATTAAAAAATGTTTCGAATTTTATTAAAAAAGCTTGTTTTCTTAAAAATAGTTTGCAATATTTTCTTTTAAGATGTAGAATGTTTCAGGAGAGGGAGGTATTAAAATGAATGAAATTCCTTTTTTTTACGAAGCCAACAGGGATAATGACGATTATTTTTGCGTAAGCGAAACTTATTGTGACGCTCACTTTCACCGTTCGATAGAAATGCTTTATTGCATAAAAGGGGAAATAGAAATTGTTATAAACGGCAATGAATACACCCTCTTAAACGGCGATCTTCTTTTCCTACCTCCGATGACAGTGCACAAATATATAAGGCAAAGGGGAAATATCGGGGTTTGCTCCGTTATGCCTATCGTATACGGAGAAATATATGAAAATGCGGCAAACGGCAGAATACCGGGTTCTTTTATTTTCAGAAAAAGTAAGTTTACGGACGATATATATTATCATATTAAAATGCTCGAAAATGCTTCACCGGCGCTTAAAAACGGAATATACTGTTATATAACGGCAAGAGTGAGCGAGGAAATAGAATTTACCGACAACACAGTGCCCGAAATAAAGGATAATTTTTCATTCAAACTTCTTTCGTTTTTAGAACTGCATTATAATGAGGAGCTTACTCTCGGAAGTGCCGCAAAGGCTTTGGGCTACAGCCGCTGTTATTTTTCAACGCTTATACAAAAGAATTTTAAAACCGGCTTTTCACAGCTTATAGGTTCGGCAAGAGTGAGAAAAACGGCTGCAATGCTCTGTGACAAACCTGCCTGCGAGGTTGCGGCGGCAGCAGGTTTTAACAGTGTGCAAAGTTATTATGCCAATTTTAAAAGGACGACCGGAATTACGCCCGGAGAGTATAAGAAAAAAATTTTTACAAAAAACTCTTGACAAATCAAACTTAAGGTGATATCATATCGACATAAAAGTTAAACCTGTGACTGAGAATAGTAACCTGTTTTTGAAACTTTAAGAGAGTTGCCGGCGGTGGGATGGCAGCAGCGAATACTCGGGCGAATGGACTCAGGAGGGCGGTCGAAAGCGGAATGTCATTTCTGCAAGTAGCAACCGACGGAATCGCAACCGTTACAGTGCGAGCCGTATGTTAAGTACGGAACAGAGCGGATGTTTTTCATCAACTTAGGGTGGTACCGCAGGATTTAAGTTATTTAAAGTCTTGTCCCTTTTATGGGATAGGACTTTTTTTGTTTTATATTTTCGGAAAGGACGGTATTTGAATTGAAATCAACAGTTTTTCGATGGCGATGGCGTAACGCCGCAGATAAAAAAGTAAAACCAAACACAGAAAATAAAACAAACCGTTCTTATAAAGGAGAAAAAATATTATGAAAAAGATAATCGCTTTAATACTTGCCGTTTTAACCGCAGCTGCATTGGTAGGCTGTAATTCATCAAAAAAAGACACAAAACTTAAAATAGGAATTATTCAGTATATGAGTCATCCTTCGCTTGATAATTGCTATAAGGGTGTAAAAGAAGCGCTTGATTCATCGGGTCTTGACTTTACGGTTGACTACCAGATAGGCTCAAGCAACTCTGCCGATTCCGATTGCGCAAGCTTTGCGAAAAATATGGTAGCCTCGAATTACGATATGATAATAGCGATAGCAACTCCCGCCGCAAAGGCAGCGTTTGCCGCAACCGACGATACGGATATCCCCGTAATATTCTGCGCTGTTTCCGACCCTGTTGCCGCAGGTCTTGTTGAAAGTCTCGATAATCCGGGCGCTGCCTGCACAGGAACGAGCGATGTGCTTGATCTTGAGGCTCAGGTTAATCTTATAAAGGCAATGCAGCCCGATGTTAAGTCTATAGGAATTCTTTATACATCCTCTGAGGATAACTCGGTATCTAACCTTAAAACATTCAAAAAGATATGCGAAAAGGAAAATATTAAAGTTGAAGCTTCCGCAGTTCAAAGCGCCTCCGATGTTCCTGCGGCAGCAAACGAGCTTGCTTCCAAGGTTGACTGCATAAATAATTTCACCGATAACAATGTTGTTCAGAATTTAACCGTTGTTCTTTCGGCGGCAGATAAGAATAAGATCCCTGTATACGGCTCGGAAGAAGAACAGGTTAAAAACGGCTGTCTTGCTTCGGTTTCTATAGACTATGTTGCTCTCGGAAAGGTAACGGGTACGATGGCGGCTGATGTTCTCAAAGGTGCGGATATAACAAAGATGGCGGTTAAGACCATAACTGACGCTACTCCGATAATAAATGAAAAGGTTCTCAATTCGCTTTCGATGACACTCCCCGAAAGCTATAAAGATGTTCAGATCATTAAATAATTAAAATTTAAATTTATATCCTTAGTTTTGCCCCACGGTGTACCGTGGGGCAAAAACAGACTCGGTAAACGATAATTCTTAGTGTGATTTCCGCATATTTTCGGTTGCCGTAATTATAAGGTCGCTTCTCTTTACATAAAAATCCGTCCAAAAGCATACCTTTCGGACAGCTTATTTATGTCACACGGATTTTTGCGGAGGCGGGGCACAAAACACAGTGATGCTGTCGCATTACAAGCATTGAAATTAAGAAAAAGCAAAAAATTATTTTCAGGGTGTGACGGGTTTGATCCCCGTCAGCCTAAAGGAGAACAGTATGCTCGGATTTTTAGGTTCGGTTGAGGTCTTTTTGGAAACAGGCCTTATATTTTCGATAATAGCAATGGGATATTATGTATCATATTATATACTTGATTTCCCCGATCTTACCGTTGAGGGTACATTCGTTTCCGGGGCGGTCGTATTCGGACTTATGGCAAGTCATAAGATAAACCCCTGGATTGCGCTCATATGCTCGTTTGCCGTAGGCTGCGCATTCGGCGCCGTTACGGGTATCCTTCACGTTAAACTCAAAATAAGGCCGCTGCTTTGCGGAATTTTGGTATCAACAGGTCTTATATCGGTAAACCTTGTTGCAACTGCCGCCGGTATGACAGGTGATTTTTCCGGTCAGGAAAGCACATCGATCTCGTTCGGCAGAAAGGTTGAAACGCTTCACGATGTTTTTATGGGCGATGTGATACCGTCAAGAGTAAACGGGGTTGCACTCAGGGATCTTTTGATTTTCCTGATAGTGGCGCTCATCTGCAAGCTTATGCTCGATTTTTACCTTAAAACGAAAAACGGCCTTTTGCTCAGGGCAGCAGGCAACAACGAACAGTTTGTTAAGATGCTCGGCTGCGACCCCGGAAACAGTAAAATAATAGGTCTTGCCATAGGCAACGGCTTTGCCGCAGTTGCGGGAGCTCTTTATACACACATAAGCGGAAACGTAAACCAGAGTATGGGAATAGGTATGATAGTTATAGGTCTTGCCTCCCTTATTATAGGTACATCTCTGTTTTCAAAGGTCAAATTTTTAAAACCGACGACAAAGGTCATTTTCGGAGCGATCATTTATCAGGCCTGTCTTACCGTGGCTCAGAAGCTCGGAGTTCCGAGCGCATATAATAAGCTGATAATGGCTGTTATATTCACCTTGGCGCTTGTTGTAAGCAGTAAGCTTAAAAAGTCTGCAAAGGGGGCAAATCAGGATGCTTGAACTTAAAAATATAGATACTTATTTTAATCGCAAAACCGTTGATGAAGTTCAGCTTTTCAATAATTTCAGTCTTAAAGTCAATAAGGGTGAGTTCATATCCGTTGTGGGTTCAAACGGTTCGGGGAAGACAACAATGTTAAATCTTATTTGCGGAACCCTTATGCCCGATTCGGGAGATGTTTTTTTTGCCGGGAAAAATATTACAAAACTTCCCGAATATAAAAGGGCAAAATATATAAGCCGAGTTTTTCAGGACCCTAAAATGGGCACCTGTTCGAATCTTACCGTGCTTGAAAATTTTGCTCTTGCCGATAATAAAAATAAAATTTATTCGCTTTCAAAGGGCGTCAGCCGTAAAAGGGCAGACTATTACAGAGAACTGCTTAAAAAGTGCAATATGGGCCTTGAGGACCGTATGAGTGTTCCGGTGGGAGCGCTTTCGGGAGGTCAGAGACAGGCGATAGCACTTGTTATTGCCGGTATGACCAAAGTTGACCTCCTTATTCTGGATGAGCATACCGCCGCTCTTGATCCTAAGTCAAGCGAAACCGTTATGCAGATAACCGATTCGCTTATAAAGGAAAATTCGCTTACTGCACTTATGGTTACTCATAACTTAAGGCACGCAACCGAATACGGTTCAAGACTTATTATGATGGATAAAGGAAAAATAATTCTTGATAAATCGGGCGAAGATAAGAAAAACCTTAAAACAGAGGATATTTTGGGGATTTTCAACGAAATAAGTATAGAATGCGGAAACTGACACTTTATTTGTTAATAATTATATAGTATAATAATGTAAAACCGCCGCACTTTGATGCGGTTGGCGGCAAAGCCTCTTTAAAGGTTCGAGACCTTTGGTTTTATGTTGTAATATACTGTAAATTTAAGGAGAAATGTTTATGAAAAAAGGCAAAATAGCGTTAATTGCAGTGATAGCTGTGGCAGTTGTACTTGTAATCGCAGTTATAAGCGGTTATAACGGGCTTGTAAGCGAGCAGGAAAAGGTTAATGACGCACAGGCTCAAATATCCGTCCAGCTTCAGCGCAGAGCGGACCTTATTCCTAACTTCGTAAACACGGTAAAGGGTTATTCGGACTATGAGAAATCAACATATACTGCCGTAACCGAGGCAAGAACGGCGGTTTCAAAGGCAAATACCGTAAAAGAGCAGCAGGAGGCAGAGCAGCAGCTTGATAAGGCGGTAAGTGTTTGGGTGAATGCGGTAACCGAAGCGTATCCCGATCTTAAAGCAAATTCGCAATATACCGCCCTTACCGATGAGCTTTCCGGCAGCGAAAACCGTATAGCGACCGCACGCAGGGATTATAATAAGGCGGCGAATGAATATAACACTAAGATAAGAAAATTCCCCAAAAGCATAATTGCGGGCATTTTCGGATTTGACAAGGTTGATTATTTTGCCAACTCACAAGGCGCCGAAAATGTTCCTTCCGTGAACTTTTAATATTTAAATTTATGGGGATTAAACGATCATTTGCGGCTTTTATCGCCGCAGCGGTGATAGCTTTATGCTTTTGCGGCTGTGACGAAAGCGAAGAAAAGAGTCTTAAAGCAACCGATAGGTTTTTTGTAAACGATTTTGCCGGAGTTATCGATTCTTCCGATGAGGACAGTATATATAACTACGGCAAGGAGCTTTATGAAAATGAGGCGACGAAAGGTGCGCAGGTCGTTGCGGTTACGGTCGAATCGACAGACGGTGTTGACCCTGCGGACTATGCGCTTGACCTTGGCAGGAGCTGGGGCGTCGGAAACAAGGAAGAGGACAACGGCGTCGTTATTTTGCTTGCGAGCGAGGACAGAAACATAGAAATTTCTGTAGGTTACGGACTTGAAGGTGCCCTGCCGGACTCAAAGGTGGGCAGACTTCTCGATATTTATGCCATTCCGTATCTTAAAGACGATGACTTTTCAAAGGGTATGGAAGAGGTATATAAAGCCGTAGTCAACGAGGTTTACAGGGAATACGGTATAACGCCCGAGGGCTATGTTTCGCCGGACGAAGCACAGGATAGCTCGGAAGACGACGAATATATAGGAAAAGTAATTGTTTCGTGGGTTATTCTTATAATTATTGTATCGATATTCCTCGGAATCTTCCGTAAAAAGATATTCAGAGGCGGCGGTCCGTTCGGCGGAGCCGGAGGATTCTTTATAGGCGGTCCCGGAGGATTTTCGGGCGGCTCGGGAAGATCGGGCGGCGGTTTCGGAGGATTCTCCGGAGGCGGCGGCAGCTTTGGAGGCGGCGGAGCCGGCAGAAGCTTTTAAATATATCGGAGTTTAATTCAAAATGGATGAAAATAAGGATTACGGGGAGTATTTTGCTAAGCTTGAGCGGGAACTCTCCGGAGAAAAAAAGGAAAATTCTGAAAATGAACACATCGGTGAAACGACGGCTCAGACCGAAGTTAAACCGAGAAAATCTTCAAAAAAAGTTCGGGCAATTTTTGCCCGAACGGTTTTTTCTGCCGCTGTAATTGCCGTTATAGCAGGAATTGTTGCACTTATGGTTTTGATCGTCGGTAATGCCGGGAGCGAAAAAAAGGGATCAGTCAGTTCTGTCGGTAAATCGGCAGGCGTGGTTAAAGAAGAACCCGATTTGTTTGCAAAGGCGGATTCACAAACAGTCCTTATGGGGGACGATATAAAAAGTTCAAGCGCAGTCTTTATAGATATTGACGAAAACCGTATCTGCGCAAAAAGGGCAAGCGATGTCCGCTGCTATCCGGCGTCGACCACGAAGATAATGACGCTGCTTGTTGCGGTTGAAAACATAAAGGATTTTGACGATACTTTTAAAATGACATATAATATAACAGATCCCCTTTATGAACAGGACGCTACCGTTGCAGGTTTTATATCGGGGGAGACTATTACAATGACGGACCTTTTGTACGGTACAATACTGCCCTCGGGAGGAGACGCCGCTGTGGCGCTTGCAGTAAAAATATCGGGCAGCGAGGCGGAATTTGCGAAACTGATGAATAAGAAAGCCGCTGAATTAGGTCTTAAAAACACGCATTTTACTAATTGCACAGGTCTTTACAATAAGGACCATTATACTACAGCCGAGGACCTTGCGGTTATTTTAAGGCAGGCTATGCAAGACAAGCTTTGTAAAAGGGTATTAACCGCTCAGACATATCTAAGCAGCAGCACTCCTCAGCATCCCGACGGTATAGATATGCTCAGTACGCTCTTTAAATATATGTACGGGACGGAAGCTGAAAACGCCACTATCAGGGGCGGAAAAACGGGATATACCGGCGAGTCCGGTTACTGCATAGCAACTTTCGGAATATCGGAAAGCGGAAAAGAATATGTTTGTGTGGGGCTTAACGCTCCCTCAAGATGGCCCGCCGTATATGATCAGATAAACCTCTATAAGGCTTATGCAAAGTGATTTAAAAAGTTTCGCAAAAAAATAATGAAAAACAATAAAAAAACTCTTGACATTCATCCTGTGTTATGGTAATATAATGTTCGTCGCCGGTGAGTTACAAAGCGAACCAGCGCTGAATGTGGGAGCATAGCTCAGCTGGGAGAGCATCTGCCTTACAAGCAGAGGGTCATAGGTTCGAGCCCTATTGTTCCC
>CAKSEH010000017.1 GCA_934446475.1 uncultured Eubacteriales bacterium | reverse complement strand
AAACAAAAACAGTATGTTTTTAAATGCGAATGCATTTCGTCGGCTGTGAAACGCCGACGGTTTGAGGTTATTATAACTCAAAACCAAAGGTCGAAGAGCTTTGAGGCGGCTCTGCCGCCCGCCGCAAAAAGTGCGGCGGTTTTATAGTTTCAATGTTCTCAAACAAAAACAGTATGTTTTTAAATGCAAATGCATTTCGTCGGCAGCAAAGCGCCGACGGTTTGAGGTTATTATACCATACCTTTTTAATTTCCTCAACAATAATTTTCTTGAAAACGGAGAGAATGTACTTTATAATAAAAGTAAAATTGCGGCAAGGGGGAAAACAATGAATCTCGCCGATATAGATCAGATAAAAAATCTGCTTTCCGAGGAAGGCTTTTCATTTAAAAAATCGCTCGGTCAAAACTTTCTTAACGACCCCGAAGTATGCCCTAAAATGGCGCTTGCTTCGGCTGACGGTGAAACGGGTGTTCTCGAAATAGGTCCGGGTATGGGGGTATTGACGGCAGAACTTGCGAAGACCGCAAAAAAAGTGGTTTCGCTTGAGCTTGATAAAACCTTAGAACCGGTCCTAAAAAAGACCCTCGGTGAGTTTAAAAATGTTAAGATTATCTTCGGGGATTTTTTGAAAACCGATATAAAAGCGCTTACGGAAGCTGAATTTCCCGACTGTAAAAGAATTACGGTCTGTGCAAATCTGCCGTATTATATAACAACAAAAATAATATCGGCGCTTATTTCTTCAAACGCCGGATTTGAGTCGCTTACGGTTATGGTACAGCGTGAGGTTGCGGACAGAATATGCGCTCCCGTAGGTTCAAGGCAGGCGGGACTTTTTACGGCACAGGTATTTTATTATGCCGTTCCCGAAATGCTTTTCTCGGTCGGCAAAGAGAGCTTTACTCCTGCACCTAAGGTTGACTCTGCGGTCATAAAACTTGTAATGAGGGAGAAGCCGCCTGTTAATGTAAAAAACGAAAAACTTTTCTTTTCACTCGTTTCCGCCTGTTTTTCTCAGAGACGGAAAACTCTTGTAAATTCCGTTTCAAACGTTTTGGGCATTGATAAAACCGTGCTCAGAACCGCCCTTGAGAAAATGGGACTGCCGCTCGATGTAAGGGGCGAGGTCCTTGATATCTACCGTCTCGCCGAGCTTTCCGACCTTGTTTTTTAATACGGGTAATAAAGCTTTGATTTATATTAAAGCCTTGATTCCCGGTTGTTTGGCTTTATTAAATTTACAATCCCTTTTTTAATACGGGAAATATAGCTTTATTTTATGCTTAAGCCTTAGTTCCCGGATACATAATTTCATAAAATTTGCAGTCCTTTTTAATGCGGGAAATATGACTTCATTTTATATTTAAGTTTTAATTCCCGGATATATAGATTTATTAAGTTTGAAATTCTTTTTTAATATGGTAAGTAGAATTTGTTTTAAATTTGAAACTTATTTTCCGCTTTTTGTTTATAACAAACTTATTGTCCTTTAAGGCTCCATTCTTTTCAGCGTAGCCGAAATAGAGGTTGTTCCCTGAAAAGCATTTGCAAAGAAGTTAAAAAACTGCTTACCCCATAGGCTCCCTTCTTTTGGCTTTTGCCAAATAGAGGTTATTCCCCTGATAGGGGAAATGTCTGCAAAGCAGACAAAAGGGTTCCCGTTTTCGGAGAAAAAGCTGTCAGACGGAACGGCTGACTGAGGGGTATTCCTTCCTTGTGTTTTTATATTTTTAACCTTTTTACTTTTTAAATTTATTCTTTATTTAAAATTAAAGACAGAGACGGGAAAGTGCACTCTTTTCAATATTGAAATTTAATATTTATTCTTAAAAATTTAAGTTTACTGCTATTCTTTTTTAAAACAACCCCTCTGAGGCGGCAAGCCGCCCCACCGTCTCGCTGCGGTTCGGTCACCTCTTAAGGCTTAAGACAGTTCCCCGGATGTCGTTTGCTTTGATTTTGAAATCGTCTATCGGTTACCCTTTTACATAAGGGAGTCGATATATAATGTAGTTTTGTTGTTATAATAGGGTTTAATTATTCTCTTTGCTCTCTTTTTTTCAAAAGTGAGGACAGTCTTTGTTTTGGCATACACCGCAGAGAGGGTGAGACTTAATATTATAAAGTTTAATAAAGCCGTATAAAGAGGTCTACCCACATAAAACCTTATTATGGAGAATGACTTTTAATTTTTGTTATACCGAATATAAACAACCCTGCCTCAGGCTTAAATGATCCTGAGACAGGGTTAAAACACATTATCCTTATAAAAATAAAACTATAGAATTAAAATGCCGTTATTTAAAAAAGCTGTCCCGCCCTGCCGTAGCGGCTTAAAAATAACCTGATAAATACCAGGTGGGTCCCTGCCGGACGGCTTCGTGCTCCCTTCTTCCAGTTTCGGCACAGCCGTGGGAGGTCTGCAAGCCCACCGCCCGAGCGAAGGTCCCTTTTAAAAAAAGTTGTAGGGTTATAAAAGCAACGGTTCACGCACAGGGCCGGACATATAAATATTATTCGTCGTCTATCTCAAAATAATCTTCAAGACGGTTAATGAAAGCATCGGCGACGGTCTCATATTCATCGTCATCCTCGATTTCGGAATAAAACTCCTCGCCGTCTTCCTCTTCGACCTTAACGATAACGAGCTCACCCGAATCGTCAAGCGTTTTCTGAGGGTCGTCATAAACAGGCAGCATAGCAAGATATCTGCCCATATCGCTTTCTATAGCGTCTAAAACCTCGAAAGTGTATTCCTTGCCGTCGTCATCGGAAAGGGTAACTATATCGGGATTATAATTCCCGTTGTTTATATTTTCATTCATTTTTTTGCCTCCGACAGAGTTTTCTTACATCTCTATTTTAAACCATTTAACCGATTTAGTCAACAGTATGCTTCGAATTTTCGTGTTCAAGAACTCGACCGAACTGTGTTTTATAAAGGAGCGCATACTTTCCGCCCTTATTTACAAGTTCGTCGTGTGTGCCGCTCTCGGTTATTTTGCCGTTTTCGAGCACCATTATACGGTCCGCCGCAAGGACGGTTGAAAGGCGATGAGCTATAATTATGCTCGTTCTTCCCTTCATAAGAAGTTCGAGAGCCGACTGGATAAGACTTTCGGATATTGAGTCAAGCGAAGAGGTGGCTTCGTCCAGAATAAGAATCTTCGGATCTTTTAAAATGACCCTCGCAATGGAAATACGCTGTTTTTCTCCCCCCGAAAGCTTAAGGCCTCTGTTGCCGACCACCGTTTCGTAGCCTTCGGGAAGCGAGGAAATAAAATCGTGAATATTTGCCGCTTTGCAGGCGGATATGATTTCTTCGTTTGAAGCGCCGTCTTTCGCATACCTGAGATTTTCCATAACGGTACCGTTGAAGAGGTATGTATCCTGCGAAACAACGCCTATATTCTGCCTTAAATATTCAAGATCGAAATTCTTAACATTAACACCTGCGACTTTGACTTCACCGGACGTAACATCATACAGCCTCGGAATAAGGCTTATAACGGTCGATTTGCCGGCGCCCGATGTTCCGACTATGGCATACATCTTTCCGCTTTCTATCTTAAAGCTTACGCCCTTTAAAATCTCAACGCCTCTTTCATACGAAAAGCGAACATTTTTAAATTCAACGCTGCTGTCCTCCATAGACGGAGTTTTGGGGTCTTCTGGTTCCGAAATATCGCTTTTTCGGTCGAAATACTCGAATATTCTCGTAAACAAGGCGAGTGAACGGGTAAAGTCCACCTGAACATTCAGTATCTGCCTTACGGGGAAATTAAGCCTGTTGACAAGCGACACTACAACCGTTATATCGCCTACCGTAAGCGAACTGTCGGCAAACTTTATTATAAGAAGCCCGCCCGTAAAGTATATAAGCAGCGGTGCAAGCTCAATAAACAGACCCATAAACACGTGGAACCAACTTCCCGTTCGCTGTTCCTTAACGGTTATATCGGTCACTTCGCTGTTTATTTTTTTAAACTTTTCAAATTCCTTTTTTTCTCTCGTAAAAAGCTTTACAAGCATAGAACCGCTCACTGAAAGCGTTTCGTTTATATGCTGATTAAGTTCGTCGTTTTTTTCCTGGGAAAGTGTGAGAAGCGACCAGCGCCTCTTGCCGACAGCCTTTGTGGGCAAAATAAGCATAGGAATTATCGCCATACCCACAAGCGCAAGACGCCAATCCGTATAAAAAAGATAAAACAGCGATGTTATTATGGTAAGCGCATTACTGACCACCGAGGTAAGCGTTCCCGATATGACCGAACTTACACCGTTTATATCACTGTCCATCCTCGTTATGATATCTCCCTGCTTTTCGCTCGCAAAAAACGAATGCGGCATATGCTGAAGATGGTCATACATCTGATTTCGCATATCCCTTATTATCATCTGCGATATCCAGGAATTTATATACTGCTCAAGAACGCTTATTATCTGTGATGAGGCAAGTACGCCGAAAGCAAATGCGAGCAGCTTTACAAGGTGAGACATAGTCCGCTCGGGCGATATGATCTCGTCCACTATTTTACCTGTTACGACCGATGGCATAAGTCCCAGCACCGCAGACGCCGCAAGCGCAAGAAACACTAGCACAAACTGAAACACATAGGGCTTTAAATACGACAATATTCTCTTTAAAAGTTTACCGGAAATTTTCGGTTTGTTCTGCTTTTCTTCTTCGGTTAAAAAGCCTCTCGGTTTGAATCCGCCGGGAGGCGCTCCCATAGGAGGTCTCACAAATATTCATCTCCGTTTATCTCTTATCACCAACTCTTTAATTATAACATAAATAAAAACAAAAAACAATATTTGTTACAATTGTGTAATATACATAAAAACTATAAACATTTCTCTTGACAAATTAAAGGTTATGCATTATAATAAAGACACAACAAAGAAAGGGGTGGCGCCTTAAATGGTAGATCCGCCGGAAAGTTTTCAAAAATAGCCCGAAAGAGGTGAGTCCAAAGGCAAGGTATCTTTGATTCTTAAAGGAAGAATCGTTTAAAAACAGATTTGTAATTCACGGTGAAACCAATGTTTTAGTTAATTTTTAAGTTAGACCGAAAACCACATTTTCCCCTCCTCGTCCGGGGTAAGGACTTAATATAGATTAAACGGTGATGAAAATGCGTGTTATGTTTTACAAAGGGAACTCAAAATAAAGTATAAGGGTGAGTCCAATGTACAGGTCGGTTTATAACTGAAATTCCGATTTATGTGAATTTAATTTAATATGATATAACCGCCCCTCGCAGCGCAATAGTGCTGCGAGGGGTTTCTTTTTTAAAAGTTAAGATAAAACAACACTTATTCCGCGGGTAAACCAAATATTTCCTCTGCTGTTTTTTCCTCTCTTTTTTTCACTGCGGAGAAATCCATTGCTTTAATATAATACTTTTCAAGTTCATCGTGGGAGGCTTTGGCAAGAGAAAGCGTTTCACAGGCGGTATCAAGAAGCTCTTTTGCTATACGGCGGTTTAAAAGCATCCTTTGCCGTACGGCTTTGAGTTTTAAAACATCTGTGAATCTGCGTGAATGCACTCTGCGGATATCGAGATTTATTTTTGTGCTTTGATTTTCGCTTGCAACTAAAAGCGACAGCTCGGGTATAATAATATGGTCGCAAATAAACGACGGTAAAAGCGGATTTTTAAAAACGATAACATCGTATCCCGCCCTCACGGCATTTTCCTTTACAGCCTCAACTATTCTTCCGGATACGGCGCCGTAACGGTCTTCTATAATAACGGCATTTTTAATACCGCTTGTAAGGGTCTCGGAATAACTCATTTCGCCTTTCGGAGTGACCGCTCCTATAAAACGAACGGTCTGCCTGCCCGTTGTGCCCTTTTGTTTAATATATTTTTCACAAATGTTTTTTGCAAAGGCATACAGCTGTTTTTTCTTAATACAGTTATCTTCAAGTCTTAAATTATCCGCAAGAAGTTCTCCGCAGGCGCTTAAGTACCCCGAGGCTCTTTTGTGCAACAGACTGTTCTTAGTCGACGCCGCCATAATTTTTGTTCGGTTTTTTAAGAGCTTATTAAAATCCCAGTATTCTCCGAGGTCTATAAGCCGCTCGCAGGCGCCGGGAAAATCGGGTTCTACAATATGAGGAGCGGTGCCGTCAAGAAGGGTGACTTTAAGTTCGGGAATAACAACGCCGTCAAGCGAATCGGGGTCGGAGCTGCAGGGGCAAAGATGCACCTCATACCCGTTTTCCTGAGCCTTTTTTGCGATACTCTTCATAAATGAAGACTTACCCGTTCCGGGACCGCCCTTTATTATATATGCCCGATATCCGTCCTCGGCGCTGTAGGAATCTTTAAAATGCGAAACGAATCCTTCACAGGAATTTGCGCCTAAAAAATATTTTACAGTGTTTTTCATAAGTAATACCACCTTTTCGTAATATATTATTCAAAAAATCAAAACTTTGACACAACGAAAGTTTTGTGGTATAATTTGTGTTACGAGTCGGCCGTGCGGTCGCACAGAGAAATCTGTGAGGAAAGTCCGAGCCCCGCAGGGCAGAATAACGGCTAACAGCCGCCGAGGGTGACCTTAGGGAAAGTGCAACAGAGATATACCGCCGCAAAAGGCTTTGATTTTTCATTGAAGGCGTTTCGCCGCCCTTTTGCGGTAAGGGTGGAAAGGCGAGGTAAGAGCTCACCGGCCGTTCGGAGACGAAACGGTCCTGTAAACCCTATTCGGAGCAACGCTGACTGCAGCTATACATCGGCCCGATGTGCTGCGAAAAGCGGCTTGAGCGTCGGAGCAATCCGTCGTCGAGATAGATGACCGTGCAAGACAGAACTCGGCTTACAGGCCGACTCGTTTTTAAATTTCAAACCGTCGGAAGTGATAAAATGGGCAAGCTTTATGTTGTGGGAACACCGATAGGAAATCTTGAGGATTTTTCGCCGAGGGCCGTAAAGACACTGAGCGAGGTCGATTTTATTGCCGCAGAGGACACGAGGGTTACACTTAAGCTCTTAAACCGTTTCGGAATAAAAAAAGAACTTGTCTCTTATTTTGAACACAATAAAGCGCAGAAGGGCGAACTTATCATTAAGCGAATATTAAACGGTGAAAGCTGCGCCGTTGTCACGGATGCGGGTATGCCCGCAATATCGGATCCCGGCGAAGAGCTTGTAAGACAGGCACACGAGAGCGGTGCGGAGGTTGAATCCGTCCCGGGACCGTGCGCATTTGCAACGGCACTTTCGATATCGGGTATGCCGTCGGGCAGATTTTGTTTTGAAGGGTTTTTGTCGGTAAACAAGCAAAGCAGGAAAAAACACCTTGAGTCTTTAAAGGATGAGGAGCGCACGATTATTTTTTACGAAGCTCCGCACAAGCTTTTAAACACATTAAGGGATCTATCTGCTTTTTTCGGAGACCGCAGGGTCGCCGTTGTTAAGGAGCTTACCAAAATTCACGAAACTGTTTTAAATACAACCCTTTTAAAAGCTTCGGAATATTTTGAGGAAAATCCGCCTAAAGGAGAATATGTTATAATCCTTGAAGGTAAAATTCCCGAAAAACAGCATCAATATACCGTTGAGGATGCCGTTTTTACAGCAAAGGAATTTATGTCGGGAGGTCTTTCGGCTTCGGCTGCAGCAAGGGAAGCTGCGGCAAAAACGGGCATAAAAAAAGGTGAAATTTATAAACTGATGATAGATAAGGTCTAATGTTAATAATTTGTTACTTTATTTTTTAAGGTATATGTAGTAAAATAGGCAAGTAGAAAATATTTTTATGGGTGTGAATAAATGGACGACCGGAAAGGTTTTAATATAGACTTCAGCGGATTTGAAGACGATAACGATTCTGCCGGCGCTTCTTACAGATACAGCGAGGCGGGAAGTCACAAAAATGATGGTTACAGCGATATAGTATCCTCTTCAAAATCCCGAAAAAACGACCGATACGAGGACATTGTTTCCGACTCAAGCAGTGTTAGGACGGGGAGTACAGGCAGTGTGAACTTCACATCGTTTTCAAGTTATGAGGACGATGACTATTATTATGCAAAGAAAAAGCACGGTGCAGGGAAAAAGCTGAATGATTTTTATTATAAAATGAAAAAATGGTGGAAATGTATGGGCAAAGGCAAAAAAGCTGCCCTTATTTCAGTTACATCATTTTTCCTGATAATAGCTATAGCCCTCACCTGGTTTTTCTCAAACTTCAGCTATAATTACCGCAATATAACAAAAAATCCCGAAGACCTCGGATTTGATGCGCCTATAAACGAAGAGGTCATAAACATAGGTCTGTTCGGAATAGATACAAGAGATTTGAAGTCCTTTAAAGGCAATTCCGACAGTATAATGATACTGAGCATTAACACAAAAACAAAGAAAATAAAGATAATCTCAATTATGAGGGATACGCTCGTCCCTATCGATAAAAACGGCAAAAAAACATATTATAAAATAAACTCCGCATATAGTTGGGGCGGTGCGGAGCTTGCAATTAAAACTCTGAATCAGAATTTCGGTCTTGATATAGCGGAATATGCAACCGTTAATTTTTACGGTATGTCAGGGATTATAGACGCTGTCGGCGGGATTGACGCCACGCTTACCGACCAGGAAGTAAAAGCAAGAGGCAACAACAACCACGGAATAAACGATATGATTCAGGAAGTTTGTCAGTATGTAGGCAAAAACCCGAAGGATTATTATGTTACAACTTCCGGGCCTCAGCACTTGAACGGTATACAGGCAGTCGCTTATTCAAGAATAAGATATGTCAAGAATATATGGGGAACTAATAACGATTTCGGGCGGACGGATCGCCAGCGTTATGTTATGGAACAGCTTTTCAACAAAGCGAAAACGCTCAGCAAATCCGATTGCGTCAAGCTTGCGAAAGCTATGATCCCCTGCACCGAGACTTCTCTTTCATATTCTGAAATTATGAACATTGCGTTTAATGTTCTTTTCTCATCGCCGACATTTGAGCAGGCAAGGCTTCCGGTTACGGATAACGGAGTCAATATGCAAATGCCGTCCCCGAAAGGAAATTTCGGTTCGGTCGTTTATTACGATATCGATTACGCAACCAAGCTTATTCACGCATTTATTTATGATGACATTACATTTGATAAATATATAGAAACCAACCCTGTGCAGAAGAACGACTGGTATGCAAAGGCTACGGGAAAGCAGTCCGCAAGCTCTTCTTCCAAACCTTCCGCATCCTCGTCTTCAAATAGCAGCTCCTCAGGCACAAGCTCCTCGGCTTCAAGCTCAAAGCCGTCAACGAGTACTCCTTCCTCAGTTCCCGCAACGCCTGAGGGGCCGGATGAACCCACAACGCCGTCAACGCCGAGCAAACCGTCTGAACCGAGTACGCCGACGACACCCGATAAGCCGGACACCCCGACTACCGATCCCGGCGACGGCGAGGATTGACATTATGAAAAAATCTGCAGCCTCAAGCTGTGAAAACTGCGCCAACTATTATTTTGATGAGTATTCGGAGCAGTACTGCTGTGATATGGACCTTGACGAGGATGAAATGCAGCGGTTCTTGACCTATAGAACCCGTGAATGCCCGTATTACACAAACGGCGATGAATACGCTATAGTAAGAAAGCAAAACTGAAAAGAAAGGAGGGCGTCGGAATGCTTTATGTTTACACGGTGGCATCTGCCGCTCTTCTTGTTGTTTTTAATAATATATTCGGCATTTTTACATCCCGCTCCGGTTGGTGGGAAACCCCGCTTATTTTTATGGGTCTTATTTTAGGTTTTATACTTTTGCACTTAGCGGTGCTCTGTGTATGGATAAGTCTTATAAGCGTCAAAAAGCCGCCCGAAAAAGGAGCGAAAAGCTTCCGGAAACTTATAGACCTTACACTTCCTATGCTTTTTTCGCTTGCAAGAGTCAAAATACATATAAGCGGTGAAGATAAGCTCCCCGATGATACAAACAGGGTTATGGTGGTGTGCAATCACTTAAACGATATCGACCCTGCCGTGCTCATAAAGGCTATGCCTCGCTTTGAGCTTGGATTTGTGGCAAAGAAGGAAATATACACAGATCTTAAATTTGTGGCAAAGGCTATGCACAAGCTTTACTGCATTCCTATAGACAGAGAAAATAACCGTGAAGGTGCAAAGGCTGTTATAAACGCCGCAAAGCTTATCAAAGAAGATAAGGCTTCGGTAGGAATATTCCCCGAAGGGTATACAAGCAAGGACGGCGAACTTCAGCCGCTCAGAAACGGAGCATTTAAAATAGCCGTGAGAGCAAATGTGCCGATAGTGGTCTGCACGCTCGTGGGTATGCGAAAAATAGAAAAGCGGATTTTTATTAAACATACCGATGTTTACCTCGATATATGCGATGTTATACCGGCAGATGAGGTGGCGGTCCTTCATACCGATGCTATCGGCGAACGTGTTTACGGTGATATGAAGAAAAGCATAGAAAACCGAAGACTTCTCATAGCGGAGCAAAAACGGCATAAAATATAAAGGGTGATACTGTATGCTTAAAGAAATAAAAGCAACCGAAATAAAAGATAATTTTACCGAAATAATATCAAACGAATGGGCGCTCCTTACCGCAGGTGATGAAAAAGGTTATAATACTATGACCGTTTCCTGGGGATTTGCGGGGGAACTTTGGGGGAAGGACGCTGTGTGCGTTTTTGTCCGCCCGCAAAGGTACACATATGAGTTTATGGAGAAAAACGATTATTTTACACTGAGTTTTTACGGAAGCGATTCTAAGTCAATACATTCTGTCTGCGGCAGCAAGAGCGGCAGAGATACAGATAAAGCAAAGGAATGCGGTCTTGAGCCTGTTTTTGACGAAGGCGCAACATACTTTAAATCCGCAAGGCTTGTAGTCATCTGCAAAAAACAGTATGCCGACGATATTAAAAAGGAAAACTTCTGTGACTGCGAACCGCTTTCAAACTACCCCAAAAACGATTTCCACAGAATGTATATCGGAAAAATCGTTAAAGTGCTCTCGAAATAACAATATATAAATCAAAAAATCAAAACTGCCGACTTTAAACCGGCAGTTTTAATTTATATGCAGACTTATTTTTGTCTTTTGTGATGTCTGCACCTCTTTTCACTTTTAAGTACCGTCTTTTGCCCGCAAAACAAAACATATGCCATTCTCCGTATTTGTGTGGAATTTCTGTATGTCGGCAGGCAAGATCGCTTTCACCATAGGTTTCTTTCTTTTTACAGAGGGGGACTACTGTCTTAAGCCGTGAGGTGACCGAATCGCAGTGAGACGGTGGGGCGGCTTGCCGCCTCGGGGGGGTTGTTTTAAAATGAAAGCAAAGCAGTAAGCTTAAATTTTTAAGAATAAACATTAAAATTTTAATATTAAAAGTAGTTTGTTTTTCATTTTATCTTTGAATTTTAAATAACAAAATAAGAAATTCAAAAATTCAAAATAAGTAACTTAAAATATAAAAAATATAAATTCACAAGGAACGAATACCCCTCAGTCAGCCATACGGCTGACAGCTCCCCTCTATTTGGCAAAAGCCAAAAGAAGGGAGCCAAAAAGACAATAAAGCCCTCCTTGTGTAAAGGTTAGCCGAAGGCGGCTTAAGCGGTAGTGAATGACAGTCCGGGGGACTGTCTTAAGCCGTGAGGTGACCGAACCGCAGTGAGACGGTGGGGCGGCTTGCCGCCTCGGAGGGGTTGTTTTAAAATGAAAGCTAAGCAGAAAGCTTAAATTTTTAAGAATAAACATTAAAATTTTAATATTAAAAGTAGTTTGTTTTTCATTTTATCTTTGAATTTTAAATAACAAAATAAGAAATTCAAAAATTCAAAATAAGTAACTTAAAATATAAAAAATATAAATTCACAAGGAACGAATACCCCTCAGTCAGCCATACGGCTGACAGCTCCCCTCTATTTGGCAAAAGCCAAAAGAAGGGAGCCAAAAAGACAATAAAGCCCTCCTTGTGTAAAGGAGGGTGGCACGGCGCAGCCGTGACGGAAGGATTGTTTAAAAACCAAAAGTAAAGCAGCAGCTGAAATTTTTAATATTAACCGTGGAATTTAAAATATAAAAATTTTAAAAAATTTAACAGAAACTAAAAACATTAAAGATTGAATTTGAAAATTTAAAATATAAAAAACAAGGAAAGAATACCCCTCAGTCAGCCGTTTTGTCTGACAGCTCCCCTCTGTTTTGTCTTACGACAAAAAGAAGGGAGCCTATAGTGGGAGCAATTTTGCCGATTGTTCGCAGACATTTCCCTGAGTACGGGGAATAACCTCTGTTTCAGCTTACGCTGAAAAGAAGGGAGCCTAAGGAAGAGCGGTTTTACCGGTTGTCTCGCAGATAAAAGGGTGCGCTGTTTTCGGATAAAAAGGTGTTTGTCGTGAGGCGAATCAAAGGGAATCTTTCAGCCGCATAAAAAAAATGTTATCATATTGCCGCAGTGAGGCTTTTGACGACAATAACGGCATTTAAACAGGCAAATGAATGTAAAGACGGCGGGCTTACGGCTACTGTATCCTATACTACCGAACATAATATTAAATGAAATAAGAAATATAAATAAAACCGTCTGCAGTTTACACAGACGGTTTTTATCTTATTTTGTTTTTCCGAGGTAGGCTTCCTTAACGCTTTCGTTATTCAGGAGTTCATCTCCCGTACCCGTAAGGGTGATTTTGCCTGTCTCTATAACATATCCGATATCTGCGGCTTTAAGCGCCATATTGGCATTTTGCTCTATCAAAAGAACGGTTATTCCGTTTTTATTTATTTCGCCTATAATATTAAATATGTCCTTTACAACGAGCGGAGCAAGACCGAGTGAAGGTTCATCCATCATAATCAGCTTCGGCCTGCTCATAAGGGCTCTGCCCACCGCAAGCATCTGCTGTTCGCCGCCTGAGAGGGTACCTGCGAGCTGCCAGCTGCGCTCTTTGAGACGGGGGAAGAGCGAATATACATACTCTATATCATCGGTCAAGCTGTCCTTTCTTAAATAAGCACCTATTTTAAGGTTTTCAAGAACAGTGAGATTCGGGAAAACTCGCCTGCCCTCGGGCACTAATGTTATTCCTTTTGAAACGATTTTATCGGGTGTAAGACCCACTATGTTTTCACCGTTGAAAAGTATTTCTCCCGACTGCGGCTTTACAACTCCCGAAACAGAACGGAGAATTGTTGATTTTCCTGCTCCGTTGGCTCCGATAAGGGTTACTATCTTCCCCTGTTCAACCGAAAACGAAACATCCTCAACTGCTTTTATACCGCCGAAATGAACAAAAAGGTCTTTGATTTCAAGAATATTATTCATCATCAGCCACCCCCAAATATGCATCTATAACCTTTTGATCCTGCTGAATTTCAGCCGGGGTGCCGTGAGCTATCAGTTTGCCGAATTCTATAACATAAATTCTGTCCGAAATATCCATAACAAGATTCATATGATGCTCTATCAGCAAGACCGTAAGGTCAAATTTCTGACGGATGAAATGGATAAACTGAGTTAGCTCCTCGGTCTCCTGGGGGTTCATTCCCGCAGCAGGTTCGTCAAGCAGCAAAAGACTCGGATTTGTTGCAAGAGCTCTCGCTATTTCAAGCTTGCGCTGCTTACCGTACGGCAGGCTTGTTGCAAGCTCATCCTTAACGTCATAAAGGTCCACAAGTTTTAAAAGCTCAACGGTTTCTTCCCGCATCTTCGCCTCTTCTTTATAGTTAAGATGGAAAGTTGCGGTAAAGAAATTAGAGGTACGGCGCAGATGCTTGGCAGTAAGAACATTATCGAAAACCGTCATTGACTTAAAAAGTCTGATATTCTGGAAAGTTCTCGCCATACCGAGCTTTGTCAGAACATCCGGGGTTTTCTTTATAACAGAGGTGTATTTTCCGTTATTTTCTCCCGAATAGAGTTTTTTCATCTTGCCCTGAGGTTTATTCTCGATTATAAGCTTACCGTCAAAATAGATAGCACCGTTTGTAGGCTCGTAAACGCCTGTTATTGCGTTGAAAGCCGTAGTCTTTCCCGCACCGTTAGGACCGATAAGAGCAACTATTTCTCCCTTGTTTACTTCCATCGAGAGGTTGTTAACGGCTACAACGCCGCCGAATTGCATAGTAAGATCGCTTACTTTAAGCACGTTTTCCGACATCACTCCGCACCGCCTTTCGCTTTGGCGGACTTTTTACCGCAGAACAGATTCTTGATTTTTATAAATCCGTCATAAACGGAAATTTCCTTTGAACCCATAATTCCTTTTCTGAAGAAGAGAACCACGATCATTATGAGAACCGAGAATACGACCATTCTGAATCCGGGTCCTAAAAGCGGAAGTTTTTTTCCGTCTATAACCTTTTCAACATCGAGAAACTTAAGCCACCATTCGCTGCTTGCATAATAAATAAATGCGGCTATTATTGAGCCCGAAACAGAACCGATACCGCCTATTACAACGACGAGAAGTATCTGATAAGTCATACTCGTCGTAAATGAAGCGGCAGAAACGCTTGTGTTGCACATAGCGAGCATAGCACCTGCTATTCCGCAGAAGAAAGAGCTTGTAACAAACGAAAGCTGTTTATGCCTTGCAAGATTTATTCCCATTGCCTCGGCGGCTATTTCATCGTCCCTTATAGCTTTGAAGGCTCTGCCGTAGGTCGAATTTATAATAAGAACTATTATCAGTATGCATACTCCCGCAAGGGCGGCATAAACCAAAATATTTTTGGGTGCCGTGAAATTGTTTATCGGGTCCGGACCGTTTGTTACGGGTCCGAACTGGACGAGCTGAACAAGACCCCTGACGATTTCGGCGAAGCCGAGTGTTGCTATTGCAAGATAGTCGCTTTTAAGGCGCAAAACGGGAAGTCCCACGAGATACGCAAAGAATGCGGCAACCAATCCCGCTATGATCAAGGCAACGACAAGAGGAAGCTGAAAACCTATAACGCTGTCACCGTAGTTTCTGAAAACGGTATGCCTAAGCGAAGAGGGAATTGTGAAAATGGCATATGTATATGCACCGAGCAACATAAAACCTGCCTGACCGAGCGAAAACAACCCTGTAAATCCGTTTAAAAGGTTCATTGAAACGGCGGCAAGTGCAAAGGTGCAGACCTTTCGCATTACCGAGAACCACATAGATTTAGCCGGAGCAAAAAGCTCGATAGCGGCAAGGCAAAGGAAAATTACGGCAACGAGCGCAAGATTACAAACGGTGCGTTTATATTTGTTCCAAAAATTTTTCATAAACTTACACCTTCTCCGTTGTTTTTTCACCGAAAATTCCCGTGGGTTTAACAACAAGTATTATAATAAGCAGCGCAAATGAGATAACGTCGCTGAAGTCCGAAAGGCCGAAGGCTTTTGCGAGACTTTCTATAACGCCGATTATAAGAGCGCCCACAACGGCACCGGGAATTGAACCTATACCGCCTACAACCGCCGCAATAAATGCCTTTATACCGGGTGTTGAGCCGGCAAGGTGATTTATGCCCGAATTTTTCGCAAAATACAAAAGTGAGCCGACAGCGGCAAGGAATGCGCCTATGGCAAAGGTTATCGAAATAACCTTGTTGATTTTTATTCCCATAAGCTGACTCGTTTCAAAATCTTTGGAAACGGCACGCATAGACATACCGAATTTTGTGTGATTTATTATTAAAACGAGGATAAATGTGAGAACTATCGCAACTATAGGCGAAACAAATACCGCCGTTTTATCTTTAACTCCGAAAAGTCTCATCGATTCGCTTATAAACGGGATATCGGGGAACTGCTTTGAAAGACCGCCGGTTATGTAGCTAACAAGATTCTGCAAAAGATAGGAAACACCTATCGCAGATATCATAACCGACATTCTCGGTGCGCTCCTGAGCGGTGAATAAGCGCATTTTTCTATCAAAAAGCCGATAAACACCGTAAGCGCTATCATTAAAATTATAGAGACCCATATAGGCATGGTCGGAAAATCAGCGACGAGGTAGATAAGCATTATGCCCGATACCATAAAAAGGTCGCCGTGGGCAAAGTTTATCATTTTAAGAATTCCGTAAACCATAGTATATCCTATTGCAACGAGCGCAAACTGACCGCCGGTTGCAAGTCCCCTTATAAGGTACGGAAGAATATTCATAAATTTATTTTACCTTTCAAGTCAAAAAAGTACGGCAGGACAATCCTACCGCACTCTTTATGATAATCTGAAAATTACTTGGAAATAAGATCCCACGCAAACTGAGCCATTACAGAACCCTGGAACGGATCAAGGAAGCAGGTGCGGAAATAATAGTTGTTGCCTTCGGTTACCGAAGCATTGGTGCAGGAAATACCGATTGCAGGCATTTTTGCATCTTCAAAGGTCTTTGCAGCGGCAATCGAAACGCCCGAACCGTAAGAACCGAGCGATATGAGAGCGCCCTTGCTTACTATGTTTGACGCAGCAGTTACGGCGTTTTCTTCAAGAGAACCGTTATCGCTTACATAAATTTCAACCTTATAGTCAACACCGCCGATAGTTACCTTGTTATCGAGGGAGTTTGCATATTGTATACCGATAACTTCCTGCTTACCGCCGGCAGCATTGTTACCTGAGGTGGGTTCATAAACGCCGATTACGATTTTCTTATTTGCGGTATCAAGCTTTATACCGGAAGCGTTGCCGTAATCAAAAGCACTTGCCTGAACGGCATCGTTCTTTATTGTCTGGAGTTTTACAAACTCAAAAGCTTCTTTACCTGCTTTTTTAATGTATGCGCTGTCCTTTATAGCGTCTCCGTTCTTATCAAACTGGAGCTTGCCGGCAACGCCGTTTTCATAGGTGAGAGTCCAGAGAGCGGAAGCAACATCAACCGATGTAAGGTCTGCGCCCTTCTTTTCTGCTGCTGCACGGATAGCCGCAAGAGCAACATTGTAAGCATCAAAACCGAGAGCCGAAACCGCTGCAACGATATCGTTACCGCCGTTCATTTCCTTATACTCGGAGTTTGCGTTAAGCCACTTTTTAAAGCCTGTGACGAAATCCTTTGCCGCAGTTGAAGAAGCATCGTTTTCATCAAAGAAAGTCGAGCAGTAAACCTCAAGGTCGGTACCTTTTATTGCATCGAGAATAACCGATGACTCCCAGGTATCTCCTGCGAGGATAGGACACTCAATGCCGAGGTCGTTCGCATTCTTTAAAAGATTTGCCGCAACTGCGGTTGAGTTAGGAGCAAATATTACATCTGCACTGTTATCAAGCGCTTTCTGCAAATAGTCCGAGAAGTTGGTTGTGTTTGTGGGGAAAGTCTCCATAACGACTTTACCGCCCTGCTTCTCAAAAGCAGTTTTGAAATTGTTTGCAAGACCGAGAGAATATGTATCTCCCTTTTCAGCCAAAACATAGGCTACTTTGCCGCCGCTGTTTGATGTGCCGCAGCCTGCGAAACATACGCACAGCATTGCGAGACATAAAACTATAGACAGGAACTTTTTCATATTTTTTCCTCCTGAAAGATGCGCTTTGTTTTCACGCACTTTAAAATTATACATTACATTATACATACAAAACCGCAAGTTGTCAACGCTAAGCGTACAACTTTTTAATAAAATATGAATTTTGTGCAACTGATAAGCAAAACAGACAATCAAATTGCCTATTATTTGTAAAAAATTACGCAAAAGTGTATTTGATAGAAAAACACTTTTGCGTAAATGCAAATTATAAAATCGGCTTAAAGGCAAGTTTAAAGTTTATTTGCTTTTCGCTGAGTCTGTATTTTGGAGATAATTCCGGTCCGCAGGACTGCGAGCCTATACCCGAAACCTTATAGTCTATTCTGATATGGAGATTTCCGTCTGAGGAAAGTTCATCGGTGTGGCGGGCGTTTTCAAGGTCGGATACCGAATAGTTTGATACACTGAATTCAAATTCGTTTTCACAGGTGAATTCAAGTCCCGAGCACCTTAATAACTTTGTTTTGCAGTGATTTCCATGTTCCTGGGGGCGCACGTATTTTACATATTCTTTATCCGGGCTTGAACTGTACATCCCGATTTTTGACCCGTTATGCATATCGCAGTAGCTTTCATAAGGACCCATACCAAAGTAGGTGAATTCTTTATTTTTTGCCGCTGTTTCAAATTCAAATCCGAGTCTCGGCAAATATTTTACATTTTCCCTTACATCTGCCGAAAGCTGTGCCGAAACAGTGCCGTCCGCCGCAAAGGAATAAACAACGCCGTATCTTAAATAAGGATGTTTTGATACGCCCGAAAGCGAACCCGATACGGTTATCTTATTGCCGGATACTTCACAGGAATAAATTTTATTAAAGGCGGGTCCCATTATTCCGCTGTCGAACCAATTGGATTTTATTACCGCATCGTTGTCTGTTGCGGCTCTTGCGGCAGTGAGTCTTACAGGTGAAACAAGCACTTTTTCACCGTTTATTTCAACCGAAGCGATAGTTCCGAGGCGTTTTGAAAATTCATATTTAAAACCGCTCCCCGAAACTGTGAAGATTTCGTTTTCTTCACTTATTTCGGCGCTTTCCCGACAAGATTCGGAAATTATACGCTCATATTCCACGGGGTGCTGGGTCTGAGCCGATAAAACACCGTCTTTTTCAAGATAGCAGTTTATAAATGCTCCGTATTCTGCTCTGATTTTACCGTGCTTTATCGGCAATGTGCAGCTGCAGTGGGGAGAAAGCTTTAAATTATCGGAATAGGAATAAAGTTTTTTACCGTCCGCTTCTATATCGTATCTGAACAGGAAATGCGAAAAGTCGGTAAAATCGAAGCGGTTTGAAACGGTTAAAAGTTCTCCGTCAAAGCTTGTGTGCATAGGTTGATAGGCTGCTTTTATTTCAAGAGAACCCGATTTAAAGCTGCGGTCGGCAAAGACCATGCCGTCACAGCAGAAATTTCCGTCGTTTGTAAGCTCACCTTTAAAGTCCCCGCCGTAACGCTCTACGCCGTTTTCATCCGTTACTACGTGATCCGCCCACTCCCAGATGCAACCGCCTATAAGCTTGGGATATCTGTTTATAACTTCATTGTAATCGCACACATCGCCGGGTCCTATTCCCATAGAATGCGAATATTCGCAGAGGAAAAAAGGCTTTGTTTCGTTTTCGTTATTTGCATATTCCTCCATAAGCGAAATCGGAGGATACATTCTCGAAACAACATCAACCTTCGAGTTATCGCCTGCAAAGGAGGCTCCCTCATAGTGAACAAGCCTGCCGTCGTTTAAGGTGCGCAGCCAGTCTGCCATAGCGTCGTGATTTTTGCCGTAACCGCTTTCATTGCCGAGCGACCACATTATGATACTCGGATGATTTATATTAGGCAATGCCGACCTTTTCATTCTTTCAACAAACTCATTCGTCCATTCATCTCTTGTGCAGGGCCAAAGCGAGAGCGGATTATCAACATCATAGCCGTTACTCTGACAAAATCCGTGGGTTTCGATATCGGCTTCAAGCACAACATAAAAGCCCATTTCATCACAGAGTTCAAGGAAATGCGGAGTCGGAGGATAATGCGAAGTCCGCACACAGTTAATGTTAAGGCTCTTCATAAGCTCAAGGTCACGCCTTAATTCATCATTACTTTGACACCAACCGTTATATTTGTCGGTATCGTGGTGATTTACGCCGTGCAGCTTCACGGCAACTCCGTTTATAAGAAGTTCTCCCTGTTTTGAAACGCACAGGGTGCGTATACCTGTTTTAAGGCGTATTTCCTCGCCGTTTCTTTTAAGGACAACGGTATAAAGCCCGGGGTTTTCGGCATTCCAAAAAACAGGATCTTTTATTTCGAATTTTGCTGTATCGGTTGACCTTTGCTCACCTAAGAGAATACCGCTTGTATCAAAAAGCGAAATATCGGCTTGATTATCGGCAAAAACTTCAAATCCGTTTTCGTCACTGTTTATTCTGACATTTACTATATGCCCATAGGGCCGTTCCAAAATGTAACAGTCTCTGAAGATACCGTTGTACCGAAAAGCATCCTGATCTTCAAGATAGCTTGAACAGCACCACTTATAGACCTTCACTCTTACGGTATTAACGCCGCAGACCGCAAAATCGGTTATATCAAACTCGGCTTCAAGATGACTGCCCTGCGTAAAACCCACATAATTGCCGTTTATAAATATCTCGGCACAGGAGGACACTCCTTCAAACACAAGATAAACCTTGCCGAGCTTTTTTTGGGCATTAAATTCCCTTTCGTAAACCCCGCAGGGGTTGTTATCGGGGACATACGGAGGATCCAGCGGAAACGGATACCTAACATTGGTATAATTAGGCTCCTCATAACCCTTAAGCTGCCAACAGGACGGGACTTCGATATTATCCCAATCGGTTATATTGTCTGTAAGGTCCGCATCTGTACCGAAATATTTGAATTTCCATATGCCGTTTAAAAGCGAATAACGGCTCATACCGCCTGGGATATAGTAATTTCTCGGCGGTAGCCTGTTTTCGCTCGTTTTCTGTGAATTTTCGTAAAAGCGCATATTATCACCTATTCTATTCTTGTATTTTCCCGGGCAGGGAAATCTTAAAATTCCTTTATAAACTTTCTTACAAAGACGCAGCTCCAGGAAAAGTTTTTAACTTTAAGTCCATAGCCTGTTTTTGCATCGTAATTTTCGTGCACGAATTCTCCGTCGTTATAAACCCAACCGAGAATGGTATCTTTTACCGTATCGGCAGTCTCGGTAAATCCGTAATCCTTAAGGCCCTTAGCAGCAAAATACGCAACATTCAGCCAGCAAGGTCCTCTCCAGTAGTCGTTTGAGTAGGAAGGGTCGTTATAAGAAACGCTCGGCATACCGGGTAAAAAGTCCCTTTTTGCCGTTTCGTTCATTTTCTCTGCCCGCTCTTTTGAAGCCGTTCCTATGTAAAGAGGCATAAACGAAGCCGGACTTAACACCGAACTGAATTTTCGGCTTTTAAAATTATAATCCGCATACACCCCCTTTTCTTCGTCCCAAAGACGGTTTTCAATGTTTTCGCACAGAGCCTTTTCTTTTCTGTCCCACTCGCCGCTGTCCTCGCCGAGAATTTTTGCCATTTCGCTCAAAGCACGGTACATAGTTACCATATAGCAATTAAGGTCGACAGTGTAATAATTATACGGTTCATTGTCCCATCTCGGAGAATTATCCCAACCCGATTCAAATCCGACAAGCTTATAACAAAGTTTTTTGTCACTGTGGTCACAGTCGGCATCGTAATGGAAAAGCCCGCCGTTTAAACGCTCGTTTTCCCAAAACTCTGCGTTTAAAACGAGCTTTGGATATACTGCTTTTAAAAACCCAATATCTTCGGTGTCTTTATAGACCTTAAGTGCGGCAGCCGCCATAACGGGAGGTTTTGAAAAACGATCCTCAATATCGCCGTTTTCAAATACAACGTCGGGCAAAAGGCCGTTTTCCTTTTGGAAATTTAAAAATCCGATTATCTGCTCTTTTGCTATATCTTTATCGAATTCAAGCATAGCCTCTGCGTGAAAGGCAGTATCCCAGTTCCATACGCCCGGAAAACCGTCGGGAAAATCGCCTTTGTTAGGACTTATAAGGCGGTACTTGCCCCAAGGGTAATTGCCTTGTGTGTAAATATTTGATTTAAGTATTCTCTCTGTTTTTGAAAGTAATGTCTCGTATCTCTTATCCATTATAGTTCCTCTGAATTTTATTTAAAAAGCTCTATAGTGTATCCGTTTGCCCTTATACTGTCAATTACATCCGGAAGAGCGGAAGTATCCGCACTTGACACTGCGTGTAAAAGATAGAGCGTTCCGTTATTTAAATACTTCATTATAAGGGATTTTGTTTCTTCAACAGACGGTTGATTTTTCGGGTCCCAGTCCCTGTGCGCAAAGTTCCAGAAAACGCTTTTATAGCCGACGCAATTTACAAGGGCAAGCATTCTCGGACTGTTGGCACCGGTCGGAAATCTGAAAAGATTCATTTCGTATCCGAATCTTTCTTTCACGGCATCGTGCAGTCCCTTTATCTCTTTATAAGCGGAGTCGATATCCTTTGTGGTCATATCGGGATGCGTTACCGAATGGTTGCCGACGGTATGCCCCTCGTCTATCATTCTTTTTACAAGCTCGGGATGTGTCTTTAAATAATCCATTGTTATGAAGAAGACGGCTTTTACATTTTTCTCCTTCAGAACATCGAGTATTTTCGGAGTGTATCCGTTTTCATACCCCTCGTCAAAGGTCAGATAAACGCATTTTTTCGTTCGGTCGCCCACCGAATACGCATTATACTGCGAGTAATAGCTCTGCCTGTTTTCCGCACCTTTCCAGCCGTAACCGTCTCTTTTGTTGCTGAGCGAATTAAGGTATGCTCTTGCCTGGGCGGAAAGAGCGGGACTTGATATATCCTGCTTCGGCATAGTGTCCGGCACCGGCACGGTCGGCTGGGGGACGGCAGAGGCAGAAGACGAAGGCTTTGCCGGAGTTGAAGACCCTGCCTGTTCGGGCGCTTTTTCAGGCTCCGAGACGGGTTTGCTTTCGTTTGCTGTGCTGCTGTTGTCTTTCGGCGGCTGCTTTGATGAGCTGCCGCTTTTAACGGCGCTTGAAACAGGTCTGCTTTGCGTATTGTCGCTGCTTTTTTGCTGTCCTGCGTTTAAACGCACCAGTATCAAAACGGCAATCGCAACAAGCACTGCCGCCGCAACCGATATACATATATACCGATTTTTTCTTAAATTCAAAATAAATCCCCTAAAACCCGAAATAAGTCATTTCCCCTTTAAAAATCAAGTAAATCTTCCGAAGTGCAGTCAGTGCCGTTTCTTAAATCATCCATTACTTTATATGCAAGCAAGTTCCAACTTAGGAATCCGAGACGCATAACGGGCTGTCCGTTATCACCGTCATAAAATTCGTGCAAACCGCCGTTTTCCTTTATATCGCCAGCAAAGGTTTTAATAAGTCTTCCTGCAACTTCCAAAGCCTCCTGCTTATAACCGTAACGGGCGAGACCGTAAGCCGTAAGGAATGTGCTCAGTCCCCAAACCGGACCTTGCCAGTTGGAGGGATTTCCGCTTGCGTCATTATTATAGACAGGGTCGTTTTTGGTATGAGAGCGGATACCGCAAACCGATAAAAACTCATCTTCATTCATAATAAGGTCACGCATACATTTTGCCTGTTCCTTTGTTGCAAGACCTCCCCAGAGCGGGAAAACGGTTGCAAAGCTCTTATATTTCAAATATGTGATCCAATTAACTTTCTGTATGCAGACAGAGGGTGTTTCAAAGTTACAGTCGATGGCATAAAAACATTTGTCTATACGGTCAAAATAATCGCTTTGAACCTTTTCTTTAAGTTCTTTCGCTCTTTCAAAGTAACGGTCTTCTTTGCCTTTGCCGAAAATCTTTGAAAGCTTTGCTAACGCTATAAACTCCCTATACATAAACGATACGAGATCGGGACCTGCACCGGAACTGTCGGGTCTGCCGTAAACGGCAGGGTTGTTATCAATTCCGCAACCGTACATTTTCCACACATAATAACCGTTTTTAAGTGTGTTTTTATCGTACCACTCCACTGTTTTTTCAAGGGTTTCATAATAAGGCTCTATCCACGAAAAATCATTATATCTCTTCCCTAAAATATAGGAAAACTGCGCATCTTTGGGATATGGATGCGAAAGTTCCGACGTAGGGTCCTGCGTGCCGTCAGAACGGACATTTTTTGCCGGTTTGCCGGTTTTCGGATCTATAAAGTTTAAGAAATTAAGAGACGTACCTATTGCGAACTCACGGGCTTCGTCGGGCAGACCGCAGGATATGAAAAAACTGTCCCAGTCCCACATAGTGTCATAGCCTCCCCCGGGAGTGA
Organism: uncultured Eubacteriales bacterium; assembly: GCA_934446475.1. GTDB lineage: Bacteria > Bacillota > Clostridia > Oscillospirales > Acutalibacteraceae > UBA737. The sequence continues at coordinate 8,291 of CAKSEH010000017.1, read as the reverse complement.
CAAATCCGTGTTTGAGTCCCGATTTGGGCGTTACTATGCAGGAAGGCCAAACCTTTTCTATGTATTCTTTGACGATTTTTTCCGCTTCGTCGGAATTTTGAACGGGTGTAAGCCTGTCAGCGCAGCGTTTATACTTATCGTCAAGCCAGATAACATCGTAGTTTTTCATAGCACTTCCACCTATGATTTGTAGATTTATCCACATATTAGCATACTGAAATTAAAAAAGCAACCCCGAAAAACAAAAACGGCATATTTGTGCAAAAATCAGAGAAAAAAGTGTAAATTATACGCTGCGCTTACGCTTTAAATGCCGGTCCGGTCGTATGCAAAATTTAATTTGACACTATAATATATTGTCCGCTTGCACAATCGCTTAAAGTGTGATAAAATATTTAAAATAAAGTTATTTTACAAGAGGTTTTAAAATGCTTATTTCAACGAAAGGCCGTTATGCGCTCAGAGTTATGCTTGAACTTGCCTCGGGCGACGGCAGCGGATATATGCCGCTTCCCGAAATAGCCAGAAAGCAGCATATATCGGAAAAGTATCTTGAGAGTATCGTATCTATGCTGTCAAAGGCAGGAGAAATTGAAGGCCTGAGGGGGAAAAACGGCGGATACAGGCTCTCAAAAAATCCCAACGAGTACACAGTCGGCGAAATTTTAAGGCTTACGGAAGGGTCTATTGCTCCTGTTTCGTGTCTTGACTGCAAGCCTAATCCCTGTGAGTACGCTTCCACTTGCAAAACTCTTCCGATCTGGGAAAAGTTGGACACGGTTATATGCAATTATCTTGACAGTGTAAAACTTTCCGACCTTCTCGGTGAGCCGAACGATTATCAGATATAATTAAAATTCGGGCTTGTGTAAAACCGAACAGCCGCAGCGAACAGAATATTCGCTGCGGCTGAATTTTTATTTATCAAAACTCGGATTAAAAGCGTAGAAGTTTTTCGAATCAAGCCTGTCGGTAGTGCGCCTCAGCACTTCGCCGAAACGCTGATAATGAACTATTTCTCTTTCCCTTAAAAACTTAAGCGGATCTAAAATATCGGGATCGTCTATGAGCCGTATCAGATTGTCATAGGTTACTCTCGCTTTTTGCTCCGCTGCTAAATCTTCGTGCAGGTCTGCGATTATATCTCCCTTAACTCCTATATAATCGGCGCACCACGGCACGCCCGATGCTGCCTGAGGGTAAACCCCTGCCGTATGATCTACAAAGTAAGTATCAAATCCGGACTTTTTTATAAGTTCAGGGGTGAGATTTTTTGTAAGCTGATAAACCATAGCGCTTACCATTTCAAGATGGGCAAGCTCTTCCGTTCCTATATCCGTAAGCACTGCACGGACATCGTCATAAGGCATAGAATACCGTTGCGACAAATACCTTAATGACGCTCCGAGTTCGCCGTCCGGTCCGCCGTACTGACTTATTATTATCTTTGCAAGAGCGGGATTAGGCGTTTTTATCTTAACCGGATACTGTAATTTCTTTTCATATTGCCACATTTTGCATTACTCCTTTTCGCTGTTTTCCCACGGCCACGGTCCGTCTACCCACTGCCAACGGGTTTTATCGTCCGGATCGTTATAGGTGAGTATCAGAGTGCCGTACTTTTTCTCATACGCCTCAAGCAATTCCTTATACATTCCCCTGTAGCTTTCAAGCAGCGAAAGCGCTTTTTCACATTCGGTATGCGTATCCAAAAAAAGGACAAGTTCGTGGATTGCGAAGGCTATCTCGTTAAGCTTGCGTTTCATTGTCTGTTGCTCATTCATCCTTTTTCACCTCTTATAAGCAGCGGTTTGTTAAGGTCGGGGAAAAGTGTTCCCGCATTGAAAGCGTCCGAAAGGCTGTAAACCGCATCAAGCGGCTGTATTTCCAAAAACGCCATTGTTAAAATATCCGAACTGTTGCCCGGGTACACGCAGCCGTTTTCGTTCTTCATACTGTTCATTACCATTACTCCTTCTCAGTTTTTCGGGACATCTATATAACATAATATTTTATTAGGAGATTTGTGTTACCCGTTGACAGAATTACTTGTTAATATTTTGTTAAGTTATTTAAATGCGTGTTAAATAAAAGTTAATAATATTCGACGAATATTGAGTAAAAACAACGATTATAATATAATTAACTCGATTAGGCTTTTTATAAAGATATATTTTAAAGGCTTCAGGGAGGTGCATTCAAATGCAGAATATTTTATTGTTGAACGCAGCGGCAAACACTGCACAGACCGGCGGCGAAAGTATACCGAGTTGGTTTGTTATTTGTATGGGTATGGGTACGGTTTTTGTAGGTCTCATATCTATAATCATTATCTGTAAAATAATGGGCGGACTTTGCAGTATGAGCAATAAGGAACCCGAAAAGCCTGCAGCGGCGGCGGTTGCAGCAGCTCCTGTTCCCGAGGAAAACCGAGGAGAAATAGTTGCGGCTGTAGCAGCGGTTTGCGCAGAGGATATGGGAACCGATGTTTCCGCTTTGAGGATACATTCATTCAGAAAATTATAAACTAACGCAGATGTTCCCCGCCTTAAAAGGTGGGTTCCATTTCAGTCTTTAGAGGATAAGCGTAATCTTTCACGGCAAAGACTGAGGAGCTGACACTCATTTGCGCAGCTTGCAAACAAAGCAGGGTGTTGCTCCGATTTAAAACTTAGAAAAAGAGGTTTAAACTATGAAAACTTATAAAGTTACCGTCAACGGTACAGCTTACGAAATTACTCTCGAGGCGGTTGATGCTTCAAGCGTCAACACTGCTCCCGCAAAGGAAGAAACCAAGGCGGCTCCCGCTCCGGCAGCGGCACCGGTATCTGTTCCGTCCGGCGCCACAACGGTTAATTGTCCTATGCCGGGAACTATCCTTTCCGTAAATGTTTCAAACGGATCTTCGGTTAAAAAAGGCGATGTCCTTATGATACTCGAAGCTATGAAAATGGAGAACGAAATTATGGCTCCGTGTGACGGTGTTGTTTCAGGTGTAATTTCAAAGGGCTCATCCGTCGAGACAGGAACGGTTCTCTGCACGCTGGCTTAAAATTCAGTTTGGAATAAGGAGAACCGAGATGTTAGATAAACTTGTTGAATTCGGTAAACAAACCGGATTTTATATGCTTTTCGGCGACTTTGCGGGAAACTGGAGATATCTTGCAATGATAGTCATTTCCCTTTTTCTGCTTTGGCTTGCCATACACAAAAAATTTGAACCGTTGCTGCTTATAGGCATTGCTTTCGGAATGTTGCTTACCAACCTCCCCGGAGCAGGCCTTTATAACGGCGAACTTTGGACCGAATTTATGAAAGAGGGCGGAGCGCATTACCACAGTTACGGCTATATAATGGCTAACGGCGGACTGCTTGACTTCCTTTATATCGGTGTTAAGACCTGCATTTATCCCTGCCTTATATTCATAGGCATAGGCGCTATGACAGATTTCGGTCCGCTTATAGCAAACCCGAAATCACTTCTTCTCGGCGCTGCCGCACAGATAGGTATTTTTGTTACATTTATCGGATGCATTTATCTCGGATTTACGGGAACCGAAGCATCGTCGATAGGCATAATAGGCGGAGCCGACGGTCCTACCGCTATATTTGTAACTTCAAAACTTGCTCCCAATCTGTTAGGACCGATAGCAGTTGCGGCATACTCTTATATGGCGCTTGTTCCGGTTATTCAGCCGCCTATAATGAAGCTTCTTACAACAAAAAAAGAGCGTATGATAGAAATGAAGGCTTTAAGACAGGTTTCAAAGAAGGAGAAGATCATATTCCCCATAGTTGTTACCGTTTTTGTTGCTCTTCTTGTTCCTTCTGCCACGCCGCTCGTAGGCTGCCTTATGCTCGGCAACCTCTGGAAGGAGTCCGGAGTTGCGGAAAGACTTTGCAAAACCGCTCAGAACGAGCTTATGAATATAGTTACTATTTTCCTCGGTATATCCGTAGGAGCGACCGCAACAGCCGAAGCGTTCCTCAATCTCAACACGCTTAAAATACTTGCAATGGGCGTTTGCGCATTTGCTCTGGGAACCGCAGGCGGAGTTTTGCTCGCAAAGTTTATGAATCTCTTCACAAAGAACAAGATAAATCCGCTTATCGGTTCGGCAGGAGTTTCGGCAGTTCCGATGGCAGCCCGTGTTTCGCAGAGCGTGGGTCAGAAAGAGAACCCCTCAAATTTCCTGCTTATGCACGCAATGGGTCCGAATGTTGCCGGTGTAATAGGTTCAGCTATCGCTGCCGGTGCGCTTATAGCCCTCTTCGGCTGATAGGAGGCAAAATTTATGGAAAATAAAAAGCTTTATATAACCGATACCATTTTAAGAGACGCTCATCAGTCTCAAGCAGCTACGAGAATGCGTATAGAGGATATGCTTCCTGCGCTCGAAAGGCTTGACAAAATGGGTTATTGGTCTATTGAGTGCTGGGGTGGAGCTACTTTTGATGCTTGTATGCGCTTTTTGAATGAGGACCCGTGGGAGAGGCTCCGTACTCTTAAAAAGCATATGCCTAACACAAAGCTCCAGATGCTGCTGAGAGGTCAGAATCTTCTCGGATATAAGCATTATGCAGATGATGTTGTTGACGAGTTTATAAAGAAATCCATTGAAAACGGAATAGATGTTATAAGAATATTTGATGCCTTAAATGATGTCAGAAATTTAGAGCAGTCAATGAAGAGCTGCAAAAAATACGGCGGAATATGCGAGGCTGCCATAAGCTATACCGTAAGCCCCGTTCACAACGAGGATTATTTTGTTGAGCTTGCAAAAAAGCTTGAAAAAATGGGTGCAGATGTAATCTGTATAAAAGATATGGCAAACCTTTTGCTCCCGTTTGACGCTTACTCTCTTGTAAAGCGTCTTAAGGAAAGCGTTAAGGTTCCGATTCATCTCCACACACACAATACCACCGGTACAGGCGATATGACTTATCTTATGGCGGTTCAGGCAGGTGTTGATATAGTTGATACTGCACTTTCGCCGTTTGCCAACGGAACGTCTCAGCCTGCAACCGAAGCCCTTGTTGCGACCCTTAAAGGAACGCCGAGGGACACCGGTCTTGACCTTACTGCGCTTAACGACCTTGCGGCATATTTCCGTACCGTTGCCGATAAGATGAAGGCAGAAGGTATCCTTGATCCGAAAGTTTTGAATGTTGATACCAAAACGCTTGTTTATCAGGTGCCGGGCGGTATGCTTTCAAACCTTATTTCCCAGCTTAAGGCAGCGGGTGCAGAGGATAAATACTATGATGTTCTCGCAGAGGTTCCGAGAGTAAGAAAAGACTTCGGGTATCCTCCGCTTGTAACGCCTACAAGTCAGATAGTCGGCACGCAGGCGGTTATGAATGTCCTTTCGGGAGAACGCTACAAAATGGTTCCCAAAGAATCAAAGGGTATGCTCAAAGGAGAATACGGTGCGCTTCCCGGCGAAGTCAACGAGGAAGTAAGGAAAAAATGCATAGGTGACGATAAGGTTATAACCTGCCGTCCCGCAGACCTCATAAAGCCCGAACTTGAAAACTATGCCCGTGAGATGAAATTAAAGGGAATAGGCAAGAGCGAAGAGGATGTTTTAAGTTATGCCCTCTTCCCTGCAGTTGCCGAAAAGTTCTTCAAGGTAAGGGATGCTGAAAAACCCGAGGACAGCGGCGTTCGTGAACTCCTTGTTGAGGACCTCTCAGTATAGGCCGACTTGACAAAATCAAAAAAATATAGTATTATAAGCTTGCTTAAAAACTGTGAAAAAGAATAAGTAGCTCTTTGCGGTTCGTATTTTAAGAGATGTAGGCGGCAGGTGAAAGCCTTCAGCGAGGCAAAGGTGCGAAGCTCTCTTTAAAGTTGCGCCCGAAAGGGAATGTCGGTTCGCTTCCGTTAAAAAGCGTGAGAGTGCGGTTGTGATTTTGCAGCCGAAGCTCGGGTGGTAACACGGACTTATTTTAACTTTAATTAGGTTCGCCCCGAGACAGAATTATATCTGTCTCGGGGCGTTTTATTATAGGAGGAATTTTTATGATGAAATCAGAGCTTTTAAAACTTCTTGCTACTAATGCAAGGTATACCGACGCCCAACTTGCGGCGATGCTCGGAAAAACCGAGGCGGAGGTCAAGGCCGAGATAAAGGCATATGAAAAGCAGGGGATAATCAGGGGATATAAAGCCGTTATAGACTGGGAACAAACCGAGGATGCGTATGTTTCCGCAATAATCGAGCTTAATGTTGTACCCAAAGCAGACCGTGGTTTTGAAGAAGTTGCCGAAAGAGTTGCCTCCTATCCGGAGGTCGAGTCCGTTTACCTTATGTCTGGTGTGTATGACCTTAATGTTGTTGTAAAAGGCAAGACTCTTCAGGATGTTGCAAGATTTGTTTCGAGAGAGCTTGCAACAATAGATTCGGTAACATCGACGACGACTCACTTTGTTATGAGAAGATACAAAGAACTTGACCTTTCGTTTTTAGACACCAAAAAAGATGACAGGGGGCAGTTTCTGTTATGATAGACTACTCCTCGGTTCTGAGCAAAACCGTAACCGAAATCAAGCCGTCCGGAATACGAAAGTTTTTTGATATTGCTGCCACTATGGACGATGTTATATCTCTCGGCGTTGGCGAGCCGGATTTTCAAACCCCGTGGCAAGTCAGGAAAGCCGGAATAGCCTCCCTTGAAAAAGGAAAAACAAAATATACGGCAAACAGCGGAATAATAAAGCTTCGTGAAGAGGTTGCCGCATATCTTGAGCGCAAATATAACACAGTGTATGATCCGCAAAAAGAGGTTTTGATAACCGTCGGCGGGAGTGAAGCGATAGACGCAGCCGTAAGAGCTCTTATAAATCCGGGCGACGAGGTTATAATTCCGCAGCCGAGTTATGTTTGCTATGAGCCTATAGCTCTGCTTTCGGGCGGAAAGCCGGTTATAATCGAAACCAAAGCTGAAGATGATTTTAAGCTTACACCCGAAAGCCTTAAGGCGGCGATAACCGATAAAACAAAGATTCTCATTCTTCCTTATCCCTGCAACCCCACGGGTGCGGTTATGGAAAGAGAAGATCTTGAAAAAATCGCCGATATTTTAAAGGGAACCGATATTATAGTTGTTTCCGACGAAATATATTCCGAGCTTACATTTACCGGCAAGCCTCACGTCAGCGTCGCATCTGTTGACGGTATGGCAGAGCGTACCGTGACCGTAAACGGATTTTCAAAATCCTTTTCTATGACGGGTTGGCGACTCGGGTTTGCCTGCGGACCGGCTCCGATAATAAAGCAAATAACAAAAATACATCAGTTTGCCATAATGTGTGCTCCGACTACATCTCAGTATGCCGCAATAGAGGCACTGAGGACCTGCGATGAACAGGTCGGTGAAATGCATCGGGAATATAACCGCCGCAGACTGCTTATGACGGAAGGCTTTAACAGCATAGGTCTTACCTGCAGAGAACCGAAAGGGGCGTTTTATACATTCCCCTGTATAAAATCAACGGGGCTTTCAAGCGATGAATTCTGTGAGAAACTCTTGCAAGCAAAACACGTAGCCATCGTGCCGGGAACGGCTTTCGGTAAAGGCGGAGAGGGATTTGTCCGTGCTTCTTACTGTTACAGTAAAGAGCATATAATCGAAGCTATTACACGAATAGGCGAATTTGTAAAAGAAATAAAATAAAAAATCAAAGTAAAAGAACACCTTATCGATCCCTTTCTAAGACGAAATTTTACCGACAACATCGTATTTTTATCTTCCCGACAGATATTTTTACTGTCGGGAAGAATTTTTACGGCTGCGAATAAAAGGTTATCTCTTTTGATTTTAATCCTTTTTGTTTCAAAAAACAGAGATTATTTTCCTTGCTTTGAGATTTTCTTTGCAACAGCAAATAAAACGGCTTTCAAATTCCAGCTTCCCTTTTTTACGATAGGACAGACATAGAGACCACCCTTTTCAGCGACGTACGGAAATACCTGCAGAGCAACCGACAAAATTGCTCCCACCTTAGGCTCCCTTCTTTTCAGCGTAAGCTGAAATAGAGGTTATTCCCCTGTTAGGGGAAATGTCTGCGAAGCAGACAAAAGGGTGCCTGTTTTCGGAGAAAAAGCTGTCAGCCTTATGGCTGACTGAGGGGTATTTTTTCTTGTGATTTAGTATTTTTCTCTTTTGTTTTTTGGCTTCATATTTTGATATTTTTCAATTACTTATTTAAAATTCACGAATGAAAAATATCTTTTGCTATAAATTTTAATGTTTAATCTTTGATATTTAAGCTGCTGTTTTAATTT
>CAKSEH010000016.1 GCA_934446475.1 uncultured Eubacteriales bacterium | reverse complement strand
AGCGATTCTATTGTCAACACCTTGAAGTTTTGCTCATTGCTTGAAAGCGTTCCAAACATCTCGATAAATCGGGATTTGACAAGTTCATCGAGTTTTTGAAGTTGTTTCTGGCAGGCAACAATCATTAAAGAAACTGTATCTAACACTTTTATCGTTTTAAATTGCTCATCGCTGTCAGTATCATAAACAATCTTAAATTTACCTAAATCGTTCTTTTTAATATTAGGCATGCAAGCTCCCGAACGGATTTTCATCAAATTTGATTGCTTACTTTTCAATGCATAATACAAGTATTTTGCATTGATCTTTGGCTCAAACAAATAATAACAATGTGCTCCGCACCAAAATGGTTTCTCCATAAAGTTAACAAAGCCACAGGAATTACCGCCTTCACTTATGGTTACCGTTTCGCCTGCTGTATTATATTTGTTCCATTTTCCGGACGGTAAAACACCACCGTTTAAGTAATCATATTTACCGCTAACAAGCAGTTCCTCACCATTTATTTGTTTTCCTTTTGAAAATGATACGATGTCCTTTAATTGAGTTCTAACTCTCATACCTTCATCCCTATAAATAAAATTTATCAATCTTTACTGTAACCAATATTTCACTCGTAAAATATTTATCAAATTCGGTGCATTGCACAAAATTAATGTCATTTTTTCCTAAATCCCTAACTGCATATATGCTCTTTTCACCTGAAAAATATATCACATATAAACTTCTTCCGGTAAAGTCAACTTCCTTTTTCAATTGGTTAAATATTGCCTTTAAAAAATCTGTAGCAAGTAAACTGGTCCAATCTCCCCGTATGCTTGTTACTATAGGAAACGGAAAGAAAAAAATAATATTTTCATCGACCTTGTCTTTTAACACGTGTTTCTTCGTGATCTTATAAAGTTTGGTAGAAGTTATATCAAAAGTTCCTAATCGAACATCAACTGGTTTATATTCGGTTGCTTCATCTAATAACTCTTTGATCCATCTTTCAATATAGGGTTTGTGCTTTTTTCCGTTCGTCAATTGACTGATTTGTTGCGACTCGAACGGAAGTTTTGCATCAAACTTTAAACCGTTCGTCACATCAACAAAATCACACTCCCCATTTGATTGGAGTTCAACTTTTTTATAAGTGTTTGGGAAAACAGTCCTCGAAGCATTCATAATGGATAAAACGACATCCTCATACTTTGTCTTATTGAATGCTTCTATTGCATTTTCCGAAATCACATACTCTCGTTTGATTTTCATCTTGTATTACCTAAAAGTGATTTTAATTTTTTACTTCGTCTAAAATTTTATAATCTCATCAACACACAGGAATTGCGTGTTGTTACCTTTTTACATTGTCCTGTATTTTTGTTAAACCGTCATCTGCCCGGTAAATGATAATGCCAAATTATTTTTCATTCAGCATACCCTCCAATTCGTCCATAGCTTCGCCAATTTGCTTTTGAAGTTTGCGCAGATCTGCCATAATTTCGCTTGTAGGCGGATATTCCACCGGTTTATATTCGGTCTTTTTGTATTTGTTTATTGAAAGGTCATAATCGTTTTCGGCAATTTCCTCTTTGGGCACAAAAAACGATTTTTCGGTTCTCTCGCGGCAAATTTCGCCGTCTGGATTTTTAAAGCGTGCGATAATGTCGGGAATATCATTATCCGCAATCGGTGAACGCTTATCGTCAAGGCTGAATCCGTCCGCCTGCATATTGTAAAACCACACCTTGTCCGTGCCGCCATGTCCGGTTTTTGTAAATATTAAAACAGCGGTAGAAACGCCTGCATAAGGCTTAAACACGCCGGACGGCATAGAAATAACGGCTTCAAGGCGGTTATCTTCAATAATGGTTTTACGAATTGCTTTGTGGGCGGTGGACGAACCGAAGAGAACACCGTCGGGAACGATACATGCGCATCTGCCGCCTATGCGAAGCATACGCAGGAAGAGCGCCAAGAAAAGCAGTTCTGTTTTCTTGGTTTTGCAGACTTTCAAAAGGTCGGTTGAAACGGTATCATAATCGAGACTTCCCTTGAAAGGCGGGTTGGCGAGAATAAGGGAATACTTGTCCTTATCGGGATTTTGGTCGGAAAGGCTGTCGCGGTACTCAATAAACGGGTGTTCCACGCCATGAGTCATCATATTCATCGCACCGATACGAAGCATAGTACGATCCATATCGTAACCGAAGAACATGTGGTTCATATAGTGGTCTTTTTTCTGCTTATTAAAGAAAATTTCTTCTTTGAGATTATCTTTCAGATATTCGCCGGCAGTTACCAAAAATCCGCTTGTGCCACACGCAGGGTCGCAAATCACATCATCTGCTTTGGGCTGCATCATCTCTACCATCATTTTGATAATATGGCGCGGGGTACGGAACTGACCGTTAAGACCCGATTGTGCAATTTTATTGAGAAGATATTCGTATGTATCTCCGCGAACGTCCTTATCCTGTTCTTTTGCCATAAGTGCATAGATTTCATCCAAGGCATCAACCACTTTGGAAAGCAAGAGCGGGGTGGGAAGCTTAAAGATAGCGTCGTCCATATATTTGGAATAAGCACTGTCTTTTTTGCCATCAAGATTTTTAATAAATGGGAACACCCATTCCTGCATAGTGGAATACATTTTGCCGGCAGGAAAATCACGGAATACCGACCATTTTAACTGACTGCCGTCAACTTTACGTTCGCCGATGGTAACCTCGCCCGCAAAAATGCTCTTGTAAGGAAGGCCGAGCATAGCGCTCTCTTTTGCGCGGAGATTATCCGAATCATCGAGGTCACGTATAAACATAAGATACGTAATCTGCTCGATAACATCCAAAGGATTTACGAGACCGCCTGCGGCAAAAACATTCCACAAGCTATCGATTTTATTTTTAAGTTCACCTGTAATCATTATTCTTTCTCCCTGTTCCAAATATAAGACGTATAACGTCCGCCACCGATTTTTATAATGTCACCGTTTTTAATAAGATCATTTAGAGTTCTTTGAACGGTCACCTGACTGATATCAGGGCATTTTTGCATAATTTCTGTTTTTGTGATTTTGCCGAGAGTATCCTTAATGATTTCTCGTATACGGTCAGGTTTCGACATTCCGCTTGTTGTAAGCACTCTGACACGAGAGGAAAAGTCACGATATGCTGATAAAATTACACCTAACATATATCTAACGAAGTGTGCGTAATCATTTTCTTCTTCGTGCCACCCCTGTGAGCTGCTTTGCAATGCTTCGTAATAGGTGTCTTTGGTTGTTTCTATAACCTTTTCGATACTAATGTATTTACCTACAATATAACCTGCACGATAGAGCAGGAGCAGTGTCAGCAGTCGGCTCATTCTTCCGTTGCCATCGTTAAACGGATGGATACAAAGGAAGTCGAGAATAAACATCGGAATGATAAGCAACGGATCCGCTTCGTTTCTGGCTATTGCATCATCAAACGCATCACACAAAGCTTCAATAGAATCCGGTGTTTCCCAAGCAGATATCGGTTGGAATCTTACGAAACGATTACCTTCGTTATCTTCTTCTGCAATCACATTATCCGCATTTTTATATGCGCCGCCGATAGATTTACCGCTGAACTTATACAAGTCACGATGCAATTGCAATATGATGGAAGGACGGACGGGTATAAATTCATAACTATCGTGTATGGTTGAAAGCACATCTCTATAGCCTGCAATCTCTTGCTCGTTGCGAGATCTTGGAGTTGTTTTGTTTGTTACGAGTTTTTTCAAGCGTTCATCAGAAGTAAAGATTCCTTCAATTTTGTTGGAAGCTTCCGTACTTTGTATCTTTGCAATTTCAACAAGTTGTGTAAGAGTATCACTTTGCGCTTCAATAAACAGATTCTGTTCACCTTTAAATTCGTGTATTTGTGAAAGCATGGTCACGATTTCGGGAGTTAAAAGTTGTTGCCATTTCTTATTGTAGTCATAAGTTCTCATGTCAATCTTCTCCTGAATTCAATTTGCTCATTTTTATTATTATGATATAATTATATTATATTCGCAATTTTGTTGTTTGTCAAGTCCAATTTAATCAAATATCTCAAAATGATTAAATTATAGGTAGGCTTTTAATTTTTTGTGAGAAAGTTCTCGCCTTCAAGGCAAAAATCTCGGCTAAAATAACATTAGATATTAAATCAGCCGAATTTTCTCTACTCTTCATTCGCGAGTTCTCGTATTTCTTTGTCTACTGCGGTGCAAATTTTGACTTGAATCAGGGGTTGTTCAGAGTTATAATAGCCGTATAAAAGCAAAAGTCTCTCGCGTGATAGCGAGAGGCGTGTAGCTCATATTATTCCGTGAAAATTGCTGTTGACCACATAACAGACCACCTACCGTTTCGGAGCACTCGGAAACAGTGGACATAAGAGTGGCGAAGAGCGCGGTTTTCCGAGCGGAAAGGGGCGGAAAAAGCTATTTTTAGCGGAAATTGCCTTCATAGGTCCGTTTGGGACCATCAGGCCGCAGGTTCGATCCCTGTCACTCGGACCAAAATTTTGACCGAAAGCAGAGTTTATTCTCCACTTCCGGTCATTTTTTATGCTTATTTAGGTATTTCAACGTCACTTTCAGGAAAAATCATATTTTTCCGACCACATCATCAAATGCGGACTGAAAATTCCTTTTTCTTTGTTTACAGCGGTGCAAAATTAGATAGGTATTTCTATAATAATCTTGCTTTTGAACAGTAACCATATAAATTTATTTTTTGACTACCGGTATCCAAATTTCACTGTGGTAATTTTCATCGTTCATATCACCTTCGGCATAGACCTCAATATCCCTTTCATAGGTAGGCTGATAGCCGGAGGTAGGGAAAAATTCCGTAGTTATTTTGTGCCACATATCCTGCATTGCATTCGGCATTGCGCCTTTGCATTATCCTTCCTATAAACTAAAATTTATCTATGCATCGTAAATACCTGACAAGGATATCCAAATTCCTCAATCTGTTCGCCTTCAACAAATCCAAACTTTTTGTAAAACGCCCTAGCTGCGGCCCCTTTATCATCTCCTTCTCGGAAGGTATGATGTTTGTTCCCGAAAAGTAGTTTACTGAAACCAAGACAGCACTTCAGCGGTTTAATAAAACCTTTGAAGCGCTGTCTTTTATAATAAATAGCTTAAAAAACCTTAACGGCATAAAGTTCTGTTTGTCCTTTGCCGTAATTTGAAATAAAATTAACGGTTATTTTCTTAACATCATCTGTTTTTTCTTTTATAACTGTCTGCCCGAGGAAGTTATCCCTTATTTGAATCGTTTTCTCACCGTTTTCCGTTACAAAAACAACATCAAAATCCTTATTAAGACACTCTATCGGCTCGCTGAAATGATCGGTTTCAAGTTGAGCGTTATGAACGAGAATCAGTTCATTTATATTTTGCGGCTCTGAAAATTCAAGGGAAAGGCTCGGATTCTTTTCATCCGTCACCCAAATATTCGTCCCTATATAAGGTCTTGAATAGCCGTTAATGATGTTTACGGGGTTATAAACATTATCGCAGTTTTTAAGCTCCTTAAACACAAAGCAGTAATCGACAAGGGTTTTTCCCCCGCTTGAATTTATAACGCAGTCTCTGAACTGCTTGATTTCATCGTGCGCTATTTCACTGTAAGTCTTTATAAGCGCAGGAGCTCCTGTCACCCTTTTTGAAGATACTCCGAGTTTTACCCTGTCATTTTCTTCAAATCCCAGAAGAACACGGTTGTTTTTAAATCCGCTCACAGGGAGAGAAAGTTTTATAAATCCTCTGCTTTTTGCTTTGACAGTATATTTACCTTTTGCGAGAACTCTATCGGGATTATATGCGGAAGCAAGTTCACTTTCATAAAGAGTATAGCAAAGCTCGGCATCGAAGGCAGAGTCGTTTTCCGCAAATATTTTAACACTCTCAAAACAGTCCGAATCAAGAGGAAGAACCTGAAAATATTTTTTATCAAGACAAACCGTTTTCTCGCACCAGACATTTTCGGGCACTGAAAAAGAACTCGCATAAACTCTTGCATTTTCAGCTTTGCCGACGCTTTCTTTCCTGCCGACGAGGAACTGACCGTCGTGCTGAAGGATTTCCTGAAGTTCCTTAATAAGAGTATCACTATGGGCAAGTTTTTTTGGCATTATCTCTTTTTTGGCGCAAACGGCAGCAGCCGTACCTATTGCCTGGCCCATTGCACCCAAGGTTTGCATAACCCTGAATGAACCCATCGCAATATGCGTTGCACTGACTATTCTTCCCGCAAGCATAAGATTATCTATATTCTTTGAGTACATCATACGAAGCGGCAAACCGTAAACCGTATCCAAAGCAGTCCAGGTAGTGGTCATATCGTGACCGTATATACCGCCGACATCGTGCACATCTATAGGCCAACCGGCAGTCGCAACCTGGTCCTTAAAATCGGGGTGTTTTTGAATATCGTTCTGATTTAAAACATATTCTCCCATAACCCTCCGTGATTCACGCTTTGAGGGAAACGGAGCCATCCAATTTATATAGTAATTCTCGCTTCCCTTATATTTGCCGCTGTTTTTCACATAATCCCAAAATCCGTAAACCAGCTTTTTAAGCTCAAGATGTATTTTATCCTCGTCCTTTATGGTATCTCCCATACCGCCGTACGACATCCACCAGACACTGTGCACATTTTCTATTGTAAGAGGAAAATTACGACCGGTTGAGGGGTCGTTAAGTTTATCAAAGAGACCTTCTTTTACAAAATCATAAGCAAACGGCGGCTTTACAAACGGCACAGGGTGTTCATCCTTTGCAACGGTATACATAAGACAGCTGCCCATAGTATGTGAGTCCGCCTGTTCGGGCGCTAAGCTCTCGCCGTATTCGCTTTTCGCTTCTCTTCCCTGCCTGCACTCTGCGCCTGCTTTAAAAGAAACCACGCCGTCACCGGAAGCATCTATAAAATACGGGCTTTCAAACTCATAATATTCTTCTGTTCTTGAATTATAAGCTTTCACCGTTTTTATAAGCCCGTTTTTGACCTCAACATCATACGCTGCCGTTGAAAGAAAAAGTTTGATATTTTCTTCGTCTTTTACGAACTGCAAAAAGACCATATCGGTAAGGTCAAAATCCGATTTTGACTCATATCTCGGATTATAATGAAAGATTTTAAGTTTAAGTTCGTCAGCAACGCCTGTTTCCCTTAAATAAAAGCTCGGATTACCGCTTGAAGCGGCGCTGCTCATATGGACCCTGCATTCGCTGCTGTTATTGCCGCCGAGCATAGGTCTGTCCTGAACAAGTGATACGCTTGCTCCGTTTCTTGCGGCTGAGACTGCGGCGCAAATACCCGCTATTCCTCCGCCTATTACAGTAATATCAGAAGTTATTTTCATTAAAATTGCCCCTTTGTGGATTTTTAAAGGCACGGATCTAAAACAACAGTCCGTGCCTTTATTATACATATGAGTTTTTTAAAAATCAACAACTATTTATATTATTTTATATAAACTCTTCCGAGTATTCCGCAGTCGTTTCCTCTGACATCAAAAACAACCCCGACGCAGTTCTGCTCATCCAATTTTATACCCTTTAAAGGAATTGCAATATCGCCGCCGTTTTTATACTCGGCAACAAAATCTCCGTTGATATGGACCTTACAGCTTCCGAGCACATTCTCTATATAAAGAGTTTTGTTTTCTTCGACAAAGAGGAAATTTCCCTTAACGGTTCCGTACCCGTTATTGCCGGAATATATAAGATTTTTTCCGTAACCCACGGGAGAGGGTATCCAGGCATAATGATACCCCGTAAGCTCTTCCTTTGTGGGATATTCGTCGTGAAGGTCCGAAACAAAGAATGCCTGAAGATACATTATGTTCTCGCTTGAATCAAGGTATTGCTCATCGCTGCCGCAAGCGGTAACGGTTGCCTCACAGGTAAGGTTATCTCCCTTTATACTTAATGTAACATCTCCGGCTTCAAGCGCACCGAATCCGGCTTGGAAGCATCCGTTAAAGAACGCTATTTTATTACCCTTTTGATTGTAATGACAGGAGCAGTCGCCGTTTGATAATGCAAGCAGAGTTCCGTTTTTATCTACTCTTACATTTACTTCTCCGCAATAATCGGGAACTACAACACCGTTTTTATCAACAGCGTAAACATCGGCAATCACGCAATCCGAAGTTCCGGTTTTAAGAGAGTCCTTTGAAAGAACTATCTTATATGCGCAAACCTCGCCCGCAGTTTTTATTGTGTCGCTCACAGCCTCTTTTCCGTTTATGTAGCCCACTGCTTTAAGCTCACCGGGAACAAATTTCACCTTATGGATGGGGTTTTTATATCTGTTATGAGCAAAACGTTCTATTTCTTTTCCGTTTAGGAAAAGCGCTATTTCATCGCAATTTGAATAGCATATAACGTTTACCTCGTCACCCTCACTGTAGTTCCAGTGCGGAGTGACCTTAAGTTCGGGTTTGCTGCTCCAGAGGGCTCTGTGCCAATAATAATTATCCTTCGGGAAACCGCAAAGGTCCATAGCTCCGAAATTGCTGGTAACACTCGGCCAATAGAACGGACCCGATTCTCCGAGATAATCAAAGCCGGTCCAATAAAATCCACCGGCAACAAAGTTTCTTTTTTCGATATATTCCCACGTTTCGCCGGGATCTGCCGACCACGGAAACAGATTTTCATAAAGAACATTTCCGAATCTTGCAACTCTGCCCGTTTCTTTATTTGTTTTTTCAATGCCTCTTGTTGAAAGATAAGAGCCTGTTTCGGAACCGAATATGGGCATATTCGGGAAAAGTTTATGGAAGTCGTCATAACCGTACTGCATATAGTTGAATCCCATAACATCAACTACTTTCATTATGCCCTCTGTCTGAAACGGTCCGTTACAACCTGCGGTTATCGGGCGTGTGCCGTCAAGCTTTTTTACAAGCTCTGCCATAGAAGTAGCTATCTTCCTGCCCGAAACGGAGCCCTGTATAGGCTCTTCATTAAGGATACTCCACATTATAACGCACGGGTGGTTACGGTCACGCTTTACAAACCTGTAAAGATCAGACATCTCGGTTTTAGAGGAAGAAAAATGCCTTGTTTCGTTCATTACAACAAATCCGAGACGGTCGCAGACATCGTAAAACTCGGGAGCCTTAGGGTTATGCGAAGTTCTTACCGCATTACAACCCATACTTTTAAGGAGATTCATACGGTAATCATAAACACTGTCCGGCAGAGCAACGCCGAAACCGCCGTGATCGTGGTGAAGACAAACGCCTTTAAGTTTAAGCGGCTTTCCGTTTATAAAACAACCCTCGTTTGCATCAAAACGAATTTCTCTTATGCCGAATGTAACTTCTTTTTCATCAACCGCCGAACCGTTTTTAAAAAGGGTTACTTTTGCGGTATAAAGGTTCGGATTTTCGGTATCCCAAAGGAGAGGGTCGGAAACATTCAGATTAAGTGTATTATCGCCTATGACCGCTTTACACTCTGCAGACAGGCCGAGTGCTTCTATTTCTGCCTTAACCGCAAGTTCATCCGCCGCCTCGCCTTCAACCGTCGCACAGATGTTTATATCCCAGTTGTTATCTTTAACGCACTTCGTGCTTACAAATATACCGTCATCCTCAAAGTGGGTAACGTCAGTTATAATTAAATGGGTATGCCTGTAAAGTCCGCCGCCTTCATACCACCAACCCTCTTTAATAAAGTTGGAGCAGCGAACACTTATAACATTAGTTCTTCCCTTTTCTATCAAATCGCTTACATCGCAGATAACAGGAACATAGGAGCAGTTATTGCTTATTATATGTACGCTGTTGAAATAAACATCGCTGTCGATAGCTATACCGTCAAATTTAATAAAGACCTTTTTATTTACGGCATCGTCATCAAGCGTAAAGGTCTTTCTGTACCAGACCGTATCCGATGGTTTGTTTCCGCAAATCGTTCCGACATTGTTCTCCTCGGCAAAATCTTCAAAAGAGCACCAATCGTGCGGAAGCTCAACCGATTTCCAGTCTTTATCATCAAAGAAAAGTCCGGCGGGGCCTGACATTACACCCGTCTTGTGCCTATGAGCGGATGTACCGAAATAGTCCGACATTTCGGTTTTTTGTATTGAAGATTCTTTACAGAATTTCCAGCCTTTATCAAAATTATATTTTTTTCGCATTTTTCCTACTCCCTTTAAAAGGTGTATTTTCAAGCCTACTTTAACATAACAAAACCGTACTGTCAATAGATTATTTTTAATTGTTTTTTCATTATTGTGTAGACAATACAATCAGGGTACAATGCTTTTTTGAAGAAACGGCGCCGTTATCGGAAGTGCACCTTTACTCGCAATAAATAAGTCCGCTCGGACTGCCAGTTATGTCGATGCATCCGTTTTCATTTACTACTACCATATCTTCTATCCTGACGCCGAATTTGTTTTCTATATAAATTCCCGGCTCAACCGTTATAACGGTTGAGCTTTTTAAGACTGTTTCGCATTTCGGCGAGAAAACCGGCGATTCGTGGATATCGATACCCACGCTGTGACCGAGGGCGTGACCGAAGCATCCTTTAAAGCCGGCGTCATTTATGATATCCCTTGCTATTTTGTCTATATCAGAGCAAACCGCACCGCTTTTAATTTCGGCTATTGCGGCATGCTGAGCCTTTAAGACCGTATCATATACATACTTTTTATCCTCGCTTACAGAACCTAACGCTACCGTTCTCGTCATATCCGAACGGTATCCGTCCACAACAGCACCGAAATCCATTGTGATAAAATCTCCCTGTTCTGCCCTCTTATCCGTAGGAACGCCGTGAGGCAGGGAAGAATTTTTGCCTGAAACGACGATAAAATCGAAGGCAACGCCCTCACTTCCGGCTTTTCGCATATAAAACTCCATATCGAGCATTATATCCCGTTCGCTTTTTCCGCAAAGCTTTTGATTTATGATATACGAAAAAGTTTCGTCGGTAAGGCGCTGAGCCTCTTTTATTCTTTTTATTTCCTCTGCCGATTTAACACTGCGCATCTCGTTTAAAAGTTTATCCGCCTTGTTTTCATCTGAGAGGAAAATACCTTCAAGAGCTTTTGAGAAAGCTTTAAATTCAGAAACAGGCAGAACCGAAGTGTCAGTATAAACCGTTTTCACTCCGTTATCCTCACAAAAGGTCTTTATTTGTTTTACGAGCGAAGTGAGCATAACGACCTCAAAAGCCTTCTGCATTTGCCTTGCCTTTTCAAAATATCGGAAATCGGCAAAAAGGAGCGCCTTTTCACGGGTTATCATAACAGCACCTGCGCTTGACTTAAAACCCGTTAAATAAAATCTGTTTGCTTCTCCGGTTATCAAAAATGCTTCGTTTTCTTCAAGCGAGCTTTTAATAATATCAAGTTTATCTTTCATTTTTGTTACCCTCAATTCCGTTTTTGAATTCAACCGCTTCATCCTGCCAGAGAACTATCTCACCCTTTGAGATCGTTTTATTAAGGTCTATTATCCTCTGATTTGATGAGCCACGAAAACGCAGGGTTATGCACTTAAGCTCTTCGACAAAGCGGCCGTCCACAAGAACATCTATAAGGGAAAGAAGTTCGTCCGTCACTTCGCAGTTTGCGTGGCTTCCCTTTTGAGTAAGCTCCTCAAATGTAAAGCCCGAGAAAGCCCATATACTTTTATTCGGAAAACGCTCTTTTACCTTTTTCACAAACGGAAGCAGCGACCGCTGATTCTGCGGTTCGAACGGTTCGCCGCCGAGCAATGTAAGCCCGTTAATATAATCGGGAGAGAGGATTGTTAAAATTTTTTCCTCGGTCTTATCTGTAAACTCATCACCGTAATTAAAGTCCCAGGTTTGCGGTTGAAAGCAATTTTTGCAGTGATTTGTGCAGCCCGATACAAAAAGGGTTACTCTGACTCCGGGTCCGTTCGCTATATCACAGTTTTTAATATTCCCGTAATGCATAAATATCTCCTAAAATAAGGCTGACGAGAGCCAACCCCGCCAGCCTGATCGAATTTATTGTTGCTTATCCTTAATTTATTACAGATGAAGGACTCTTTCTTTAATTTCCTGAGTTCTGCCTTGATTCCAGAACTGAGTTCCGATATATCCGCAGGTTCTGCGGGCAACATTCATTTTGTCCTGATCCGTATTCCCGCAGTTCGGACACTTCCAGATGAGTTTTCCGTGTTCATCATCAACAACATCTATCTCACCGTCATATCCGCAAACCTGACAATAATCGCTTTTCGTGTTAAGCTCAGCATACATTATGTTATCATAAATGAATTTCATAACGCTCAGCACTGCGTCAAGATTGTTCTTCATATCTGGCACTTCAACATATGAAATAGCGCCTCCCGGCGACAGTGCCTGGAACTCCGATTCAAGCGCAAGCTTATCAAATGCATCTATAGGCTCGGTAACGTGAACGTGGTAACTGTTTGTTATATAGTTACGGTCAGTCACGCCCTTAACTATGCCGAATCTCTTCTGGAGGCATTTGGCAAACTTATAAGTCGTGCTCTCAAGGGGCGTACCGTAAAGCGAATAATCTATATTTTCTTCATTTTTCCACTTTGCGGTATACTCATTAAGTTTTTTCATTATCTGCAGACCGAGTTCCTTTCCCTCAGGTTCGGTGAGTTTTTTGTTTATAAGACTGTAAACGCACTCCCAAAGACCTGCATATCCGAGAGAAAGGGTCGAATATCCGCCGTGAAGATATTTATCTATGGTTTCTCCCTTTTTAAGCCTTAAAAGTGCACCGTGCTGCCAAAGAATGGGAGCAGCATCGGAGAGGGTTCCCGTAAGCCTTTCGTGGCGGCTTTGAAGCGCTCTGTGGCAAAGGTCCATACGCTCATCGAAAATATCCCAGAATTTATCTAAATCCTTATCCGCAGAAAGACCTATATCAACAAGGTTTACCGTTACAACGCCCTGATTGAATCTTCCGTAATACTTAGGTTTACCGTTTTCGTCAACATAAGGAGTAAGGAAGCTCCTGCATCCCATACAGGTATAGCAGTGACCTTCACCGTTTTTATCTATCTTATTTTTAAGCATTATTTTTTCGGAAATATAATCGGGAACCATACGCTTTGCGGTGCATTTTGCCGCAAGCTTGGTAAGATACCAATACTTTGAGTTCTCGGTTATATTATCATCCTCAAGAACATAAATAAGCTTCGGGAAAGCCGGGGTTATCCAAACTCCCTTTTCGTTTTTAACGCCCTGATAACGCTGCCTTAAGGTTTCTTCGATAATCATTGCAAGGTCGGCTTTTTCCTGCTCGTTCTCAGCCTCATTAAGATACATAAACACCGTTACAAAGGGAGCCTGTCCGTTCGTTGTCATAAGAGTTACAACCTGATACTGTATCATTTGAACTCCCTTGCGGATTTCTTCCTTAAGGCGTTTTTCGGTTATCTTTTCAATCTGAGCCTCGGTGACATTCTCATCTATTTCTTTCAGTTCTTCCGCAACTTCAAGCCTTATTTTCTTGCGGCTTATATCAACAAACGGCGCAAGATGGGTAAGGCTTATACTCTGACCGCCGTACTGACAGGAAGCGACCTGAGCTATTATCTGTGTAGCTATATTGCAGGCGGTTGAAAAGCTGTGTGGTTTCTCTATAAGAGTACCCGAAATAACGGTCCCGTTCTGTAGCATATCACCCAAATTCACAAGATCGCAGTTATGCATATGCTGAGCAAAATAATCCGCATCGTGGAAGTGGATAAGACCGTTCTCGTGAGCTTCGACGATATCGGGAGAAAGCAATATCCTCTTTGTTATATCCTTGCTTACCTCGCCTGCCATATAATCACGCTGAACGCTGTTAACGGTGGGATTCTTATTTGAATTTTCCTGTTTTACTTCTTCGTTATTGCACTCTATAAGACTTAATATCTGCTCATCGGTCGTGTTAGATTTACGAACGAGGGCTCTGTTATAACGGTAGGTTATATATCTTCTGGCAACATCAAACGCCCTTTGATTCATTATCTGGTCTTCAACCATATCCTGAATTTCTTCAACGCTTAAAGAACGGTTTATATTCGAAGCTGCGCTTTCGACATCTTCGGCTATTCGCTTTATCTGAATCTTGCTCATCCGTTCGCTCGGAACAACGCTCTCGTTAGCTTTTGTTACGGCAACTATTATCTTTTCCGGATCGAAAGTTACCTCTGCGCCGCTCCTTTTGATAATTTTCACAGCTATTACTCTCCTTTTGTTTTCATCAATATAATGTGTTTGTGCGTTAATGATTATAGCACATATAGTATTAACTGTCAACGACAAGTTTCAATAAATTCTAAAAAATAAGTATCTTTTTCGGCTGCTGCTCTAAGCGCATAAATAAAGCGGCGGTGTATCCGCCGCTTTTATCTTAAATTTCAACGCCGCTGATATTATTCTTCCTCGGGCATTTCCCAATTATGCCAAATTGCCTGAACGTCGTCGTTATCCTCAAGCATATCTATGAGTTTTTCCATTTTTTCCGCAGAATCGGGGTCTGTTATTTCGGTTGTGGTTTTCGGAACATACTGCACCTCGGCAGAAAGAAAAGAGTATCCCTTTTCCTCGAGAGCATCTCTTACGGCACCCAAATCGTTCGGAGCTGTAGAGATCTCAAAAACATCGCCGTCAAAATTAAAGTCCTCTGCTCCGGCTTCGAGAGCGGCCTCCATAACTTCGTCTTCATCATGCCCCTCGGCCTCGATCTCTATTATTCCCTTGCGGTCGAACATAAACATAACCGAGCCTGACTGACCGAGATTTCCGCCGCACTTATCAAAGTAATGGCGGACATCACCTGCGGTGCGGTTGCGGTTATCCGTAAGTGTTTCAACAACAACGGCTACTCCGCTAGGACCGTATCCCTCATATATAAGTTCTTCATATTCGTTTCCGCCCGACTCACCGGCAGCCTTTTTAATTATTCTCTCAATATTGTCGTTCGGAACATTCGCCGCTTTGGCTTTTGCAATAGCATCCTTAAGCTTGCTGTTCTCAAGCGGATTAGGACCGCCCGCCTTAACTATAACGGCTATTTCTCTGCCCATTTTGGTAAAAATCTTTGCCTTTGCGGCATCGGTTTTTTCCTTTTTGCGCTTAATATTGTTCCATTTAGAATGTCCTGACATAGGATACTTCCTTCCACCATAAATAAAATCAAAAACAGTATTTATTATTTTATCACATATCGGGATTCAGTTCAAGAGCTTTTTGGCATATACGCTCAATATCATCAACAGAGCTTATTTCGCCGCATTCCCTTCGCAGAGCCGCCGCACCTTTAAGTCCGCTCATATACCAAGCTGTATGTTTTCTCGATTCAAGAATCGCATTGTGCGGATCCTTGTATTTAAGCATAAGCTCTACCTGCTCAAGGCACACATAAAGCCGTTTCTCAAGCGAGGGCCGGATGTAATCTTCACCTTTAAGCGCAGCATTTATTTCCTCAAAAACAAAGGGATTGCCCATAGCCGCCCTACCGACCGCAACAAGGTCGCACCCTGTCGTCTTATACATATGAAGAGCGCTTTCGCCGTCTGTAACATCTCCGTTACCTGCAACGGGTATTTTAACGCTTTTTTTAACATCGGCAATTACACCGTAATTTACCGGCGGAGCATACATTTGGGTTTTTGTTCTCCCGTGAACCGTTATCATTGCGGCTCCTGCGGCTTCGCAGGCTTTTGCAAGCTCCGGAGCATTTATATGCCCGTCGTCCCAGCCTGCACGCATTTTAACCGTTACCGGAATCTTAACCGCCCTAACAACCGCTCTCACTATGCTTTCCGCAAGTTTTACATCTTTCATAAGGGCGCTGCCGCCCCCGTTTCCCGCAACTTTCGGGGCAGGACAACCCATATTTATATCGATAAAATCGGGATTATACTCACTTGCTTTAACTGCGGCGGCAGCCATAATATCGGGTTCGCAGCCAAAAAGCTGAGACGCACACGGTCTTGACTTATCGGAGCAAAAAAGCAATTCCTCCGATTTTTTGTCGTTTGAGGAGACACCTCTTGCACTCGTAAGCTCGCCTACGCAAAACGAAGCGCCGTATCTCATACAAAGCTCACGCATCGCCCTGTCCGCAACACCTGCCATAGGAGCCAGTGCCGCATAACCCGATATGTTAAGATTACCTATCTTCATAATTTAAATCTCAGTATATGTTTTCAAAAAGATATACGATATCCTGCGCATTTACAGATCCGTCCGAATCGACATCAAGCGCATCGGATGTAATTCCTGCGGCTATGCTCACCTTTAACCTTACGATATCCCTTACATCGACCGTTCCGTCCTCATTTGTATCTCCTATAAGAAATATATCGGAGTCAAACACGGCACCGTTTTCATTGACCGTAACGGAACCCGTCTTTGTTTTGTGCCCCTGTTTTGAAATAACCACGCTGTAATTTCCGTAAGCGACGCCGTTTATTTTCCATATGTCAAAATCACCGTAAACTTCGGCGGTGTAAGCAGTCTCCGAGCTTCCGGACGGAATGAGAGATATTTGAGCCGCCTTTTCGGGATCCGAAAAATTTTTAAGTCTCCCCGCAACAGAAGCCGTGTTTGCCGGGATAAAAGAAAGAATTATTGCTTCCCCATCAGAAGACCACGAAAACGAACCGCCTCTGTAAGAAAACAGCTTCTGATATACCTTATCAAGATTTTGCATTCCGTTTTCGTCTCTTTCGCTAAACCAATTGTCGAAGTTCAGACCGTCCCCCTTTGTATAAATGAACCTTGCGGTATAGGTGCCGCCGAATGCGTTCGCAACCGATTCAACGGTGTATTCGGAAATTTCGCGGTACTCTTTATAAAGCTTATCGGTGCTTGTGCACTCGGGAATTATGCCGTATTTATCCTCTATCGTATGATTCTTTGAAATAAGCTCGGTTGTTGTGCAGAAATATCGGTAGTATACAGGCTTTAACGATTCATAGCCGTCTGTTACGGGGTCATCCCAGGTAGTGTCCGCATAATAATACCTGCCGTCAAGGCGGATAAGATTCCAGGCGTGGGCTCCGCCGTTTGCAAATCCCGTTACTATATAAGACTGTATCCCCGAAAGCTGTAGAAGATACTGGTAAGCCTTGGCGTATCCCTCGCATACAGCCTCACCGTTTACCGTTATGCCGTAAGCATTGTGAGCATTATCTCCGTCTGTATACCTTGAATACTTAACTATCGCATCGTGAAGAGCTAGGGCTTTATCATAGTCCGTCGTCTTGCCGTTTGCACAGGCGAGAAGCAAATTTACCGACCTTGTAAAAAGCGTATCGTCAAAACCGTCACCGTACGAAGGCAGTATATAGGCTAAAGTACCGTCCGAATACAGAGAATATCCGTATCCCCCGGAATACCAGTAATGTTCGGGATGATCAAAGCGGTATAGCTCGTAAACCATAGTAAAATCATCATAAGCTATCCTGCCGCTTTTAAAACCGCTGAAAACTATTTTCTCACGGCGCTCGTTTATTCCGTTATACAGAGTATCGTAAACCTCAACAAGTTGTTTTCCGTTTTCCATTTTAAGAAGAGTGTTTCTGCCGAAATAAAGCTCGGTTTTCACGCCCGATGAGCCGTAAAACTCGTTTTCGGACAGTGCAAAAGCCTCAAAGCACTGTAAATTTGCACCCGAAACCACAACTAATGACAATATAAAACACAATATCGATTTTTTGATTTTTTTCATTCAACTTATCCCCTTTTAGTGTATAAGAGTATTATACATCACAGAATGCTTTTTTGCAACGATTACAGTATTACCTGCAAAACAAACATTCCGTCCGCAACGGAAAACTGACAGTTACCTTTGAGTTTTTCCGTAACATATCTTATGCTTTGAGTACCTATCCCATGTCCCGATTCTTCGGTTGTGGGCAGTCCGTCGACAAATTTTATCTGCCCCGAAAAGCTGTTTTTAACCGATATCAGCAGTTTGTTGGCGGACATATACATATCAAATATTATTTTTCTTTCGCCCTCCTGCAGCTTGCTTACCGCTTTGACTGCATTTTCAAGAGCGTTTGACAAAATAGCAGTCAGGTCGACATCGGGAAATATAAGTTTCTGCGGAACATCGACGAAGTGTTCAAAATCAATGCCGTTTTCCGAAATTCTTTCCTCAAAGGACGAAAGGATCATATTTACTATCTCGTTCTTTGAATATTTATGGGTTGCGGTTTTATCGGTTGCGTCAATAATATCGCTTATATATTTTTGTGCCTTTTCGGTTTGACCGTTTGATATATATGACGAAATATTAAGAAGAAAATGCCTTATATCGTGACGGAGTATGGAAACGGCGTATTCCGAGCGGCGAAGTGCTTCTATTTCCTTTTCCGACTGAGCTCTTTTCATTTCCATTATCTGGGTTTTCTGCTCGGCATCCCGTTTTTCCTCGTATTGCCTGAAATAAAGAAAAATAAAGAGTATATAAAACACACAGAGCACAAATCCGAGAAACTCGACGACCACTTTAAGACCCGAATAAAGAAGTCCTGTATACACCCCTGCCGCATAGTCGAAAATATAGTAAACCAGGGGCATAATTCCTAAAATGATTATAGACGCCGTCGGCTTTTGCAGCAAAACCGCAGTCGCTGCTGAAATATATCTCATAAGCAAGACAAAGACCGCAACGGTAACAATTATTCTTACTGTATAATACACCCACTGTTTATCGACTATATTTTCTGCGGCAATACCCATCCAGTTGCTTATCTGACAGCAAAGATACGCCGTAAGAACCGAAAGTGCCGAAAGAGCAGGCTTGTATTTATAGTAAAGTGTCAGAAACAATGCAAGGGGAATATGAACTATAAGGGGATATATTTTTTCGGTGCCTTCCGTAGAAAAAAGAATATACGATGTTACATACACAACTCCGACGCAACAACTAAAACCGAAAAGAGTGAAAATATTTTTTCTGTTCATCCTGATGCCGAGAAAAGCCGCAGATATATAAACGCCGAAAAGAAGGGTTGTTGCGTTATGTATAAGGCTGAGAATTTCTACTGCCATACATTCTTACCCCTTTTACTGAACATAAGTTCAAAATAAGCCTCTTTAAACGCCTTGGCGTATCCCCTCGCAATAGGAATCTTCCGACCGGAAGAAAAGATTATATCGGAGCTTGAAAAACTCTCGACCGCAGGCATATAGACAAGATAGCTTCGGTGGCATTTGAAAAATCCGTTTTCGCTCGTAAGTTTATCTTCAATCGAATAAAGAGGCGCCGGGGACTCTGTGGGTTCGCCGTTTTTAAGATAAAAAATAACCTTTTTATTCTGTGCTTCAACATATTCGACATCGCTTAAGTAGATTTTTTGATATCCGAATGCGGTTTTGAGCACTATGTTTTTTCTTTCTCCCTCAAAGGCTGCGGTGCACTCGTCAAGAACCTTTGAGACTCTATCGTAACTTACGGGTTTTAACAGATAATCATAAGCCTTCACCTCATAAGACTCAAGCGCAAATTCAGGCGACGAAGTAAGAAAGACTATTTTAACCGCAGTGTCTGCGGTCCTTATTTCCTTTGCGGTTTCCATACCGTTTAAAAGCGGCATTATTATATCGAGAAATATAATATCTATCTTCCCTCGTGAATTTGCAAAAATCAGCGAATCCCCATTATCGTATGCCGTAACTTCAACAGGAATATTTCTCTCTTTTGACCATTTTAATATCAAATTCCGAGCGGTTTCGAGCGTTTCGCCGTCGTCATCGCACACGGCAATTTTTATCATTCCGAATACCCCCTTTTTCTGCTGATTTTATTTTACTATATATCCCGAAATATTGCAACGAATACCTTGTTGCATTTCGCTCCGAAAAAATTACTTTTCACTCTGAAATCACTTTTAGGGGGTCGTGTTGTGATAAAATTTACGTTAGAAATCAAGAGGAGGATATTGATATTTATGAACAGCTTCTTAAAAAAGAAAGGGCGGGAAAAACTCGAATATATAAGCATTCTGCTTTTATATCCGCTTTTCCTTTTATTCAACAGGCTCGGGAAAACATTCAAGCTGTTTTCCACAAAGAAAAGGCAGATAACCGCAAGCATTCTGAGCTTTGCGATAATTCTGGGAACCATACCCGTAGTTTCCCTCACAGCCTTTGCTGCGTCCGATAAACCGACGAAAGTTCGCTTCGGTCAACACGGAAATATGAATATGGTCAGCGGCAGCAGCGTAACATATTTTGACGGTCAAACGGTAAGCACCGCCGAACCTAAGATTTGGTACTTAAAGTATGATCCCTCCACCGTAACCGTTACTATGAGAAATTACACTGCCACCCTTCCTCAGTGCAGCCTTACATCCGATAAAGACCTTAATATTGTTCTTGAAGGCGCAAACTATATTTACAATTCGGAAAGTCCCGGGCAGGGAGCTTTATCTGCGGACGGCGGCGACCTTACCATCAGCGGTTCGGGTTCTCTTGCCATACAGTGCTCAACCAATGGCCTTCGAGGAATGTACGCAAACGGCAAAATAGAAGTTCTCGGTAAAGCAGATGTATGCGTGCAGGTAAAGGAATCAAATGCCGTATATTCAAAAGGCAACGATATCCGCATTTCAAATGACGCAACATTCACCGCAACCACAACTGCATCGGTCAGAACCCCCAATAACCAATTATGGGGCAGGGATCTAATGAATGTTGTCCCTCAAATCGGATACAGTGCCAGAGTTAAGACAACTATGAAGGCCGGCACGAACAACTACGGCCATCTTGATTTCAAAACCGTTGTGTTTGACGGCAATTATAACGCAGCCGATTTTTCAACTTATCGTGGAATAAGAATTCTTCCCACCTATGTGCAGGACGCTTCAAATCTCGAAGAGCTTAAAAGCGCCGTTGCAAACAGCAGCTATTCGAAGATAAATATACTGAAGGATATCGAGTTCACAGAACCGATAAACATAACAAGAGGTTTAACCCTTGCCGGTATGGCTGAAGGCAATGTGTCAACTCTGAAAAGAGCCGCAGGATACACGGGAAGCATAATGACCGTAAACACGAAATACAGCCACTCCGATGTAACACTCACAAAACTTCACTTTGCGGGTGAAAGAACCCCGGGCAATGCTCCTGCCATAGTTGCCACAAAGGGTAATTTGATAATCGGCGACTATTCACAGATATATCAGTTCGATAACACTTCCGGTAACGGCGGAGCCATTTATGTTGCCGGTTCTTCAAACGAATGCACGGTAACCCTGAAAGACGATGTCAGAATTTACGGCAACTCCGCAGTAAAAGGCGGTGCTGTATATAATAAGGGCAGACTTAATATATACGGCGGTTCCATTCAAAACAACAGCGCCAAAGAAAACGGCGGCGGTATTTATCAGAGCGGCGGTATGGTAATTGACAACTGCTTTGTAATTAACTATAACTGGTTAATGACCACTAAAGTAAACGGTATGTATCCGTTTGATGATATCTGTCTTGAAGAAGGCAATAGTTTTACCGTTAATAGTATCTACACCAAAGACGGGCGTGATTCCGACATCTACGTTACAACCACTAAAAAGATGACGGCTAATTCCTTTGCAACTGTAGCGGTAGGCGTAGATGACGAATCAACGGCAAACCGATTTAAAACAAGTATGACGGGCGTTGCGCTTAAATATGAGCCACAGTATAAACGCCTCCTTTTGACTGTCCCCCATCCGCACTGCATCTGCGGCAGTACTCATAGGAGCAAGGGTGACCATACCGAACACACCGAAGTTTTCTTTACTCCCTGGGAAGAGACCGACAGTCTTCCTACGACGGCAGGCAATTACTATCTTGAAAACGATGTCACTTTAAAAAGCGGCACCAACATAAGAGAAGATGTAAATATCTGCCTGAACGGACACAAAATAATAAACCCGCTGCAAGACTACCCAACAATAACAGTAGGCGAATATGGGTATAGTTATAAAAACACCGTTTCAATAACCGACTGTAAATCAACAGGAAAAATAACCACGGCAAACTCCAAATTAAATAATGCTTTCTATGTAAGAAATAAGCTTAACATTTACGGCGGAACCATATCGGGATACAACTCATACAGAACCGGTGGCGGTGCTGTGTACACTGTTAAAGGCGCAGTCGTTAATATGTACGGCGGAACAATAACCGAAAACAAAGCATATATCGGCGGCGGCGTTTATATGTGCACAGACGCCGAATTTAATATGTACGGCGGTCTTATTTCCAAAAACAGCGCTGATTTCGGCGGAGGCGTTTACTTAGACGGCGGCATCAGCAGGATATACGGCGGAAGCATAAAAGAGAATACCGCCAAAAATTACGGCGGAGGAATAGCTTCGGCAGCGCAGCTTGAAATTAAAGATAGCCCTTATATATCGAACAACAAGCTTTCGGATTCCTCGGTAAGCAATATCGCCCTTATGAACAATAACAATACCGACGGTAAAAAGAACCTTATAATATCCGGTGCGCTTACAGGTTCTCCGCTCTCGGTAAGCCTTTGTTATCCCAAATATCCCACGGTTGCAAAACCCGCAAGCGGATATACAATAACCAAAAGCGATCTTTCAAAGATTGACAGTGAAGATTCGGCTTATATCACGGAGCTTAAGAACGGCGATATCGTTATGACAAAAAATCTTAAGCAGCACAAAAGTGCGGACTTTATCTTCACCGCTCCTTCCGATCTTTCCTACAGCGGTCAGAAAAAGACTGCTTCCGTTACCGCTAAGTCGGGTATAACCTGCGGAAAAATAACGGTTTTGTATTATGACTCTGACGGCAACAAGCTTTCCGATGCTCCGAAGAACGCCGGAACATACACTGTTAAAATAAATGTTGCGGAAAGCTCCGTATACAGTGCTGCAGACGGTCTTACTTCAAGCAGCTGGAAGTTCAAGATAACCCCCGCCAAGCTCAGCGTTTCGGTTGAAGATGTAATCGTTAAGAAGGCGCAGTATCTCCCCGGCACGCTCAAAGTTATCGTAAAAGGATTTGTAAACGGCGAAAACGAAAATAATATTTCGGGCTTCAAAGCACCTTACGCACGCCCGAAAACAAGTCCCGACACAAGGGTTACGGGAACGACCGCTTTCACCGTGGATTACTACTATAACGGATACTCTACGGCAAACTATGTATTTGAATACAACGATACGGCAAATGTTACCGTAAACAAGGTATATATAACCGAAAGCGACTATACTTCCGATAAAGACCTTTCAAAATGGCAAAACGGAAATATAACTATCACTCCCGCAAACGGTTACACTCATATATCCGTAAACGGTTCAAAGTGGGAATATTCGCTTACTCTCTCAAAAGAGAACGAAAACACTCAGACTTTCTACCTTTACAACAGTAATGACCATATCCTTACCGAGGCGACGACCGTAACATACAAAAAGGACTCTGCCCTTCCCTTGGGTGAAATTGAAATAGAAAAAAATTCATTCAAGAGTTTCATCAATAAAATATCTTTCGGATTGTTCTTTAAAAAGAATGTTGATGTAAAAATAAAGGGAAGCGACGCTTTAAGCGGTGTTAAATCGATCGAATATCAAAAGGTTGCTTCAAGCGAACAGTATTCCAAAACCGGCAACTGGGTAAGCGGCTCGTCCTTCAGCGTAAAGCCGAATGAAAAATTCATAGTTTATGCAAAAATAACCGACAATGCAGGAAACTGTACGATAATAAATTCACAGGGCGTTGTTGTTTATTCAAGCAGCAGCATTTCGGTATCCTCCGCAACATTCGACCTTAAGGCAGACAAGCAAAAGGATATAACAATAGGTATGACCTTAAACGGTAATGTCCTTGAATACATTAAATCCGACGGCGTTACCCTCGTTAAAGGCACCGATTACACGGCAACCGATGATGCGATAACACTTAAAAAAGATTTCCTTAAAACCCTCCAAAAGGGAGAAAGGACAATCCGCATTGTATTCAGCCCGCTCGGAGTCAACGGAGACACCATCGAAGAAGCATCTCTGAGCCTTACGGTGGTTGACACAACGCACCAGCATAACCTCTCATTCCATACACAGGTAAAACAGACCTGCTTAACCGGCGGAAACGACGCTTATTGGAGCTGCAGCTCCTGCGGTAAATACTTTGCCGATAACAACGGAATCATAGACGAAAGCATTGCATACGATAATGCCGACAGCTTTAAGAAAGGTCCGCTCGGACACAATTTTGTAAAGAAGGATACAGCCGCATCAAAGCGTAAATCTGACGCAAACTGCACCGATTGCGCCGTTTATTATTACAGCTGCGACCGCTGCAACGCAATAAGCACCGATAAGACTTTTGAAGACGGTCAGAAGCTCGGTCACCTCTTTGAAAAAGAGATAATCGATGCCGCTCACCTTAAATCAGACGCAAATTGCACAAGTCCGGCGATATATTTCTACGGCTGCAAACGCTGCGATGAAATGAGCGAAAACAAAACATTCACTCACGGCGATGTAAAGCACAGTTATGACGACGGAAAGGTAACTAAGGAAGCCACTGCCGCAGAAGAAGGCACTTTGCTATTCACCTGCAAATTGTGCAAGAACGAAAAGAAGGAAAAGATAGGAAAACTCGTTCCTAAAATGATAAACGGAAACGGCGGCAGCTACAGTTTCGGCAACGAACAGGGCTTAGTGTTTGAATCAGACGCAGCAGTTTCGGATATTCTTGAAGTTCTTGTTGACGGTAAGTCTGTCAATTCCGGCGACTACTCACTTTCCGATACAAAAGCGCAAGTAACGCTTAAAACAGGTTATCTTATGAACCTTGCCGCTGGAAATCATACACTCAGCATTAAATCGGTTTCCGGAACCGCAACAGCTCAGTTTACCATTGCGGAAAAAGAAGGTTCTTCACAGACAAAATCGCCGATAACCGGTGTCGGTTTATGGATAACAATTTGTATATCGGCACTTGCCGTTTTAACAGGCGTTATACTCTTCATAACCGCTAAGAAGAAAAAAATATCCCTTTAAATTTAATCGAGCTGACGGAAATGATCCGTAAACATAAAACGAATTCGGATTTATTTCATATGTTCTAAACAGTCTTCCCTTTCATTCGGGCTCACCGAATGAAAGGGGATTTTCTTATGCAAAGCAACTACTTAACTATTCTTATTTCCTTCTCTCGTTAAGCGGATATTTCACTTAAAACAAAGGAAAAATCTGTCGCTTTTCGGTTGCAAAAAATGTCTGTTTATAGTATACTGTCATAGTAAAATATACCAATTCGGTATATTTTTAAAATATACAAAACTGCTTGATTTTTAGGTGGGATATATTACGGAGAAACAAGAACTTATAAATACGGTGCTTTCTGTTCAAAAAGGCGAGGATAATGCTACACTGCGTCGGCGTTATTCCCCTTCTTTTGTGGTTGTTCAGGGAATACGCCGTTTCGAATAAAATATCGCTTACTGCAGGCAACGCTTCTTCCTAATTTGATTCGTTTGCAAAGCCCGAAGTGCCCTCAACAAGCAAATGGTGGTTCTTTCTGCTCATAAGCATAGCGACGCTTATTACAACTGCATATAACTGGGTTATCGATATGGAGAGGATAAAAGACGAAGCAAAATCTCCGACTGTTTTTGCAAAACCGATTTTTATAAGGATAGGAAGAGTTCTCGCCTCCTTCATTTATGTCATTCCTATTTTTATGCTGATCGCTATTCCTTTCAGCAACAGAACAATTATCACCGGCGGCAAATTTTTATCGTATTCGGTTACGATCTTATTGTTTTTGTTCTGTGCGGCTATCGCATATGTTGCCGACCTGTTCTTATTTGACCGTGCCTGTCCCCCGCACAGCAAAAGCGTCACCGAGGACATCAGCGCATAAATTTTGATTTTTTTGGCTGTTTTGGGTGTATCACCGTCATTAAATCTTGACAACGGGCAAAAATAATAATATAATAATTTGTAATGCTCTATATAATATTAAAAGGTGGTTACTGTAATGGCAAAACCCATTAAAATAACAGATGACGGTCTTAAAAAGCTCACCGAAGAGCTTGAATTCTTAAAAACAAGCGGTCGTGCCGATATAGCTGAAAAAATTAAAGTAGCAAGAGGTTACGGCGACCTTTCGGAAAACAGTGAATATGATGAAGCCAAAAACGAGCAGGCTAAGATAGAAGCAAGAATTGTTGAACTTGAGGCTATGCTCAAAAATGTTGAAATCATTTCAGATATAAAGGGAACTGCAAAATCGGTTATGATAGGCGTTAAAGTTAAGGTCTATGACGAAGAGTTTGACGAAGAATGCGAATACCGTATAGTCGGCTCAACCGAGGCAGACCCGCTTAACAACAAGATATCCGATGAATCCCCTGTGGGTAAAGCTCTTATCGGCAAGAAAGTGGGAGACGAGGTTATCGCAGAGGCTCCTGCCGGAGAAATAAAACTTAAAGTTTTAGCTATTTCAAAGTGATTTTTCGGGCGGTTATAATATAACTGCCCTTTTTAAATAAAAGGAGAGGAAGCTTTAAATGGGTGACAATAACATAAACAACGCCCCGCAGAAGGAACAGGATTTAAACGAGCTTTTAAAGGTTCGCCGTGAGAAGCTTGCCGCTATGAAGGATAACGGCAACGACCCCTTTGTAAAAACGAAATACGAGACAGACGCTTCGGCTGCCGAAATAAAATCAGATTTTGAGAACTTTGAGGGCAAGACAGTATCCGTCGCAGGAAGAATCATAAGCCGCAGAATTATGGGCAAGGCAAGCTTTGTAGGCCTTAGGGACGGTGACGGTGATATTCAGCTCTATGTCCGCAGAGACGATGTAGGCGAAGAGGATTACGCTGCATTCAAAAAGTGGGATATCGGCGATATTATCGGTGTTTCGGGATTTGTTTTTAAAACCCAGACCGGTGAAATATCTATTCATCTCAGCCATATAGAATTGCTTTCAAAATCTCTTATTCCGCTCCCCGAAAAATTCCACGGTCTTAAGGATACCGATACAAGATACCGTCAGCGTTATGTGGACCTTATAGTAAACCCTGAAGTTAAGGACACTTTTTTGAAGCGCTCAAGAATACTGAAAGAAATACGGGCTTATCTCGATTCCAAAGGATTTTTAGAGGTCGATACCCCGATACTCGTTCCGATAGAAATAGGCGCTTCCGCCCGTCCGTTTAAAACACATCATAACACTCTCGATATGGATATGTATCTTCGTATAGAAACGGAGCTTTACCTTAAAAGACTTATAGTCGGCGGAATGAACAAGGTTTATGAAGTCGGCAGAATATTCCGTAACGAGGGTATGGATACAAAGCACAATCCTGAGTTTACAACGATTGAGCTTTATCAGGCTTACACCGATTTCCACGGAATTATGGATCTCGTTGAGGAAATGAATACTATGCTCGCTGAAAAGATATGCGGCAGCAAGGTAATAACTTATCAGGGCAAACAAATAGATATGGGTCACTGGGAGCGTCTGACAATGGTTGAGGCGGTAAAGAAATATTCCGGCTGCAACTATTATGATTGGAAAACCGATGAGGACGCAAGGCAGTGCGCAAAGGCTAAAAATGTGGAAGTTCCCGAAAATGCGACAAAGGGAACCGTTCTTGCGGAACTTTTCGATGCTTTTGTTGAAGAAAATCTTATTCAGCCGACATTTATATACGATTATCCGGTAGAAAACAGTCCGCTCGCAAAAAGAAAGCCGGGGGACCCGAATTTTACCGAGCGCTTTGAATATTTTATAAATGCAACAGAGTTCGGAAATGCCTTTTCGGAACTTAACGACCCGATAGACCAAAAAGAAAGGTTTGAAAAACAGGTTGCCGAAAAGAAAGCTGCAGATCCCGATTGTAAATCGGAAGTGGATTATGACTATGTAACCGCTCTTGAATACGGTATGCCGCCCACAGGCGGTCTCGGGTTCGGTATAGACAGACTTGTTATGCTCCTTACGGACAGCCCGTCTATAAGAGATGTTCTTCTTTTCCCGACGATGAAGCCGTTGGATAAGTAAAAAGCCGATAAAATCAAGGGCTTTCGGCATCCCAAATCCGAGTTGACAACAAATTGACAACAATTTTTCGTATCAATTTGAAGAATTGTAACGCAGTATGAATAGTTGACAGGATAAAACAAAATATAGCACTTGCTATGTAGAGAACACTTCTTTAAAAGAAATTTCAAGAGGTGTTCTCTTTTTTTCGTTGGGTTTGCTTTTGTTATGACAGCCAATATTATCTGAAAGGGACTGAATACCATGATTAGTGATGAGACAAGAGCATACTACGACCTCAAGAAGAGAAACGACGTTAGAGAGAGCGCCAAACGACTCCGCAGGCAGTTTTTGCGTTATAAGGATGCGGAGATCGTCTATAGTTTGCAACACAAGAAACTGTTAGAACTTGCCAGTGAAGCCGGTGCAATTTACCGTATGGATGGTACGGTTTTGATTAACCGTGATATCGACGGTGAGGTTGCAGGCAACTGTGAGATCAGCTTCAGAGGTGGAATGAAAACCTCGCATCGAGCAACTATCGCAATTGCAATACTCAAGGAATATTGAAACCTTGGTATCGGCTCTGCAATGTTCGAGGAGCTTGTCGCTGCAGCACAGAAACGTGGTACCGAGATCATGGAGCTGGAGTTTATTGAAGGTAATGATCGAGCTCAGCGTTTGTATGAAAAGTTTGGTTTCCGTGTAGTTTCCGAACGTCCGAATGCTTTCAAGCTCAAGGACGGTACACACTTGAGCGAGATCTATATGCAGAAATACTTATGATAAAAGGCAGGATTGTCAATTACGACAACCCTGCCTTGATTATTATTTAATGCTGAAAGCCAACCATTTGACTCCATAGGTATCGAGTGAAAAACGATTCCCGAAATTATTCTCTGTCCAGTGCTCATAAACCCTGTAAGTTCCTCGAAGCTGTTCTCTGAGCTCTGTATCGTGAGAGATTGGCTCAAGCCATACTTCTTGGTAGTTTTGAAGCTCTTGCTTGCTTAACGGTTTTGAATCCGAAAGTGATGCTTCGTAGAACGGAGGCTGTGCAGCATAAACTGAACCGGCGTTTTCAAACGGTATCATAGAACCATCAACACAAATCAATACACTTTTAATTGAGTTTACCAGTACCCATCCGTAATCGGATGACCAGACTGATTTTCCGTGATATATCTTTAGCACTTCTCCGGGAAGAGGAAGAGATGGTGTTGGCGTCGTTTCCTCTCTACCAAGTAGATAATCCGTAGAAACCTGATATAGATCCGCTATGGCCTCTAAGCTTTCTATCGAAGGCGCCTTGCGTTCAGACTCCCATGCGACGAGAGTAGATGGTGAAACGTCGAGCTTGGCAGCTGCATCCTTTACAATTAGCTTTTGGCTTTTCCGCGCATTCTTATATTGTCTTGCCAATCTGCCACCACCTTCTTTCTGCGTGAATTGTGCTGATTATTTTAGAATAATCCATTTACCGCATGTTTGGTTTTTGCGAGTGATATATCCTTTTTCTTTCAAGCTCCTGTATGCTCTATTTACTGTTGAAACAGAGAGACCGCTTTCAGTTGCTACCTGTGTTGCACTGAGTCCGGTGTTGTGACGGAGCACGTCCATTACCTTTGCCTCGGTCTCTGTCAGATTACTATCATCATTTCTCTCATTACTATCATTACTGTCACGATTACTATCAATTTCTATCGCCAGCGTGAGAGTAATACGATCAGGATCTACTGTTTCAATCAGTTCGGGCTTTTTGAATCCGTTCTTGCCCCAAACGCTGTATACGTCACACAAACCTTGTCCGGATCGTTCACCAACCTTAATAAGAGAGAACATATTAAAGATTCTTCCGTTTCTCGCATCACTGATACCACCGGCAATGGCCTCGTCAATTCCGATACGGAAGGTGCCAGGGTTTGCAATGGTAATCTTGCGGAATTCTTTATCGATAACAATTTCACGACAGCTATAGTAATCTGCATGAATCAGGGCATTCGCCAAGCACTCCCTGAGAGATTTGTGAATCGGAGTATCATCTACACGCTGCAGATTGGCATCGAGCTTGAACGGAACCTTTACATCTGCAGTCAGACGGTCAATGACCTTGAAGTAAAAATCGAATACATTACCACTCCAGTTACCGTCTCCAGAGCACACCCTGTCAGACCAACGCGTTTCATTTGATAAGCGCTCTCTGTAATCCAAGAAGTAGTTCGGTAGTTCATCACTGATATTTACGAAATCGCCGAAGAAGAGAAGACCACCCAGGGTAGGATGGATATTTCCGTCGTTCTGGCTTTTCTTTGCGGCACCGATTTTCAAGAGGAATTCTGCATCGGCAAGCTTCACCCAAGTGTGATCGGGCTTAGTGAACGTGATTTGATAATGGTGCTTTCATTAAGTGGTATTGCGTTTGTAAGTGCATACAATGAAAAAGCCCAGAACATTGTATGCGAGAATGCTTACAAAATAGTTGTGGCTTTTTCTAAATTCTATCAAGAGAACCACATCATCAACGAAGATAATATGGAGAAGAAACAATCTTGGCTTACTCTTTGCGAAATAACAAAACAGGTACTCGAAAAGCACTTGTACGTATTAGGAATTGAATCAGTAGAAAGAATGTAATCAGTCGAACCAACTTATAAAGTATTTATACCGCCGAGAGAATAAGTTCTCGGCGGTATTTTCGTATTTGCATTATGTTCAAGAAAAATTTGATAAAATATGCTATAATATCACTAATCCCACCTAACAAATCGAATTTTTCACAGACTATATAGGTGAAAGCATTGATCAATCGCTTGGAGTGAAACCATGAAAAAACAAGAACTGCTGAAACAATTTGATGATGACCTACTGGACAAACTATTTGGATTTTGTTATGCACGTACTAACGACAGTTACGAAGCGCAAGAACTATGTTCAGACATAATCTTTGCCTTGGTTAAGGCGGCTCATACAGATGGAGAAATAACAAATATTTATTCGTTTATTTGGAGAGTTGCCCGAATCGTATATGCAGATTTTTCGAGCAATCGCAGAAAATATGCAGATACATTCTATGACGGCGATGCAGATGAAATCTTGCAATTTATCACTGACAAAGAGCAAGAAGATGATAGCGATGAGTTACTCAACTCTGTTTATCGACGCATTGCATTCTTAACCAAAGCATACCGCGAAGTAATGATTATGTACTACATAGATGGTTTGTCTACTGCAGAAATAGCAAAACAACAAAATACCAGTGAAGGTGCTGTTCGTCAAAGATTATTTTCAGCCAGACAAAAAATTAAAAGCGAGGTAGAAGAAATGGCAGAAACCTATAATAGACCTGTAGCTCTTGATAAAATTGATTACGTCATTTGGGGAACCGGTAGTCCCGCTTGGGGCGATCCCCGTAATGTGTGTACAAGAATGTTTTCCAATCACATCGTTTGGCTATGCCACAAAAAGCCGATGAGTGCTTCCGAGATTGCAGAAGAACTGAATGTGCCTACCGTTTACGTTGAGGAAGAGCTGGAAATCCTTCGCAAAGGTGAAAACGGAGAGTACGGTTTTCTCCGTCGCTTGGATAACGGAAAATATGCAATTAACTTTATTCTGCTTGATAAAGAGGTAATCGAAAAAGCAAATGCCCTTTACACTGAACAGTTGCCCAAAATTTGCGATATCATATCCAACTATATTGAAGAGCATAAAGCGGAATATCTTGCTTTTCCATATCTCAACAAGAGAGTTGATATGAATCTTATTCTGTGGCAACAGGTATCTAATATATCTAGGGCGTTTTCCGAGAACGTTGAAAGAATTTTGAAGGAGAAATATTTTTCGGATGTCGCCGATGTAAAGCGCCCGTTCAGCGTATTTGGATACATTGACAACGGAAAATATTATGGTGGTGGTTGGGATGGTGTTGACGCACAAAATGTTTGTGGTTTCTCCAACGTCCATCTTGATAATATCTATATCACTCGCATCAAGAAACACTTTAGTTGCGAACTTAACGTATCAAAGGATCCGCAGATACAGCTTGCTCTTCGTTCTATCGAAGGTCTTGATATCACTGCATTATCTGAACAGGAAAAGGAACATGCAGCAAAAGCAATTGAGTGCGGGTATTTGTATCGTGACGGAGATATGCTATATACGAAGATTCTTGTATTTTCTCTTTCTGATAGAGACAATCTATTCAAAATTAGTAACAACTTGCAGAATGGATATTTTAATGCAGATGCAGAGATCGTTGCAGCAAAGGTTGCAGAACTTATCAAAAAATCGGTTCCTGAATATCTCCATGGTGAGTGGAAGCTTGCGAACACCCTCGCAAATATGCCGATTCTCGATGCTGTTGTGGAGGTTCTTATTGAAAAAGGCATTCTGACACCTCCGGAGAATGGTATTGGTGCAGAGGGTTGCTGGATGAGTGTTATGAAATAATTTAACCTAAGTGATTAGGTATAGTTTCAGAGCTTGGGCATAAACCGAGGACAGTTATCAGAGTTTTCATATGTTTCTGAGCTTTTGAGGCAATGGTTTGATTTTTGTGCGCCGCTCTTTTGAGCACCGTGGCTTGTCCACATTGCACCGTTGTTAGGTTTGAACGTTTGCCCGCAAGGGGATAATTAGGTCTGAATCTTTGTTAAGAATGAAACCCAAACCTTCGATATGTTCGGAGGCTTAAATGCCGTCCAGAACGGCACTAAACCATGTGAGGATCTTTGGGGTAGGGAGAATTATGCCCTCTTCACCCGTGATGCGATGATTACATAGCGTTTTATACGCATAAATCCGAGGAGTACAGCTTTTTAGCTGTACTCCTTTAATCTTAGAATGAAAATCAAAATCTGCTCTTGTGTGTCGGAGGCGGAAAGTCCGTTTATACACTTTTTGCCTACGATGAAAGGAGGTGGTGCTATGGGCCATGCCGATATCAGTACGACGATGAACATCTACAACGAGGCAACCAAGGAAAAGAAAATCGAAAGTTTTGCAAATCTTGAGGGTAAGATTAAGATCAGTTAGAAGTCCCTCGGTGGGTATAGATTTTTACCCACAATTTTACCCATTTTCACGGGTAAGCGGTAAAAACTTATAAAGGGTTATAAGACGTTGGGCATAAAAAGGGTGCTGAACAGCGGACATTTAAGAATTAGTAAGACCTTATGTGCAGTCCCAAGTCACGTCCCCACAATGAAGCCGATCGATAAGTAAATAATATAACAACGGGCAATTCTATTAGGAATTGCCCGTTATCTATAGTGACCGAAAAATAAAAATCAAAATTTGTAAAGGGGGCTTTTCGGGAATTATACCGATATATCTTCAGGGATTCTCCTTAGGGCTTGCTTATGTGATACCAATCGGTATGCAGAACTTATTTGTATTCAACAGTGCTATGAGCCAACAACAGGGGCGTGCAATAGCAATCGCCCCGGTTGTTATCTTCCGGGGCGTCTCTCTTGGAATCGTCTGTTTTCTCGGCGCAGGCGCTTTGATGGAAGCGCTGCCGTGGCTGCAGAAAATCATACTCTGCGCAGGAGGACTGCCGGTTATTTAAATAGGTATCGGACTTATTCGCTCCGATCCGGATTTAGGCGGAGGTAAAGATGTAAATCAGCCGTTTTGGAAAATTATCGGTTCTGCCTTTATCGTTACCCGGCTGAATCCGCAGCCTTTGATTGACGGAACTCTTATGCTTGGCGCTTTTCGTGCCTCTTTGCCCACAGGCAACGATCTGTATTTTATCACCGGATTTGCCTCCGCCGGTGGTTTACTCTGGTTAAACTGTCTGGCAATTGCGGTGCACATTCTCGGCAGTAAAATAAACCGCCGTGTTATCATTTGGCTGAACCGCATATGCGGCGCCGTAATTATTCTCTACGGCGTCAAACTGCTTGTTGATTCGGTGCAAATGCAGTTGCCTAAATTCTGTGGCCGCCGTATTTTAAATAAAAAGGAGAACCGAAACTATGCGTGTTTAATGAATCAGGCGGTTAAATAACTTATTTTCAATACGCTTTCAGTTGTTTGCCGACATCCTTTTTAAACGAATTCCATTTATCCGGATTTTTAACATAATAAAGCGGACATTGTTTTCCTGTTATATCATAGTGGCGTATAATATCATTTTCGTCAAGACCTGCGTCGTCACAGAGATATGCGGTCAACTTAACGAGCGAATTGTATGCATCCGATGAAAACTTGCCGGACTCTTCGCTGTGGCACACCTCGATCGATATCGTATCCTTATTGCGCTCATTGCTTGCCGCCGATTTTTCATCTATAGGCACGCATTGTATTATCTTACCGTCGATCCCTATTACAAAATGCGAACATACAACCGTTCCGGGAGAATTGAAATAATCCCTGTTGTTTTGTGCGGTTGTTTTCGGATTGCCCGTATAGTGAATAACTATATTTCTTATTTTTTTAAGCTTTATACCCTGTCTCGCCTCGGTATTTGTAATAAGCTGAACATCAACATAGTCGGGAACCGAAAGCGTTTTAAGGTTTAGTTTTTCTTCCCCCTCGGAGGAATTTGCAGATGCTCCGGCACTGTCAGAACCGTAAATATCGGCTTTTATTGCCTTTATCGCCTTAGAAGTGCCTATTGCCGCTGCGGTCACAACCGCCGCAAGCAGACAAATCAGCATTATCCATCTGAAAAACAGCCGTATTTTCCTTATTCTTTGCCGTTTTCTTCTCTTCTTCGCTTCAAGCACCGAGCGTTTATTTGCCATTTTCAATTTCCCCTGTTTCATTGTCTGTTTAAGTTGCCGATTTAAGTGTAACAACCGCTTTGAAAAGATCGCCGTCGGCAGATAGGCTGAGTTTTCCGCCCTGAATTTCGGTGAAGCTTTTTGCTATTGAAAGTCCGAGGCCGCTGCCTTCGGTATTCCTTGAACGGTCTCCCCGTACAAACCGTTCGGTAAGCTGCTCGGGATTCATTTCTATAGGAAGTGCCGAAATATTTTTAAAAATGATATCGGTTTCGTCTCCCCTTTGTGAAAGCTCGATATACAGTCTTGTTCCCGAAAGGGCATACTTTACGACATTGTTTAAAAGATTGTCGAAAACACGCCAGAGTCTTCTGCCGTCAGCCATAATCATAACGGATTTTTCGTTTTCCGGAAGCACCGGTGCTATCCCCGCCGCCGAAAGTTTGTCTGAATATTCCGCAACCGACTGCGAAAGCATAACATATGCATTACATTCCGAAAGCTCGGCTTTAATGGAACCTGACTGCGCCTTTGAAAATTCAACAAGATCTTCCGTAAGCTTTTTAAGGCGGTTAGACTGCCTTTCAAGAACCTCGATATACTCAGCAATTTTTTCGTTTTCGATGTGTTCTTTCTTTATAAGATCAACATAGTTTATTATCGAAGTAAGCGGAGTTTTTATATCGTGAGAAACATTGGTTATAAGTTCGGTCTTAAAGCGCTCGCTTTTGAGCTTTTCATCAAGAGCGGAAGAAAAACCGTCGCTTATGCCGTTTAAATCGACTGCAAATTCCTTAACCTCACCGCAAAGATGCACGGTATCCACTTTATAATCAAGTTCACCCGAGGCTATACGTTTGGCTCCGTCCCTTATTTTCGAAAAACCTACTGCATAGAAAATGAATGCCGCAGTCGGTATCAGGCTTATAGCGATCCAAACAAACGCAAAGGCAGAGGACCGCCTTAAAAGATAAGCCGAGAAAAAGAGAAGCGCATTCACTGCGGCTGCAATCAAAACCGCCTTTGCGGCTACAGGAATCCCCTTCACGGTGTAATTCAGCGCCCTAAACAGGCGGGACAAAAGGTTCTTAAGTCTTCTGAGCAACCGCCATATCACGGTGTTCTTTAAAACCGTTTTTGCTTTTATCCTCACAGCAAAGCTTAAAAGATATAAAACGGCAACAAAATACAAAACCGTATAAGAAAAAACGGCTGCGATAATTGTTATACGGCGGTCATTCACCGAAGAAATAAACATAACGCAGGCGGCGATAAATCCCGCAACAAGAACCGTTAAAACATCAAACGGCATACGGTTAAACGCATTCAGATAAATACCGTCTGTACCCTTCTTGTAACCTACGCTGCAAAAAAGCCAGCCCACCGTAAAGACAGTGAGAACAAGCGAACACACAAAAATGAATATCATAGCATACCGCATTTTGTATCCGTTTACAATAAGGCTGTTTATGATAAAGACCCTATCGGT
Source organism: uncultured Eubacteriales bacterium (assembly GCA_934446475.1). GTDB lineage: Bacteria > Bacillota > Clostridia > Oscillospirales > Acutalibacteraceae > UBA737. Next base: position 1,351 of record CAKSEH010000016.1, on the reverse strand, counting down.
AAATTCCATTTTTTTCGGTATAATAACTTCTATCGTTTGATAATCCGATATCTCGAAAACCTCGGTGCCGTCCTTCGATCTTGCAATAATATAAACATCATCGTTCGAATATTCGTCTTCATCTTCATAAATGACCTCACTATAGTCATAAATGTTTCCCTCTTTATCGGTAAGAACATACGAATTTTTTCTTACTGACGCTCTTGCGATATATTCGGCAGTTCCGTCATAATTTGAGATGACCTTGTTATCCGAAGAATCGGTAACATTAAACAGGAAGTTTTTATCGGAATAGTATTTTTCGATATCACCGTTTTCAAAATGGTAACGGGCGTTATAAGCCTCCTTTGAAGCTATTTTTCCCATAACGGATTCTTCCACGCCCGAAAGCGAACGTGTATAAAAATCGTTGTAAAACATATATCCTACCGAAAATATGCTTATAAGCATAAAGGTAAAAGCAAAGAAGGATATAACCGTTGCGGCAGCTTTAGCGGCAAGAAAGCATTTTAATCTTTTCATTTTAATTTGCCTCAAACTTATAACCGCAAGCCCAAACGACCTTTAAGTATTTAGGATTTGCAGGGTCTATCTCTATTTTTTCTCTTAAATGCCTTATGTGCACGGCTATAACGCTTTCTGCGGCAAATCCGCTTTCATTACCGATAGATTCGTATATTTGTTTTTGTGAAAGCACAGCCCCGGCATTTTTCATCAACAGCTTAAGTATTTTATATTCCGTAGGAGTAAGGGAGACCTCACAGCCGTCAACAGTTACCTTTTTAGAGCGGTCGTTTAAAGAAACGGAGCCTATTGTTACAGCGTCACAGTCGGGAGATTTTTGTATACCGAGCTGTGTATACCGCCTGAGCTGCGAACGGACTCTTGCTATAAGCTCAATAGGGTTAAAGGGTTTGGTAATATAATCATCTGCCCCGATATTAAGCCCTAACACTTTATCTGTATCCTCGCTTTTTGCAGTGAGCAAGATTATGGGCATATTGTGTTTTTCTCTTATCTTTACCATTGCTTCAATGCCATCGCATACAGGCATCATAATATCCATTATAACAAGTTCGGGATTAAATATATCGCATTTCTCGGAGGCTTCCCTGCCGTTGTATGCAGTTTCGACACTGTAGCCCTCTGCCTCAAGATAAATTTTCAGAGCCGAAACAATATCTTTTTCATCATCGCAAACTAAAATCAGCGACATTTTACATCCCCCTTGTATAATTTAAAACGAAACATTTTAAATGCGAGTGAATTTCGTCGGCTGTGAAACGCCGACGGTTTGAGGTTATTATAACTCAAAACCAAAGGTCGAAGAGCTTTGTGGCGGCTTTGCCGC
>CAKSEH010000015.1 GCA_934446475.1 uncultured Eubacteriales bacterium | reverse complement strand
AAACCGTCGGCGTTTCACAGCCGACGAAATGCATTCGCATTTAAAAACATACTGTTTTTGTTTGAGAACATTGAAACAACAAAACCGCCGCACTTTTTGCGGCGGGTGGGTTTATAGCGGTATGCCGATAGGTTCGGAAATATACGGCTGCGGAATAACAGACTGCCAAAAGGAAGAAAGCCCGTATTTTTATCCCTTCATCTGGGTATTCGGCGAAAATTATAACGGATATGATTTTGACTTTGCGGATGATTTGGGGAAGCTTGACAAAGCTCTTTCTGCCGATTTAAACGCAAATAATGCGGATTTGTCGGCGTTCTGCGGATCAGGTGGGAAAATTATTGCGTATTCCGGAACTGCGGACCCTTGCGTGCCGTACCCCGATGCAATAAAGTATTGCAACAGGGTTTGCAAAAATCTCGGCGGATATGAAAGAGTCGGTTCTTTTTTTAAATATTTTCTGCTTCCCGGCAAAGACCACGGAAACGGCGGAAAAGGTGTTAATGCGATTTTCGCAGATGAAAACCGAAACGGTTTGCTCGTTGCTTTGCGCCGTTGGTGCGAAGAGAGAAAAGAACCCGAATGTATTTTTGCCGCACATCTTGATTTTAACAGCGAAAATCAAAACGGCAGCAGGCTTAAAAAGATATATCCTTACCGTGGTGATAGGTCGGAAACCTCGGATTTTCCCTTATCCTGCGATGTGAAATACCTTGAAAAACAATAATAATCCGTTCAGGCGGTATTTATAAATTTTATTTTGGAGTGAAAGAATTTGGATAACAGATATCAGAGCAAGGTTATTGCCGAGCTTAGCGGGCTTTTTGAGGAACAGGGTTTTAAAAACGAAAACGGAGTATTCAAAAATGCAAAAAAGGCGGTTAAAGTAAACTATGACGAACCTCGTCAGAGTTATGTCCTTTTGGTTGCGGATATCGATGAGGACGGTGCCGAGAGCGAATTCGCAGAACTCTCAAGCTGGCTTTTTGACGATTCGCAGACCGAATCGGATGCGGAGTCTGTGGGAATCGACTTTGCAGACACGCTGAGGAAAAATATGGGTATTAAGGTTCGTACCGCCGCAGGAGCTGCGGTTGAACTTCCGACCGCCGAAAAAGGCAGCTCGGTAAAAATTGCGGGCTTTGCGAAAAAAGTGCTTGACATTTATCCTCAGTTTAAGGACGATTACAAGGAGCATATCGCAAAATACGGCAACTTCCTTTACCTTAACTTTTTCGGCGAAACTCTTGTGCCGCAGATAAAGGAAACTATGAAGCAAAACAACAAAAAAAGCCGCAAAAAGCTTTTTGATATGCTTGAAAACGCTTATATAAACGGCGATAAGGAAACCGTGAACACGGTTGTTGCCGTTCTTGCCGCCGCCGCATTGAATGATGAGCAGATCAAGACTGCGATTGACGATATGCTAAGCGAAAACACTCATTTTAAAACATCTTTCGATAATTTTCTTCCGGAGCTTGCCTCAAAAAAGAAATTAAAGGAAGCTTTCGGCATAAAATAATATAAAAGGGGCGCTTTTTGTGGACAGTGAAATAATTATCCTTATAGCAGCGGCTGTTGTTGTCATTCTGCTTTTTTCAAACATAAGAGTGGTGCCGCAGGCAACGCAGTATGTCATAGAGCTTCTCGGAAAGTACAAAACCGTTTGGGATGCCGGAATTCACGTTAAAATTCCGTTTATTGAGAAAATTGCCAAAAAGATAACCTTAAAAGAGCAGTTTATGGACTCTCCACCTCAGCCGGTTATAACAAAAGATAATGTCACTATGCAGATAGATACGGTGGTTTACTTCCGCATTTTCGACGCCAGGCTTTACACATACGGCGTAGTAAACCCCATAAATGCTCTTGAAAATCTCACTGCGACAACCTTAAGAAATATCGTCGGTGAAATGGAGCTTGACGGCACACTTACTTCGAGAGATACCATAAACAGCAAAATGACTAACATTCTTGACGAAGCGACCGATAAATGGGGTATGAAAGTCACCCGTGTAGAGCTTAAAAACATCATTCCGCCTGCGGAAATTCAAAACGCTATGGAAAAGCAGATGAAAGCCGAACGTGACAGAAGAGAAACCCTGCTTCAGGCCGAGGGCCATAAAGCTGCCGCAATAACAAGGGCAGAAGGCGATAAACAGGCTATGATTCTTGAAGCCGAGGGTGAAAGAGACGCAAGAATAGCAAGAGCGGAAGGCGAAGCTAAAGCTATTTATCTTTCTAAAAAGGCTGAGGCGGACGGTCTTGCGGCGCTTAAAGCAGCCGGCGCAGACGCCGCTGTTTTAGAGCTTAAAAAATATGAGGCTCTTGTAAATATGTCAAACGGGAAGGCGGCAAAGCTTATTATACCGACCGACGCCGTAAACGCAGTCACAAACGCCGCCTTATTCACGGAAACGACCGGGCTTGGAAGCGAAACAAAATCCGAACCGGAAAAACCTAAGCCTGAAAAACCCGACCCGTGCTGTGACGATTGATAAATATTTGTTGAAAAAGGAAAGTCTGAAAATGGAAAGTAATACGGAGCTTAAAAATTTAATATCTCTTTTTGAGATAAACGGCTCGCCGGTTTCGTTAGAGAAATACGGCAACGGTCACATTAACGATACCTATCTTTTGGTGACCGAAAAAGACGGCAAAAGAACAAGATATATTTTTCAGGGCATTAACGGAAACGTTTTTAAAAACCCCGGACAGATAATGGAAAACATAGAGAAAGTGACCGCTTTTTTGAGCAAAAAGAATAACACCGGAAAGGTTATGACGCTCGTTCCCACGGTAAACGGCGGTTTTTATTACAAGGATGAAAACGGAAAATTCTGGAGAATGTACGATTTCATAGAAAACTCCGTTTGTCTTGACAGGGTTGATAATGTAAACGATTTTTATGAGTGTGCCGTTGCTTTCGGAAATTTCCAGAGAGACCTTGCGGATTTTCCGGCGGATACTCTCTATGAGACCATTCCGGACTTTCACAATACCGAAAAGAGGTATAACGATTTTTTAAACTCCGTTTCAAACAACGCCTCAAACAGAGCTCAGAACGCCGAGGCTGAAATTGAATTTGTTAAAAGCAGAGCGGATTTCTGCCCCCTGCTTTTTGACGCTCATAAAAAAGGCGACCTGCCCCTTAAAGTTACTCATAATGATACCAAATCAAACAATGTTATGCTTGATGCAAAAACTCACAAGGCGCTGTGTGTTATTGATCTTGACACGATTATGCCCGGATTTTCTGTGACCGACTTCGGTGATGCAGTGCGTTTCGGTGCATCAACTGCCGCAGAGGATGAACCCGATCTCGATAAAGTGAATTTCAGTCTTGAGCTTTATAATGCCTATTTAAACGGATTTTTGGAAGGCTGCGGCGGAATGCTCTCAAACGAGGAAATAATGCTGCTTCCCGAAGGCGCTAAAATGATGACGCTTGAATGCGGAATGCGCTTTTTGACTGACTATATCGACGGCGATACATACTTTAAAACAGCTTATCCGGAGCATAACCTTGTAAGAGCTAGAACACAGTTTAAACTTGTTTCGGAGATGGAAAATGTTTGGGACGAACTGAAAGCACTCTCAAAGAAACATTGTAAGTAAGTGAATTTAAACAGAGTATGTCTGTTTTGTAATTTATATTCATTAAAAACCGATGTTTTCACACTGCAAAGCAAAAAAAGAACCGCCTTCGGCGGCTCTTTTTTTAATACGAGGAATATAGTTTTATTTTATGCTTAAGCCTTAGTTCCCGGATACATAATTTCATAAAATTTGCAGTCCTTTTTAATGCGGGAAATATGACTTCATTTTATATTTAAGTTTTAATTCCCGGATATATAGATTTATTAAGTTTGAAATTCTTTTTTAATATGGTAAGTAGAATTTGTTTTAAATTTGAAACTTATTTTCCGCTTTTTGTTTATAACAAACTTATTGTCCTTTAAGGCTCCATTCTTTTCAGCGTAGCCGAAATAGAGGTTGTTCCCTGAAAAGCATTTGCAAAGAAGTTAAAAAACTGCTTACCCCATAGGCTCCCTTCTTTTGGCTTTTGCCAAATAGAGGTTATTCCCCTGATAGGGGAAATGTCTGCAAAGCAGACAAAAGGGTTCCCGTTTTCGGAGAAAAAGCTGTCAGCCGGAACGGCTGACTGAGGGGTATTTTTTTCCTTGTATTTTATATTTTTCTTTTTTGCTTTTTAAAGTTAATATTTTGTCTTTTGAATTTCTTATTTAAAATTTGAGGTAAAAATGGAAAATATGTTGCTTTTTGGCAGTGAATTTTTATGCCTGATTTTTTTACTTAATCTTTAACATTTTAACTTCTGCTTGATTTAAGTCTTTAACAATCCTTCCGTCACGGCTTCGCCGTGCCACCCTCCTTTACACAAGGAGGGCTTTATTATTTTTAGCTCCCGGCTTTGGCTTTTAAATTTCATATTCTGTTGTTTAAATTCCTTATTTATAATTTATTTATAATTTAAAAGCAAAAATAAAAAGCATATTTTTCGGCATCGAGTTTTGATACTTAAATCTTAACACTTGAGTTTCTGCTTTAATTTCGGGCTTTAACAATCCCTCAGTCCCTGTCGGGACATTTCTCACTGCGGCTCGGTCACCTCACGGCTTAAGACAGTCTACCGGACTGTCATTCACTTTGCGCTTGAAGCCGCCTTCGGCTACCTTACACAGGGCAGGCATCTTATTCAATACAATTTTACTGCTATAATAAGACTTTTTTGCTCATTAGGCCCATCTTTTCTTAGAGATCATTCCGCTTGCTCAGAGGAATCTTTGCGAAGCAGACAAAAGGGTTCGGTGTTTTCGAATAAAAAGCTGTCCCGTCAGGGGCGAGGGATATTTTAAAATAATAAAAGGGGTTGCCGTTTTATAGGCAGCCCCTTAAACTTTTATCCGAAATTCTGTATTTAAAAATCACTGAATTGATTTAAAATAATCGATAACTCCCCTTGTTATCGCTTCTGCTTTTCGTTCGTTAGTTCCCTCGTCGGCAATTCCGGGGAAATCCGAATAGCTTGAAATAAATCCGTTTTCGGTAAGCACAACCGGACAGGTGGTTATGCGTGCGGTAAAGAAATAGTGCCAGCGAAGCGGCCAAACCTTATTATATATGCCGGCGCTTTTCACCTGGTTATCAATAAACCGTGCCGCACTTGCGGAAAACGGTGTTGAATAAAATGTACTGTAACCGTTTGCGCTTTTACTTTCACTTGAGTCGTGATGAACGGCAATGCAGATATCGGGTTGCTGTTCTTTCAGCATTTTGCAGCGGTCATCCGCAGTAACGGTAGAATTCTGATATCTCGTCATAACAACTGTTGCTCCCTGAGCCTCAAGCTTTGCCTTTAGTTTCAGCGCAAGGTTTAAATTCCTTTCCGCTTCCGGATGTGCCGATTTATTAAGTCCCAGAGCGCCTATATCGCTGCCGCCGTGACCTACATCAATAAGAACCTTGACTCCCGAAAGACTGTTTGAGTCCGTTCCTGTTATTTTAACAGGATTTAAAAAACTGAAAACAAGGTCTCCGTTTTGGTTATACTTACAGTCCCATCCGTAAAATTTCCCCTGAGCTTTAAGATGAAGTCTCAGAGTGTGACTGTCACCGTTGTTTATGATTTCCGCAGACTTAAACAGCGGATCATCTTCGGGTATATCAACCGTTCCGTTAAACACGGTAGCATAACAGAATTTTATATCAATATAAGTATAGGTCGCTGAGGATATTGTAAAATCCTGCTTTGAGGGATTTGTATATCCCTGATTTTTAAGCTCGAATATGAACGGTGCTTTATAGGAAGAGGCTAAAGTTAGCACCGTGTGCCTCCCATCGTTTGCGAGAGAATTTACGGTTATTTCATTATGATCGGGCAAAGTGCCGACATATCTTTTTGTAACGGTGGTTCTCCCCGACGCCGGCGGATTTTTCTTATCCGTGTATACTCTTCTGCCGAAACGGAGTTTATAATATGTGTTCTTTGAACTTGAATCGTAAACCGTACTGTTGTCGCAGTAATCGACCGTTCCTTGCGGCAGGTAATTAAATGTGGGGTTTGAGCGGTCGTCGGCGGTGTTGCCGTCAAAGGTTTCCGCACTGTATGCAACAACTTCGGCAATATAATTAGCCCCCGGAGGGAGTTCCTGCTTCTTGCAGACTATATTTCCGGAATAACGGGTATCGCTTGCTCCGCCCAGGGCAGCTCTGAATGTTACCTTACCTAAGTTTATGTTTGATTCATTACCCGTCGGCAGAGTAAAGCTTCCGCTGTAGTTAATAAACTCGGTTGCTGCACCCGAAACATCGGCAGTCTGAGCAGGCAAAAGTTTTATCGTACTTCCGTTAAAGCTTGCCGTAACCGTTGAGCCTACCCTTGCGCAGACCGTCACCCCGAATGTGGAACCTGAGTCAAGAGTCTGCTTTGCGGCAGGATAAAGATCCTTTATTATTATATATTTATATGTTACGGTATAAACCGTATCTTTGCCCTTATGGTTGAATGTAAAGGTGTTTTTTCCTATATTCAGAGTTTTTTCGAAAGCGAAATTCCCGGCACTGTCCCTTTCCACGGTTTCACCGTTTAACTTAAGCTCGGCTTTCGGGTCGCTTGAACCCGAAAATGAAATTACGGAGCTTGTGACCGTAACAGCACTCTTTGCCGGTGAATCAATTTTAAGTTCCGGCTCCGGTTCTTTTTCCGGCTCCGAGGATGTATTTTCAACCTTCTTTGATGAGTTTGCACTGCTTGAGACCGCAGCCGGTTTACTCACGGCAGAAGGCTTTTTCGCACCTATTTTCGGCAGTATAAATACTGCGGATGCGACAGTCAAAACGACTGCGCAGCAGATTGCAACCGTCACAGCTATGTGACCTTTCAAATATTCGCCTAAATTCTTAAAAAACAACTTCATATATGTATCTCGTCTCCCTATGAAGTATATGATACCACAACGGACTGTTTTTTACAAGGCGCAGACTACTTGAAAAAAGAAAAAATATATGGTAAAATCTTAAAAAAATTCGGAAGGTGTGTTTAATGGAAAATACGGGAATAGTAAGACCGGTCGATAAAATGGGCAGAGTTGTTATACCCAAGGAAATAAGAAAACATCTCGGTATAGAAAACGATGTTGACAGTTTTGAAATTCATACCGACGGCGACTGCGTTATTTTGAAAAAATACCGTCCGACCTGCGTTTTTTGCGGCGAACTATCGGACAGCATTGAATACTGCGGATATAACATCTGTCTTTCCTGTGTAGAAAAGCTTAAGGAAATAAAGGATAATTTTGCTTCGGGGCAGGAATGATCAAAACCGGAATAAATGTCGGCTCCTTTTTTGTCGGGCGTGACGGGTACGATTCTCGTCAGCTTAAGGCAGAAAGGAGCGTTTTTTTGTTTCTGAATTTTAAATAGGAAATTCAAATTACAAAAAAGCACAAGAAAAGAATACCCTTCAGTCAGCCATACGGCTTTCTGAAGGATTGTTAAAAGCTCAAATAAAGATCAGGCATAAAAATTCGATACCGAAAAAGTGCGTGGGCCGTTTTAATAACTTTCAAACTTTAAACAACAAACTGAAAAAAGGTTAAAAAATACAAACTCATAAGTGAAAATACTTTCCGATTGTTTAGGCCAGGAAGATTATTCCGTCGGCATAACCTATGTAAATTTTCAGTTTTCTTTCTTTTTGTTTTTCATAACCATCGATACTATCACAATAACGGCGATAACGGCAACGAGAGCGGCTATTCCGAACCATTCAAACGCCGCTACTATTTTACTGCCGAGCGACATTATTATTCCGGCAAGGACAACACCCAATGATACTGCAACTATACTTGTTTTAAAATCAAGATTTAAAAAGCTTGCACCTAAAGTTCCGGTCCAGGCACCGGTACCGGGCAACGGTATGCCGACGAAAATAAGGAGTGCCCAAAAAATCCCCCTTTCTCCGGCAGCCGATTTAAGCTTTTTGCCGCCTCTTTCGCCTTTGTTGAGGCACCAATTAAAAAATTTGCCTATTCCTTTTTTGTCTTTTCCCCAAAGGAGCACTTTCCTTGCGAAAAGGTAGATTATGGGGACAGGCAGAAGATTGCCTAATATTGCGATCGGATAATATATAAATATATTAAGTCCCATACTCTCAGCTATCGGGATAGCTCCTCTCAGCTCAACTACGGGGACCATAGATACAAAAAAGACGATAACATATTTTATCGCAATCGGCAGACCTGCCATAGTTTAAAAACACCCTTTCTTACCGTGATAACGATATTAAACCATACTCGAAGAAGTTCCGAAAATCTGATGAATATATGTGCTCATACCTATTCCTTTGCTGTAAGGTATATATACAAGTATATAGGCAAGAGCGACAATTATAAGAACCAATATTACCGAGACTGCTATAATTGAAATGCTTAGATTTGAAGCTTTCTTTTTTTCGTCCCTGTCCTGATCACCGTCGCCGTCGTAATCGAAATCCCAACTTTCCTCATCATCACCGGAAATAAACAGTTCGTCGCCCTTTGAGGGTGTATATTCGGAAGCATACTGAGCAACCGAAGCGGGCGTCGGAGCGCTCGGCTCGATATAAAGGGAATTCATAACGTCGTCCTGCTCAAATTCTTCGTTCGGATACTCCTCTTCGTCTTCCTCAGGGTCATCCATAACGAACGAAATCTCGTTTGAGCTTTTTGTATTCGGCTCGGTCTGTTCTTTTGTATCTTCCGTTTCTTCACTCTGTTCTGTGAGTTCTTTCTCGGGCTTTGTTATTTCCGCCGCTTTCCCCGCAATATCCGTCGGTATTTCGGATATGCTTGCAGCCGTTTCGTTTTTAAGCTTTTCGGTCTCCATTGCAATGCTTGCGGTTATTTTTGCAACCGTTGCGGCAATGCTTGCGGCTGCGTCTGCATCGGAGGCGTCGGGCAAAAGACTGTCAGCCGAAACATCGACGGCTGTTTCGCCGCTCGTTGTGCCGGAGTTTTCGGGTCCCTCGGCGTGTTCAGGCACTGTTTCTTCTGTTTCCTTTAAAACCGAAGGATTTTCTTCGCTTTCAAAAGCGCTGTTTTCTTCTTCCGGTGCGGTATTATCGTTCTGCGCCGCTGCGACAGGTTCGGGCATAGTGCTGAGTTCATAAATATAAGGGTGAATAAGCTCTTTTAAAATCTGTTTTCTTAAATCTCTGTTATCGCTTAAAATTATAATAGACTGCGGACCGCTCTCAATTATACACCCGCAAAAAAATCCGTCCGGAGTGACAAGCGGTGTCGAACCCTTTATAATGTCCGTATATCCTTCGGAATTTATGCCATAATCACGGTTTGATATCTGCTGCGTCTTTGTGCCGATAGCAGCGGCAACGAGTGGTATGAGACCGTCCTTATCAAACAGAGGACCGCAGGCTATAATAATTCTGCTTCTTGATACGGCTCTTGCAAGTGACCTTATAAGACTTTGTCTGTCCTGAGCTTTTTCCGAAAGCAGACGCATATGGCAGCAACCGCAGAGGTTAAATTCCATTTCAAAATCGGAAGGCGTGCGGTAATACACCATATCTACCTTTATATTTTGCTGCATTTGACTTCCTCCAAAATATTATTCTATTACTGTGTATTCTATTCCGTTTACAGCTCTCTCAATAAGCGGTTCAATATCAAGCTCCGCTTCCGCCGCCTCGCACTGACCGGGTTTGGGTCTTGTATGAGGATGTTTAGGTGTGAAAACCGTGCAGCAATCCTCATAGGGGAGAATGGATGTCTCAAAGGCGTCTATCTTTTTTGATATAGTAACTATTTCTTCTTTATCCATTCCTATCAGCGGACGCATTACCGGCATATCGCATACACTGTCGGTAACGGCAAGTGCGGGAAGAGTCTGGCTTGCAACCTGCCCTAAGCTTTCTCCCGTTATAAGCGCAGCGCACTCGTTTTCTCTTGCCACTCTGCAGGCTATCCTCATCATCATTCTGCGCATAATAAGGGTGAAGAAATCCTCGGGGCAGTGCTTTCCTATTTCCTCCTGGATCTCTGTAAACGGAACAACGGCAAGCTTTATTCTGCCGCTGTATGCCGAAACTTTGGAAAGCAGAGTTTTAACCTTCTGTTCCGCCCTCGGGCTTGTGTAAGGAGGACTTGCAAAGTGGATTGCGTTTAAGGTAACCCCTCTTTTTGCCATAGTCCAGGCGGCAGCGGGACTGTCAATTCCGCCCGATATTAAGACTGCGGCTTTGCCGGCGGTACCAGTGGGCAGTCCTCCCGCCCCTTTTATCTGACCTGCCCTTATATAAGCACCGAAATCTCTTATTTCAACCGTAACAATCACATCGGGAGAGTGAACGTCAACCGAAAGATTCGGAAAACTGTCAAGCAAAACTTCGCCGAGACTTGCGCATATCTCGGGGGATTTGAAAGGAAAATTCTTATCCGCTCTTTTTGCCTCAACTTTAAACGTGGAAACGCCGCAGAGGGTTTCTTTCAAATACTCCGGAGCTGTTTTTTTTATAGACTCAAGATCCTTTTCGCAAACGCAGGCTCTTGAAAAAGCCGCTATTCCGAAAATAAGGCTCACTCTTTTAAGAGCCTCCTCAAAATCAAAATCCTCGCTTTGAGGCTCTATATAAACCGCAGACTGCGCCTTTCTTATTTTAACCTCTCCGAGCGGTTTTAATCTGCGGCGTATGCTGTGTATCATTTTATCTTCAAAAACGCATCTGTTGAGACCTTTTAAGGAAAGCTCTCCGTCCTTTATAAGTATAACTTCTTTCATAGGTCTGCCCTTCTGAGAGTTGCCGCAGCGTCACGCAGGGCGGCGGCAAGCACATCTATTTCTTCTTTTTTATTATATCTTGAAAAACTCAGTCTGAGTGCGCTGTCAATCGTTCTCTTATCAAATCCGCACTCTTTTAAAACATAACTTCCTTTGCCTTTTGCGCACGCACTTCCCGAGGAAACAAAAATTTTTCTGTTTTCAAGAAAGTGGAGCAAGGTTTCCGAGCGGTATCCCAAAACGGAAATGTTAAGTATGTAGGGAAGGGCTTCTTCGGATGAATTTATACGGACAAGTCCGGTTTCGAGAAGTGCCTTTCTTGCATAGAGATTAAGTTCCTTTATTTTTTTAAGCTCCGTTTTCGGGTCAATAAGAGCGGATATCGCCGCTCCCATACCGGCTGCCAAAGGCACGCTTTCGGTTCCGGAGCGCATACCACGCTCCTGTCCCCCGCCTGTTATGAGAGGCTTTACGGTAACGCCTTTTTTTATATACAAAACGCCTATGCCTTTAGGACCGTGTATTTTATGTGCACTTGCGGTAAAAAGGTCCGCCCCCAAAGAGTTCGGGTCTATCGGCATTTTACCGAACGCCTGAACACCGTCACAGTGCAGAAGTGCCGGAGCTCTTTTTTTAAGTATAGCCTGTTTTGCAGCCTGTACCGGCATAATCGCCCCGGTTTCGTTGTTTACAAGCATCATACTTACAAGAACGGTCTTATCATTTATTGCCGCCTCAAGTTTATTCGGATCTACGACCCCGTCTTTATCGGGCGATACTCTTATAACCTCAAAACCCGTTTCTTCAAGTCTTTTTACCGTTTCGAGAACCGAAGGGTGCTCAACCGAGGTCGTTACTATTCGGTTGCCTCGCTTTGCACGGGCGAAAGCGGCGCCTAATATTGCGGTGTTGTTGCCTTCTGTTCCGCTTCCTGTGAAGTATATTTCATCGTCTCTTACTTTAAGCAGCGAGGCTACGGCGTTTCTCGCATTATTTACGGTCTCCTCCGCTTTCATCCCCAAAATATGCAGCGACGACGGATTACCCCAATTTTCCGAAAGAGCAGTGTCTACAGCCTTTATCGACTCTTTGCAGGGCTTTGTTGTCGAACTGTTATCGAGATATATAATCTCAGCCAAGTGTTACACTTCCTAAATAAATATACTATACTATTATACAATAACATCCGATTAAAAACAACAAAAAATTCATCTTTTTACATCTTTTCGAAAAAAAATACCGTTACCCTGCGTGTTGCAGGGTAACGGTCGTCAGCCGATGTAATTTAAATTTGACTTCGGCGTTTCGGCGCCGAAGAAATTACCGGGCCAAAGCGGCGCCGAGAGCCTTGCAGGATGCAAGAGCTTCTTCGTCGGGAGTATCGTTGCATATAACACTGTCGCAAACAAGGACGGCGCCGCTTTGGCGGCAGGTATCCTCCCAGTTGCGCATCCATTCGCCGTCTCCCCAGCCGTAAGAACCGAAAAGCGAAATTTTCTTATCTTTAAGCTTCGGCAAAACAGCCGAAAACATCGGCTCAAACTCATCCTCTTCGAGGACTTCCGCTCCCATAGCAGGGCAGCCGAAAGCTATGCTGTCAAAACTTTCCGCAAGTTCGGGGGTGAATTCAGCCGCAGTGAAAAGCTCTGCCTGAGCCCCCTTTTCCTTTGCACCCTCAAGTACCGACGAAGCCATATTCTCGGTATTTCCGGTTCCGCTCCAATAAACAACTGCTGTTTTAATCATAAAAATAACTCCTTTCAAAAATTAACCGTGAGTTTTTCAAGAGTTCTTCCTTTTTTAAACTCTTTTAAATATACTTCACTGCATTTTTTGTATTTTGCAAAAATTTTATTTGCCGCTTCTTCGTTGCCGTAGACCCTCCACAAACCCGTGATTTTGCTTTTCTTTGCACCGTTTTTCATAAATCCTGCCACATCCTCGGGAGGATATCCGAGAAAAAGACCTATTTCGTGAGGAAATTCTTCGTTTGTTCTGAGCTTTTTCATAAGTTTTACAACGCACTTTTCCGATTCCAGGCCCTCATAGCCCGTATTTTTAAGTATTTCCTTTGCCTGTGCATTTTCAAAAGCTTTTTTGAGAGCTTTCGGTCTGTATATATAAACAAGCGCCCGGTTTCCCCGTATAACGGGCAATACTCTCACTCCGCCCGACTTAAGTTTTTTGTTGATTGCTCCTATCTCCGAATTCATTTGTTTTTCAGAGGGGTATTCGCAGGCAAAAAGACTTCCTGCTTTCATTCCTGCAAGAGTTGGGGAACAGTGCCTTATTATAAGCTCTTCAGACATAATTGACTCCTTATTTGTTTTTAGGCTCTTGTAAGCCCTTCGAGTATGTTTTTAAGGGCGGAAGCAGAACCTGAGCGACTGCGTGCGATTTTTGTTGTGCTTTTTAAAGAGCTTTCCGCAAAACGCAGCATTTTATGCGACATAGTACCCGTAAAAAATATTGCAATGTCCGGTGTTCCGAGTCCCTTAAGACCTCCGCACATTTTTGAATATATTTTAGCCTTGCAGTTATAGGCTTTGCAGATCTCATTGTATTTGCTTACCATACATTCATTACCGCCGAGTATAACAACGCTGATTTTAAGTTCCTCCTTTTAAGTTAGCATACGCTAACCGATATCCTGAAATTTAACCGGGCGTCCCCGGCGAAAGTCAGTTAGCCTTTGCTAACTATGCTTAGATTACCACATATTTCATTTTGTGTCAAGAACTTTTTTAATTTTTTCGGTTTTTAAGAGCCTTAGACAATACGATCGGGGCACGATGCTTCCCGGCAGCGGGAAATTTGTCCGGTTATATTGTTTATAAAAAAATTAAGATTTTTCTTTTGAATTCCTCTTGCTTAATTCATTTCGCAATAGTATAATATTTTTAAGTCGGAGCAACACTCTGCTTTGTCTGAAAGGAGCAGAGCTTGCGGCTGATTGCAAGCCACGCAAAGGAGCGTTAGCTCCTCGGGATTTGATGCGGGAGATTACACTCTTTTGCCAAAGACTGAAATAAAACCCGTCTTTTAAGGCGGGGGACATCTGCGTTAGGTTATAAGATTTTTCATTGGGAGATTGTTATTATGTTTAAAAAGTTAACTGCCTTAATGCTTATTGCGCTTTCGGTTATGCTTGCCGGATGCAGTATAGACCCTCCGGCTGCCGATAAAACATCCTCAGGATCGTCGGTAAAAACCGAAATTCAAAAAGGCGAGGAAATATTAAATCCGCTTACCGGTACCGAAATATCTGCCGATAAAGCGGCAAAAAGGCCTGTTGCTATAATGATAAACAATATCGGTATAGCACAGCCCGTGCAAACAGGCGTAAATAAAGCCGATATAGTTTACGAAACCGAGGTTGAGGGCGGAATAACCCGTCTTATGGCGGTTTATCAGGATATATCGTCGGTAGGGCAGATAGGACCCGTAAGGTCGGCAAGATATCCTTATGTAGATCTGGCACTCGGAAATGATGCGGTTTATGTTCACTGCGGTCAGGATAATCTTTACTGCAAGCCGCACCTTAAGGATATTGACGATCAGTCTATAGATACCGGTGTTCTCGGTTCTCAGAGAATAAAGAACGGTCTTGCCAAAGAGCATACTCTTTATGCGATGAGCGAGAGCCTTTACAGCGGTCTTTCGGGGAAATTCGATATGGCTGCAAAGAAAACGGGAACCTGGCAGCAGTTTGCGGAAAAAGATAAGATAATAAGCCTTTCGGACGGTGCCGCAAATGTTGTGACCGTTCCGTTCAGCACAAGCTGTAAGGCAACTTTCACATTTGATGATGCGTCAAAAACATATGTCCGCTCCGTCAACGGCACCGTAAGGAAAGATTATAAGACCGGAGAGACAACTTCGATAACAAATATTCTTGTTTTAAACACTTCGATATCGTTTTATCCGGACAATTATCACCGCAAGGTCGATCTGCAGTCGGGTGACGGTTACTATATAACAAACGGTACTTATCAGAAAATAAACTGGAGTAAGGGCGCTGCCGCAAATGCATTTACATTTACCGATGCCGAGGGTAATAAAATAACCTTGAACAGGGGCAGAACCTGGGTTTGCATACCGGATAAACAGAAGGTTGTCACAACATTTTCTTAAAATATAAAACAGGGGAATTTGAATATGATTGAGCAAAGCGTCAGAAAACTTATTTGTTACGGACTTAAAAAGGGTCTTTTTGAGAAGAGGGATGAAATATTTGTTACAAACAGTCTTCTTGAAGCGTTAAGACTTGACGGTACGGAATGCACCGATACATATCAGAATGTCGATCTTGAAAGCACTTTAAACGAGATTCTTGATTATGCCGTTTCCGAAGGCATAATTGAGGACGGTATAACATCCCGTGATCTTTTTGATACAAAACTTATGGGTCTTATGATGCCGAGGCCATCCGAGGTTACCGACAGGTTCTATTCTCTTTACAGGGAATCTCCCGAAAGAGCCACCGATTATTTTTATTCGCTCTCCTGCGACAGTAATTATATAAGGCGTTATCGCATAAAAAAGGATATGAAATGGACTGCCGATACCGAGTACGGCACTCTTGATATAACCGTAAATCTTTCAAAGCCCGAAAAGGACCCTAAGGCTATCGCTGCTGCAAAAAATGCTCCTCAGTCGGGATATCCGAAATGTCTGTTATGTAAAGAATGCGAGGGATATGCAGGAAGAATAAACTTCCCCGCAAGGCAAAATCACCGTATTATTCCGCTGATAATAAACAACAGCGATTGGTGCTTTCAGTACTCTCCGTATGTTTACTATAAAGAGCATTGCATAGTTTTTAACAGTGAGCATACACCTATGGCTGTAAACTGCGCAACGTTCAGAAAATTGCTTGATTTCGTAAAGCAGTTTCCGCATTATTTTGTCGGTTCAAACGCAGATCTGCCGATAGTCGGAGGTTCTATATTAAGCCACGACCATTTTCAGGGCGGACATTATACTTTTGCAATGGCAAAAGCAAAGGTTGAAACTCCGCTTACGTTCAAGGGCTTTGAAAATGTTAAGGCAGGTATAGTTAAATGGCCTATGTCGGTTATAAGACTTTCCTGCAACCACCGTGAACCGCTGATACAGCTTGCCGATAAAATACTCGGCTGCTGGAGAGCTTACAGCGATGAAAGTGTCGGAATATTTGCCGAAACAAACGGCGAGCCGCACAACACAATAACTCCGATCGCCCGTAAAAAAGGCTCCGAATATGAGCTTGACCTTGTTTTGAGGAATAATATAACTTCTCCCGAATATCCTCTCGGGGTTTTCCATCCACATTCGGAGCTTCATCATATAAAGAAAGAGAATATCGGACTCATAGAGGTTATGGGACTTGCCGTTTTGCCCGCAAGGCTTAAAAATGAAATATCTGCCCTCGAAACCGCCGTTTTGGAGGGTAAGGATATAAGGAAAGACGAGACTCTTTCGAAGCACGCAGATTGGATAGACGAAATAAGAGCGAAATATTCCGATATAAATGCTAATAATATAGACGGTATTATCAAATATGAAATAGGCATAGTCTTTTCTAAGGTGCTTGAGCACGCAGGCGTGTTCAAGCGTGACTGCGAAGGCAAGGCCGCATTCTTAAAATTTGCCGAGAGTGTGAATAAATGATAGCTGTCTTTTCCGGTGTTCTTACACAGGTTGTTATCCTGCTGATTTTAATAGCGTTCGGCTTTATCCTTGCAAAGAAAAATATTCTCACGCAAAACGGTGTTAAGGATATAACCGAGTTGGTTTTATACTTTGTAACGCCCTGCGTTATCATAAAATCTTTTATAAGAAAATTCGACAATAAGATGCTTAAAGGCTTGCTTTTAAGCTTTCTTATTGTTGTTTTGCTGCATATTCTGTTTATACTTATAAGCAAAGCGGTCATAAGACCGAAGGATATACAGCTTAAAAGGGCTTTGCAGTTCGGAGTTATTTTTTCAAACTGCGGCTATATGTCGCTGCCGCTTCAGGAGGCGCTGCTCGGGGAGACGGGCGTTTTTTACGGTGCTTCATTTATCGCCATTTTCAATCTCTTTGTCTGGAGCTACGGTATACTTCTTATGAGCGGCGATAAAAAGTATTTATCGGCGAAAAAGCTTATAATCAACCCCGGTATTATCGGACTTGCAGCGGGACTCGTTATTTTCCTGTTTTCAATTCCGGTCCCAAAGGTGATATCGGAGCCTATATCTTATATTGCGGGTCTTAACACGCCGCTGCCTATGATAATTATCGGCTTTCATCTTGCAAAATCCGATATAAAAAAGGCTGTCAAGAATATTCACTGTGTTACGGCCGTTATTTTAAGATTGGTTGCAGCTCCGCTTATAAGCATTGCGCTTATGTATGTCTGCGGCGTAAGAGGGACCTTGTTTTCGGCAATAGCTATAGCCTCCTGTGCTCCCTGTGCGGCGATCGGCACTATGTTTGCGTCTAAATTCGGCGGAGACGCCGAAACTTCTGCGTCGTTGGTGTCTCTGAGTACGGCTCTGTCACTTGTGACTATGCCGTTTATTATAACACTTGCCGGGGTGATAGCTTAGTTATGTATTCTTTGCTGCTTGCGATTATATACCTTTCTTTTATATGTCTCGGTCTGCCGGACTCTTTGCTGGGTTCGGCGTGGCCGTCAATGTATCCTGAGTTTAAGATTCCGGTGTCTTACGCCGGAATGATTTCTATGATAATAGCCGTAGGAACGGTTGTTTCAAGCCTTATGAGCAACAGGCTTTCAAAACGATTCGGACCGGGGGTTATAACCGCAGCAAGCGTCGGACTTACGGCGTTTGCTGTTTTGGGATTTTCCTTTGCAAAAACATTTCCCGTTTTGTGTGCGCTTGCCGTGCCTTACGGGCTCGGGGCGGGGAGTGTAGACTCTTCGCTTAATAATTATGTTGCCCTTAATTACAAAAGTCGCCATATGAGCTGGCTGCATTGTATGTGGGGAGTCGGAACAATAGCGGGTCCTTATGCTATAGGGTACTCTCTGTCGATAGGCAAAGGCTGGAGCGGCGGATACAGAGCGGTCGGGATTTTGCTTTGTGCTTTTACGCTTGTTCTCGTATTAAGTATCCCGCTCTGGAAAAAGAATGCAGCCGAAACCGAAGAAATTAAAGACGGTGAGACTGAAGAGATAACATCTTTTTCTGCGCTTAAAATCAAAGGCGTTAAAGAGGCTCTGCTGTCTTTCTTCTGTTATTGCGCCCTTGAACAAACGGCGATGCTCTGGGCAAGCAGTTATATGGTATTACATAACGGAATTTCCCAAAACAGAGCTGCAGGATATGAAAGTATGTTTTTCATCGGAATAACGGCAGGCAGGGCGATAAACGGATTTCTCACGTTTAAGTTCAGTGATGTTACTATGATAAGAGCGGGTCAGGTGATTATTGCCGTCGGAATAATTTTAATGTTTATATCCTCGGGCGTTTACACGACCCTTGCGGGCCTTATTATAATAGGTCTCGGATGTGCACCTATATATCCCTGTGTTATTCACTCAACACCGCAGAAATTCGGTAAAGAACATTCCCAGGCACTTATAGGAATTCAGATGGCAAGTGCATATGTGGGGATTTGTCTTATGCCGCCCCTTTTCGGAATTATTGCTCAACATATAAGCGTTAATCTTTTGCCGGGTTATCTGCTCGTTTTGCTTGTGCTTATGGCACTTATGCACGAATCGGTCGTGAGGAAAACGGTTAAAAAACCTTAAAATAGGCTGTTCCGTACGCCCTGAAAATGTCTGCAAATCAATCGGCAAAACTGTTTCCACCATAGGCTCCCTTCTTTTCACAGAGGGGAGCTGTCAGACGGAACGGCTGACTGAGGGGTATTCATTCATTGTATTTTTATATTTTTGAACCTTTTTGAATTTATTGTTTTTTTAAAATTCAAAGACAGAGGCGGAAAAATGCACTCTCTTTGATATTAAATTTTAATGTTTGATCGTTGATATTTAAGCCACTGCTTTGATTTGAGCTTTTAAACAATCCCTCAGTCCCTATCGGGACATTTCTCGCTGCGGCTCGGTCACCTCACGGCTCTGACAGTCCCCCGGACTGTCATTCACTACCGTTCGGCCGCCTTCGGCTACCCTTTACACAAGGGAGCCTATATATTCAATACGGTTTTACTGTTAAAATAAGGCTTTGTTGTCTTTTTGGCTCCCTTCTTTTCAGCGTAGCTGAAACAGAGGGGAGCTGTCCCGTCAGGGACTGAGGGGTATTTTTAAAAAATCTTAATCCCTGAAATTTCGTTTTGCCGATAACTTTTTCCTATATCCTCCGGCGAACGGTCGGTCGCTTCGGATTTCTTAAAGTCAAACCGCATATAATAGGTTTGTCGGACGTTTAACTATATTGATTTTTTGTTTGTGAAATACTTGACAAGTATATGAAAAGGTACTATAATTAGGTATCAATTTTAAGGGGGAGCGTTATGAAGCCGCAAATGATAGTTTTTATAGTGTCGATGTTGTTCGGCGCTTTGCAGACTTTTCTTTTAAGGCGGCTTATGCTTGCCGTCACTTCGGGAGAGAAGAAACGGGTGCTCAAGCTTGCCTTTATTAAGTTTCTTTGTTACGGTGTAGGAATAGCGCTGCTTGTTATAAAACTGCTTAATTATGTTATGTACTGCCTTTGCGGATTTGTTGCGGGTATGCCTATAAGCGCCTTTATAATGTTTATATATCTTGCCTATTTTAAGGGTAGGAAAGATAAAAAGTATCGGAGATGATAACTTGGATACCATTAAGGTAATATTGCTTGCGGTTTCTGCCGTGTGTCTTGCGGTGGGTATAGCGGGAATAGCCTTTTCAAAGTCTGCGGCGGCAAAACCGGAGGCAGACGGTAAAAAAATTAAAAAGCAAAAGCGTCTGTTCACCGTTCTTACCGTATTTGCACTCTGGCTTGCGGTCGGCACGGTGATTTCTGCAGTAAGCGGAAGAAAGTCCGAGCTTAAGGTTGAGTTTTCGCTGTTCAGTAACCGTGTAACGCTTTTCGGTTTTTCCTTTGCTCAGACGACGGTTATAATGTGGGGAATAATTGCGGCGGTTTTGGTTTTTTCGGTCATATTCAGGCTGTTTGTTTTCCCAAGGTTCAGGGAGGATGCGCCGAAAGGATTTCAAAATGTGCTTGAGGTTTTCGTCGAAGCTATGGAAAACTTCGCAAAATCAAATCTTAAGGATTATTCGGGTCAGCTTGCACCGTATATGTTTTCGCTTGCGGTCTTTATGATATTCGCCGCAGCGGCGGAACTTTTCGGGCTGAGAGCGCCAACGTCTGACATAACCGTAACATTCGCAATGGGCATTATAACATTCTTGCTCGTAAATATATGCGGAATAAAGAAAAAAGGCTTGGGCGGCAGGCTTTCCTCAATGGCGAAGCCTACTCCGATAATATTCCCAATAAAGATTTTAAGCGACATATCGGAACCTATTTCGCTTGCGTGTCGTCTTTTCGGCAATATGCTCGGCGGAATGATAGTTATGGACTTGCTTAAATCGGTCCTCGGAGGATACGCAACCGGAATTCCGGCTGTCGCAGGGCTTTATTTCAACCTCTTCCATCCGCTTATACAGGCTTATATCTTTATAATACTTTCGATGACCTTTATCAATGAGGCCACCGAATAGATGTTACAATAAAAACCTTACATTTAAAATAAAAGGAGAAATGAATTATGAACGCAATAGGTGCAGGTCTTGCTATACTTACGGCAATAGGTGCAGGTTTCGGTATGTGTCTCGCAACAGGAAAGGCTGTTGAGGCTATAGCCCGTCAGCCGGAGGCTTCGGGTAAAATTAACTCTATTCTGCTGCTCGGCTGCGCTCTTGCAGAATCAACCGCAATTTACGCATTCGTTATAGCGCTTGTTCTTGCAGTTAAATAATTTCGTTCGGGAATGAAGATTTATGAATATAAATTTAAATGAGATGGCGGTCGACCTTGTCATCAATATACTCAACATTATAATATTGTTCATTATCGTTAAACTGCTTGTTTATAAGCCGGTGAAAAAGTTTCTTGACGCAAGAAATCAGCGTATAGCCGAAAACCTTAAAAAGGGTGAGGACGCCGAAAAAATTGCCGCAGAACTAGAAAATAACAAAGAAGAGCTTGTAAATAAAGGCAAGACCGAAGCGGAAGAGATAATAGCATCGGCTAAAGCGGAAGCCAAGGCAAATTCCGCCGCAGTTATCGAGCAGGCTAAAGCCGAGGCTAAAGAGATAACCGAAAAGGCTCTTAGGGACGCCGAAAACGAGCGTCGGCTTACGGTCGAGTCCGCAAGAGACGATATCGCAAAGCTTGCGGTTGATATTTCAGAGCAGATATTAAAGCGTGAAATAAATGAAAAAGACAATGAAAAAATCGTTGCGGACTATTTTCAAAACGGCGGTAAGCAGTTATGAAAAAAGCAGTTATTACCGTAACGAAAAACACGACTGACAAATGCTTTAAGAGCATTTGCGACGGATTTCTTTCAAAATACGGGCAGTGCGAGTTTGAAAGACTTAACTGCGACGGTATTATCGGCGGGTTTGTTGCCGATATCGACGGTGAGATCGTCGATGCATCGGTAAAGACACAGCTTGAAAGAATGAGAAAGCATTTAAGCGAAAGCAGGTAGGTGAAACTAAGTGTCGGATTACACTCCGAAAGGCATAAGCAGCTTCTTAAAGGAGCGGATAAGTTCGTTTGACGGCGGTCCCGTCTGCTTCAGAAAGGGTACCGTTTTGCGTTCGGGAGACTGCGTAGCAAGAATAGGCGGACTTCCTTCGAGAAAATACGGCGAGCTTCTTGAATTTTCGGGCGGCGTTTTCGGTATGGCGCTTGACCTTTATGACGATAAGGTGGGAGCCGTTATTCTTGACGGTGAGGATACCGTAAGCGAGGGAGACAGCGCAACCGGAACGGGCAGAGTAGCTGAGGTCCCCGTGGGAGACGAGCTTATCGGCAGAATAATCGACCCTATAGGAAGACCGCTTGACAGAAGACCGCTTGACGCTAAGCGTTATCTTCCCCTCGAGCGAAGCGCTCCCCGTATAATGGACCGCAGACCGGTCGATACCCCTCTTGAAACCGGTATTCTAGCGATAGACAGTATGGTGCCGATAGGCAGAGGTCAGCGTGAGCTTATTATAGGCGACAGGCAGACAGGTAAGACCTCTATCGCCCTTGATTCGATAATAAATCAAAAGGGCAAGGGAGTCATCTGCGTTTATTGCGCAATAGGGCAGAAAGCATCAAATGTGGCGGGCGTTATATCCACTCTTGAAAAGAGCGGAGCTATGCAGTATACCGTCGTTGTTGCGGCAACCGCTTCGGACAGCCCTGCCATACAGTATCTTGCCCCCTATGCCGCCTGTTCGGTAGCAGAGGACTTTATGGAACAGGGCAGAGATGTGCTTGTAATTTATGACGATCTTTCAAAGCACGCCGTGGCTTACAGAACGATGTCTCTGCTTTTGCACAGACCGCCCGGCAGAGAGGCATACCCCGGAGATGTATTTTATCTTCACAGCCGTCTGCTTGAACGCAGTGCCTGCCTTTCAAAAGAAAAGGGCGGCGGCTCGATAACCGCACTTCCGATAATAGAAACTATGGGCGGCAACATTTCCGCTTATATACCCACCAATGTTATTTCGATAACAGACGGGCAGATATATCTTGAGGAGGAACTTTTTCACAGCGGCGTGAGACCGGCGGTAAATACCGGACTTTCGGTATCGAGAGTGGGAAGAGCCGCTCAGAAAAAAGCTATGCGGGCTGTTTCGGGAACTTTGAGAATGGAACTTTCAAAATACCGTGAAATGGCGGTATTCACCCGATTCGGCAGCGAGGTTGACTCCGCAACGGCAAAAATGCTTCATAGAGGAGAGACCCTTACCGAACTGTTTAAGCAGCATAAAAGCTCTCCTTACAGTCTGTTTGAGCAGACTGCTCTGCTTTTGGCTTATCAAAGCGGAGTGTTTGACAGTATAAACACAAGGGATATCGGAAAAACAGCTGCAAAGCTGCTTGAATTCCTTGCAGACAGCGCAGAGAGCGAAAAGAAAGCCATAAACGAAAGCGGCGAACTTTCGGATGATGTAAAGCAGAGTCTTGAGGATAAATTCCTTAAATTTAAGGAAAGTGTTGCAGTATGAGCAGTATGGGAGAGCTTAAGGCTCATCTTAACGCCGTTAAGCAAACACGGCAGATAACAAACGCTATGTATCTGCTCTCAACTTCAAGAATGAAAAAGGCAATGCAGAATATCGATTTTAATCTTGCCTATTTGAATAAGCTGAGGGTAACCATAAAAGATATCCTTTCAAAGGCAAAGCATAACGATATCCATAACCATTTTATAGAGCAGCAAAGCGAGGGACAGACTCTTTTTATAGCAATTTCTTCGGATAAAGGACTTTGCGGCGGTTTTAATTCGGATGTTGCGGAACTTACCGCCGAGAAAATGAGCGAGAAAAACGATCCGCTTTTGTTTTCGGTGGGAAGTATAGGAACATCGCTTTTAAGCGCAAAGGGTCTTCATCCGGCGTACTCAAAAGACAGTATGCTTAAAGTGCCGACGCTTGATACCGCCGCAGAAGTGGCAAGGGCTATAATAGAGCTTTACAGAACTCACGAAGTAAACGAAGCGTTTGTTGTTTACACACAATATGAAAACGCAGCGGTTCAAAAACCGGTGTGCCGTAGGCTGCTGCCGCTTTTAAGGCGTGACTTTACAGACCTTGAGTATGAATATAAATACACCGCATATCCGATTTACGAACCGGATGTCTCGGCGGTTTTTGAAAATCTCGTTTCGCATTATGTAACAGGATTTATGTACGATGTGTTTATGCAGTCAGCGGCAAGCGAGAACTGTGCAAGAATGGGTGCTATGCAAAGTGCCACTGAAAATGCCGACGGTATGATAGAAGAGCTTTCTGCGCAGATAAATGCCGAAAGGCAGCTTGCCATAACAAATGAAATAACCGAGATCTCGGCAGCAACCGATGTTGAGGGAGCTGTTTAGGAACAGTATCGGGTTCGGATTTATAAAGGAGCGTGTTTTAAGTGGAAAAGAAATACAGAGGCACAATAGTAAAAATAACAGGCCCTGTAATAGATGTTAAGTTTGAAAACGGTGAGCTTCCGCCGATAAATTCTCTCCTTTCCACTGAGGATAACAAAAGTCATATGGAAACAGCGCTTCATCTCGGTGACGGTACGGCACGCACCATCGCCCTTGAGGCAACGGAAGGTCTTTTCTGCGGAATTCCTGTTTACAGTGACGGAGAGGGAATAAAAGCTCCCGTAGGCGACGGGGTTGTCGGCAGAGTCATAGATGTTCTCGGCAGACCGATAGA
This sequence comes from uncultured Eubacteriales bacterium, assembly GCA_934446475.1. Taxonomy (GTDB): domain Bacteria; phylum Bacillota; class Clostridia; order Oscillospirales; family Acutalibacteraceae; genus UBA737. The sequence goes on along the minus strand of CAKSEH010000015.1, from coordinate 22,399 downwards.
CGGCAAGGGTGAGATCAAAGCCGAAAAGTATATTCCCATTCACCATAATGCCCCGAGTCTTTCCGAGCAAAAACCGGCAAACGAACTGTTGGAGACCGGCATAAAGGTCATCGATCTTTTAGTCCCCTACGCAAAGGGCGGTAAGATAGGCTTGTTCGGCGGAGCAGGAGTCGGAAAAACCGTTCTTATAATGGAAATGATCCATAATATCGCCGTAAATCACGGCGGATATTCGGTCTTTACCGGAGTCGGAGAGAGAAGCCGTGAGGGTAATGAGCTTATCTGCGATATGCAGGAAAGCGGAGTTATAGATAAGGCAGTGCTCGCTTTCGGTCAGATGAACGAGCCGTCGGGCAGCCGTATGCGTATAGCTATGACGGGCCTTACGGTTGCGGAATACCTGAGAGATGAAAAAAAGCAGGATGTGCTTTTATTTGTTGATAATATTTACAGATTTGTCCAGGCAGGTAACGAGGTAAGCGCAATGCTCGGCAGGCTTCCGAGCGCAGTCGGCTACCAACCGACCCTTGCGAATGAACTCGGCGCTTTGGAGGAACGCATAGCTTCAACCAAGAACGGTTCGATAACTTCGGTTCAGGCGGTCTATGTTCCGGCGGACGACCTTACGGACCCTGCACCTGCTACAATTTTTACCCATCTTGACGCTACTACGGTTCTTTCAAGATCCATTGCCGAACAGGGTATTTATCCTGCGGTTGATCCGCTTGCTTCTTCAAGCAGAATTCTTGAGCCTGAAACTGTCGGTAAAAAGCATTATGAAACCGCAAGAAAGGTTCAGGAATGCCTGCAAAGATATGTTGAACTTAAGGATATTATAGCTATCCTCGGTATGGAGGAGCTTTCTCCTGAGGACAGAAAAACAGTTTACCGTGCAAGAAAAATACAGAATTTCCTTTCCCAGCCGATGAGCGTGGGTGAGAAATTTACCGGAATACCGGGAAAATTCGTAAAACTTGAAGATACCGTGGAAGGTTTCAGGCAGATCGTTGACGGCGAGGCGGACGATATTCCCGAACTTGCATTTTCAATGGTCGGAACGATAGACGAGGCACGGCAAAAAGCAAAGACACTGTAAGGTATGGTGATTTTTTGAATACCTATAAGCTTGAAATAATAACTCCCGAAAAGCAGTTTTTTTGCGGCGAAGTCGAGGCGACGATATGTCCTCTTGAGGACGGTGATCTTGAGGTTTTAAAAGGTCACGAAGCAATGGTTGCGGCTCTTAAAGAAGATGAAATACGGCTTAAGATAAACGGTGAGTGGAAAACCGCCGTTATTTCGGACGGCTTTTTTGAGGTTCGCCCCGATGAAGTCGTGATTTTTGCTATTTTCTGCGAATGGCAGGAGGATTATAAGGCTGCCGCCGAAAAACGCCGTGCAGAAAGAGAAAGACTTGAAAAAATTGCAAGGGAGACTTCACCCGAACAGCAGATAAACAGCCTTACCCTTGCTAAAATAATTATGTCTGGCAGAAGAAAAAACACTTCGGTTAATATTTGACAAAGGTTGTTTTGCCGCAGTAAATGCTTGCATATCGGTAAATAAAAAATATTTCTTAATTTAGGGCTCTGCTTAATTTTGTCTTATGACGAAATGGCAGAGTTCTTTTTGCAAAAATGTATTAAGAGAAATAAACGAAGCGGCTTTGGTTTTAGGATTTTTTCTTTTCGACGCAAGCTGAAACAGAGGTTATTCCCCGTACTCAGGGAAATGTCTGTGAAGCAATCGGCAAAACTGCTTACCCCATAGGCTCCCTTCTTTTGGCTTTTGCCAAACAGAGGTTATTCCCCTATTAGGGGAAATGTCTGCGAAGCAGACAAAAGGGTTCCCGTTTTCGGAGAAAAAGCTGTCAGCCGGAACGGCTGACTGAGGGGTATTCTTTCATTGTTTTTTAATATTTTTAAATTTCGAATTTAATCTTTATTGTTTTTAGTTACAGATTAAATTTTCTAAGAGTTTTATATTTTAAATCCCACGGTTAATATGAAGAATTTATGCTTTCTGCTTTGCTTTCATTTTAAAACAACCCCTCCGAGGCGGCAAGCCTCTCCACCTCCCCTTACACAAGGCAGGCATCCTTTTCAATAAGCTTTACACTAAACAATTGCCACCGTCTCGCTGCGGCTCAGTCACCTCACGGCTCTGACAGTCCCCCGGACTGCCATTCACTTTCCGTTTGAAGCCGCCTTCGGCTACCTTACACAGGGCAGGCATTTAATTCGATCTGGTTTTACTGTTAAAATAAGGCTTTGTTGCTTTTATGGCTCCCTTCTTTTGGCTTTGCCAAACAGAGGTTATTCCCCCTTGCTCAGTTAAATGTCTGCGGAGCAGCAGTTTTTAAACTTTAAAACAGTGTCCTGTTTCTATGAAAGGAGGCTTTCTGCAAATAAAACAAACTGCCTGCTTAAAACAGGCAGTTTGAGTCTTATTTGTCAGATAATTTTAATAAGCCTTGCCCCAATAGAGCATTTTATCTGCTTTTTTGCCGCAGCAAACGCAAGTGTCCGAAAGGTGTTCCTGCTCAAAGGGTATACACCTTGAAGTAACCCCTGCAACTTCTTTAAGTTTATCCTCGCATTCTCTGCTTCCGCACCACATTGCTCTTATAAATCCGGGCTTTGTATCTGCGATCTCTTTCATCTGTTCGAGATTTAAAGCGTCGTAAGTCATATTTGCTCTGCGATCGGCAGCTTTATTATAAAGACCGTCTCTCACAGCCACTAAAAGTTTCGGTATTTCGGTTTCGATATCGCTCAGTTTTATAACGGTCTTTTCCCTGTTGTCACGCCTTACCGCAACGCACTGACCGTTTTCTATGTCTCTCGGACCTATTTCTATACGGACCGGAACGCCCTTCATTTCATATTCCGCAAACTTCCATCCCGGAGACTGCTCGCCGCAATCCACCTTGACTCTGCAAACCTTTTTAAGTCTCTCACCTATTTCAAGAGCTTTCTCGGTAACTCCCGCCTTATGAGAAGCTATCGGAATTATGACAGCCTGAATGGGTGCTATTGCGGGAGGAAGAACAAGACCGTCGTTATCGCCGTGAGTCATTATAACTGCGCCTATAAGACGTGTTGTGGTGCCCCACGAGGTCTGAAACGGATTTATCTGCTTATTGTCCTTATCCGTATATGTTATATCAAAGGCTTTTGCAAAACCGTCCCCGAAATAGTGGGAGGTTCCGCTCTGGAGAGCCTTACCGTCGTGCATAAGCGCTTCAATTGTGTATGTTGCTTCAGCACCGGCAAATCTTTCTTTTTCGGTTTTCTGACCCTTTACTACCGGCATAGCAAGGTATTTCTCGGCAAACTCTGCGTAAACCCCGAGCATCTTTTCGGTCTCATTCCTTGCTTCCTCGCTTGTTGCGTGAAGGGTGTGACCTTCCTGCCATAAAAATTCCCTTGAACGCAGGAAGGGTCTTGTGGTTTTTTCCCAGCGGACGACGCTGCACCACTGGTTATAGAGCTTAGGCAGGTCTCTGTATGAATGAACTATATTTTTAAAGTGATCGCAGAACAGGGTCTCCGATGTGGGACGGACACAAAGACGCTCTTCGAGCTTTTCTTCACCGCCGTATGTAACCCACGCAACCTCCGGAGCAAACCCCTCTACGTGATCCTTTTCTTTCTGAAGTAAACTTTCCGGAATGAACATAGGCATATAAACATTTTCGTGCCCGGTTTCTTTGAACATTCCGTCCATAATGTGCTGAATGTTTTCCCATATGGCATAACCGTAAGGTCTTATTATCATACAACCCTTAACGGATGAATAATCGATAAGCTCCGCTTTTATGCAGACATCGGTATACCATTTTGCAAAGTCTTCCTCCATAGAGGTTATGGACTTTACCATTTTCTCATTACTTGCCATTTTTATCACCGCTAACTATTATATAGCCTTACCTTACTTTTTGCAAGATATTTTGTGCCTATATTACAAAAAATAAAAAACTATTGACAAAATGTGCTTTTCAAATTAAAATCTATACATAGGACACTTTGCATAAGGAAGGATATTTTTATGGTATACGAAAAAATCAAGAAAATGCTGGCAGACCAGCTCGACGCCAATGCCGACGATATGACTATGGATACAAGGATCGGTGATGACCTCGGCGCAGACAGTCTTGATGTTGTTGAACTTCTTATGGCTATCGAAGAAGAATTTGAAGTTGAGATTCCTGATGATGAAATTGAAAATCTCAAAACAATAGGCGATGTTACAGACTATATTCAGTCTCATATGGACTAAGTTCGTTTAATTGATTCTACTCACAGTAGAGCCCTCAAAGTGTCTTTTAGAGGCACTTTTTTCTTTTTTAGAGTTTTATTTTTACAAGTCAGTGGTGAATCCTTATTATCTCTACCGTGCGTATAATTTCCGGTAGAGACAGATTTTTAAAAGGTAGGTTGAATAAAATCGGAGAATGAGGTTTAATGTAACTTAACGCAAGTGTACTCCTTTGTATCAAAGACTGGGAAGATAACCCTTCTTTGCATGACTTGCAATCAGTAGCAAACTCTGATCCTTACAATCAAAGCAGAGCACTGTTTCAATTTAAACACAAAGAGTAATTCCTAAGGAGGCTAACCGATGATACGAATTTTCACAGACTCTGCCGCCAACATTCCGGCAGTTATAGCAAAAAAGCAGCAGATAGACATTATTCCGTTGACATATACCGTAAACGGAGCCGAATCGGGCGCACAACCCGAGGATTTCGACGGCTCGGATTATTATAACAAAATACGGCACGGAGCCACCGTTAAAACTTCGATGATAAATCCCGATATGTTTATCGGCAGGTTTGAAGAGGCACTCAAAAACGACGATGACATAATATACATCGGACTTTCGGGCGGCATAAGCGGAACCGTTCAGGCGGCAAGAAACGCAGCGGAGGAGCTTAGTTGTAAGTATGGCGAAAGAAAGGTAGAAATAATCGATTCGCTCGGAGCGTCTCTCGGAGAGGGCATGCTTGCACTGAGGGCTGCAGACCTTGTAAAAAAGAATATGGGCATAGATGAAATAAAATCGGAAATTGCATCGCTTATACCGCATATGTGCCAGTGCTTTACGGTAGACGATCTTAAATACCTAAAACAAGGCGGCCGCATTTCGGGAGCCGCTGCACTGATAGGCGGTCTGCTCGGAATAAGACCCGTTCTTATCGGCGACGGCGAGGGCCGTATAGTAATGCTGTCAAAATGCCGTGGCTCAAAACAGGTCTTAGATGCTCTTGCAGAGCGTTACGGAAAGCTCGTTACCGATACATCTTCTATGATAGGAATTGCTCACGCAGATAACCCGAGCGGTGTTTCGTATCTCCTTGAAAGACTGCATAAAAAGGGCTTTTGCGGCAAGGAGCTTACGGTCTGTTATGAGCCTGTGACCGGAGCGCACGTAGGCCCCGGTGCAGTTGCGCTTTTCTTCTTTGGGAGTGATCGCTGCGCAGGGATCTGACCGACATATTTAAGACAAACAAAATATAACGCCGGCACGGTAAGATCGGTTTGCTTACCGTGCCGGCGGTTTTGTTATTTTATCGTTTCTTCTGCTGCTTTTACAAACTTTTTGATATCATCCGGTGCGTCAAGAGCATAAAGCAGTCCGTAAGGTATACTGTAGTCCCAATTTACGGGAATCGAAACAATTCCCGGGTGAACGTCTCTCCAACATTCTATGGTGAGCAGAACGTTGCCCGTTTCGGCACATCGGTTAAATACCGATAAATCATAAAACTGCGGAGTATCCTCTATTTTTATCTGAGGATGATTTTTTCTTATATCATTGCGTATGAAATCGTTAACGCCCGAATCGCCTTCGCTCACCATCATAAGAGTTTCTCCGTAAAGGTCCGTTATATCAAGAACCTTTTTATCGGACAATCGGTGTTCCCTTGAAACGGCAATCATTTTCCTATATCTGCCGAGCGGCAAAAAATTGCAGAGCGAAAGCCACGCCTTCGAATCACAGACGCCTATCAAAAAATCAAATTTCCTGCCGAGACTTTTAATTTCCGATAAAATGCCCTCGTGATCATCCTCAAAGGGAACAAGATGCAGCTTATATTCGGGGAATTCTTTATTTACACTGTACCATAAGTCCATAAACGGCTTTGCGGGATTTAAAAGAGATGTTCCGACACAGAAAGTAGTATCGTATTTCTCTTCGGCTTTAATTGCTGCGGCGATGGATTTTTTTGAATAGTCCTTTATAAACTTTGCGTCACGGTATATAACTTTACCCGCAGGCGTTAATTCGATGCCGAGAGGAGTTCGTTTTGTCAACTTAAGATTTAAATGGGTTTCAAGAGAATTCATCTGTTTCATAACGGCGTTAGTGGAAATATACAGCTTGTCCGACGCCTTTGAAAAGCTTTTACAGTCAATCACGGTTAAAAATGTGTCAAGCAGCGGATTATACATATCATCGTCAACCTTCAACTTTTAGTTTATACTATGATAACATATCGGATATTCTCGGTCAAGACTTTATGTGATAAAATATAAACACAAAGAGAGAAGGAGGAATAAAAATGCCGAAAAGACTGGTTGCATTTTATTCAAGAGCCGACGAAAATTATGTCAGCGGAGCAATTAAAGACCTTAAGGTAGGAAATACCGAAATTGCGTCAGACATAATAAAAGAACTCTGCGGCGCAGATATTTTTAAAATAGAGCAGGAAAAGCCTTATTCGAAGAAGTATAATGACTGTATAAATGAAGCGAAAGCGGACCGGCGTGCAAACGCAAGGCCCAAACTCAAATCAAATCTCGAATCTATTGACGATTACGATACGATTTATCTCGGATTTCCGAATTACTGGGGCACAATGCCTATGGCGGTCTTTACGTTTTTGGAATCGTTTGATTTTTCGGGTAAAACAATAAAACCGTTTTGCACGCACGAGGGCAGCGGTATGGGAAACAGCGTTTCGGATATAAAGAAACTTTGCCCGAATGCCAATGTGCAATCGGGACTTGCGATTTACGGAAGCAGTGTAAACAGGACAAAATCAGATATTGAAAGGTGGATCTGACAGTTATGGAAAAAGTTACGGCGGGAAGGGATTCTTTAGGAAAATTTGCTCCGAAATTCGCACAGCTTAACGACGATGTGCTTTTCGGAGAGGTTTGGTCAAGAGAAGGTAAGCTCCCTTTACGGGACAGAAGCATTGTAACCGTTACGGCTCTTATGGCGAGCGGTGTGCTTGACAGTTCCCTTAAATTTCATCTTGAAAGCGCAAAGAAGAACGGGGTAACAAAAGAGGAAATAGCCGAAATTCTGACGCACGCCGCATTTTATGCGGGCTGGCCGAAAGCGTGGGCGGCTTTTAAAATGGCAAAAGAAGTGTGGACCGAAACCGATGCTGCCGACGAAAAGCAAAAGCACGAAAACTCAATGATATTCCCGATAGGTAAACCTAATGACGGTTTTGCAAAGTATTTTACGGGCAAAAGCTATCTCGCACCTGTTTCAACAAGTCAGGTAGGTATTTTCAATGTTACATTCGAGCCCGACTGCAGAAACAGCTGGCATATACACAATGCCGATAAGGGCGGCGGACAAATTCTTATTTGCGTTGCCGGAAAAGGTTACTATCAGGAATGGGGAAAGCCGATAAGGGTACTTCTCCCGGGCGATACCGTAAATATAGCACCCGGCGTTAAACATTGGCACGGTGCCGCAGAGGACAGTTGGTTTTCGCATCTGGCAATTGAAGTGCCCGGAGAAAACGCAAAAACCGAATGGTTGGAAAGTTCAAAATAAAAATCGGAGGTTAGATAATATGCTCGGAAATTTTTCATACTGCAACCCGACAAAGCTTTACTTCGGCAAAGAGGCTTTGTCAAATCTTAAAGACGAACTCAAAAAATACGGCGATAATGTTGTTCTTATATACGGCGGCGGTTCAATAAAAAAGAACGGGATTTACGACTCGGTTACCGAAATACTCAGACAATCGGGCAAAAATGTCGCCGAAATATCAGGCGTTATGCCGAACCCAACGCTTGCAAAGTTAAACGAGGGCGTTAAAATCGCAAGAAACCACAATGCCGATCTGTTGCTTGCCGTGGGCGGAGGATCCGTATGCGACTATTCAAAGGCGGTTGCGGTTTCCGTAAACTGCAATGAGGACCCCTGGGAAAAATACTATGTCCGTTTTGAAGAGCCGGACTGTAAGATCATACCCATAGGCTGCGTACTGACAATGGCAGGCACAGGCTCCGAGATGAATTCGGGCTCCGTTATTACAAACGGGGAGACAAAACAGAAGGTAGGTCACGTTTTTCAAAGCGAGGAAGTTATGCCGAGATTTACTGTTTTAAATCCCGAATACACTTTCAGTCTGCCGAAATACCAAATGGCAGCCGGAATATACGATATTTTTAATCACATCTGCGAACAATACTTTTCCGGAGACGACGATAACACAAGTGATTATATCAGCGAAGGCCTTATGAGGAGCGTTATAACCTCAAGCCGCATTGCCGTTAAAAATCCGCTTGATTATGAGGCAAGAAGCAATATTATGTGGACGGCAACATGGGCGCTCAACACCCTTATTGCAAAGGGCAAGACCACCGATTGGACCGTTCATATGCTCGGTCAGGCAGTAGGCGGATATACAAACGCAACTCACGGAATGACGCTTGCCGCCGTTTCACTTCCTTATTATCGATATATTATGCCTTACGGTCTTCAGAAATTTAAACGCTTTGCGGTAAATGTGTGGAACATTGCCGCAGACGGCAAAACCGACGAGCAAATCGCCGCAGAGGGACTTTCGGCTATGGAAAACTGGATGAAGGAAATCGGAGTTGTGATGAGTCTCGGTCAGCTCGGCGTAACAGAAGACGCCATAGAAACACTTGCCGATCTGACCATTCCTATGGACGGCGGATATAAACCGCTCAATCGGGACGAAGTTATGAAAATATTCAAGGAAAGTTTATAAAGGGTGATTTTATGATGTATGTAACCTTATCAAACGGGGTTAAGATGCCTCAGCTCGGATACGGTGTCTATCAGGTGACAAAGGAAGAATGCGAGCGGTGCGTTACCGATGCGCTTAAGGTCGGATACCGCTCCATAGATACCGCTCAGGCATATTTTAATGAAAGCGAAGTCGGGAATGCGATAGAAAAATCGGGGATACCGAGAAACGAAATTTTCCTGACATCAAAGGTATGGATAGAGCATTACGGTTATGAAGAATGCAAAAAAAGCGTTCTTGAATCTATGGAAAAATTAAAGACCGATTATATTGACCTTATGCTTTTACATCAGCCGTTCGGCGATTATTACGGAGCGTGGAGGGCGCTTGAGGAGCTGTATGAAGAGGGAAAGCTGAGAGCGATAGGTATTTCGAATTTTTATCCCGACCGTATGATAGATATTGCCTCGTTTTCAAGAATCCGTCCAATGGTAAATCAAGTGGAAATACATCCGCACAATCAACAGGCAGAGGCCAAAAAGTGGAATGATAAATACGGTCTTAAACTTGAGGCGTGGGCGCCTTTCGGTGAAGGCAGAGGCGGAATGTTTGAACTGCCGGAACTTAAAAGTATAGGCGAAAAGTATTCAAAATCCGCAGCTCAGGTGATTTTGCGTTGGCATCTGCAGCGTGGCATTATCGTTATTCCAAAATCGACCCATATCGAGCGGATGAAAGAAAATTTTGATGTTTTTGATTTTAACCTTTCCGACGAGGATATGGCAAAAATCGCAACGCTTGATAAAAACACAAGCTCGTTTTTCTCCCACACAAGCCCCCGGATGGTCGAGTGGTTTGTGGATATGGTTGAAAAACGCAAAAACCGGCAAGACCCGTCAAAAGAAAATAAAAATTGGTAAGGCTGTGATCTTATATGAATAAAAATGTTCTGATTTTATCGGGAAGTCCGAGGAAAGGCGGCAATTCAGACATTCTTTGTGATGAATTTATGCGTGGAGCAGTAGACGGCGGAAACAAAGTTGAAAAAATAAGGATCGCCGCAAAAAATGTTGCCCCCTGTATAGGCTGTTATTACTGCGCAGATAACGGCGGAAAGTGCGTTCAAAAGGACGATATGGCGGAAATCCTGCAGAAAATGATCGACGCCGATGTTATCGTTTTGGCAAGTCCCGTTTATTTTTACTCTATAGACTCGCAGTTAAAAGCTGTCATAGACAGAACCGTCGCCCGCTGGCTTGAGGTTAAAAACAAAGAGTTTTATTACATCGTAACTATGGCGGATACCGATGTTTCCTCCGCAGATACGACTCTTGCCTGTTTCCGTGGTTATGCGGAATGTGTTGAGGGAGCTGTTGAAAAGGGAGTTATAGTGGGAAACGGCGTCCACGATCCGGGTGAGATCAAAAACACTCCCGCAATGGAAAAAGCGTATACTGCAGGCAAAAACGTCTGATAACAAACGAAAGGAGACATTATATGAAAAAGATCGCTTCAATTTTGTTAAGTTTGATTTGTCTTTTTTCCTTTGCTTCCTGCGGGAAAGACACAAACAATAAAACCGCCGGGAATTCATCCGTTAACACAGTAAGAGTCTCTCTTGACGGTAATACGAACGCAAACGGCGACACAGACAAGAGAACGCTTATTGTTTATTTCTCCGCAACGAAAAATACGAAAACAGTCGCAGAATATATAGCCGGAGCATTAAATGCAGATACCTTTGAGCTTGTTCCGTCCGACCCTTATACGAACGCCGATTTAAACTGGAATGACGATAACAGCCGTGTCTGCAAGGAACATAACAGCCCGGAAAAGAGAAATGTCGCTTTAAAAAATGCGGTGCCCGATAATTTTGAAAACTACGATACCGTTTTTATCGGATATCCTATCTGGTGGGGCGAGGCAGCCTGGACTGTTAATTCGTTTTTAACTTCAAACGATTTTTCGGGTAAAACCGTTATTCCGTTTTGCACCTCTGCAAGCTCGGGACTTTCAGACAGCGGCGAGAAGTTAGAGAAAATCGCCGGAACCGGAGAGTGGCTGCAGGGGAAACGGTTTTCTTCAAATGCGTCCGAAAGCGAAGTCGATAAATGGGCAAAGAGTTTTAACAAATAGCAAATAGTTTGAGAGGATGCAAAGAGCCTTTTTGCATCTTTTTTTGGGTTAATATAAAGCTCCGTGTAAAGCGGAAAATAAAAAATATTAAATATTTTTAAAAAAATACTTGCATATTTATTCATAATATGCTATACTTATGCAAGTAAAGATAAGTTTATTTCGCTTTTGGAGGTATAAATATGCAAAATACAGATATTAAAAAGATAGTTCTTGCCTATTCGGGCGGACTTGACACATCGATAATAATTCCCTGGCTTAAGGAAAATTACAATGATCCCGAAATCATTGCTGTTTCGGGAAATGTAGGTCAGGCGGATGAACTTGAAGGTCTTGAAGAAAAGGCTTTAAAATCCGGAGCCTCAAAGCTTTATGTTGAAGACCTTACCGATGAATTTGTTGACGATATTGTTATCCCAACCGTTATGGCAGGCGCAAAATATGAGGATTATATGCTCGGAACCGCCCTTGCAAGGCCCGTTATCGCAAAAAGGCTTGCCGAGATAGCAATTAAAGAGGGCGCAGACGCTATCTGCCACGGCTGCACCGGAAAGGGCAACGATCAGGTTCGTTTCGAACTTGCTATAAAAGCGTTTGCACCGAATGTTAAAATAATAGCTCCGTGGAGAGAGTGGGATATTAAGTCAAGAGACGAAGAGATCGAATATGCCGAGGCACATAACATTCCGCTTAAGATAAATAAAGAAACCAACTATTCAAAGGATAAAAATATGTGGCATCTTTCTCACGAGGGACTTGACCTTGAGGATGTGGGCAATGAGCCGCTGTACGAAAAGAAAGGCTTCCTTGAAATGGGTGTTTCGCCTATCGATGCTCCCGATAAGCCCATCTATGTTACACTTGACTTTGAAAAGGGCAAACCCGTAGCTATAGACGGCGAGAAAATGTCTGCCAAAAATATTATTTTAAAATTAAATGAACTTGGCGGAGCAAACGGTATCGGTCTTATCGATATTGTTGAAAATAGGCTTGTGGGAATGAAATGCAGGGGTGTTTACGAAACTCCCGGAGGAGCAATTCTTTATTTTGCTCATAATTATCTTGAAACTCTCTGCCTTGATAAAATGACTATGCACAAAAAACAGGAGCTTTCGGTTACATTTGCAGACCTTGTTTATAACGGTCAGTGGTACACTCCTTTGAGGGAAGCGCTCTCGGCGTTTGTCGATAAGACGCAGGAACACGTTACCGGTAAGGTCAAGATAAAGCTCTATAAGGGTAATATGATAAAAGCAGGAGCTTGGAGCGATTGGTCGCTTTATTCCGAGGAAATAGCCACCTTCGGTGAGGACCACGTTTATAATCAAAAGAATGCCGCAGGCTTTATAAACCTTTTCGGACTTCCCATTTCCGTTCAGGCACAGGTTAAAGAAAAAAATAAATAACGGTTGTATAAAAAATGCCTTTAAAAGCGCTTCCTATACAGGATAAAAACCTGCATAGGAAGTGCTTTTTTCACTTAAGGCAGGGAAATCAAAGCTACTACGGTTTTGCCCGCCGCCTTTTAGATTACGGCTTCGTTTTCCTTTTTTTCATAGAAGTTATTTCCCGGATAGAAAAAATTCCTGAAAACACCGAGCAAAAATTTTTCAGCTTAAGGCTTCATTCTTTTCAGTGTTAGTTAAAACTGCGGTTGTCCCCCGAAAATTATCTGCAAAGCAACCGGCAAAATTGTTTCCTCCAAAGGCTCCCTTCTTTTTGTCGCAAGACAAAACAGAGGTTATTCCCCGTGCTCAGGGAAATGTCTGCGAAGCAGACAAAGGGGTGCCCGTTTTCGGAGAAAAAGCTGTCAGCCGGATGGCTGAATGAGGGGTATTCATTCGTTTTAATTTATATTTTATATTTTTGAACTTTTTTGAATTCCTCATTTTCTTATTCGAAATTCAAAGATAAAATAAAAAAACAAATTTTTTTGATATTAGATTTAAGCTTTTTAACAATCCCTCAGTCTCGTTACACTCGACAGCTCGCTTTACTCAAGGGAGCCGATATATTTAATGCGATTTTATTGATATAATAAGGCTCTGTTGCTTTTAAGGCTCCCTTCTTTTTGTCGCAAGACAAAATAGAGGAGAGCTGCCCCGTAAGGGACTGAGGGGTATTCTTTCCTTGTTTTTTAATATTTTTAATTTTATATTTAGTATTTAATATTTTTAGTTTCAGTTTGGATTTTTAAAAGTTTTGCGTTTTATATATTTCTGTTTAACTTTTTCGGTTTTATATTTTAACTTTCACGGTCTCGGCAAATCCTTTGGTAAAAGTCTCATATGTTATTTATAAAATCTTGTGTACGGTATTCTATTGATTTTCCCCGAACATAAGATATTCCGGGAAGAAAAATATTATAATAAGTAAGATGCAGCAGATTATTAAGAATATGACTTTCAAGAGGTATTCTTTTTTTATTTTACGAAAATTCTTGCGGCTATTTGTAAATATTTTCTTTAATATCATATATTCGCCTTTCTTTTCATCATTACTTAAATAAAATTATGATAAGATACATAAAATAACATATATATCCTATTAGGATATATATGTTATTTTATCATATCCCAAAAGGATATACAATGATAAAAATGAAAGAAGGTGTCGATAAGTGGTAGATTATACCGGAATCGGAAAACAAATAAGGGATATACGCAAATCAAAAAGACTTACACAAGCCGCATTAGCGGAGAAATCGGGAATAGAGCCGTCAAATATTTCGCATATCGAACGAGGTGCAACAAAACTCAGCTTGCCGACTCTTATATCAATCGCAAATGCACTTAATGCTTCGCTTGATGAAATAGTCTATTCAAGCCTTGTTCAAAACAGGCATATAACGATCGGCATTTTAGATGATTTAATTTCCGATTGCAGCGCTGATGAAATAGCTGCGATAACCGAAATAACAAAAACTACAAAAACCGTACTCAGAACTTACAAGCGATGAAAAAAATAAATGACAGTGGTGCTTTAAACATCACTGTCATTTTTAGGTAAATAATATCACACTTCGTTACGGTGTCTTATAACACCCGAAAGCTTTTTATATCCTGCTTACTTTACCTTTTCAAATCCGTTTTTGAAAATATAGGCATTTGCGTTAACGCCTTCGTCTGTAAATTTATCGAAAACGAGCTTATCGTTTTTAAGCCTCATAATAACGGTATTGTCACTGCCTGTATCTTCCTGAAGAACTACCTTTTTGCCGTCAATTTCAAAATCGAGATCTTCGGTTATGTATTTACCGTTTTTGATTTTGCCGTTTCCTCCGCTTATAAAACTTTCTATATCGGATTCGCTCATATTGTTTACATTTGCTTTAAGCATATCGGTGACTTCGGAAAGCTTGGTCATACCTTGAGTCTGAAGGAATTCATCAAGCTCGTCTTCCGTTAAACTCATAAATTTTGCAAGACGCTCGCTGTCATCCGAAAGCTCGTCGAAAAGCTGATAGTAAAAATCCTTGAGAGCCGTGGCATATTCCGAAATTTTAAAATAGACATCGTATGAATCGTCCGAAAAATCAAGATAAAACGCAATAGATACATCTGCCGAAGAGGTTTTGATTACATCTAAAACATTTTTCTGAGCGTCATCCGCAGATTCCTCAAGGGTCTCCTCATCAATGGCAAACATCATATCCGCAAACCGGACATCGCTCTTCCAGATTCCCTCAAGATCGCTTTTTGTTACCTTTTGTGCGCTCCCGTTCCCGTTTAAAAGCGAGAGCGGATTGCAGGCAGTGAAAACAACTGCCGATACCAGAACCGCAAGAACACATAAAAATTTTTTCATTTAAAATCCCCTCATATATGATATTTTTCCTCGTATTCAAGGAAATAGCGCTTGAATGTATTACTGTTGTATTTAACCGATGTGAGGTATTTATGGGTATCAAACGAGTGATGACTCAGTTCTATAACCGCAACCGCTATATTTGAGCAATGGTCCGAAATACGCTCGAAATTGTTGAGCAGGTCAGACAAAATAAATCCGAGCTCAATTGAACATTCGCCCTTTTTAAGTCGGTTTATATGATTATCTTTGATTCCGGCAACAAGACCGTCTATAACCTGTTCAAGCGGTTCGACCCTGCGTGCGAGGTCCACATCGTCATTTTGTTCTGCCGAGGTGGTTATCTCCATTATCTCGGTTATTGCGTTTCCGAGAATTTTAAGCTCGTCCTTCGCTTCATTTGAAAATGTTATGCCTTTACCGTTAAGTTCTCTTGCGGAATCAAGAATGTTGAGTGCGTGGTCGCCGAGCCGCTCGAAATCGCCTATCGTGTGCAGCATCTTTGACACTTTAAACGAGTCGGAATCCGAAAGGTGGTTGGATGCAAGGCGGACAAGGTATGTTCCGAGTTCGTCCTCATAGGTATCGAGGATGCCTTCTCTTTTAACTATTTGTTCGGCTTCTTTTGCGTCAAATTTTTCCGAGAGTTTCACAGCTGCCGTTATGGTGTCTCTTGCAATACCTGCCATTTTAGAGGTTAAGGAGTTACATTCCGAAACCGCAACCGAAGGTGTTGCAAAGAGTCTTGAGTCAACAAGCGCAGGCTTCTTGACAGCAGGCTCGTCCTCCCCAAGAAGCTTGTTTGCAAGCTTCACCAAAAGTTTTGAGAACGGAAGGAGCAGCGCAGTCGTGAAAACATTGAAAACACTGTGCACCAAAGCAATTCCCGCCGCATTTACGGGCAAATCGTTAAATGCAAAATTGAATATTGCGTCAAGCCCGAAATATACGGGCAACAGTACAGCAGTTCCTATAATATTAAAGGCTATGTGTATAACGGCAACCTTTTTTGCGTTTTTATTTACTCCTATTGAAGAGATGAATGCCGTAACGCAGGTGCCGATGTTCTGACCCATTATGATGGGTATAGCCATACCGTAGGTCACGCTTCCGGTAAGAGCCAGCGCCTGTAAAATACCTACGCTCGCCGCAGAACTTTGAATAATTCCGGTGAATACCGCTCCGATAAGAATTCCGAGGAGAGGATTCTTAAACGCTGTAAGCATAGATGAAAACGATTCGCTTTCGGCGAGCGGACTTACAGCGTCGCTCATAAGCTTCATACCGTACATCAAAACGGCAAATGCAATAAGGGCAGTTCCGATATCACGCCGTTTTGCCTTTTTTGACATCATTACCATAATAATGCCCACAAAAGCAAATATAAGGGAGAAGTTTTCAGGTTTTAACAAACCTATCCAGATATTGTTTGATTCTATTCCGACAAGAGATAAAAGCCATGCGGTGAGGGTTGTTCCTATGTTTGACCCCATTATAACGCCTACTGTTTGCCCTATGTTCATTATGCCTGAATTTACAAGACCGACAAGCATAACCGTCATCGCAGAGGAGGACTGAATGGCTACCGTTATACCGGCACCCAACAGCAGGCCCTTCCATTTGTTCGAGGTCATTTTCTTAAGAGCGTGTTCGAGTTTGCCGCCCGCCATTCTTTCAAGGGAAACCGAAAGAACGTGCATTCCGTAAAGGAAGAACGCAAGACCGCCGATAAGCATAATCACAGAAAAAATATTCAATTTAAAACTCTCCTTTAAAGCTGCTCTCCAAAGCTCTTTGCGGCTTTATCAGATGCATTTTTACATCTGCAGGCTCACTCACCCATTCTAATTATACCTGCGTGATGTAAAAAAAGCAAGAATTTTATGATAAAGTTCCGAGGGAGCAAAAAAACAGCGATTTATCGCTTTAAAGCGGCAAATGAGCAAAAACACTTGACAACCGGGCAATATGGTGATATAAGTATATTGTATTTATAACCTTTTATGCAAAAAAGGAGAGGAAAATAAATGAGAAAGATTTTATCTGTTTTAATGGCAGCCGTTATGGCTGCAGGCGTGTGCCTTTCAATGTCGGGTTGTGATAAAAAGTCCGATGTTTACACTGTCGGCATATGTCAGCTTGTAACTCACGAAGCGCTTGACAGCGCAACGCAGGGCTTTAAAGATGCTCTTATCAAAAAGCTCGGAAAAGATAAGGTTAAGTTTGACTATCAGAATGCGCAGGGCGATTCGGCTATGTGCTCAACTATAGTAAACAAGT
Organism: uncultured Eubacteriales bacterium; assembly: GCA_934446475.1. Lineage (GTDB taxonomy): Bacteria > Bacillota > Clostridia > Oscillospirales > Acutalibacteraceae > UBA737. Next base: position 5,205 of record CAKSEH010000015.1, on the reverse strand, counting down.
TTGTTTCGGATAAGGTAGACCTTATTATGGCAAACGCCACCGCTTCGCTTCAGGCGGCTTATAATGCTACCGAAAAGATTCCGATCCTCGGAACATCCGTAACGGAATACGGCGTTGCCCTTAACTTAAAGAACTTTAACGGAAAGGTCGGCGGAAATGTTTCCGGCACATCTGACCTTGCTCCTCTTGAAAAACAGGCGGACGCTATGCTTGAACTTGTCCCCACTGCTAAAAATGTCGGTCTTCTTTATTGCTCTGCAGAGCCTAACTCGGAATATCAGGTTAAGGTAGTTGAGGAATATTTAAAGAAAAAGGGAGTTTCCGCAAAGAGATTTTCGTTTTCCGATACCAACGATGTTGCCGCAGTAACAAAGGCTGCCGCAGACGCAAGCGATGTTATTTATGTCCCCACCGATAACACGGCCGCATCCTGTTCGGAGACCGTCGGTTCGGTTGTAAGAGCTGCAAAAGTACCGATTTTTGCCGGAGAGGCCGGCATATGCAAGGGCTGCGGAATAGCAACTCTTTCGATAAGCTATTATGACCTTGGATATAAAACAGGAGAAATGGCAGCCGAAATACTTCTCGGAAACAAGAAGATAGAGGATATGCCAATAGAATATGTTGATGCCGTAAAGAAATATAATCCCGATATATGCAAGGAGCTCGGAATAACCGTTCCTTCGGATTATGCGGCGCTCAGTTGATAAAAACCGTAAACAGGCACACGCTCCGTACCGGGGCGTGTGCCGAAAAAATGAACAGGAGAAAAAATAGATGGGTTTGTTAAGTGCACTGCCGGGAGCCGTAGCTCAGGGTATAATCTGGGGCATTATGGCTATCGGCGTTTTTGTAACCTTTAAAATACTTGATATTGCAGACCTTACGGTTGACGGTTCTATCTGCACGGGAGCCGCCGTTTTTACGGTCCTGATGATGAAAGGCGTTAACGCTTATGCTGCGCTTGCGGGCGCTGCGCTTGCTGGTATCCTTGCAGGAACCGTAACCGGACTTTTCCACACCCTGCTCGGAATACCGGCGATACTTTCAGGTATTTTAACTCAGCTTATTCTGTGGTCCGCCAACCTGAAAATACTCGGAAAAGCAAATCAGGCTCTCCCTTCCCGTCAGTTTGATGTTATGCTTTCTCAAAACGATATAACAACAGCTCTTGTAGTTTTGGCGGTGGTTTCTGCAATACTCATAGCCGTACTTTACTGGCTGTTCGGTACAGAGTTCGGAAGCGGACTCAGAGCTACGGGCTGTAACCTAAATATGAGCAGAGCACAGGGCATAAACACGGGATTTTACAAAATAATCGGTCTTGCCCTTTCAAACGGCATAGTCGCTCTTTCGGGAGCTCTTTTATGCCAGTATCAGGGATTTACAGATATAAATATGGGCAGAGGCGCAATAGTTATAGGTCTTGCGGCGGTTATAATCGGTGAGGCTCTGTTTTCAAAAATAGCAAAGAATTTTGCGGTAAGACTTATAAGCGTTATTGCCGGCGGAATAATTTATTACATAGTATATCAGGCGGTTATAAGCACGGGCTTTGATTCCGATCTGCTTAAGATGCTCTCTGCGATTATAGTTGCGATATTCCTCGGTGCGCCATATATCAAAAAGACATATTTTTCCTCTAAAAAGGTAAAGAAGGGGGGTTCCGGCAATGCTTGAACTTAAAAATGTTACAAAGGTGTTTAATGCCGGAACCGTGAATGCAAAGGTTGCGCTTGACGGTCTTGACCTTACCCTTAATAACGGCGATTTCGTTACCGTTATCGGCGGTAACGGCGCAGGAAAGTCAACAATGCTCAATGCGGTAAGCGGCGTATGGAAGGTGGACGGCGGCACGATCTCGATAGACAAAACCGATGTCACCCGTATGCCCGAATATAAGCGTGCAAAGCTTCTCGGAAGGGTGTTTCAGGACCCTATGATGGGAACAGCCGCAGATATGGAAATAGTTGAAAATTTGGCTTTGGCTGCAAGAAGAGGTCAGCACAGAACCCTTAAATGGGGCATAACTTCAAAGGAAAGAGCGCAATATAAGGCAATGCTTGCCCGTCTTGATCTCGGACTTGAGGACAGACTTAACAGTAAAGTCGGGCTTTTGTCGGGCGGTCAGCGCCAGGCCGTAACACTGCTTATGGCGGCAATGAAAAATCCGAAAATATTGCTTCTTGATGAGCATACGGCTGCTCTTGACCCTAAAACTGCCGCAAAGGTTCTTGAAATAACCGATGAGATAGTAAACGAAAACCGGCTTACAACTCTTATGATAACCCATAATATGAGAGACGCCATAGCTCACGGCAACCGTCTTGTTATGATGAATGCCGGAAAAATAGTTGTGGATGTTTCGGGTGAAGAAAAGAAAAATCTTACCGTTGAAACTCTGCTTTCCCTTTTCAGCAAGGCGAGCGGAAGCGAGTTCTTAAACGATAGGGCAATTCTTTCTTAAGGTAAAACGCAATAATTAAGAACCGCCTGAAGCGGCGTGCTTTCGCCTGTTGCCTTTTGCGGAACGGCGGTTTTACAAAAATGAACGCATCACCTTTCGATAAAAGGCGGCAAACGAAACCGCACCGGATTTAAATTCAGCTTAAATTTAAAGCTCCGATTGAGTTTAAAGCATAGCTTTTCTCAAACGGAGTTTTTATGTTGTTTTCCAAAATCGCAAAGCGGGACTTAAATTATCGACGGTGTACATTTGTCAATGATGTGAGACCAATTTGTGATATAATATTCATGGCGATTGAGACCTTTCGTTATGTGATTGTGTGGTAACTTGATTATAACGATCTCAGTCGCCTTTTTCTCCCCCTTTTTGGTCTCACATCAAACTCTTATTTGATTAGCATCTTGAGCGGCAAGTTTTTTAAAAGCAAGCATACCTTTAATTTTTGCCGAAAATTAAAGGTATGCTCTTTGTTTTTATAAACGGGCAGTGACGGATTTTCAGTCACTGCCCGTTTGCTATGAGGGTACTTCGGGTTTTCAGTGCTATTTGTTTATGCAGACTCTTTTCTTCCTGCTTGCAATGCCAAGCACAGTCAGGACACCGCCGCTGATGCACAGAACGGCAAACCACAAAGCAAGGTTGCTGTTATCGCCGGTCTGCGGGCTTTTTGTCCCGTTGCCGGTATTTGTCGCAATGATTCCATATTGACTCAAATGGTTTGTTTCAAATACAATATAACCGTTTTCTACTGCGGCAGGTATGGTTTCTTTAATCTCTCCATTCGAAATATAGACTATTTCGTATTTGTTATAGTCCTTCAAATTATCCGGCAGAGCAATTCTGATCTTCATTTTGGTATCGCTGATCTTTACAATATTGTTGTTCCCGTCCGACACATTGATATCCGCAATGAATTTCACATTCTTGTCTGCCAAATCCTTCTTGACTTCAATCGGCTTGATATCCAATTTGTAATCCTTGCTGACCTCCTTGGCAAATTCGATTTTTGCCTTTATATCTCCCGTGTATTGAATTTCCTTTACCGTTTCTTTACCGGGATTTTCCGGCTCTCCGGAAGTTTTCGTCCAAGAGGCATAGAGAATTACATTTTTATAACGCTCATACCCCGATTCTTCCGTAATTAAAGTATCTTTATCAAATTCTTTATCGGTTTTCTCGTTCTTATCCCAAATTCTCCAATAAACATACTTGTAATTTTTTCCGCTGCCGTCGCTTTTTGTGTTCCAGCCGTTAAAGGTATAGCCCTCTCTTGCGGGAACATAGGGTAAAAGTGACATTGATGCGCCTGAGTCTCTGCCGCCTACATAGTCGTATGTGTTAGACTCCTTACCATTGAGCTGTCCGCCGTTAGCATTAAGAGTTAATACTATACCGTCGTTGTCAAAGGTATTTTTAGTATAGGTTGCGAGAACCTTCACAACATCCTTTTCTTTGAAGCAATCGGCCGGCACGGAGGTTACATACTTGCCGTCCAAGTCCCAGCCGACAAAGGTATAGCCATCTCTTACTGGTGTGTATTTAGTCAAGTCAACCGTCTGATACTCACTCGAGCTGCTTGTCATGGTTATTTCATACTTACCGTTTACTTCGCCGCCGAGACCGTCGAGTGTCAGGTAATATGTGCCCGTTCCCTTTAACGGTTCTTCGGAGAAGGTAGCATAAATCGTAAGGCCGTTAGTGTATTCCACAGGCTCACGCTCTAAATAAAAAGTTCCCTCGGAATTAAAATCGGACAGAGGTATATTCTCTGCGACTTTTGTTTTGCCCGTCCAATCTGTTGCCCAATAAGAAAATTGAGTTCTGCCGTTGAACGGAAGGACGCCAGCAGTCAATTCTGATAAACTTACCGTTGTGTCGCCGTCGGCAACATCAAACTTTATCATTTTTGAATAATCGCCGTCGACCTTGCCGTCCATACCGTTAAGGCCGCAGGTGAGTATCAGCGTATATTTTCCGTTGTCCTTGATTTCAGCGGCATTCGCAGTCACAATGCAGGAGAGGCTCAACACCGTCACCAGCAGCATCAAAATTGCGGTTTTCAATTTCATATTGATTTTCCTCCTTGCGTTTTTGTTTTGGTTATCCATAAGAGTTCCTCCTTTATATCAGCCTTATTTCAAGGCATTATTGCTTTTTTCTTGCTTGCAATGCTGAGTATAGTTGATTGCCTCCGTTCTGAAATTTCAAACAGGTTGTTTTTGGACGAATACCTTGTTTATCTCAAGCTCGTTTTCCAGATGCTGCGATACGCTGTCGGCTATGGCGGTCGTTGCCCTTCGGATACCGGCGTCGGACAGTCCCTCGCAAGGATGTATCATCGTTACGGTGAGTTCCGTTCCCGTTTCCTTTTCATTTACGGAGACGGAAAACCGGCTTAAATTACCGTATACCGACATCTCTGCTAAAATGGTGGATGCGTCTGTTTTTTCATATTCGGCTCCGTTTTTGTCCAGCACTTCATAGACTGCGAAGATCACATATTGCCGATTGTACGGCAGCAGTATTCTTGTTGTTTTACTGTCCGGCAAAGCGGAAATCTGCACATTCATCGTTCGGCGCCTCCTTTTCATCACGGTTCTATGGTAAACCGCTTTTGTTATAATGTTATTGCTTTTCAATATAGCCGCTGATAGGTTCGGCATACATATTGTCGTCGGTCACGGGCTTATAGCGCTTGCCGTCATACACATCGGTAAAGCCGTTTGTCGCTTTGTAGA
>CAKSEH010000014.1 GCA_934446475.1 uncultured Eubacteriales bacterium | reverse complement strand
TATCCGGCACCGGAAAATCAGAAAAAAGCACTCAGGTTTGTAGGCGAAGGCGACGGCAGTCAGGTTAAACTTATAAATAAGATAAGAGCAACATCAAGCAATCAGTTATTCTATATAACAAAGCTCCCCTCCGAATTTAAGAACATAACATTTGAAGAAGACATTTCGATATTCAAGGGTGAGGAAAACAAGGCTGTACTGCCCTCTAAATTTATTTATGTAAATCCGTATCAGAACAAAGAAAACGGATTTTCAAACAGTGGCTTTAAGCTTGATAACTGCCGCTTTATACAGCACAGATTGATAGCATTTTCTTATCCTACGGGAGAAGATGCCGCATTCGACGCACTTCTTGATAAGTACAACAATCCCGACGCAGAGGATTCCCGTTACTGTGAGGGAGACTGGTTTGACGATATGCGCATAAGAAAGGCTCAGTATACATCGTATGTCGGCGCATATGAGACGCCCGTTGCTATAAGCTCTGCGGAGAACATTGAAATTACAAATTGCTATTTTGAGGGTGCTCAGGGTATCACCACGAGAGGCTGCAAATATGTAAATGTAAGCAATAACACTATGATAGGTAAAGCTGTTATGTACGGTAACAGCGGATCCAACTTTATCCATACCACCCATACGGATAATCTTGACATAAGCAACAATAAAATTTACGGTAAGGATCTTTACACCGACCCGAACGGTGATCTTGGGGAGGGCGATTTAACCCTTTGCCGTTCTATAATAATTCAGTTGCCTTCAGGTTCATCGACAAACAGCTATTTTGCCGATAATGATATTAATAGAATAGGCGATAATGCTTCAAACTCGGGTGAGCATATAATGTATGAAAACCTAACACTTGCATTTATGGATAAACCTGCAAGTGTTACGGGCGAGGGCGGAGTTACACTTTCGTTTGATAACACCCAGTTTGAAAACAGGCAGCAGACATTCTCCACCGGAACATATGATAATTGGTATGTTTCAATTTATAGAAGAAACGGCGACGGCAATAATGCAACAGACATTGAAACAAGCACTTATATCGGAGATTCTTATGCGATTATTACTGATGGCAAAGGTGAATCACAATACAGAAAAATAATAGGTATTACCGAAAATTCAATAACAGTTGACAGAGCATGGGATATAACTCCCGACCTTACAAGCACGATCGCTATAACAAATGCTGTTGAAAATACCGTAGTATATAATAATAAGATAGTCGGCTCTAAAAGCTATCATCTTAAATATAATGCTTCAGCTGGCGTTCAGGCTTATGCTACAATGCTTGATTATATTGCTGCAGAGAATGATTTCAGAAATCTTTTCACAGGACTTTTCTGTAATTCTCATTTTAATAACAAGCGGTTGACATCGGCTAAAATGGGCAGAGGTACTCATTATGCTGATATACAATTTGACGGATTTAACTGGTTTGAAGACACTTTGATTTACAACAATACAATAACAAATACCAGGCGAGGAATAGATGCACAGTTATCCTATAGTGCGGATGCTGATATTACAAACGGAAGCAACCCAATTACAGTATCTCACGGTATAGTAATAAGAAATAATATTGTTGATATAACAAAGTATGTTACGAACTATATTGATTCCGGTATTGACATTTTGGCCGGAATAGGCGGAGACGGTATTGCTGCAGGAAGCCTTGATAAAGATTATACTGTATGGAACTATAATCCTCTCTGGCAGGGTGACTGGATAAGAGATACTCTTATTGAAAACAATAAAATAACGAACACCGTAAAGGCAAGCATAGGTCTTTACTATCATCAGTCAAATACTATGCTCAGGAACAATTACTGCGGCGGAATAACCGACGAAGCGAGAATGGTATACTATGCTCCGACACGCACGGCAAATCCGCCCGTAAACAGAGCGGTTATCTACAAGAATTACGGAACAAGCGAAAACGGAATAACAACCAAGAAAGCAAACGAAATTTATGATATAATTCTTGCAACCGTTTCGCCCGTTAATTTGGACTTTACAAGCGGTCTTAAGTATTGGGCACCGAAATCGGATAAGCTCGGCGCAGCATCGGCTCAGATGAGAACCGTATCCGATGAGGAAAAGGGAACCGTTATTACAACCGTTAAGGATACCGAAAACGCAACCGATACGGGAAGAGGAATAACAACGGTTAAATTCCGTGCAGATGTAAAAGCGGGAGATAAGCTTTATCTTCTTACAAACTGGAAGAACAATTCAACATCGGGTTACGACGCATATCCGATACTTTATCAGTGGGACGCTTCGGGCAACAAAACCGCAGTTGAGTTTAAAGAGCTTACGGCAAATTCAAAGTCTGTAGGAAAATGGAATATAAAGACCGTAGCCGCAGGCGAGGCTGCGTCAAGCGATTCTACATTTGCTATTGAGATAAAAGATGTAAGAACAAACGCAGGCATAGATTCAAATATATTCTTCAGCGAATTCAGGTTCTTAAAGCAGAATGCAAACGGAACTTATACGGACCTTGCTTCCGGTGCTGAAGTTTATGCTGACGGTCAGCCCGTAGGCGGAACCGAAACAGAAGGCGTAAAAGCTACATTCTATAACGGCGATATGCGTCACTACGGCGATATCTACTATGAAAGTCTTTGCAACAGAGATGTTTTCGGCACCGTTGAAGGATTAAACAACGGCGATTTCTCTCAGGGCTTTAAATATTGGTCCATAAGAGAGTATTCGCCCTCAAAAGCACCGCAGTATGTATCCCTTTCTCAGCAGGCAACCCTCACAGAGGATGGCGTTTTAAGGCTTAACGGCGATATTACCTGCTGTGATGAATGGCTTGCTGCTCATCCGACAGATACAAATATTTACGCAGGCGTCAGCTCGGTACCGTTTACTCTGCCGAGAGTAAGCGCAGGGGAAGAAATATATCTTGCCTTTGATATGCGCAAAACAGAAAATTATGTTAGAGTAAGACTTTATGATGATAACATATTTGTTACAACGGGAACAGCAAGGTATTCTCAGGGTCACTTTAATAACACGAGCGACGATATGCGTACCTATGTGTTACCGGCGCTCACGGTATCTGACGACAATTCGATATTCTTTATAGAAATCGAGAGATCAATAAACTCTAATGTCGCAGAGGTGGACAACTTCAGAATCGTTACCAGGAACGACGACGGATCTTATACCGACGTTAACACCGGCGAACTGCTTTACGGTGATTTACAGCCGTTTGGCGGAACGGAAGAGGAAGGTATAGTATCGAGCAAATTCAACAACGGCGGTATGACATCGGTAAGACTTGACTATAATCTTACAAACACCGATTATTATTCACCGACCGTAGGTCTTAAAAACCCCGATTTCTCACAGGGCTTTAAGTATTGGTCTTACAGAGGATATTCCCCCTCAAAGGCTCCTCAGTATACAAAGATAAGCCAGCAGGCAACCGTTGATAAGGAAACAGGCATACTTACTTTCAATGAAGTTACATGTTGTGATAATTGGATTCAAGCAAATCCAACAGATACCCATATTTATTCCGGTATTACATCGACAGGATTTAAGATTAAAAGTCTTTCAGCCGGCAATAAAATTTATGCTACAGCTGAAATAAGGAATACCGCAGGAAGAGTAGTACTTGCTTTTCAGGAGCACAATAAAGATGTTGCAACGGGTACAACAAGGAGAGATGCCGTAACAACCGTCTTTAACGGAAACGGCGGCGTATTGAACACAAGTGATGAATGGATAACAACCCAGACAACCGATCTTACCGTTACCGATCCCGATAACTGGTTCTCACTCTTCATTCAGCGTGATAACGATGGCGGTACGCAGGTAAAGAACTTCCGTATTTATCAGAGACTTTCAGATGGCTCAGTTGTGGATATAACCGACGGCGAACCTTACTGGGCAGGAACAGCAGAGGACGGTATCCGTTCTACGATTTCCGGCGAAAATTCAACTGACAACATTGCTCCTGTTGACGGACAGATAAACGGCGACTTCTCGAACGGTCTTAAATACTGGGCTTCAACCGCTAAGTTTGATAAAGATCAGGAAAGCGGAACCGTTGATCACCTCTATGCTTCCGAGACCGGCAGTATAGTAACCGAAGCAAACGGAAACAAATACTTCAGGTTCGACGGCAAAAAGCGTTCAACCTACAGCGGAATAAAAACGGTTAAGCTCAGTATATCGGCAGATAAAATAAGCGTCGGAGACAACCTTGTTGTTATGTTCGATTATATGGGCGATAAAAATGTTCAGGTTAAATTTACTCAGCGCTATTGTTCTGGGGCGGCAGCGGAGTCAAACAGTATGATAAATGCCTGCACCGTTGTAAGAGCGGCAACCGAGGATAACCCCTGGACAACCGTTGCAACAATAACCAGAAGACCCGTTGTTGCTTCAACAGCTACGGTGGCGGCAAATCAGTCGGTTCGTGACGGCGACTATGTATTTATGATAACGGCAGCCGTTCCGGACAACACCGAAAGCACCTGCGGCCTTGATAATATCCGCCTTGTAAAGATAGATGACAACGGAAATTACCACGAGATATTTTAACAGGGCTTAAACATTAAAGAAAAAGTGACAATCAAATTGTGAATACCTGACAAGCGCTGCCGCAGAGAACATTATGTTCTCTGCGGCGGTGCTTTATGCCAAAAAAGTTTTTCTTGATTTCGTGCCTTGTTTGGAGTATAATCTTATACGGTGTCTGCGGACATAGTTCATCGGTAGAACATCAGCTTCCCAAGCTGAGGAGGCGGGTTCGATTCCCGTTGTCCGCTCCAAAAATCGGCAAGTATCGTAAGATACCTGCCGATTTTTATTTTTCAGCTATCATTTAAGAGATTTATAAACAGCCTTGTTATTCTCGGATTTCCCGTTTTGCGTCAAACCAGAAGCATACACCGTCGTCCGTATTGAAAACGCCGCAATCGCAGCCCTGGCGGCGGCAGATAGCGTTAACTATTGAAAGACCCAGCCCAAAACGGCTTTCGTCCCTTTTATGAGATGTGTCGCCTCTGTAAAAGCTTTGCCATATCTGCGGCATATCCTCTTCGTTTATGTGGCTTCCGGTGTTGAAAACCGAGATCCTGACCGTTTTTTCGTCCCGCTTTGAGGCTGTAACGGTAACGCTGCCGCCGTCGTTGGTGTGAGAGGCGGCGTTTTCAAGATATGCCTTTAAAATTTGTTCGGTTTGAAGAGGGTCCGCATTTATAACCGTGTCGCTGCCGATCTCAACCGAAACATTTATATTTTTACCTTTGAAAATACGCTCAGCCGTCTTTTCGGCGAGGGGAAGAATACGGAAGTTCTCATTATTAAGCGGAACCTGCCCCGATTCATAGCGTGAAAGCTCCAAAATACTTAAAACAAGCTTATTCATACGCTTGCTCTCGTCTATAATGGTATCGCAGTAGGCTTCTCTCGACTGCGAATTTATATTGAGTTTAAGCCCCTCTGCGTATCCGCTTATTATTGAAATTGGGGTTTTAAGTTCGTGGGAAACGTTTGCAACGAAGGCACGTCTCATAACATCAAGACTTCGTTCAAGCTCTATTTCGTCCTTAAGTTTTGAGTTGGAACGCTTTAAATCGTCAAGAGTTGCGGAAAGAGAATCGGACATTTTATTTATTGAGAGAGCCAGCTGACCTATCTCGTCTTTACGGGCAGTTTCTATCTTCCTGTCAAACTTAAGCTGAGCCATATCGCTTGTTATATCATTCATAACCGAGAGCGGTTTTGAAAATTTCCTTGCGAACAAAACTATCCATATAAGGGATATAAGAAAGCATATGCCGGCAATCAGGCTTATAAATTCACCGGCAGTTTTTGCGGAATCGGTAACAAGGGATTTCTGAAGCCTGAGTTCGGCATAATTTCCGTCTTTAAGCTCTTTGACGCAGACAAGATATTCCTGCGAGCCGAACGGACGGTCAGCTTCAAAAACAGAGCCGTCCGCCTTGCTTTCGGGCTTCTTTTTCGGGGAAAGCTCTTCGTGCTGCATCTCAAATTTCCCGTGGCCGTCTATTATGAAATCCATCATCTGACTTCCGTGAGTCGTGTAAAGTATTTTTCCCGAGGAATCGTATATTTCCGCATCGATAAAATAACTGTCGCTTATATCGGATAGAGTGCGGCTTACGGCGTCCGAATCCGAAATATCAAGCTTTTCGACAGCGCTCATCTGTGTTTTGAGCACCTTCTTTTGGCGGCTTATAAAAAACCTTTCGAGAAAAGCGCTGTTTGAAACGGTTATAACTATAACAAAGAATAAAAATATTGCGGCAACCCTAAGAAAAATATTAAACCAAAGCGAGTTTTTAAGCCTTTTCTTCTTACATTTCAAGCTTATACCCCATTCCGTAAACGGTTTTTAGATGCGAGACCCCGAAATCCTTAAGCTTGGTGCGAAGTCTTGCTATATGTGAGTCGACCGTCCTTTCGTCTCCCATATAATCATATCCCCATATATCGCTTAAAAGCTGATCTCTTGTAAACACTCTGCCGGGGTGATCAAACAAAAGGGCGAGCAGTTCAAATTCCTTTAATGTAAGGTCGAGCTCGGCTCCGTCAAGAGTTGCCGTGTATGCATTGCGGTCCACCTTAAGACCTTTGGAAATTCCGCTGTCCTCTAATACCTTATTGTCACTTCTTTTTATAAGCGCTTCCACACGCTTTACAAGAACGGCGGGGGAAAACGGCTTTGTTACATATTCGTCGACCCCGCTTGTGAAACCTTCAAGCTGGTCAAATTCTTCGCTTCTTGCGGAGAGCATTATTATGGGAAAGGTTTCGGTCTTTCTTATCTCTTTTGTGAGCGCCCAACCGTCAAGCCCCGGCATCATAATATCTATTATCGCAAGGTCCGCCTTTTTGCCCGACTTTATAAGTCTCAGCGCCTCGTCACCGTCGTGTGCTATGATACTGTTTATACCTGCCGCTTTAAGAAAATCGGCAATAAGACTTGTTATTCTTTCTTCATCGTCTGCTATTAAAACTGTTTTTCCGCTCATTTAAGATACACCCTTTCCGATTTTAATTTTAACCGCCATATTTATCCATAATATAAACAATTTGTGAAGATTGACTTTTAAGTGTCCAAACGTTATAATAAAAGGTAAGAACGGAGGGATAATGTGAAAAAATTTTTGTGTGTATTTCTCTGTGCCGTTTTCACTTTCCCGATTTTTTCGGTAAATGCGCAGACGTCGGGACCTGTTATAACCGTCAGCGAGCTTACGGCGGTGCCGGGAGACACGGTTGCCGTCAGCGTTGATATTTCGGAAAACCCTGGGATAATGGCTATGACATTTACGGTGTCTTATAATACCGACGCTTTCACATTCAAAAAATATAAGCTCGGTATAAGAAACGATTATCTTATAGTAGACCATCCCGATAAGGGGTATGTGAGCTTTGTGAACGGAGAAATGTCCGATAAAAAGAAGAACGGAAATTTGTTTGTTTTGATGTTTGAAGTAAAGGAAAATGCTGCACCGGGCAGACATCCGTTTAACATAAGGAACATAAACCCCGAAAAGTCGGGGGACAGTCTCAAAGGGTGTTTTGCAAACTTTGCGCACACCGAAATAACGCCGACTGTGATAAACGGCGGCGTGACCGTAGGTAAGACCTGCTCAAATTCGGGCCACATATACGGGGAATATAAAGTTATATCCGAGCCTAACTGCACCGAGACCGGCATAAAAGCCCGAACCTGCAAGGTTTGCGGACATATTGAGAATGCGGAGATACCGGCTGTCGGTCATAGCTTTGAGGACAGGTGGACTGTCGACCGTCCCGCAACCTCGCAACAGCAGGGCGTTATGTCGAGACACTGCAAAAACTGCGATGCCGTTGCCGATAAGGTCTACTTCTCTCTTGATACCGTAAAAGACAACAATATTAAGAATGACGAGGGTTCTTCGGTTGCCAGGGAAGATTGGAGCGAACTTGAGAAGTTTGACAGAGACAATTCGTCCGTGCAGGACGGCAAGAAAGATAACAGCCAAAACGGCGGAGATAACGAACTTAACGCCGATGAAATAGTTAAGCAAAAAGACAGCAAATATGCGTCGGTTTGGGAATGCCTTTTCGGGTCGACCCAAAGAAAGGGCGTTTTGACGGAACTTTTTGCGGCATTTAAGCGAAATATCGTAAAGCTTGCGCTTATTGCGGCAGTTCCTGTTGTTCTGGTGCTTATAACCTAACGCATATGTTCCCCGCCTTAAAAGGCGGTTTCCGTTTCAGTCCTTGACGCAGGAGTGCAACCTCACACATCAAAGACTGAGGAGCTGACGCTTCTTTGTTTTGCTTGCAATCATCCCAAGCCCTGTTCCTTGCAAGCAAAGCAGAGCATTGCTCCGAGATAAACAGTAATTTAAAATAAAATAAAGGTAAGGGGTAATTCAAAATGAGAATACTTTTTCAAGGCGACAGCATAACCGATGCGGGACGCAATCATTCGGATCTTCACGATTTAGGCGGAGGCTATCCTAAATATGCGGCGGCGGCAATTAAACGCAGATATCCCGATGCGGATATTGAGTTTTTAAACTGCGGCATAAGCGGAGATGAGGTTCATAATCTGCTCGAAAGGTTTGAGAGTGATTTTGTTAAACCGCAGGCCGATATAATTTCGATACTTGTCGGTATAAATGATGTTTGGCACAACTGCTCAGAGAAAAAATGGCTTTCAAATGATATTTTTGAGGAACAGTATCGCACGCTGCTGAGCAGGATAAAAAAAGAAACAAATGCTAAAATAATGATTATGGAGCCGTTTCTTATACCCGTGCCCGACAAGCTCTTTTTCAGAGAGGATCTTGCGCCAAAGATCGAAATAATAAGAAAGCTTGCAAGAGAGTTTGCGGATGTTTATCTGCCGACGGACGGATTGCTTGCGTCTGCATTTATCGGAAAGGAACCTACGGATTTTGCACAGGACGGTGTTCATCCCACGCCGTACGGTGCAGAGTATATAGGAGAGATTTACGCCGATTATATATCAAAGCTTCTATAGACAATATAAACGGATAAATTTTCCGATATAGGAAGTATTATACTCTGATTGTATTGTCTATTCCGGCCATCCGAAAAGCTCCTTTGCAAACCACACCTCTTTGACGGTAAAGGTCTTTCCGTTTAAATAGCTTAGGATACCGCCGTCATCCGAGAAATAAAAACTTAACTTGTATGAATAAAGAGCCTGCTTGTTAAAGCCGGCTTTTTTATCGCCTGCAAGGCGGCCGTATTTTCCGTCGCCTAATAACGGGTGCCCGACAGACGCCATATGAGCTCTTATCTGGTGAGTCCTGCCGGTAAGCAGTTCGATTTCAAGCAGTGAGAGGTCGCCCTTTGATTTTAAAACGGTGTACCTTGTTTTAACGGTTTTATTCTTTTCCGTTTTTTTATTTGAAAGGGTTACCCTGTTTTTTTCGCTGTCTTTAAAAAGATAACCCTCAAGCAGGGCTGTCTTAGGCTTTGGTGTGCCGTGGACCACGCACAAATAGCGTTTGTCTATCTGGCGGTCCTTAATTTTTTCGCAGAGTATCTTAAGGGCTTCGGCGTTTTTTGCGGCAATAACGATACCGCCTGTGTTACGGTCTATCCTGTTTGCAAGAGCGGGGGCGAAACTGTTTTCGCTTTGAGGATCATACTCCCCTTTATTATACAAGTAGTGCTGAATTCTGCCTATAAGGGTGTCGTTATATTCGTTTTTATCGGGATGAACGAGCAGACCCTGAGGCTTATCGACAAGGAGAATATTTTCGTCTTCGTAAACAATGTTTAAAGACGCCTTTGAATTCAAAAAATCATATTTCGGGGCAACTGAAACGAAAAATTCATCATTTATGTAAGCTTCAAGGATATCGCCCTCGCACAGTCTTGATGAAGGCTCGGTTCTTTTCTTATTTACCTTAATTGATTTTTTTCTTATGTATTTATACATAAGCGCCTGGGGCAGAGTGGGGCAGACTTTTGCCATAAATTTATCTACCCTTTTACCCGAGTCATTCTTTGCTATTTCAAAACTTTTCATATATTAAGGCTCATTCCTTGTTGATTTTCATAGGTATATTTAGTATAATTAAAGTGTCAGATTGATATCCGCTCTAAGTTAATTTGTCACCCTATTCTGTAGCCGACTCCGTTTTCGGTTATAAGATATTCGGGTTTTTGCGGATTCTTTTCTATTTTTCGTCGGATGTTTGCAATATTCACACGCAAAATTCCGTTTCCGCCCTCGGCGAGCGGACCCCAAACGTTTTTCATAATAAAGTCGTAAGTTAACACTCTGCCACGGTATCGGCAGAGGAGCGACAGTATCTGAAACTCGTTTTTTGTAAGGTGAATTTCTCTGTTTTGCGCAAAAACACGGCAACCGCCGAAATTGACTTTAAGCTCCCCGAGGATAAATTCTTCTTCGCTGTTTAATCCGCTCAAACTTTCAAACTGCTCGGTCCTTTTTATGCAGACCTTTATATAGGAAAGCAGCTGCTCGGTTGAGAGAGGCTTTTGAAGGCAGATATCTGCGCCGCCGTCGAGCGCTTTGCAGACGAATCTGTTATCGGGACCGGCAATCGCTATTATCGGCAGTGTCATAAATTCACGCATATTTTCAATCGTTTTAATGCCCGAAACCGCATCGGAGCTTATATCTATAATTACAACATCTGGGGAATAAGAAGCAAGCCTTGTGAAGGCATCGGAATACGTTTGCGTATTTTTAAATGAATATCCGTTCTTTTCGAGATACGGGCTTAAAAGGCGGCGTATTCTTTCATCGCTGCTCGCAAGCAATATTTTCCTTTTCATACATTCCCTCCTGTAATAAACTTACACTACTGAGTTTAACACAATGTTAAGAAATTGTCAAGAAATTACAAAACGAAAGGCAGGCTTTAACAATATGGGTTTTTCGGTAAATCCGTCGGTTTACACGCAGACATTTCCTGTTCCCGCTTTTGTTGCGGACAGGCTTTTGAAGCTTGCCACACATACACAGCTCAAGGTGTTGCTTTATATAATGAAAAATCCTTCCGCCGATATTAAGGTCCGGGATGTTTGCGATGCCTGCGCAGTGCAGTATGAAGAAGCGCAGGACGCTTTGTGTTTTTGGGCGCAAAACGGAGTTCTTGAAACTAACGAAGAAGAAAAATCGGAACAAGTCGGAGCGGTAAAACCCGTAAAGACCGCAGTTTTAACCGACGCAAGACCTTCAAGGCACGACGTTGCAAGGCGTGGTCTTGAAGACCCTGCCCTTCATATGCTTCTTAACGAAGCTCAGCTTAAGTTTAAAAGAAACTTAAAGACAAACGAAGCTCAAACGATAGTTTGGATGTATGATGACTTGGATTTTGATGTTTCGGTGGTTTTATTGCTCATTCAGTATGCGGTGAGTGAAAAGCGATGCAATGTCAATTTTATGGAGAAAATCGCTGTAAGGTGGTCGGAAGAGGGGATAGATAACCTTTCTGCGGCAGAGCAGTGGATAGCTGAGAAAACGAAAGCGGACATAGCGTTCAGGCGTGTCTGTAAGGCTTTCGGTATGGAATACAGGCGGCCGAGCCAAAGGGAATCCGAGCTTTCGGTTCTGTGGTTTTCAAATTGGGAGCTTGACGACAGTCTGCTTGCTCTTGCGTATGACGCCTGTGTGGACGCAAAGTCAAAATTTTCTTTTCCTTATACTGCAAAAATAATCGAAAAGTGGCATAAGAGCGGCTTTAAAAGTGCCGATGATGTAAAGAAGGCAGAACCCAAAAAGCCGCAGCAAAAGCAAACAAACGGTCAAAAATACGATTACGCAGCCTATGATATAAGCGCATTTGAAAGAATGCTTGATGAGGACGAATAGAGAAGGTGAAAAAAGTGCTTACTAAATCCGATGCTTTTAAGAGGGCTTTTGATATAAAACAAAATTCGCTTTTTAAGAGGAGAGCGGCGTATGACGCCGAAATAGAGAAACTTTATAAAACAAACAGCCGTTTCAAAGAAGTTGAAAACGCCCTTAAAGCAATAGGCGCCGAGCTTGCGGTCACGGCAATTTCGGGGGATAGTGAGACTCTTGAAAAGCTCCGCCGTGAAACTGTAAAATTAAGCGGCGAAAAGGAAAAGATTTTAAAGGAATCGGGAATAGGCGAGTTTGATTATGAGTGCGCAAAATGCGGCGATAAGGGATATGTCGGCGGCAAAATATGCGACTGCATAAAAGAGCTTGCAAAGTCGCTTACGGTAAATGAAATGTCAAAAAATCTGCCGATCGAGAGCTGCACATTTGAAAATTTCAGTCTTGACTATTATTCTTCGGAGTCTTCCGAAAAGGGTGTAAGTCCTAAAAAGAGAATGACAAAGCTTTTAAAGCTTTGCAGGGAATATGTTATAAAGTTCGACCCCGAAAAATCCGAGAGTCTCCTTTTTATGGGCAGTTCGGGACTTGGTAAAACTCATCTTTCTCTTGCAATAGTCTCTGAGCTTATAGATAAGGGCTATAATGTTATTTATGGTTCGGCTTACAATCTGTTTTCCGCTATGGAAAGCGAACATTTTAACAACAGGAGCGATGAAACTTACAACTCGGCGGTAAGCTGCGATCTTTTGGTTATCGACGACCTTGGAAGTGAGTTTGTATCGCCGTATATCCAGACATTGCTCTATAACATAATAAACACCCGTCTGCTCGCTTCAAGGCCTACCGTTATAAGCACAAATCTCGGTATGGCGGAAATAGAAAACAGATACACTCCGAGGGTATCCTCAAGGCTTGTGGGCTGCTATAATGCGAATAAATTTTTGGGTAATGATATAAGGCAGATAAAAATGATGCAAAAACAATAAAGCGTGGCAGTGCTATGAATTACGATAATTTGATGACGGCGCCTCCGGTTATACGAGATTTTCTTACATATAACGAAACTATAAGGGGAAAGTCCGCTCGGTCTGTGGATGAATACTATCTTGACCTTCAGACATTTTTCAGATATATCCTTATGTCGAGAGGAAAGGCAGACAGTGAGGATTTTGAGAAAATAAGCATAAAGGATGTTGACATTGAGCTTATTAAGACGGTTACGATGTCGGATATTTATGCTTTTTTGGTTTACTGCAAGAATGAGCGGGGAAATAACACCGCAACAAGGGCGAGGAAGATTTCCACTCTGCGTATTTTCTTTAAGTTCCTTACCGTGCAGACAAGGCAGCTCGAAACAAACCCGACGGAGCTTTTGGAGTCTCCGAAAATAAAACAGTCTCTTCCTAAACACCTCACGCTTGACGATTCGCTTAATCTTCTCGGCTGTGTGGACGGTGTATATAAAGAAAGAGATTATTGTATACTTGTATTCTTTTTAAACTGCGGAATGCGATTATCCGAGCTTTGCGGAATAAATCTTTCCGATATTTCTTCGGACGGTGCTTTAAAGCTTCTCGGTAAAGGCAACAAGGAAAGAACGGTTTATCTGAATGATTCCTGTAAGCAGGCGCTTGAGGCTTATCTTAAGGTAAGACCCTGCGAGGGACTCAGAGGAGACGCAAGGGACGCTCTCTTTGTAAGCCGCAACGGAAACAGAATAAGCGCTAAAACGGTGCAGTATACGGTTAAAAAATATCTTGATAAGGCGGGTCTTTCGGGCAGAGGTCTGTCAACACATAAGCTCAGGCACACGGCGGCAACCCTTATGTATCAGTACGGAAATGTGGATATAAGGGTGCTTAAAGATATTCTGGGCCACTCAAATCTCGGAACGACCCAGATATATACCCACGTTTCGGACAGTCAGGTCAAAAGTGCTATTGACGCAAATCCGCTTTCCGAAGTGACCCCTAAAAAGCAATAAAAAATGTGACCTTTCACTCTGAAGTACGTTTTAAAGGGTGAAAGGCCTTTTAATTTTGAATGAAAACCGATGGGAGGTGCCGAGGTGGAGGACGGTAAGATAATCGACCTTTATTTAAGCCGCAATGAGGGGGCTATATCCGAGACGAAAGAAAAATACGGCGTAAAGTTAAAGCGGATTTCACTTAATATAACAGGGGACGGCGGAGCAGCCGAAGAATGTGAAAACGACCTGTATCTTAAGGTTTGGAACAGTATTCCTCCGAACGAGCCGAGAGAGTATTTTTCGGCATATCTTATGAAAATAATCCGCAATATCTCGCTTGATTTCGTGAGGAAAAGAGGAAGTCTTAAGAGAAATGCCGATATTTCGCAGTTAAGTTCGGAGCTTTGCGAGTGTATCGCCTCGCCGGACGATGTATTTGCTCTTTCCGACGAAAAGATTTTAAGGGAAAAACTGAATTCGTTTATTAAAAACCTTCCCGAAGAAAGACGCAATATATTCCTTAGGCGATACTGGTTTCTTGACAGCATAAATGACATTTCAAAACGCTTCGGCATTTCACAGAGCAAGGTTAAAACCGTGCTTTACAGAACAAGAAATGAACTTAAGGAGGCACTTAAATGAAAACTGACAAAATGCTTGATCTATTCTCCGATATTGAACCTGAACTTATAGAAGAAGCGGAAAAATCGGGTGCAAAGCGAATAAAAACAAGGCGCATAATATATGCCGGCATATCGGTGGCGGCGTGCGTTTGTATTGCGGCAACGGCTGTAATAATAAATCATAACCGAAACGGAAATATCAAATCGGGCGCAACATCATCTGTGAAATCGGTTTGTTACAGCGGGGTTGCAAATGAAGGCAAAGATACAGGTATACGGTTTAACGGCGATGTTTCCTGGGGGACTGCCGATATAGCTCCGTTTGACGAAAGCTATATCGGGGAGAGTCTTGCCTTTATAGAGGGTGAGTTGACAGAAATTAAGGAAAAGAGCTATAACTATAAAATTTCAAGCGATAAATTTGAGCCGAACGGAAGTCTTGGATACTCTAAAAGCAGTGTAGTTTATAAAATCAGGGTCAAAAAATCGTATTACGGTGATTTAAAAGAGGGAACGACTGTAACGGTAGAAGATATTGTAAATCCGGCAAGCAGAACATTTTCTCTTAAAATCGGCAAAAGCTATGTTATTCCTCTTTATGATGCCGGTAATGAAATAATACTCGAATCCGAGAGGGAAAAGCTTATAAGCGGAGATATTACAAGGAGCAGTAAATACAGCACGGTTTATCAGTATCATCCGCAGATAGAGGCGGCAAAAGGCGGATATATCGTTTCGAACGATTGGAAAACCCTCGTTAAAGCTACCGATATTAAAGTTATTTGCGATACTCAAACCGATGATTTTATTTATTACACCGATAAAATGTTTTTTGTTGAAAGCAAGGACTTTAACGAAAGAATGAAACTGCTTTGTAAAAAAATCGGATAATTAAATTTATACCTCATAAAAAATCCCCCGATACCTTATGGTATCGGGGGATAAATTATTTAAAATTCAGGCTTTCAAAGATTTAAACTTTGAATTATTCGTTAACCTTGGTAACAACGCCCGAACCAACGGTACGGCCGCCTTCACGGATAGCGAAACGGAGACCCTCTTCAATAGCGATAGGAGTGATGAGTTCAACATCCATCTCTACGTTATCGCCGGGCATGCACATTTCAGTGCCTGCGGGAAGAGATACAACGCCTGTAACGTCGGTAGTTCTGAAGTAGAACTGAGGACGATAGTTGTTGAAGAACGGAGTATGACGGCCGCCTTCATCTTTAGTAAGAACGTAAACCTGACCGTGGAACTTGGTGTGCGGATGAATTGAGCCGGGTTTGCAGAGAACCTGACCACGCTCAACCTCGTCACGACCTACACCACGAAGGAGGGCGCCTACGTTATCGCCTGCCTCACAGTAGTCAAGAGTCTTACGGAACATTTCCATAGAAGTAACAACTGTCTTCTTGCGCTCTTCGGTGAGACCGATGATCTCAACTTCGTCGCCTGCATTAAGCTGACCACGCTCAACACGGCCGGTAACAACTGTACCACGGCCGGAGATAGTCATAACATCCTCGATAGGCATAAGGAAGGGCATATCAGCCTTACGGTCAGGAGTGGGAATGTAGTTATCAACTGCATCCATAAGCTCCTTGATGCAAGCATACTCGGGAGCTTCGGGATCGGTAGAAGTGCACTCAAGAGCAACGAGAGCAGAACCCTTGATGATAGGAGTATCATCGCCGGGGAACTCATACTTGTCAAGAGTCTCACGGATTTCCATTTCAACGAGCTCGAGAAGTTCGGGATCGTCAACTTGGTCAACCTTGTTCATAAATACAACTATTGACGGAACGCCAACCTGACGGGCAAGAAGAAGGTGCTCTTTAGTCTGAGCCATAGGACCGTCGGTAGCGGCGATAACGAGAATAGCGCCGTCCATCTGAGCAGCACCGGTGATCATGTTCTTAACATAGTCAGCGTGTCCGGGGCAGTCAACGTGAGCATAGTGACGCTTGTCAGTCTCGTACTCAACGTGAGCGGTGTTGATTGTTATACCACGCTCTCTCTCTTCAGGAGCCTTATCGATGTTTGCATAGTCCTCAAACTGTGCCTGACCCTTTAAAGAAAGATACTTGGTGATAGCTGCGGTAAGAGTGGTCTTACCATGGTCAACGTGACCGATAGTACCAATGTTAACATGCGGCTTGGTACGTTCAAATTTTGCCTTTGCCATTGTGATTTTCCTCCTTAAATAACTAATTGTTTATCACATAAACATAGTTTACCAAATAATACTCAAAATTTCAAGCATTATTTAAATTTTAGCACTGCTTATCAGTCTTTCTTCGCTCTTGAAGAAATAATTTTGTCTGCAATGCTCTTCGGAACTTCCTTGTAACCGTCCGGTTCCATTACATACTGACCTCTGCCCTGTGTCTTTGAACGCAGGTCGGTTGCGTAACCGAACATATCGCCGAGAGGAACTCTTGCATTTATCTGCTTGAGTCCCGAACGATCCTCAAAGCCCTGGATCTCGCCACGACGTGAGTTAAGGTCGCCGATAACGTCGCCCATATAATCTTCGGGGACGATAACGGTTACTTTCATTATAGGCTCGAGAAGAACCGGATCTGCTAAACGGCAGGCTTCCTTGAATGCCATTGAACCGGCAATCTTAAATGCCATTTCCGAAGAGTCGACCTCGTGATAAGAACCGTCGTAAAGAGTTACCTTAACGTCAACTACAGGATAGCCTGCAAGCACGCCTGCCTGCAATGCGCCCTGAATACCGGTATCAACGGCAGGAATGAATTCCTTCGGTATGGTACCGCCGGTTACGGCATTGATAAATTCGTAGCCCTTTCCGGTTTCGTTAGGCTCAACAATGATCTTAACGTGACCGTACTGACCCGAACCGCCGGACTGACGCTTATACTTGGTTTCGTGATCGACCTTCTTGCGGATGCTTTCTTTATATGCAACCTGCGGAGCACCGACATTAGCTTCAACCTTGAATTCACGGAGAAGTCTGTCAACTATTATCTCAAGGTGCAACTCACCCATACCTGCGATAATCGTCTGACCGGTCTCTTCGTCCGTATAGCACTTAAAGGTAGGATCTTCTTCTGCAAGCTTTGCAAGAGCAAGACCCATCTTTTCCTGACCTGCTTTTGTCTTAGGCTCAATGGCAACACGGATAACAGGCTCCGGGAAGTTCATTGATTCAAGGATAACAGGGTTCTTTTCGTCGCAGAGAGTGTCGCCGGTGGTGGTGTTTTTAAGACCTACGGCAGCTGCGATATCACCTGCATAGCAGGTTTCGATATCTTCTCTGTGGTTTGCGTGCATCTGAAGAATACGTCCCATTCTTTCACGGTTCTGCTTAACCGAGTTGTAAACGCCCGAGCCTGCGTCAACAGAGCCGGAGTAAACACGGAAATAGCAGATCTTACCTACGAACGGGTCGGTAGCGATTTTAAATGCAAGTGCGGAGAACGGTTCATCATCGGATGAATGCCTGTCCTCTTCCTCGCCGGTATCCGGGTTAACACCCTTTATGGCAGGGATATCGGTAGGAGCCGGCATAAAGTCGACTATAGCGTCGAGGAGGGGCTGAACACCCTTGTTTCTGTAAGCGGTACCGCAGGTAACGGGAACCATTTCGTTTGCAATGGTCGCCTTGCGGATTATGCGCTTGATTTCCTCAACAGAAGGCTCTT
Source organism: uncultured Eubacteriales bacterium (assembly GCA_934446475.1). GTDB lineage: Bacteria > Bacillota > Clostridia > Oscillospirales > Acutalibacteraceae > UBA737. Next base: position 31,493 of record CAKSEH010000014.1, on the reverse strand, counting down.
CGCCTTCAAAATATTTTTCCATAAGGGCTTCGTCCTGCTCAACGACAGCCTCTATCATAGCTGTACGGTATTTCTCCGCAAGCTCCTTCATATCGTCGGGAATAGGTTCACGCCTTACATCTTTACCGAGGTCGTCGTAATAAATCTCGGCATCGTTATTGATAAGGTCTACTATTCCTCTGAAGGTGTCCTCGGAACCGATAGGAAGCTGGATCGGCACTGCGTTGCAGTTGAACCTCTCCTTTATCATATCGAGAACGTGGTAAAAATCGGCACCCATTATATCCATCTTATTGACGAATATCATACGGGGTACGTGGTATTCATTAGCCTGATGCCAAACGGTTTCAGACTGCGGCTCAACACCGCCCTTTGCGCACAGAACGGTAACCGAACCGTCAAGTACACGGAGTGAACGCTGAACTTCAACGGTGAAGTCAACGTGTCCGGGAGTGTCGATTATATTGATACGATGGTCTTTCCAAAAACAGGTTGTAGCAGCGGAAGTAATGGTTATACCTCTTTCCTTCTCCTGCTCCATCCAGTCCATAGTGGATGCGCCGTCATGAGTTTCACCCAACTTACGGTTGATACCCGTATAGAAGAGTATACGCTCAGTCGTAGTAGTCTTACCGGCGTCAATGTGAGCCATAATACCAATATTTCTTGTCATTTCAAGAGATACTTTTCTCGGCATTTTAACCTCCATCCGCTTTTAAGCGGTCATTAACAGCAGCAGAATACTACCATCTGTAGTGAGCAAAAGCCTTGTTTGCTTCTGCGGTTCTGTGCATTTCTTCTCGTCTCTTAACGGAACTTCCCATTCCGTTTGAAGCGTCGATTATCTCGGCGGCGAGACGCTCCTTCATTGTGCGCTCGTTACGAGCACGGCTGAACATAGTCATCCAGCGCAGAGCTAAGGTCTGCTTTCTTTCGGGACGGACCTCAAAAGGCACCTGATAGGTGGCGCCGCCCTTACGGACAGCCTTACATTCGAGCTGCGGCATTATGTTTTCCATAGCTGCGTCGAACGTTTCGAGAGGATCCTTTCCGGTTTTTTCACTTATAATGTCGAAAGCACCATAAACTATCTTCTGGGCAACGCCTTTCTTACCGTCAAGCATTATGTTGTTGATAAGACGGGTTACCTTCTTCGAATTATAGATAGGATCCGGCAATACATCTCGTTTTGCGATAAAGCCTCTTCTTGGCACTTTACTTCCCTCCTTCATAGTAATGATATCATAGGTACTCGAGTTTTGAATTCCCCGTAGAACCAAGCAAGGCGAATACAGTATATATAAACGCCGCTGCAGGGTATTACAGCAGAGATTCCTTTGTTAAATTACTTCTTCGCACCTGCTTTGGGACGCTTCGCACCGTACTTAGAACGGGCCTGCATCCTGTTTGCAACGCCCTGAGTATCAAGGGTTCCTCTTACAATGTGGTAACGCACACCGGGGAGGTCCTTAACACGGCCGCCACGGATAAGAACAACACTGTGCTCCTGAAGATTGTGGCCTATTCCGGGAATGTAAGCTGAAACTTCGATTCCGTTTGAAAGACGCACTCTTGCAATTTTACGGAGAGCAGAGTTAGGCTTCTTAGGCGTAGAGGTCTTAACGGCGGTACAAACGCCTCGTTTCTGCGGAGAATCGTTATCGGTCATACGGCGGGTCATAGAGTTATAGCCCTTGAGCAACGCCGGAGCCTTAGCTTTCTTCTCAACAGTTTCACGACCGCTGCGAACTAACTGGTTAAAGGTTGGCACTATTCCATTACTCCTTTCTTTTAAATTTTGGGCATAACAAAACTGCACGCAGTTTCGCATACTATAGTATAATATCACCGAAAAGACGGTTTGTCAATAAAAAATATAAAGTTTTATGATATGTGTCGATAAAATAAGCAATTCGAAAAATTCCCCTGACAAATATGTTTTGAAACCGTAAGGTTAATTTGGGTTTAATAATGTTGACACTTGGACAAAAGACATATATAATGGACACATAGTTATTTCGGAGGATGCTTTTATGGAATTTTATTCAATTGCCGAAGTGGCGCAAATGAGCGGACAAAGCCAGAAGACAGTCCGCAGACATATTGCTGCCGGAAAATTAAAGGCGGAAAAAGTAAACAACCGCTACCGAATAGCGAATGACAATTACAAAAAGTGGTTAATTTCAGATTCTGATCCTGAAGAGAACAATATATTCAGTGAAACTGCAACCTTCAGTGAAACCGCAACCGGGAATCAAGGCCTTGATGAAGTAAATTGGATTGACATTACCGACAGTTGGATTTTCGATGGTTGGTCTAATGCCGGTTATCGCAACGGATTAAATTTCATCGATTTATTTTCCGGAGCAGGGGGGCTCAGCTGCGGTTTGGTAATGGCAGGTTTTACACCTGTGGCTTCCGTAGAGATAATGCCCGAGGCGGTTGCTACATATAGGTATAATTTTATTGAACAAAAAGGATTCAACGAAAATGTCGGGATCGGAGATATCAGAGAACAATCGGTTAAACAGGAGCTGTACGATTCTGTTGCAGGTAAGCATATTCATTTAATCGCAGGCGGATTTCCCTGTCAGGGTTTCAGTATGGCGGGACACCGTGTTATAACAGATCAGCGAAACAGCCTTTACCTTGAAATGCTTGAAATCGTTAAACATATTCAGCCCGACTGTGTTCTTATGGAGAATGTCGAAGGGCTCAGGTCTATGCTCGGCGGTAAGGTTGAGACTAAGATAATCAATGACTATAAAGATGCCGGATACGATATAAACGTCGTTGTTCTCAACAGCGCTGATTACGGTGTACCCCAAATAAGGAAGAGAGTAATTTTCATAGGCAACAAACACGGTTTTAAGAACTATCATCCGAAACCTATATATTCTCCCGAAAACTATATTACATTGGGCGAAGGGATAAAACGCTTTATGTTTATCCACGAAAATAAACAGATCAACCATATCTTTACAAAGCATTCCGGTAAGATGATCGAACAAATAAAAGCTCTTCCGGAAGGTCAAAGTTTATACGGAAATTATTCCGATGCGTGGAAAAAATCACCTTGGGACAAGCCGTCTTGCACCGTTAAAGAAAATCACGGCGGTGTTAATATACATCCGAAATTGCCTCGTGTACTTACTCCTAGGGAATTGGCGGCGCTTCAATCTTTTCCTGACGATTTTATTTTTAAAGGGTCTAAAAAATGGCAGTTGGTGCAAATAGGCAACGCCGTCCCGTGCCTGTTGGGCAAGGCAGTCGGTTTGGCAGTTTTCAAATCAATTGAGAAAGGCGGATGTTTATGAGCTATTCGACAAAGTTAAGGTATGTTCAAAATAAAATTCAGGAATATGTTGCTACCATTTTAAAGGTTTACGGCAACGAATTGCTTTTGTGTTTGGAAGACTGTAATTTGCTGAAAAATCCCCGAAACTGCATAGAATCTTCAACTGCCCCGGGATTTATTCTCGAAGAATTTATTATTTCTAAATTAGAGGTTTTCACACACGATCACGACGGTGAGGAAGAAATCATTATAAAAAGAAACGATAAATCCACTACCTCAAGCAGTTATGATTGTTATGTGAACTTTAAAAATATAAAGATACTGATAAATCATAAGGCGGAAAAGGAAGGCAGAGAAAATTCAGCAATTGCAGCCATTAACAAATTAAACAGCGATTATGTTATATCGGGGCCGGAACAGGAAAAGGCTTTTCTTGTTTTGAAGTTGAAATATAAATACATTGTTTCCGAAAAAGACAATCAGAGAAAATTTTTTATTTCGGATATAAATTCGTTTTTCTTAGAAGAAATAGACTTTTCAAAAGGTCATAAACAAGATCACAGAAATTGGTCGAAAAACTTCAAATCTTCATCCGGCAGACTTATTGTAGATGAATCTTTTAGAAAACAACATAATATAGAGGATAAAAAAATGTCATACTTAAATACAAGAAAATTTATTGCAAAGCTTGCAGAAAGTGAAGAATAATTTTTGTTTTTCAGTGTGATGTTTGTTAAAAAATGACGGGGAACTATCCGGGTTCCCCGTCATTTTTTATGAATAATATTCTTGCTCTGATCTTGTTAAATATATATAGTGTTAAGAGCGGACTGTTATTCTCGGAACTCTCGGTGAAATTCCGCATACAATTTCATAATTTATGGTCCCGCAGAGGTCCGCAAGCTCTTCAACCGGCAGATTTTTGCCGAAAAGCTCAACTTCATCGCCTTGCTTTATGTTATCAAAATCGGTAACATCAACCGAAAGTTGATCCATACATATCCTGCCTATAATGGGCGCCCTTTTACCGTTTATCAGCACAAAGCCCCTGTTTGAAAGCAGTCTCGGATAGCCGTCGGCATAGCCTGCGGCTATTGTCGCTATCTTCATATTTTTATCTGCTTTGAACGTTCTGCCGTAATTTACGGTAGTTCCCGCCTTTATTTCCTTTACCATAGAAACAACCGATTTAACCGTCATAACCGGTATAAAGTTCTCGCTGAGCTTAAGGTCCGAAGAAGGTGTAAGCCCATAGAGAATTATCCCGGGGCGGCACATATCGAGGTGTTTATCGCCGTCAAGACAAAATGCCGCAGAATTACAGCAATGGCATACTCTCGGGGAAAGGCCTTCCGCTTTGAGTTTTTCGATTCCTGCTTTAAAGCGGCTGTATTGTTCGTCCGTAAATCCGTCCTCGGAGTCGGGGGTGCGATCGGAAACGGCAAAGTGGGTAAAAACGCCGTCAAAAACAAAACCCGGCATTTTTGCAGCTTTTACGGCTTCCTTTATTCCCGAAAGGGAAGCGTCCCGACAGTCAAACCCTATTCTTCCCATTCCGGTATCGAGCTTTATGTGTATCTTGACCGTAACGCCGCTTTTTACTGCGCTTTCCGATAAATCTTTTGCATATTCCGATGAATAAACACACTGGGTTATATCGTTTAAATAAAGCTGTGATACCATACTGACGGGAGTATATCCGAGTATCAAAACGGGTTTGGTTATTCCGCAGCCTCTGAGTGTTATAGCTTCTTCGATGTTTGATACCGCAAAAGCGTCTGCTCCTCTTCGCTCGAGAAGCGGTGCTGTGTTGCGTGCGGAATGACCGTAAGCGTCGGCCTTTACAACAGCCATTATGCGGCTTTTTCCGGCTTCTTTTTTTATGATATCGAAATTGTGCTCAAGGGCGCTTAGATCTATTTCCGCCCAGGTTCTATGCAAAAACTCCAAATTTATCACCCTTATACATTAAAACGGAAAAGCACGATATCTCCGTCGTTCATAACATATTCTTTGCCTTCGCTGCGCACAAGACCTTTTTCTTTTGCAACAGTCATATTGCCGTCGCACTTGTTTATGAAATCATCATATGCTATTACTTCCGCACGGATAAAGCCACGCTCAAAGTCGGAGTGTATCTTACCTGCCGCCTGGGGGGCTTTGGTTCCCTTTGTTATCGTCCACGCCCTTACCTCCGGCTTTCCTGCCGTAAGGTAAGAGATAAGTCCGAGCAGGTGATAGCATTTTTGAATCATACGGTCAAGTCCCGAGCGCTCAAGACCGAGCTCCTCAAGGAACATAGCCTTCTCATCTTCGGAGAGGGAGGAAATTTCGGCTTCAAGGGAAGCGCAGATGGGAAGGATCTCTGCATTTTCCTTTTCGGCGATCTCTTTTACTGCGTTATAGTTCTTATTTGAGTCTATCCCGGCGGTGAAATCATCTTCGCTCATATTGCAGGCATAAATAACCGGCTTATATGAGAGCAAGGCGGTGGTTTCGAGAATTTCTTTCTGAGAATCGTCTGTTATTTCAACCGAACGGGCGGGCAGCCCTTCCTCAAGGTGTTTCATAAGACGCCTTAAAAAATCGACCTCTCCCTGAGCGGATTTATCGCCCTTAACGGTTTTGAGCGCCTTATCGAGGCGGCGCTGGACTATTTCCATATCGGAGAAGATAAGTTCGAGGTTTATCGTTTCAATATCCCTTACGGGGTCTACCGAGCCTTCTACGTGGATGATATCGTCGCTTTCAAAGCAACGCACAACGTGAACGACCGCATCGACCTCTCTTATGTTAGAGAGAAATTTGTTTCCGAGCCCCTCTCCTTTTGACGCACCCTTTACGAGACCTGCAATATCAACAAATTCTATTACCGCCGGCGTGAATTTATCAGGCTGATAAATTTCCGCCAACTTTTCGAGCCTTTCATCCGGAACGCTTACCATTCCGACATTCGGTTCTATCGTGCAAAAAGGATAGTTTTCCGACTGCGCTCCTGCGTTTGTGATTGCATTAAAAAGGGTCGACTTACCGACATTCGGCAGACCTACCATTCCGAGTTTCATTGTTTTTATTTCCCCTTATTCTTCAAAAAGTCTGTTAGAATAAAATTGTAACTAATTCATTATACCGCACAGACCTGTGTTTTTCAATACAAAAAAATAGGGATAAAATACGATCGTGGCTTATCAAACAATAAACAAGCTGCAAGCGGTCATTACTCAATAGTTATTCTACGGTTATCCACATTGCAGGGCGAACGGTAAAATTATCAATGTTAACATCATCAAAGTGAGAGACCAAGCCTTCATCATCGATATTGGCGGCATTGACCCCATAAAAGCCGGGCGCCCGCAGCCACCACCGGCAAGTGGCTTTGCCATCCACTGAATAACTACTACTTGTATATGCACCTTGGGCTATCGAATAATCTGTCGGCACACATTTTATTGCCTCATCAGTGCTGAAATATTCGTACACTTCAGTTTTGTTAAGCAGGAACACTTTGTCTGTAGTATTGTTATCGGGCGATGTGCTGTATTTCGGATTCTCGTCCACTGTAACCGTTGTACTTTGAATCTTATTTTGTTCGTCTGTGCTGAATGCATTATTGATAAATGTTTCGTTCAGCCATTTTCGCAGCGAGCAAGTTTCCCACGTAACATCTGTATAAGACGTATTATATTGCTGACAGTCAAGTGCATAGCGGCTTATAACAAGCGCTTTATCACTCTCTTTTTGCAAGACAAGCCATTCAATATCTTCTTTACCATTGGAGGTGTCATTATCTTGTTCGTAAGTTCCGAAAAGAACAATATCTCCCGCTTTTGCGGATTTTAGCATTTCGGAGTTAAAAACTTTTCCCGAATTTTCCTTTTTACCGTGCTTTAATTTCGGTATAACAGCACATAAAATTACGGTTACTGTTAAAGCAACGGCTGTTGCAGACGCAATTATTGTTTTCTTACTTGGCTTTGTATGATGTTGAGGTTGACTGTGTTCAGCTTCCGGGTAGGATTTGTCTTCCTCAACAAAATCATCAGGGTCAAGAGCCGATGAAGAAATAAGATCGCTTCTTACTTTTTCAAGGTCTGTTATTTGTGCTTTCAGAGGACCGATTTTAGAAGCAAAACCGCAAAAAAACAAGAAAGCGGCAAGTAATAATAGCATTGAAAGCCAAAGCAGACCGCTTCCGCTTTCAGAACCTACATTTGAAATGTATATAATCCCTATAACAGCAAATACAAACGCAGGTATGAGCATAACTGCTGAGATATTTCTTCTTTTCCTAAGGTGTGCTAAATCATCCTTCATACAAAGTATTTCTATATCGGTGCTTTTAATCTGGTCTTTAATTTTTTCTTTTTGTTTGGGATCGTTTTTGTAAGCTGCTTTTTCTACTTCTTTAGGCTTGGCAAAGGATGCGATTGAATCGGTGAAGGTTAAAATAGTTGAAAAAGCATCGAAAGAGGCTTTTGCTTTTTGACTTGCTTTTACAATATCTTTTGTTTTGGAAAATTCTTCATAAAAACAACTGTAGACATTATGCAAGATATCTGATATTTTTTTCTTTTGCTCGGAGGCTTTTTGGTCTATTTCCTCCAAATCCTTCCTCTTTTTGCTGCTTATGCTGAGTGCAGCTAATCCGCAAGGCAATGTTATCAAAAGCAGCATAGCTATACCGATATACATTATTATCGGGAATGAATCTGAAAGGAATGCGCCTATGATCCACAAGAATCCGCCGACAATACCAGCTAATCCTGCTATGCAGCCCGGAGTTGAAGCCTCATTCAGCTTTTCCTTGGCAATCTGTAAATCTTCCTGAATAGCCGTTGCTTTTTTATCGGCAGGATAAACTGCTGCCGCTTCAAAGCATTCAACATTCAACACAGACAATACAATGTAATCTTTGTTCTTATATTTATAACTGACTATCAAAAACGGAACATAAATAATTCTGTTTTCTGTTTTTTCTGTTATCAGAGTATAACTTACATTTTCTGCATAGTCGCCGGGGCAGTTTGATTCTGCACTCCATTGACAAGAATAGCCCTTTTCTTTTAGAAATTGTTTTCCCATTCTTTCGAGCCAGGATTTGTCTTTAAAATCCATTTCTATTTCGGTGTTGTTGTATTTAGAAGTATCGTTATCCCTAACAATTCTTTCGATATCAAGTTTTTTGATATTTTCAATATTTTTAATAATGTCAGTAACCTTTGTTTCCGCTTTTGAAAACAATTGTGAGTAAAGATCTTCCGCTGCATCCGCTTTATCGGCAGCACACCTTGCAATCTTTTCACCGAATTCTTTTGAAATTGAGTATGTACCGCAAGCTTCCGCAGAAAAGAATCCTGTAGCCGGTTTTCTTTCGATCTCGGTTCTGTATTTTGTTACAGCCTCCCGTTCGGTATGATATCTGCCGTTTGAATAAACCTGTTTGTCTTTATATTCTGTATACGGAATTTCGTGTTTGTAGCAGGCAACCCCGGCAAACTGACCCGATAAGTCCGCCGACATTTCAACAAACGGATAATATTTTTCGGTTATTGTAACATCCGTTATATTTGCAAAAATATCCGGCGCAACATTTTCGCACGAATAAAGATATTCAAGCGATTTCTTAACAGCTTCGTCACCATCAATGTTCTTTTCTATAATATAACAGTTATCCTGCGCCGATTTTGAAAGAGCATCGCTTGCAATTTTATTATCGGGGTCAAAATCCAAGGCTTTTTCGTAATATTCTTTTGCCTTTTCTGTATCGCCGCTGCTTTCAAACTGTTTTGCCCTCTTTATCATATTTTCAGAATCGTCGGAGCGGTCTATTTTAACCTTTCCGGTGATTTCAACCAGTAATTTTTGAACCTCTTCCTTTGAATACTGAACGCCGCAACTCTGACACTCGAAAATATCGTCTGCAACTTTTTTGATTTCATTGCTTCCGCACACTTCGCATTGCATCTTTTTCATTTTTACATTCTCCTGTTTTGAGTTCATACTCTTATATTTCATTTTCCCTTTTACTTTTCTGAAAATATGGCAATATCAATTATTTTTTAGACCTGCAGTTTCTGTTCCTGTCCTCAATCAAAGCAATAATTTCAACTGCGGCTGCCGCTGCAATTTCGGGGTCGTCATTTGCCGCCGCCTCGGATAACTGCTGCATTTCGGCGGCGATTTTCTCTTCAATATCCGCAAGACGGATATTGCTCATTGGGTCTGAATACCGTGCAGCCTCGTAAACCCTTTTGCACTCTGCCCGAACTTCGTCGCTTTTAGCGTGTGAAACAAGGCTTTCGGCTTCGGCGGTGAGGTTTTTGATAAATCCGGTTTGGCGGCTTATTTTTTTATCGACTGACTCAACAAGCTCCGCCGCCGCTTTTGCCTTTATAACCGCAATGGCGTTAAAGCCGAGTATTAAAAGGCAGATAACAGCGCCTGTCCAACACGGCAAATCGGGGATCGCCATAGCCGTTCCGCCGAAGACAAGTGTTAAAATAAGCCCTGTATAGCTTAAAGTGATAAGCGGAAGATTATAAAAAAGCTTTTTGAGGTTTTCGGCCTTAAACGCTATGTAAGCACAAATAAGTTGTCCTATAAAAGCGGCGGTTATAAAAATGTATCCTACCCAAAAAGTCCCGTCGAATTTTGAAAATCTCGGCGTCTCGCTTGGTGTAACAAAGCAAATAACATTAAAGAGCGCAAGCAAAATTGCCCAGCAAATTATATAAAGCTTAAATTTCTTTTTCATTATAGGCACCTTCTGTTTAATTTTCTTTAAATAAGTTTATTTTAAAGTTGAGAATACCGGGTTTAAAGTTTAATATATACCTGTCTTTACGACTTTGAATAGTTATACAAATCGGATTGCTTTTAAGGGTTCCGCAACTAAAAAGCAGTATATGGTTACCAATGCCAAGTGTTAAATTTGTTCTTTGATCATCTATATTAAGTTTTTTATATTTGTTACCGTCCAGTGTTAAAATTGATCTTGCCTTATATGAACGGGGTACTAATCGGTTAATGAACAGATTGGGTTCGGTTATGGTTTTATCGATGTTATCCAAGCCGTTTAACGCAGTTTGATTTTTTTCGTCTATATAAAGTGCATTGTTATAATATTTTTCTGCCATTTGATACTGTTTTTCTTTAAACAGCTCATTTGCCTTTTCCAAAAAATTGTTTAGTATTGCGGCATTCTTAGCGTCAATATCAAGAGCTTTATTATAATAAATTTCTGCTTTATCATATTCTTTATTTTCAAAGAACCGATTTCCTCTTATAATAAAGTTTTTCAGGGCATCGGAACTATCAACAGATACTTTCCCTTTTACTTCCACAGTGCCTTCAATCATCATCTTTTTAGCTTCTTCAACAGAATATTGACACCCGCAAGATTGGCATACGAATACGCCGCCGTCTTTTATTAAATCTTTACCGCCGCACATTTCACAAGTCAATTGTTTCATTTAATACCCTCTCATTATAAAATGTTTTTTAATAATTCCATTTTCATATTATTAAATTCTTCATCGGTTATAAGTCCGGCGTTTTTCATAACTGCAAGCTTTTCAACCTTTGCTTTAAATGCCGCCATATCGTCTGTTTGAACGGCAGGCTGTTCTGTCTGTGCGGCGTTCATAGCTCCGTTTACGGCATTTCCTACAACAGAGCCCACCGCACCGCCTACGCCTGCCATAGTGCCGAGACCCACGCCCATATTGGTGAACTGCCCGACTGCCTCGTTTTGTGCCACCTGTTCGGCAACATCAAAGCCACGCTCCTGGGCATAGGTATAGCCTTCCTGTGCACGCTTTGTCGCCTGTGCTTTTGAGTCTATAACCGTTTTCTGTGCCTCGGTTTCTGCGTTTATAATTTCGGTCTGCTGGCGGAGCTTTGCCTCGGCAATATCGGCATATTGGCGGAAATGCAGCTCCTTAAATTTTTCATACTGTCTGTCGCCGTCCGGCTTTACAACCGTGGTTATGAAAAATCTTTCAAGACTTATGCCGTAATCCGCAAAATCGGGAATCAGCAGTTTTTTAATGTTATCTGAAAATGAGGTGAGATTTTCGTCAATCTCAAAAATATTTATCGCATTGGTTTTCATAACCTGCGCTATGTAGGTTTTAACTCTTGTCATTAAGAAAGCTCGGAAAAAGCCGACCAATTTCTGCTGACCTAAAAAGTTTTCGGTTCCCACAAGCTTTAAAAGCAGCTTTCGGCTGTTATCGGCTCTAAGGCTCATTTCTCCGCTTGCACCTATCGAAATAGGGAAGCCGTAGGTCGGCTCTAAAAACTGTACCTTTGAGTCGGTACCCCATTTAATTGACATTTGCTCGGTTTTGTTTATAAAATAAACCTCGCAGTGAAAGGGCGTTTTATCGCCCGTTGCACGGTTAAGAGCTTTACCTATAAGCGGGATATTCTGTGTTTCAAGCGTATAGCGCCCCGGTCCGAACAAATCGAGTGCCTGACCGTTCATAAAGAATATTGCCTCTTGGCTTTCGTGAACGATTAACTGCGTTAAGCTGTTAAAGTCCTCGCACGGGTGTTTCCATATAAATGTGGAATTATCGCCCTCGTATTTTATTACCTCGGCTATACTTGCCATTAACGGTCATCCTCCTTAACCTCTAAATTATCCACGGCAAATTCCAGGCACATCTGAATAATCTCATTTCTTGTGCGTCCGGTACGCTCCGCAATTTTATCAAGTTCTTCAACCAATTCATTAGTAAGTCGTGATGATACAACCATAGTCTCGCCCCTGTATTTTTTTGAAGTGATTATAAGTTTTTTATCCATACTTATTCGCCTTTCTATTTACTATTATACTACAAATGTATTTTATTTGTCAACACACAAAATATACATTTGTAATTAGTTTTGTTCTTGTATTTCATTTTATACCCTATATTATAAACTACATTTGTAAAAATTACAATAGTAGTTAGAGCATTATTAAAGCAGCTAAAGTGTTATTAAATTAAAAACGTTTTGTTTTTGCAGATAATTCAAAAAAATAACAAAATGAAAAAATAAACAAAAAAACATTTGAAAATGCGGCGGGTTATAGTATAATAAATCTGTATAATTACAGATTGGATTTTGAGGAGGGCAAAAGATGAAAACAGATTTCACGGTAAGCCTTAAAAAAATCATAGAAGAGCATCAGCTTGAGGTCGTTTGTATGCCGGGAGATCCGGAGAATATATTTGTTTCCACAACCGAGATAAACAGGCCGGGTTTGCAAATGGCGGGGTATTACGAATACTTTGACGAACGCCGGGTTCAGATACTCGGAAAGAGCGAAATAAGTTATTTAAACCGCTTTACGCCGGAAAAAGCCGAAGAGCGGGTCGATAAGTTTTTTTCGAAAAAGCCTGTTGCCGTTGTTATTGCAAGAAATATGCAGCTTGACGGTTATTATGAGCATTCGGCGGAGAAGTACGGCGTTCCGCTGCTCAGGACAAAGGAGACCACATCGGATTTTGCGGCGGCGATAATCGCATTTTTAAATTTAAATCTTGCGCCGAGAATAACAAGGCACGGAGTTCTTGTTGAGGTTTACGGCGAGGGTATACTTTTGCTCGGTGAGAGCGGAGTCGGAAAAAGCGAAACGGCGATAGAGCTTGTAAAGAGAGGACACAGGCTTATTGCAGACGATGCGGTGGAAATACGCAGAGTGTCGAGCAAATCTCTGGTGGGGTCTGCGCCGGATAACATAAGGCATTTTATCGAGCTGAGAGGCATAGGCATTATAAACGCAAGCAGAATATTCGGTGCCGGTGCGGTAAAGCTTACGGAGAAGATAGATTTTATCATAAAGCTTGAGCAGTGGGATGTTAACAAGAGTTATGACCGTATGGGACTTGACGATCAGACGACCGAAATACTCGGTCTTCAAATTCCCTCGGTTACTATTCCCGTAAAGCCCGGAAGAAACCTTGCCGTTATAATTGAGGTTGCCGCTATGAACAGCAGACAGAAAAAGCTCGGATACAATGCTGCGGAGGACCTTTTAAACAGGCTCGGTATGGGTGACGACTTCAAAGGAGTATCCAAAAGCGAAAGTATAGACGCATTTTAGTCTAGACAATACAATCAGGGTACAATGCTTTTTTGAAGAAACGGCATTAGTTTCGGCATTGTTGCCCTCCGCTCATAAAATACGTCGGTATTCCTCGTGCGTCGCTCCTCGCCGCTAATCTATGCCGTTTTCTTACAAAATCTTTGACCCATAGCGAGAAAATTTTTTCGCTTATGAAGTTGAGGAATGCAGGAATACTGCCGTATTTCAAATGACGAGACAATATAATCGGACAAATTTTCCGCTATGGGAAGTAGGGTACCCTGATTGTCTAAGCAAATGAAAATAAATCACACTCATAAAATGAGTTTAAGGAGATGTTTTTATGTATAAGCTCGGAATAGATTTAGGCGGCACAAACATAGTCGCCGGGGTTGTTGACGACGAATATAAAATAATGGGGACGGCAAAGCGGAAAACCGATATGCCGAGGTCTGCGGAGAAAATTGTCGACGATATGGCGGCAGTTGCCGTTGAGGCTGCCGAAAACGCCGGAATTACCCTTGATGACATAGAGTCTATGGGTATAGGCTCGCCCGGAGCGGTTGACCCCGAAAACGGTGTAATAACATACGCAAACAACCTTGATTTCCACAATGTGCCGATATGTGAAATGATGTTTGAGAGAACGGGCAGGAAGTTTTATCTTGAGAACGACGCTAATGCTGCGGCGTACGGCGAATATATAGCCGGAGCGGGTAAGGGAACGGAAAATTTCATTGCGATAACGCTCGGCACGGGCGTAGGCGGCGGCATAATAATAAACGGCAGGATATATTCCGGTTCAAACTATGCGGGAGCCGAGCTCGGACACACTGTCATACAAATGAACGGCGAAAGATGCACCTGCGGACGCAACGGTTGTTTTGAAGCCTATGCTTCGGCAACGGCGCTCATCCGTCAGACAAAGCAGGCAATGATAAGATATCCGGAAAGCGTTATGTGGGAACTTTGCGACGGCAATATAGAAGCCGTAAGCGGAATGACCGCATTTAAAGGTATGCGTGAGGGTGATTACGCCGCAAAACGGGTGGTTGACGGCTATATAGGCTATCTTGCGGTCGGAATAGCAAATATGATAAACATTTTTCAGCCCGATGTGCTTTGTATAGGCGGCGGAATATCGCACGAGGGGGACGCTCTTATTCTTCCTTTAAGGGATATCGTCGAGGGTGAGGATTACGCCCGTAACATTGAGCGCAGAACGGTTATAAAAGCAGCAACGCTCGGAAACGATGCGGGAATAATCGGCGCTGCGTGCCTTTGCAATCTGTATAAATAAAAGTGAGGGAAAAACTTATGGATAATAAAGCGGTTTACAGTGTTTTAAATTACGGAAAGCTCTATGAGGGCGGTAATATAACCGAAGAGCAAAAATGGACTAACACCGAGACTGTGCAGACTGCTCTTGACACGGTCGGGAAGAACGGTGGCGGCACAGTCCTTATACCCGAGGGCATATACTGCTTAAACGGCCATCAGGAATCCGGAGATGTTCCGGGGTATCCCGAGAACACGGATACGGCGTGTCTTTATATATGCTACAGCAATATTACTTTAAGCGGCAGCGGTATGAATAAGACTTTTATACGCACTCCGGGAGAATACAAAATCGTAAAAAACCGTAACGGTGAAGATACGGTTCAGAGAGTTCACGGTATCAGAATAATGCCTTTAAAGGGCAGCAAAGAGCTTTTGACGAATATAACATTCAGGGATTTTGACCTCTACGGCGGAACACACAGCACCGGGAAAACGCACTGGCCTTCGGATATCGAAACCGGAGACGGCTGGGATATTATGCATAAGGGCATATGTTTTCACGATACCGACGGCGTAAGGCTCGGAAAAGTAGGTATGTATTCAATTTGTGTTCACGGATACAGAGGCGAAATTACTTATGCCGGCGGCGCAGTTCAGAAAATAGATATGAATGACTGCAAAATGTTTGATACCAACGGTTCGTGCTTTAATTTCGGCGCCCATTTTGCAACTGTTGAAAACAGTCGGTTCGGGAGTGATGAATACGGTTCGAATATGTGGGTGGAGTTTGCAAATTTTAATCGCTTTTTAGAACTCGGAAACGGCAGCTGTACCTTTAAAAATTGTTATTTCACCGGAAACAGATCAAATGCTTTTTCGTTTAACGAGGGACATAACGACGGATATTCGATATTTATAGAAAATAATGTAATGAATTTAGGGGGCAGTGTAACCTGTAACGGTGTAGGCTGCTTTATGTTTGACGGCGGCACAAGCGGACCGGTCAACATAAGAAACAACACGATAATAAGCCGTGACGGTGCAATATCCGCCTTTAATTCCGATTGCTGGGAAGGCCGCCACAGGCACAAAGACGAAAACTTTATAATAGAAAACAACCTTATAAAAGGGTTCAGAGCTATGCTCACATTTGTCAGCGCTTACGGTGCGCCTAATCCCGAGAGGATGTTAAGTAACAGATTTGAAAAGCAACATAAAAATATGGTAATAAGGAATAATATTTTCGAATCTTTAAGCGATGAGAGAGCACGCCCGTCGGTTATGCTCGGCAACGATAAGGAAACAATGTCAGATTATCTTGACGGCAGATGGCATTCCAAGTGCCTGCCTTATTTTGAAAATATAAGGTTTGAAAACAACACCTTCATAAACGCTGTGATGCCGTGGCTCAGGGATCATTACGGCTCGGCACCCGCATTCAAAAACAACCGTTACGAAAATTGCAGGCCGAAAAAGAATGACGGCGTCGGTTACAGTTCGGTTCAGGAAATAACAAAGGAGCACGCAAGGGTCGTTCCGGTTATTGAATTCCTTGAACTCACCGCAAAGGAACCGACTTTTGCAAGACTTCGGGCGCATAACCCAATGGACCTTAGGGCTCCGGCTTATGAAGAAGGCTATACCGTAACCCTTTCGGGACAAAAGGGAACGGCACCGATAACCTTCAAGCCCGACGATACAAATACTTTTGAAAATGAAGTTGTACTTACCGAAGATAACCGTATACGCATACGATATAACAGAAAAATCGAAAAATGGGAGCTTCTTGAAGTAATAAACGGAGGATTCCGTTATGAGGGAGAAGGAGCCGACATTTCAAAACACATAGGCGCCGATCTCAGCTGTCATATCGGAGCTTTGGATACAGTAATAGATATAAAATAAAAAGCTTACCGTAGGGGAACCGGTCCGCATTTCCCGCACTTGAAAAAATCACATTCCGAATTCATAAGGAGCATATTCTATGAACCTTGAGGCGTTTAAAAAAGCCCTTTTTGAAAACAACACAGAGTACCGTGAAAATGAACCGATGAGTCTGCATACCACCTTTAAAATAGGCGGAGTTGCCGATGTTTTCGTTTATCCCGAAAACAGCGAAGAAATAAAAACGGTTCTTTCCCTCGCAAAAAGGCACGGTGTACCGTATTTTGTCATAGGAAGAGGCTCGGATCTTCTTGTTTCCGACAACGGAATAAGAGGAGCTGTAATATCGCTTTCAAAACTAAACGGAATAACGGCTGAATCGGAAAATATAATCTGCAAAGCGGGCGCAGCCCTTTCAAAAGTATGTATAAAAGCACTTGACGCAGGGCTTTCGGGGCTTGAATTTGCTTACGGTATACCCGGCAGCGTCGGGGGTGCCCTTTATATGAACGCCGGAGCTTACGGAGGGGAAATGTCCGATGTTGTTGTAGGCGCTTACTGTATAGATAAAAACGGCAAAGATATATATATCGGAGCAGATGATATGAAGCTCGGGTACAGAAGCAGCGTATTTAAAGAAA
Source organism: uncultured Eubacteriales bacterium (assembly GCA_934446475.1). Lineage (GTDB taxonomy): Bacteria > Bacillota > Clostridia > Oscillospirales > Acutalibacteraceae > UBA737. The sequence continues at coordinate 14,311 of CAKSEH010000014.1, read as the reverse complement.
ACGAATTTATTATAACCGAAGCCGTTTTGAAACTTAAACACGGCGAAAAGGGAAAAATAAAGTCCGAAATGGAAGAATTCCTTGCGAGAAGGGCATCAAAACAACCGCTCGAATACCCGAGTGCAGGCAGCACATTCAAGCGGCCTCAGGGGTATTACGCAGGAGCGCTTATTGAAAAAAACGGTCTTAAGGGAATAAGCGTCGGCAATGCGCAGGTGAGCGAAAAGCACGCCGGATTTATTATAAACAAAGGCTCGGCGACCGCAGCGGATGTAAAGAATCTTATTGATACGGTAAGTGAAAAGGTTTTTGAGGGCGACGGAGTCAAACTGGAGCCGGAAGTTATTTTTGTGGGAGAATTTTAGGAGGAAGAAGCTTTGAATATACTGATAGTAACAGGTATGTCGGGAGCGGGAAAGTCTCAGGCGGCAAATGCGCTTGAGGATATGGGTTTTTACTGCGTGGATAATATCCCGCCTGCAATAATTCCGGCGTTTGTCGAGCTTTCAAAAAGGGGAAGTGCAGAACTTCTTAAGATGGCTATAGTCACCGATATAAGAGGCGGAGATATGTTTTCCGAGATATCCGATGTGCTTAAGAATCTTAAGAAAAACAATATTGATTATAAAATACTTTTCCTCGACGCCCAGGACGATGTGCTGGTCAGAAGATATAAAGAAAACCGCAGAAAACACCCTCTTTGCGATAAAGACAATATGTCGCTTACACAGGCGGTCGCAAAGGAGCGTCAACTGCTGTCTCAGATAAGATTTACGGCGGATTATGTCGTCGATACAAGCAGGATATCCTCGGCTCAGCTTAAAAGTCAGCTCTCGGAGCTGTTTTTCGGCAATGAGAGGGGAGGATTCACGGTCGTTTGCAAGTCCTTCGGGTTTAAGTACGGTCTTGACAGTGAGGCGGATATGGTCATTGACGTGCGGTGTCTGCCGAACCCGTTTTACATAGACGAGCTTAAACACAAAACGGGTAAGGACAAGGAAGTAAGAGATTATGTTATGAGCTTTGAAGAAAGCCGTGAGTTTGAAAAAAGGCTTTTGGAGCTGGTGGATTATTCTATGCCGCTTTATGTCAAAGAAGGAAAGAGCAGATTTGTTATAGCCGTGGGATGCACGGGGGGAAAACACCGTTCTGTTACCTTTGCGGAATTGCTGGCTTCTCATCTGACTGACGGCGGCTACTGTGTGAACATAAGCCATAGGGATATATTCAAGGCATAAAATATGGCGGAAATATCTTTTTGTTCAAGTATTAAAAACGAACTTTCCGAAATAAAAACCAAAAACTGCTGCCGGAATGCGATGATATACGGTTTTGCGCTTTTCGGCCGTTCGTTCTCCGTAAAACGCATAGCCTTGCAAACAGAAAATGAAAAGACCGCATATTGTTATGCGGGCCTTTTAAAGCGAATATACGGCGCAGACGCCTGCGTTTCCTGCGGCGGCGGTAAAAGACCGACGTATGTAGTATCGGTTCCGAGCGAGGGGGACAGGCTTAAAATTCTTGCAACGGTCGATTTCGGAATAGGCGATAATATAATAAACAGGGAAATAATAAGAAAGGATTGCTGCGTCGGTTGTTTTATAAGGGGAGCGTTTCTTGCCTGCGGTCATCTTGCGGATCCCGATAAGTGTTACAGACTTGATTTTTCGGTTAAAAACGAGTCGCTTGCAAATGAACTTTCTTCTCTTTTGTATGAGCACGGCATAGAAATGCATCTTTCAAAAAGAGGCGGCGCTTACACGGTCTATACCAAAAAAAGCGAGACCATAAGTTATCTGCTTGCCCTTGTGGGTGCTTCGGCAAGAAGCCTTGAAATGATGGAAACTTCTATTTTAAAGAGCGTTAAGAATGCGCAGAACAGAGGCAGAAATTGCGACAGCGCAAATATTAAAAAGACTGTCGAGGCTTCTCTTTCACAGCGCAGGGCAATAGCGTATCTTAAGAAAAACGCCTACCTTGAAGCTTTGCCAGATGAACTTGTTTGCGCAGCCGAATTAAGGGAGCGGTATCCCGAGGCGTCTTTAAAAGAGCTTTGCTCTCTTTCAAACGAGGCGATAACCGTTTCGGGTCTTAATCACAGACTGCAAAAAATAATGAAAATATATAATGAAATTAAGTTGAGAAAAAGCGGGAATTAAGGACGGTTTTAATCCGAGCGCTTTGAATGACGAAACTAAAGGAGATACGGCTATGGAATTTGCGCATCTGCATTTGCATACACAATACAGTCTGCTTGACGGCTGTTGCCGTATCGACGAGCTTATGGACGCTGTTTTAAAACAGGGTCAGAAAAGCGTTGCCGTGACAGACCACGGCGTTATGTACGGTGCAGTGGAATTTTACAAAGCCGCAGTTAAAAGAGGAATAAAACCGATCATCGGCTGCGAGGTCTATGTTGCACCGAGAACACGGTTTGATAAACAAAAGGCGTTTGACAGTAAGTACAACCACCTTGTGCTGCTTTGCGAAAATAACGAGGGCTATCAAAATCTTATAAAGCTTGTTTCTCTTTCGTTTACCGAAGGATTTTATTCAAAGCCGAGGGTAGATAAGGAGCTGCTTAAGAAGTATTCTAAGGGAATTATAGCACTTTCCGCCTGCCTTGCGGGAGAAATTCCGTCGGCTCTTTTAAGAAACGATTACGATGCGGCAAAATCCGCTGCACTTGAATATCTCTCGGTGTTCGGGGAGAATAATTTTTTTATAGAACTTCAAAATCATTTTCTTGACGAACAGCAAAAAATAAACCCCTTGCTTATAAAGCTTTCAAAAGAAACCGGAATACCGCTTGTTGCGACAAACGATGTTCATTACATTAAAAAAGAGGACGCTCTTATCCATAAAGTGCTCCTTTGCGTTCAGACCGGGAGTAAAATAAACGAAAAAAATCCGATTGAGTTTAAAACAGAGGAATTTTATCTTAAATCGGCGGAAGAAATGGCTGAACTTTTTGAAAGTACCCCCGAAGCTGTTGAGAACACGGTGAAAATTGCGGACAGATGCAATGTTACATTTGAATTCGGCAAAATCAAGCTCCCGTTTTTTGATACCGGCGGCGAAGATCATTTTGAGTTTTTGAAAGAAAGATGTTATAAGGGCCTTTACAGGCTTTACGGTGAAAATCCAGAAAAGAGTGTAAAAGACAGGCTTGATTATGAGCTTTCGGTCATATCGGAAATGGGATATACCGACTACTATCTTATAGTGTGGGATTTTGTTGATTTTGCTAAGAAAAACGGAATACCCGTAGGTCCCGGGAGAGGCTCGGGCGCAGGAAGTCTAGCCGCATACTGCATAGGCATAACGGGCATAGACCCTATTAAGTATAACCTTATTTTCGAGCGCTTTTTAAATCCCGAGAGGGTGTCAATGCCGGATTTCGATATAGATTTCTGCTATGTGAACCGTCAAAGGGTTATTGATTATGTCGTTTCAAAATACGGTGCGGACAGGGTGTCTCAAATAGTAACTTTCGGCACTCTTGCGGCAAGAGCGGCAGTAAGGGATGTGGGCAGGGCGCTCGATATACCTTACGGTGTCTGCGATAAAACGGCAAAGCTCATACCGCAGTCTCCGTCTATGACTATTGAGAGGGCGCTTAAGGGAGTCGGAGAACTTAAAAGACTTTATGAGAGCGATACTCAGATAAAAATGCTCATAGATACGGCTTTAAGAGTTGAGGGTATGCCGAGGCACGCTTCAACCCACGCCGCAGGCGTTGTTATATCGGACCGACCGCTCAGCGATTATGTGCCGCTGGCTTTAAACGATGAAGCTGTCGTCACTCAGTATACTATGACTGTGCTTGAAGAATTGGGCCTTCTTAAAATGGACTTTTTGGGGCTCAGGAACCTTACGGTTATAAGCGATACCGAGAAATATATCAGGAAAACAGAGCCGTCTTTTGATATCGAAAAAATTCCTATGAATGATAAAATGACCCTTGATATGATGGGGCAGGGTCTTACCGACGGTGTTTTTCAGTTTGAATCGGAAGGTATGAAAAGCGTGCTTCGGAAGTTCGGACCCGAAAACACGGAGGACCTTACAGCGATTTTGTCGCTTTACAGACCCGGTCCTATGGATTCGATACCTAAGTATATCCACAACCGTCATCATCCCGAGGATGTCACCTATGACACACCGCTTTTAAAACCTATTTTGGATGTTACCTACGGCTGTATAGTATACCAGGAACAGGTTATGCAGGTGTTTCGTTCTCTTGCCGGATATTCTATGGGAAGAGCGGATATTGTAAGGCGTGCTATGGCAAAGAAAAAGCACGATGTTATGGCAAGAGAAAGAAAATCGTTTATATACGGCGATGTTTCACCCGACGGAGCTGTTATTTGCGAGGGAGCGGTTAAAAGAGGAGTTCCCGAAAAAATTGCCGAGAAGATATTCGACGATATGTCGGCATTCAGCTCATATGCTTTTAATAAATCACACGCAGCTGCGTATGCCGTTGTAGCTTACAGAACGGCGTTTCTTAAATGCCGCTATCCTAAGGAATATTTTGCTTCGCTCTTTACAAGCGTGCTTGAAAGTGCGTCTAAGCTGTCGCTTTACACTCTTGAGTGCAAAAGAATGGGAATAAATGTTTTGCCGCCGTCGGTCAATGAGAGCCTTGAAGAATTTACCCCTTGTAAAGACGGCATAAGATTCGGACTGTCGGCTGTTAAAAACCTCGGGAGAAGTCTTATAGAGGGACTTATCAGAGAAAGAAACGAAAACGGACCGTATAGGTCTATGTATGATTTTTGCCGCAGGAACACAGGCAGGGAATTCAACAGAAGGGCGCTTGAGGGACTGATAAAATCGGGTGCTCTCGACGGGCTTGAATCAAATCGCAGAAAAATGCTTATGGGGATAGACGGCGTGCTTGCGGTCGTAAACGACGAGCGCCGCTTTGCGGGCGAGGGTCAGCTCGGACTGTTCTCGGACACTGCGGAAAGCTCGTCTTATGAACTTAAAGACTGTGACGAACTTCCTAAAATGCAGCTTCTTAAATTGGAAAAAGAAGCGGCGGGAATGTATCTTTCTGGACATCCTATGGAGTTTTATAGGGGATTTGTTCAAAGCGGCAATTATATAAAAATAAAAGATATAAAGAACAGGAAAACGGAGGACGGGGCAAGGGTCAAAACCGTGGGAATACTCGGCCCGCTTAAAGTAAAACAGCTTAAGAACAACTCCGTTATAGCTTACACCTCAATTGAGGATATTACGGGCAGTGTGGATGTTACGGTTTTTTCTTCCGCATACACGGCTTACAGACCGCTCCTTACCGAGGGCAATATTGTTGTTTTAACCGGCAGAGTAAGCGAAAGAGAGGACAGAGATGCCGAAATAACCTGTGACAGTGTCGTGAATGTGCCCGAAAATGCGGCGGGTATGCCGGTGAAAAAGAATATAAAATCGGGACTTTATATTAAAATTCCGACCGAAAACGGAAATATTATTTCAAAAATCAAAGAAACGATTTCAAGGTTTTCGGGGAATTACGATGTCGTTATAGTCTGCGAAGACAGCGGAAAAAGGCTGAAAGCGCCGCAAAAGCTCAGAATAAAAGGAGATAAAGAACTGACCGACGCTCTTAAAGCGCTTGTCGGAGAAAAAAATGTTAAGTTTATTCCGTGAAACAGTAGGAAATTTAAACTTATCGGGTGATTTTTTGTTATCGTATGTAACGCAAATGTTAAAATTTTGCGAATACTATTGAATAATCGGGGAAAATCCATTATAATGGGTCTTAATGATTTTGAAATATTGTTTTTATAATTTTTGGAGATGATAATAATATGAAAACTATAGGTGTGCTTACGAGCGGAGGAGACGCTCCTGGAATGAACGCCGCAATCAGGTCGGTGGTAAGAACAGCAATTTCGCTCGGTATGAATGTAAAGGGAATTCGCAGAGGCTATAACGGTCTTATTGACGGAGATGTGGTGGACCTTGATGTCCGCTCGGTTTCGGATATAATTCACAGGGGCGGAACATTCCTTTATACCGCAAGAAGTCCGCTTTTCAAAACCGAAGAGGGTATGCAAAAGGCTGTTGACAACTGTAAAAAGCTCGGAATAGAGGGTATTGCGGTAATCGGGGGAGACGGCTCCTACAGAGGCGCAAGAGACCTTTCCAACAGGGGTGTTCCCTGCATAGGAATACCGGGGACCATAGATAACGATATAGCTTCAACCGAATATACGATAGGCTTTGACACAGCGATGAACACCGCTATGGAAATGGTGGATAAAATTCGTGACACCGCTCAGTCGCACGACCGCTGCAGCGTTGTTGAGGTTATGGGCAGGCACGCAGGTTATATAGCTCTTCAGGCAGGCATTGCCGTTGGCGCAACCTATATTCTCGTCCCCGAAGTTGAACCTAATATTGACGATGTTATAAGCAAAATAAAACAAACTCAGGCAACCGGCAAAAAACACTTTATAATAGTTGTGGCAGAGGGTGTAGGCGGAGTTGCGAAGATAGCAGAGGAAATTCAGGAGAAAACCGGAATTGAATCGAGGGCAACCGTTTTGGGCCACGTTCAAAGGGGCGGAAGTCCGACTGTCAGGGACAGGGTCATAGCAACCCAGATGGGCAATGCGGCTGTTCACCTTTTGGATAAGGGCATAGGCAACAGAGTCGTTTCCTATAAGGGCGGCAGAATAGTCGATTTTGATATATTTGAAGCCCTCAATATGAAAAAGGAATTTGACTTTGATATGCTTGATGTAGCTCACGAAACATCTATTTAAAAATAAACCTCATCATAAGCTCCGACCTCCTTGTTTTAAAAGGGAAGTCGGGGCTTTTTGCTTTATGGCTGCAAAAAAATCGGCAAGGGCATTAAATTTTACCGAAAGCCTTATGATTTTCGGCGGAGGTTTAATAGACAAAACAACGTAGTATTCTTGACGGTTAGAAGTAATTATGGTATCATTTCTGTGTGCTGCGTAATGGGTTTGGATTTAATAAGGGGGATTGTTGTGAATAACGAAAAGCAAGTACGGAAAAAGATTTTAACGAAACTGCCGAAATTCCGCTTTTATGTTGTTGTTTCTTTTTTTATGGCGCTGCTGATACAGCTTGTAAGTTTGATACCGCCTGTTTTAATGAAGAATATAGTTGATATTTACATACCGCAAAAACAGCTTTCAAAAACACTGTCATTCATAGTTTTGTTCATTTTCATTCCTGTGTTTATAACTGCATTTTCAACGCTTTATAATTATATTCTGAATATCGTCGGGAGAAAAATGGGATATATTCTTATGCAGAGCGGATTTGAAAAGCTTGTATATCAAAAGATACCGTATTACGATAATCATAATTCTGCTCAAACGGCATCGTATTGCAAAAGCGAGGCGGTAGGTTATGTCGTTTTTTGGATTTTTGATATTCCTCAACTTGCTGCGGGTGTTTTAGGCGGAATTGTTGTTTTCTTTTTGATAGCGCAAATAAATCTTTATATAGCGCTGGGCTTGCTTTTATATATACCCTTTAACATTATACCGAGTAAATTTTTTTCAAAAATAATTGAGAAAAACGTGAAAAAGATAGTTGAAAACAATGCTGAAACTTCACAAATAATAAATGATACATTCAGAGGTATACGTTTTGTAAAATCAATGCTGCTTGAAAAACTCAGAATAAATGAACTTAAAAGGGTCAATGAAAGCACCGTTAAAATATGGAGTAAAACTTCGGCTGTTGATAATATGAACGGAATATGGGCAAATCAGTTTGCGGATACTCTTTTTACCGGCACTGTCTTTTCGGTTTCGGCGGTTTTGATAATAAAGGGGCGTTTGAGTCTCGGTGTGCTTTTGCTCATATTGAATTATATGCCGAAATTTTTTTCTGCCGTAAAAGCAATATCCAACACAAACTTGAATTTTAATAAAAAGCTTGGGGAGTACGATAAATTTTTCAGTCTTTTACTTCTGGACGATGAACGCACGGCAGATAAAGGAAAACTTGACTTTTCTTTTAAAAACAACATAGAATTTAAAAATGTCTGCTTTGCTTATACAGAGAAAAGAGGGAATGTTTTAAATGCGTTGACACTCAGCATTCCCTGCAACAAATGGATCGGAATAATAGGAAGCAGCGGAGCCGGAAAAACAACAGTGTTTGATTTGTTGCTTAAGTTTTATGAAGGGTATACCGGTGAAATAACTGTTGATGGGGTTAGTATTGACTGTATAAGAGCAAGTGATATCAGGAAGAATATAACAAAAGTTTCTCAGGACCTTTTTCTCTTTCCGGGAACAGTCAGAGATAATCTGTTGATGATAAAACCGTCCGCCGATGATTCGCAGCTGTATGAAATCATCGATAAAGTGGGGCTTTCTGATTTTGTAAGCCGATTACCAAACGGTATAGATACCGATATCGGGGAGGACGGAATTCAAATATCCGGCGGTGAAAAACAGCGGCTGTGCTTAGCTCAGGGATTGCTAAGAAACAGCAAATTGCTTTTGCTTGACGAGGTTACCGCAAATGTTGATACATTATCCGAGCAGAGTATAAAGGAAACAGTGTTTAATCTTATGAAAGAAACGGATCTAACCGTTGTTTCCGTTTCACACAGGCTTAGTTTTCTTGATAAAACAGATAATATTTTTGTTATGGAAAACGGAACGGTTGTTGACAGAGGCATGTATTCCGACTTAATGAATAATAACAAGCTGTTTACAACTAATACGGCTGATAAAGTGTGAAAAATCATAATCTGGTTTAAAAAAGGTTCTTTACTGCAAAAAATGCTTTACAGTAAAGAACCTTATTTTAATTTACTCACCCCAGTATTTTCTGTCAAGACTGCGGAATCTTATAGCGGCAAGAATATTGCTTTTTTCTATTTTTTCATTTCCTGCAAGGTCCGCCACGGTTCTTGCAACCTTTAAAATACGGTCGTAAGACCTTGCGGAAAGTCCTAATTTATCAAAGCTTGCGGCAAGGTATGCCGAGGCGTCATCGGTCATAACGCAAAACTTTCTGAGCATAGCCGGAGTGAGTCTTGCGTTGCAGGTAACGCCGGTGCCCTTGTAACGCTCGGTTTGAATTTTGCGGGCACGGTTAACACGCTCTCTTATCTGAGCCGATGTTTCCGAAGGGGCGGTATTGCTTAAGGAGCCGTAGTCTACGGGAGGCACCTCAACGTGAAGATCGAGCCTGTCAAGCATAGGACCCGAAATTCGGTTTAAATATTTTCTCACCATATTCGGTGTGCATGTGCAAGGCTTTGTAGGATGTCCGTAATATCCGCAGGGACAGGGGTTCATAGCGGCAACAAGGGTTATCGAGCTTGGATATGTCACCGAACCCGAGGCTCTTGAAACGGTTATTTTGCCGTCCTCAAGAGGTTGTCTTAAGGCTTCCATAGCCTCTCTTTTAAATTCGGGCAGTTCGTCTAAAAACAAAACGCCGTTGTGGGCAAGAGAGATTTCTCCCGGTTTCGGAACGCTTCCGCCGCCCGTGAGCCCTACGGACGATACGGTATGATGCGGCGAACGGAAAGGTCTTACGGTTATGAGCGGATGCCTTTTATCAAGCACCCCCGCAACCGAATGTATTTTGGTCGTTTCTATCGACTCGGAAAATGTCATTTCGGGCAGAATTGTGGGCAGGCGTTTTGCAAGCATACTTTTACCTGCTCCCGGCGGCCCTATGAGAAGTATGTTATGACCGCCTGCGGCAGCGACCTCAAGCGCCTTTTTTGCAACCATCTGGCCTTTTACGTCGCTGAAATCAATAGTATATAACGGTGATGAAGTCTCCCTCTCTCCGGATTTAAATGGCTTTAGCGGTGCTTCGCCCGAAAGGTGGGCGATAACCGATTCCACGGAGTCGGCGGGGTATACGTCTATCCCGTCTATTGCGGCAGCCTCTGCGGCATTTTCAAGGGGAACAAATATGCTTTTAACACCGTTTTGCCTTGCGGTTATCGTCATTGCGAGCACGCCGTTTACGGGGCGGACCTTGCCGTCAAGCGAAAGCTCGCCTAAAAATACTGCTCCGTCTGTCTCAAATTTGAGTTGATCCGAGGCCTTTAAGACGGCAAGCAAAATAGGAAGGTCATAAACCGCACCTTCTTTTTTCTTATCGGCAGGGGCGAGATTTACGGTTATTCTGCCGGCAGGGAATTTAAATCCGCTGTTCTTCGCCGCAGAGCGAACCCTATCCCTTGATTCCTTAACCGCCGTATCGGGCAATCCCACGATATCAAAGCAGGGAAGTCCTCCCGAAACATCCGCCTCTATTTCTATCATATATGAATCTATTCCGAATATACCTATGCTGTGAATCCGTGAAAACAACCTTGAAGTCCCCTTATTTTCTGATTATTTGATTATACATCAGCAGAGAGATTTTTACAATAGGCAAATCGTTTTGCGTATAGTGCATAAAAGAGAGCCTGTACTTTTGTGCACAATGCCTTTATTGTCGTAAATTCTGATAATTTTTTTGTCATTTATACTTGAAATTTCTAAAATAGTATGATAATATAATTACGCAAAAGCTTTTGCGTAAAGCTTTAAATTATTAAAGAAAGAGGAAACCACTATGCTGAAAAAAGCGCTTTGCATTATTTTATCTTTGTCCTGCGTTCTTTCTTTTGCTGCCTGCGGCGGCAGTAACGGAAATAAAAACGGCGGCGGCGAGAGTAAAAACACCTCCGGCGGAATACAGACCGCCGAAGTAGACGCAGAGGTACTTAAAACCAAGCTTGCAACCAAGGATTACAGGGGCGAGGATTTTACATTCTATTACTGGTATGAAACAAACGAGATAATAAACCGAAAGGTTGCCGCATTCAATAAGGCTCACAATGCTAACGTATCGGTAACGATAGGTACGGATTTTGCCAATGATATTGCAAAATCCATTGCTGACGGCACACCTTACGACCTTATTGCAAATCACTGCAATTTCTTCCCTCAGACCATTTTCTCCGACCTTTACGAACCACTTGAGGGTTACATAGAAGAGCTTGATTATTATAATGCCGATAAGCCGAATAACTGGGGAATAAGCAAAACCGTAAACGAAGCTTTTACCTGGAACGGTAAACTTTATGCGGCAGGCTCTACCAAAGCGGTTTACCCGTATGCTTTCTATTATAACAAAAAGGCGTTCTCCGATGCCGGTCTTGAGGACCCGTACACCCTTTGGAAAGCCGGGAAATGGACCTGGGATAAGGCTAAAGAAATGTCAAACGAAGTTACCGATATAGCAAACAGCAAGTGCTTCCTTTCAGCTCCGGAGTTGTTTATCTGGCTTACATTAAACGGCGTTTCGGCAGTTAAGAGAGACGGTCAGAACTTTACCGAAAATCTCGGAGATAAGAGTGTGCTTGATGCAATGAACTCCTATTCGGCACTTTTCGTAGGCGATAATCCGATGTCACTTTCTACATATGCAACAATGGCAAACGGCAAGGCATATGCAAGCATAACCTATACCGACGCTTACACTGTTGAAGCAAAGAATGCCAAAAATTCCTCCGCTTTCGGCAAGGATTCGGCAAACCTCGGCGTTGTTCCGGTTCCTTCGGGACTTACTCCGGACGGAAAATATGCCGCTCATGTTCCGCAGGGCTATTCGGCAGCTAAGGGCGCAAAGGATCCGTCTGTTGCAGCCTGCTATGCGCTTTTTGAAAGCCGCACAAAGGACAGCGACACAGGTTCTGCTTTGCAGATGCCCTCCGAAATAAGGAACTACATCGATGAAGCTTTTGCAAAGAACGGTTTCCTCGGATATTCGGGTCTCAGAGATTCCGAAGGAAAAGGCGTTTCAAATATACTTTCGAGTATGGCTCTTGATATACAGAAGGGTGCGGATGTGGCTTCTACCGTAGCCGCTCAGCGTAACGCAGTTACGAGAATTATAAGCGACTGCCTCTCCCGTGCCAAATAATATAAAGGTTTTCCGACCTCCTTTAAGAAAACCTTCAGTTAGAACTGACAAGAAAAAATCCCAACCGATCGGTTGGGATTTTTTCTTTTTGTTTTTTGATATCAAAGAACACTGTAATTTACTATAAGCGCCGCAAACACTATCGAAACCATAGAAAGCAGCTTTATAAGAATATTTATTGCAGGACCGGAAGTATCTTTAAACGGGTCGCCCACGGTATCGCCCACAACGGCGGCCTTGTGCTGAGCGCTTCCCTTTCCGCCGTGAACACCGCTTTCGATATATTTTTTTGCGTTATCCCAAGCTCCGCCAGAGTTTGACATAAATACAGCCATAAGAAATCCGCTTGCGGTTGCTCCTGCAAGCATTCCGACAACTCCCATATATCCGAGGACAAGTCCCGTTATAATGGGAACTATAATTGCAACAACAGTAGGCAGTATCATTTCGTGAAGGCTTGCTTTGGTGCACAGATCAACGCATTTTGCATAGTCGGGGTCTGATTTTCCTTCCATAAGCCCAGTTATTTCTTTAAACTGCCGTCTTACCTCAACAACGACCGCCTGCGCCGCTTTACCCACGGATTCCATAGTGAGCGCAGCGAAAATAAACGGCAGACAGGTTCCTATAAACAGACCTATGAGGACGGTCGGGTTCATAAGATTAAAAGAAATATCGGCGTCGGGCTTTATTTCTTTAACCTTGTTGATATATGAAGCCATAAGTGCAAGTGCCGTAAGTGCGGCAGAGCCTATCGCAAAACCCTTTCCGGTTGCGGCGGTTGTATTACCGAGAGAATCGAGAGCGTCGGTCCTCTCTCTTACACAGTCGTCAAGTCCTGCCATTTCGGCAATTCCGCCGGCGTTATCCGCAACGGGACCGTAAGCGTCGGTAGCAAGGGTTATTCCGAGGGTTGAAAGCACACCTACTGCCGACAGTGCTATTCCGAAAAGTCCCATATCGGCGCTTTTACTGCCGCCTGAAACAAAATATGCCGTAAGTATACAGGCGGCAACAATAATTATCGGTATTGCGGTTGAAAGCATACCGAGCCCTATGCCGCCGATTATTATTGTGGCACTTCCTGTTTCCGATTTAGCCGCAAGCGATCTTGTGGGTCTGTATGTATCCGATGTGAAATACTCGGTTGATTTTCCTATCAAAACTCCCGAAACAAGACCTGCAAGGATCGCAAAGTATATTCCGATATGATCGCTTCCGAGCAGAAAACGCACTATCGGGTATGATACTATGGCTATAAGCACTGCGCTGAAATTAGTTCCTCTGCTGAGGGAGGAAAGCAGCTGCTTTTGGGTTGCATTTTCTTTGGTGCGGACTAAAAATGTTCCGAGTATTGAACACAGTATGCCTGCGGCAGCTATCAAAAGCGGAACCGCAAGAGCTTTTGCGGCGTCCTTTGAGAATGCGGAAACACCGAGCGCCATAGCAGATATTACCGAACCGACATACGATTCATAAAGATCAGCCCCCATTCCGGCAACATCTCCGACATTGTCTCCTACATTATCCGCTATAACAGCGGGGTTTCTCGGATCGTCCTCGGGAATTCCGGCTTCAACCTTGCCGACAAGGTCAGCTCCCACATCTGCGGCCTTTGTAAATATTCCGCCGCCTACCCTTGCAAAAAGAGCCATAGAAGAGGCTCCCATACCGAAGGTGAGCATTGCAGCCGTCATTTCCGAAGGGGAACAACCGAAGACATATTTCAGGAGAACTGCCCAGAGTGAGATATCAAACAGTCCCAGTCCGACTACGGTAAATCCCATAACCGAACCTGCCGAAAAAGCAACTTTGAGTCCCTTGTTGAGACCCGATATGCAGGCGTTTGCGGTTCTTGCGTTTGCCGCAGTGGCTATTTTCATACCGATAAATCCGGACAGTCCCGAAAAGAAACCACCTGTTATAAAGGCGAACGGAACAAACGGAGTTATAAGGTCAAAAACGAACGCCATAAGCGATAAAACCAAAAACATCGCAATGAAAAAGATCGAGACCACCGTATACTGCCGTTTAAGGTATGCATTGGCGCCCGATCTTACCGAGTTCGATATTTTTTTCATAAGTTCGTTTCCCCGCTCGAATGACAGCACTTTCCCTGCCGTTATCAAAGCAAACAAAAGAGCTGCAGCCGAAGCGGCGAGGGTTATGAATGCCGAATAATTTTCCATAGCTTTATCCTCCTTATTAAATTGCTGTGGATTTTTAAGTTTCAATGTTCTCAAACAAAAACAGAATGTTTTTAAATGCGAATGCATTTCGTCGGTAGCAAAGCGCCGACGGTTTGAGGTTATTATAACAAAAGCCGAAAGGCCGAAGGTCTTTAGAGCGGCATTGCCGCCCG
>CAKSEH010000013.1 GCA_934446475.1 uncultured Eubacteriales bacterium | reverse complement strand
TGGTTCGGAATAGTGTAGTGCTGGCGGTCTATCTCTTGTTTTCGGTTGCTTGCTTCCTTACCGTACATGAGCATTAAGGCGGGGGATATCTGAGTTAGGTTATAACGAAATCAAGCTCTCCGTTTTTTCCTTGTTCTTTTGCCTTTTTTAAAGGGGTTTTTGATATGTTCGACCGCAAATGTGAGAATTCTCAGTATCGATTCCGAAGCGAACGAGAAAATTATAACAAGCTGAACTATCGTTGCGGGAAGTCTTACAACCGAGAAAAGGTCGGGCAGCAGATAAAAGCACAGAATCATACCTATAATGTTTATTATAAACACAAACACCCTGTATTTGTTCATAGGAGTGCTTATACGCTGCAGGATCATAAATCCTACCACTGCAAGAACGAGGGTTGCGGCTGTGGCAACATCGCCGTCGTCAATTTTAAACACGTGACCGAAAATTGCAAGCGAACCTACACATATAGCATCGGTGAGACCGGCAGGAAGCGCTTTTTTAAGAACATTCCGCAAAAAGTGACCGTCTATTCGGTTATTATTGCTCTCAAGTGCAAGCAAAAATCCGGGAATTCCTATGGTGAACATACTGATAAGAGAAATGTGCGCAGGTTCAAGCGGATAAGTGAGAGTGAAAACGGAGGTAGTTATAGCAAGCAGAAGAGAAAATATATTCTTAACAAGGAAAAGACTGGCGGAACGCTGAATATTGTTTACAACTCTCCGTCCCTCCGCAACGACGCTCGGCATACGGGCAAAATCCGAATCAAGCAAAACCACCTTTGCCGCCTGAGAAACCGCTTCGCTTCCCGAAGCCATAGCTATTCCGCAGTCGGCGTCCTTTAATGCGAGGATATCGTTTACGCCGTCTCCCGTCATAGCGACAGTATGTCCGTTTGCCTTAAGGGCGTGAACCAGTTTTTGCTTTTGTTTGGGCGTCACTCTGCCGAAAACGGTGTATCTCTCGGCCGCCTGGGCTATTTTTTCGTCGGAATCAAGCAAAGCGGCGTCGATATAATCCTCGGCGTTTTCTATACCTGCAAGCCTTGCTATCTCGGAAACGGTTTCGGGATTATCTCCCGATATTACCTTTACCGTGACGCCCTGACTTTTAAAATACCTGAAAGTAGACTTTGCATTTTTTCTTATGGAGTTTGATAAAACTATAAGTCCCATAGGAACTATTGAACGGGAAAGCTCCGCATTTTCTCCTATCGGATCGGGCTGAAAGGCGAACACGAGCACACGGTATCCTTTTTTGGCATACTTATCTATGTGCTCCTTTACAAATTTGATTTTATCACCGAGAACGAATTCGGGAGCTCCGAGAACAAAGGTACCGTTTTTAAAGGTCATAGCGCCGTATTTATAAGACGAAGAAAAAGGCATAACAAACGACGGCGAAATAAGCGACGGCGGAGCTTCACGCTCGGTACACGCCGCTCTCAAAGCGTCCATAGTAGCGTTATTGTCTTTTGAAGCGCACACATAACAGTAAAGCATATCATCGAAGTTTTCGGGGGAATCGTCGTCCCCGTCAAGCGAGAGGAGCTTTTGAACCTGCATTTTAGGCTCGGTTATCGTACCCGTTTTATCAACACACAGCACGTCGACCCTCGCAAGCGCCTCAATGCTCTTCATATCGTTAAGCAAAACCTTTCTTTTTGCAAGACGGATAGTTCCGAGTGCAAGCGCAACGGTAGTTAAAAGGTAAAGACCCTCGGGTATCATTCCGATAACTGCGGCAACCATTGAAACTATACTTTTGGCAAAGCTTAATTTGTTCACAAAAAAGCTCTGATAAAACAAAATTGCGGCTATGGGAATAAGCAGTATCCCCATCCATTTTACTATACGGTTTATGGAGCGTATCATCTCGGATTGCTCGCCCTCTTCGGCAGTTTTCGCCTCTGCGGTAAGCCTTGATATATACGAGTCGCTTCCGACGTTTTCAAGCACGGCGCAGCATTCTCCCGATACTATAAAACTGCCCGAAAGAAGTCTTGCTCCGACCGGTTTTTTTATTTCATCCTCTTCACCCGTAAGCAGCGCTTCGTTAGCCACGACTTCCCCCTCAAGCACCCGGGCATCCGCACATATCTGGTCGCCTGCGGAAAATATAACCACATCGTCTTTGACAAGGTCGTCGCTCTTTATCCTGTAACGGCCGCCGTCCCTTATGACAACGGCGTGGGGAGCGTTAAGAAGATTCATTTTGTCGAGCGTTTTCTTAGCCCTCAGTTCCTGAAAAATACCGACAAGCGTGTTACATATTATTATGGGCAGGAATGTAAGGTTTTTAAATGAGCCGACAATGCACAAAAGCACCGTTATTACGGCAAATATAAAGTTAAAGTAGGTAAATGTGTTTGAAATAACTATCTGCTTTACGGTTTTTGCGGCGCTGTTATCCGAAACATTTACAAGGCCCTCTTCGGTCCTTCGCTTGACTTCGCCGACGCTCAGTCCCGAATAGCTGTATTTTTGCATATTTTCCTCCCCGTTTAGACAATACAATCAGGGTACAACGCTTCCCATAGCGGAAAATTCGTCCGTTTATATTGTCTCGTCATTTGAAATACGGCAGTATTCCTGCATTCCTCGACTTCATAAACGAAAAATTTTTCTCGCTACGGGTCAAAGATTTTGTAAGAAAACGGCGCCGTTTCTTCAAAAAAGCATTATACCTTGATTGTATTTTCTAACATCTGTAAAATAAGAAGCGGTATACTGCATATTGTTTGCAGTATACCACTTTTTCCCTTAAAAATCAACGCATAATGTAAAATCCGATTATCATACTCTTTCAAAAGTCGGTTTTAACATTTTCTCTGCGAATATATTTAACATATTCACAGTCACAAAGGCGGCTTCGCTCGGTCATAGTTTTTAAAACCGTATCCCTGAGCGCTTTTGAGGCTGCTTTTACGCTTTCTTCGCCGTCGGCTGAAAAAGGACCGTCGATATAAACGGTCATTTTAGGCCTTTTAAAAAATTTTGATTTCGTATACACGCTTGTTGCGCAGAAAACAGGTTTGTTTTCCTTTACCGGAAACTTAAAAGAGGAATCGGGGAAAGGCCTTATAAATGTGCACCAATCCCATACGTGGGCTTCGGGATATATAACTATGCAGGCGTTCTCCGAAAGTCTTTTTTTAACAGCCCGGCTGAGTTCTTTGACTCCCGAAACTGTCCCCGCAAGGGGCAAAGCACCCAAAAAGGGCAAAATCTTACCTATTACGGGAAGAGACATATTTGCTACCGACGCTATAGTGTATATCCTTTTCGGAAAAACAACAAGGGCGGGGTCGAAAACATCCCCCACAGGCTGCGTATGGTTTGCAAAAAGGAAAATCCCGCTTTTTTTATACCCTTTGAGCTTTTCCCTGCCGACCACCTTAAGCCTTAAATAAAATTTTCCGTAGAAAAAGCCGAATACAACGGCGGCGGCGTAGACGATTTTCGATATTATTTTTGAACGCATATCGTCCCTTACCCATTTGTAATTTTCGGGCAGGGGTTTTATTTCACCGTCGAAAAAATCATCGGTAAATTCGGAATAATACCGCACTCTCTTATCACAGCTCATTTTTTACCGCCGCTTTTAATGGATATCTGACAAGTCCCGCTATATCGGATTTTTCAAACCCGTAATCAAGCTTTTTGCCGTATATCCTCTCATAAGCCTCTTTTTTCAGCTCGTTATCCCTTTCGCACATTTCTATGCTGTTTTCCCTTACAGACTTCTTTTCATCGGGATACAAAACGCCGAGAATATGGAGGATGTATTTAACATTATAAAAGTCCTCCGTATCAAGGCTCTCAAGGTCTTTTATCTCAACAAAACAGGAAATGACCGGAGCGGAAAGCTTTGCGGCATAATAATACGCCCCCCTCTTCCCCGGACGGGGCTTTCTGTAATTAAACCACATTTCCTGTTCGGGGTATATTAAAATTTTATCGCCTTTTTTGAGCATAGAGCCGAGAACATCGATAAAGCCCTTTTGCATATATCTGTGATCGCCCGAGAGCGGAACGGTATCGGCATAGTTCATAAGAAAACCTATTATGCCCTGCATCTTAAAATTTTCCGACTGACTGACAATATCAAGCCTGCCTCCGGCATATTCCTTTACAAGCTTTCTTATAACGGTGTTCTCAAAGGGGGAAAAGTGATTGCTTGTTATAACCGCTCCTTTTCCCTTAAAGCCTTCAACCTTTTCCGCTCCGATAATTTCGGTGTTTTTGTTTACGGCCTTCATCGCAGTATCGGCAATTCTCCGTGCCAAAAACGATTTAAAGCGATACTGCATCCCGTTCCTTGACGAAAGAAAACCGTCTGTGATCTCCGCTTCTTCCGCTTTAGATAAAATGGGGTCGTTAAGCTCGACTTTTTTATAAAAATCTCCCGATTCGGCGGCTGCACGAATGTTTTCTATAACAGCCGCACGGTCCCCTCCTATTATCATAAGCGGATCTTCACTCCCTTTTCAAACATCTTTTTAAAGGTTATATTTTTAAGCGGTATTTCATCACCTTTGCCCACAAGCATATTAAGACAGTCCGAGTCGGACTTCTTTTGTTCTTCGGAATAAGAATCCTTATATCGCTTTATCTCGTCCTTAAATCCGCAGTCCTCGGCATACTTCCAGAAATACTCCTCATACTGAATATTATCGTAACACCACGGCTTTGAGAAAAGATTGTAATGTATCAGCTTCGGAGCTTCGAGCGCAGGTTTGTTATCGTTTGGCATAGCGTCCCAGCATTCGGGAAGATAATGAATTTTTCCGTTGCACATTGCGTTTATATAGTCCTGATCGGGGGCAACGCTGTCAAAATGATAGGTATTTAAAAGATTTAAAAAGTGTGAATCGAAGTTTCTTTCTCTCAATTCTTTGAGGTTCATAAGAAGTACTCCCGAATTTATATACTCCGTTCCCTTCACTCCTACCGCATTTTCAACATAATTCATAAGCGGCGGGATTTCCTGAATCGAAAAATCGGTGCAGGCGGCTATATAGTTGTCTTTGATATCTATATCGTAAAGCTCCGCTATGTCTCCGGGGAGAACTATATCACTGTCGATATAAACCGCTTTATCGTATTCGGGGAACATTGCCGGTATAAAAAGTCTGAAATATATGGTGAGTGTGAAATAATCGCAGCGGAGCCTGTTTGACATTCTGTCCGTAACCGTTTCAAGACCTTTTTGCATCGGAACAAAGTCTATCTTTACATTTTCCTTTGCGAGAGCGGATATCTTATTTCTGTTTTCTTCGCTCATTTCCTCGTGGAGCACGATGAGCCTGTAATTCCTGCTCCCGGACGCATTTTTAACCAGCGAGTTTACGGCAACGCTCAAAAACGGAGCGTAACCGTCGTCCGCAGCAAAGAATACCGGAACTTCATTTGTTTTCATAATAATTCTCCTTAAATCTCGGCAGTATCTCTTCGTAACGCCCGAAAAGACTGTCGTATTCGTTTATTTTAAGAACACTGTGCACTCTTTCTATGTCCCAGGGCTTAACCGTAACCGTGTGGACCCAGGGAAAGAAGCGGAAGCTTGTTGTGAAATGCTGAAAAACGGTTGAATTTCTGAGCTTTCGCTGTTCGTTATACCTCCTGCGGCAAATTTTCTTTTTTTTGCTCAGTTTGTTTATTGCGGATTGATCCGGCATAAACATATTGACATTGCTGCACCTTTCACGGCATTTTTCAAAAAGCCCCGTTTGCCTTATCTTTTTAAGGTTTAAAAGAAGTACCCCCGAATTAAGATAATCGGGACGGAATTTTAAAATCTTGCTTTTGAAAAACCATTTTCCGTAATGGTCAAGCACGCCGCAAAGCTCAAAATCGGACATATCCTGATAGTAAAAGGACGAAAAATCCTTTCTGCATATCACATCGTTATCAAGATAAAGCACTCTGTCGGGTATTTCGGGGACAAGGTCGGCATAAAGCCTTAACATACAAAGCGGTGTAAAACGGGTTTCAAGATTTGCCGTCGGCGGCAAGGTGTCGAAAAGCTCGGTTATATCCGTAACTTTTGCGCCGCTTTCGGGATTTTCTTCCTTCAAAAGAGCATTAAGTTCATTTTCAAACCGTTTTGACAGCGGCTTGAATTCACGGGTCTGTGTTTTAAGTCCCGCCGTAAGCACAAAAACATTTATCGGTTCTTTTACGCAGTTAAGTATCGAAAGAACCGAGAGAATAACACCGTCGGCAATATTACCGTCACCGCAGTAAAGCAGATTCATAATTCCCCTCCCGCCGCTTGTCTTTTATTTATTATTTTATACCCTAAAAGCCTAATTTTTGCAACCTGTTTTTAATATTTTGCTCTATATACCTTAAGTTTGCGATTTTAGAACAATTTTTTGCGGTTCTACTGTGGGTAGATTTGCACTTTACACCTTATTATACCATTTTTACCGAAAAATGATATAGTCAAACTCACCCTTTTTGTCTGAAAGCTTGTATTTTGTTGACTTTTGTGTATAATAAAAGTAAAGTGTTATACGAGGTAAAATTATGAGCGTTAAATATAATCCCGATAAAGAAGTGGTAAAAACGGTAAAGGAAGGCCTTAAAAGAACCGGCGGTTACTGTCCCTGCAAACTTGAACGCAGCGAAGATACAAAGTGTATGTGCAAGGAATTCAGAGAACAGATAAAAGACCCCGACTTTGAGGGATTTTGCCACTGTATGCTTTATTATAAATCAAAGGATAATAACAAATCAGACGCCGAAAAGGAGAATAAAGATGGCTGAAATAATTTTAAATTCGGAAAATTTCGAAAGCGAAGCGCAGTCAACCGAGGTTTTGCTGGCGGACTTTTACGCCGATTGGTGCGGTCCGTGCAAAATGTTGGCACCGATAGTTAAAGAAATCGCAGATGAACATCCAGAGATCAAGGTCGGTAAGGTAAATGTCGATAACGAACCGCAGCTCGCCGCCGCTTTCGGCATATCAAGCATTCCTACACTTATAGTCATAAAAAACGGTATTGTAGCCGAAAAATCGGTAGGTTATGTTTCAAAAGAAAAAATCGAAGAGCTTATAAAGTAAAAATTATTTTAAACAAAGCGATAAAAAGCCGAGGTGCCGCAACTCTACAGTGCGGCACCCCGGCTCTATTTTTTGAAACTGTGACTCTACTGTTACGATAGAAAGTTCATCCATTCCCGTTCAGAGCTTTGACAATGGTAATGAGACAGTCAAGTATATCGTCGTCTAAATTTTTCGCAAGCGAATAAAGCTCTCTCGACTTTGAGGGGTTTTGAATATCAATATCAAAAAATTCCTTCGGCGTGATGTTAAAATAGTCGCAAATGTAAAGAATCCCCGAAAGGGATGGCATAGACTTGCCGTTTTCAATATTATTTATATATCCGGGATTCTGACCCATAGACAAACTCATATCTCGGGCCGACGATCCTTTTTTTGCCCTGAGTTTAGATAATCGCAAAGAGAACTCCTTTTCTGTCATCTTTTTTCACCGTCCATTTGTATTGTAACCTATGTCACAGTTAAAATTACGGCTTTTGAGACCTTATTTTTGTTGAATTAAAGGTTTATAGATGTTATAATAGTAGAAAAGGAAGAATTTAAGGTCTGCTTTGCCGCCGCAAAGTCGTTGCTGCGAAAAAATATGAATATATTATTTTCTCTTACAAATAATAACACCACGATTTGAAAAAGGAGATTTTAATATATGAAAGCCACAGGAATCGTTAGAAGAATTGACGACCTCGGCAGAGTAGTCATTCCCAAGGAAATACGCCGCACAATGAGAATAAGAGAAGGAGACCCTCTTGAAATTTACACAAATGCCGGCGGTGAGGTTATATTTAAAAAATATTCCCCTGTAGGCGAGCTTTCGTCTTTTTCCTCGGAATACGCCGAAGCTCTGACGGCTGGCACAAAACTCGGTGTTATAATCTGCGATAAGGAACGTTGTATAGCCTCGGGCGGTCTTTCAAAACGGGAAACGGCAGACAAAAGAGTAACTTCCGCCCTTGAGCAAATAATGGAAAACCGCAAGACCGTCTGCCTTGAAAACGATATGAATATTCCCGCTCTTGAGGGGGTTGACCGCAAAATTTGTGCGGCGGTTCCCATTATAGCTGCGGGAGATGTTACCGGCGCTGTGGTTTTGCTCGAAACTCCTCAGGCTCAGACAGCCCGGGAAAATGATATAAATCTTGCCGAGGTTGCCGCAGGCTTCCTCGCAAAACAAATGGAATAAAAAAACAACCTTAAAAAATACAGCCGAACCTGCTACGGCCGACGGGAAAGATTTTTTCTGTCAGACGCAGTCCTCGGTTCGGCTGCATAAAAAACAGGCGGTGTTTTAAATATGAAATACATACTGGCCTCTGCTTCTCCGAGAAGAAAAGAGCTTTTAAACCTTATAACATCGGATTTTATCGTGCTTCCACCCTATGCTGACGAAACTGTTCCGTCAAGTATGGAACCGTTGTTTGTACCCGAATATCTTGCGGTTAAAAAGGCAAAATCGGTAGCTCGGGCAAATCCGGATATAACGGTAATAGGCGCCGATACGGCGGTCTTTGTAAACGACAGAATGCTCGGAAAACCTATCGACGCCGAGGACGCAAAAAATATGCTCCTTGACCTTTCGGGCAAGACACACGAAGTAATAACCGGCTGCGCCGTATGCCGTAATGACAGATGCACGTCGTTCAGCTGCGTAACCAAAGTCACATTTTTTGACATTGATCTTAAAACCGTGTATAATTATATTGAGACCGGCGAACCTATGGATAAAGCCGGGGCATACGGAATACAGGGCAAAGGTGCGCTGCTTGTAAAGGAAATAAGCGGCGATTACTTTAATGTTGTAGGACTTCCCGTATCCCGTCTCGCAAAAACCTTAAAAGGAATAGAGGAATTATGGAAATAAGGCCTATCGCCTATATACATAACGGATTTAAGGAAAAGTTCGGAATACCGAGACAAAGCGGCAAGGCCGCAAGCATTGTCTCAAAGATAATTTTTGAGCCCGAGTTCAGGGATTTAAACGCCTTAAGCGAAATAGAAGGATTTTCCCACTTATGGCTCCTGTTCGATTTTTCACTTGCACATAAAGAGGGCTGGTCGCCGACGGTTCGTCCTCCGAGGCTCGGCGGAAATAAGAGGGTCGGCGTTTTTGCAAGCCGTTCGCCGTTCAGACCGAATAATATAGGGCTCTCCGCCGTAAAGCTTATAGGAATTGAACATTCAAAGGATTGCGGAGCCGTGCTGTCGGTCTCGGGCGCAGACCTGCTTGACGGCACACCGATTTATGATATAAAACCTTACATCCCCTATGCGGACTGCATACCTGACGCCGCCGAAGGTTACACAAAACTCACAAAGGATTACCGCCTTAAGGTTGATTTTCCCGAAGAACTCATTTTAAAGCTCCCCGAAACCGATCGGATAGCCGTGACTGAGTGTCTCGCAGAGGACCCAAGACCGTCATATCAAAGTGACACCGAAAGAATTTATACTATGAGTTACGGTGATTTTGACATATCGTTTAAAGTCAGGCTTGATACCCTTATCGTCACTTCGGTGCAGCCGAATATCCATATCAAAACGGCGACAAATGTTTAGTGTAGTTTAGTATGGTATAGTTTAGTGCAGTTTAGCGTAGAGCTTATTGAATAGCAATATCGGCTCCCTTGTGTAAAGGGTAGCCGAAGGCGGCTTAAGCGGCAGTGAATGACAGTCCGGGGGACTGTCAGAGCCGTGAGGTGACCGAACCGCAGTGAGACGGTGGCAAATTTTTAGTGCAAAGCTTATTGAATAAAATGCCTGCCCTGTGTAAGGGGAGGTGGCAAAGCGAAGCTTTGACGGAGGGGTTGTTTAAAAACGAAAGCAAAGCAGTAAGCTTGAATTTTTAAGAATAATCGTGGAATTTAAAATATAAAACTCTTAAAAAATTTAATCTGCAACTAAAAATATTAAAGATTAAATCTGAAATTTAAAAATATAAAAACACAATGAAGGAATACCCCTCAGTCAGCCATACGGCTGACAGCTCCCCTCTATTTGCTAAAGCAAAAGAAGGGAGCCGAAATTAACAATTAAGTTTGATAATATTTAATATTAAAGTTTTTTAATTAAACAAAGCTGATTGCCAAAATGGCATAATACCGATAAAATCGGTATTATGCCATTTTTGATTTCATTTTGTTTTATGCTTTGTTTTAATATGTTCCTTTAAAATTATGTTAACATATTGCGACAACGATCTGTCATCTTCTTCTGCCTCGTTGCGTATTATCGCTAAAACATCACTGTCAACAGTTACACTGAGTCTCTCTTTCAGAGGTTTCATATTATCACCTAAGTTATAGTTTGCTGTAATTATACCATAATATAAAACCTAATCTTGATTTTTCATACAAAGTGGTATAAAATATGATTTTGTGGTGATTTTTGTATGAATGATTCTAAATCTGTTGTAATTCGTGTTTTAATAGCCGGGTGCAGAAATTTCAACGATTATAAAACAGCAAAAAGCTATATTGATATGTGTATATCAAGGATAAGGAAATCGGGTCAAATTATTATCGTTTCAGGCGGCGCAAATGGGGCAGATAAATTAGCTGAGCGGTATGCAGCAGAAAACAATTTTAAATGCGAAGTGTTTTTGCCGGATTGGCAAAAGTTCGGCAGGAGTGCCGGACCTAAAAGAAATTCGGAAATGGTTAAAGTCTCTGATTTTGTGATTTGCTTTTGGGATAAAAAGAGTAATGGTACTAAATCCACAATTGAGTTGTCAAAAAAGCATAACAAACCGCTCAGAGTTAAGATAATTCAAACTTCTTTACAGGACAACACTAAAACTGCAGCAATTGATTAAAACTTCATTGAATATATGGCTCCCTTGTGTAAAGGGTAGCCGAAGGCGGCTTAAGCGGCAGTGAATGACAGTCCGGGGGACTGTCTTAAGCCGTGAGGTGACCGAGTCGCAGCGAGAACGTCAGACGGAACGGATGACTGAGGGATTGTTAAAGGCTTAAATTAAGCAAAAACTTAAGATGTTAAAGATTAGGCATAAAATTTTAACACCGAAAAAATTGCTTTCTATTTCCATTTTTAAATTTTAAATAAGCAACCCAAAAAATGAAAATAAGTAACTTAAAAAACGAAAAAAATATAAATTCACAAGGAAAGAATACCCCTCAGTCTCGCTTCACTCGACAGCTCCCCTCTGTTTCAGCTACGCTGAAAAGAAGGGAGCCTTTGGTGGGAGCAATTTTGCCGATTGCTCCGCAGACATTTCCCTGAGCACGGGGAATAACCTCTGTTTTGTCTTACGACAAAAAGAAGGGATCCTAAAAAGCAATAGAGCCTTATAATAAAAACAAGGCTCTACTTATTATATCAAAAAACTATAAATTTAATAAAACTATATAACCGGGTATTCAAGCTTTAATATAAATCAAAGCTATATTTCTTGTATTAAAAAACTATAAATTTAACAAAACTACGCAACCGGGGAATTAAGGCTTAAATATAAAACAGAGCCATATTCCTCGTATTAAAAAAACTGTAAATTTAAGAAAGCTATATAACCGGGAATTTAAGCTTTAATACAAATCAAAGCCGTATTCCTCGTATTAAAAAAACTGTAAATTTAAGAAAGCTATATAACCGGGAATTTAAGCTTTAATACAAATCAAAGCCATATTCCTCGTATTAAAAAAACTGTAAATTTAAGAAAGCTATATAACCGGGAAATTAAGGCTTAAATATAAAACAGAGCCGTATTCCTCGTATTAAAAAAAGACTGTAAATTTGAGAAAGCTTTGTAACCGGGAATTTAAGCTTTAATATAAATCAAGGCTATATTCCTCGTATTAAAATACATCCCGTTTTGATTTACGGCGTTCCTTATACATTCTGATCTTTTCGGGAATTTTATCGAGCCGTTCATCGGTTTTTGAGTCAAGCTTACCGTCGAGCAGCTCGTTTGTAACGACTATTAAAAAGGCAACTATGATATCGCCGAGGGGGTCGTGATTTGAAATAAAATTCAAAACGGGAGCAAGCAGGTCGCCCAGAAACATACCGAAAATAAAACTGAACCCGAGGGCATATACGGCGCTTATAAGTATACTTTTTACAAAGCGGACTATTCCGTATTTAAGCAAAAAGAAAAACAGAACAAGCCAAAAAATCAGCAAAACAAAGAATGCCGCAATTTCCAAAACTCCGAGAAGGTTCATTAAAAAGCTGCCGTCCGAACTGCGGATAGATTTTCCGATATCCGTAAAAAGCAATCTGAAATCACAGGCATAGGAAAAGAATTTATCGATAGGCGGAAGAGCCAGAACATTTGATATTGCAAACATCATCGCCATATTCCCCGGCACAAGAATTATATCTTCAAGTCTTTCGTTGCTTGCGTTTTTATTTTCAAGGAGCCTGCTGACAGCCTTTCCGAGCATAATAAAAAGCATACAGTTAAAGCTGTACTTGCATATGTAAGAAAATGTAAACTCAAACTGTCCGCTTATTATCTGAACAAAGAAGAAAAGCGGAGTATCGGTAAAGAGAGCTTCGGCGACCGAGCCGTTCTCGGCTGTGGGTCTCAGCGGATAGGCAATACTTATGCCTATTATGATTGCCGCCAACGAGCGCAGAACCGAACCGTACTTACCATAGAACAATGCGGTTAATTTGGCTTTTATTTTTTTAAATCCGCCGTTACCGTGTTTTTTAGGCACAGGGCGATTTAACGCCGCATCTCTTTGCGCCCATTTGACATATAGATCGTCCTTATTTATACTCTCGTCCCCCTATTTTACAAAAGAACGGCTTTGCCGCCGAATGGCAACAAAACCGTTTTTTCTTATCATTTTAAATTAAGCACCGAATTTAGCAACATTAAGCTTTATTCCGGGGCCCATAGTGGTAGCTATAACGCAGGATTTAATGTACTGACCCTTTGTTGCAGCCGGCTTTGCCTTAACAATGGCAGCCATAAGAGCATCAAGGTTTTCCTGAAGCTTCTCTGCGCCGAACGAAACCTTGCCTATCGGGCAGTGAATGATATTGGTCTTATCAAGACGGTACTCAATCTTACCTGCCTTAGCTTCGGTTACTGCTCTTGCAACATCCGGAGTAACGGTTCCTGCCTTAGGAGTAGGCATAAGACCTCTCGGTCCCAAAACCTTACCGAGACGGCCTACCATACCCATCATATCGGGTGTGGTTATAACAACATCAAAGTCAAGCCAGTTCTCGTTCTGAATCTTAGCTATCATCTCTTCGCCGCCTACAAAGTCAGCTCCTGCTTCCTTTGCTGCGTCTGCCTTTTCGTTCTTGGCAATAACGAGAGTTCTTACGGTCTTACCCGTTCCGTTCGGAAGAACAACTGCGCCTCTTACCTGCTGGTCAGCGTGGCGAGAGTCAACGCCCAGGCGAACGTGAATTTCAACCGTTTCATCAAACTTGGCGGTACCGGTCTTAACAGCGACCTCTACAGCCTCATTAACATCGTAAAACTTACCTGCTTCGATAAGCTTTGCGCCTTCATTATATTTTTTTCCGTGTTTCATAATTTACCTCCCAATAAGTGGTTAAATCGGAATTTTCCTCCCACGAGAGGGAATCAATCGACTACTTCGATACCCATACTGCGTGCGGTACCGGCTATCATACTCATAGCACTTTCAACCGAAGCCGCATTAAGGTCGGGCATCTTGGTTTCTGCGATCTTCCTTACCTGCTCGCTTGTTATCTTGGCAACCTTAAGCTTGTTAGGTGTGCCCGAAGCGGACTCGATACCGCAAGCCTTCTTAATAAGAACGGCTGCAGGGGGAGTCTTGGTAATGAAGCTGAATGAACGGTCTGCATAAACGGTGATAACAACAGGAATTATAAGACCGGCATCATTCTTTGTTCTTTCGTTGAATGCCTTTGTAAATTCCATAATGTTTACGCCGTGCTGACCGAGGGCAGGACCTACCGGGGGAGCCGGAGTGGCTTTTCCTGCCGGAATCTGTAATTTAATATAACCTGTAATTTTCTGAGCCATATATAGCACCTCCATTATTCGTGGTAACCGTGTTTTAAGGCCTTTCAGCCTGACACTTGGCGGAACGGTCCTCTATCCGTTCCTCCCACCGTGACGCACGGGCCGCTCACCTGCAGACGGTTATCCAAACCGCAGGAACCCACACGCCGGAGTTAATAAGCATTTCTGCGTATTAACAGTAATAATTATTTTGAAAGAGATATCTGGTCAAGCTCAAAGTCAACCGGGGTTTCTCTTCCGAAAATTGAAAGGGCAACGCAAACGCTGTTGTTGTTAAGGTCTATAGACTTAACAGTGCCGCTTTGACCCTCAAGCGGTCCGCTGATGATGCTTACTTCATCGCCGACTGCATACCCTACCTCAACGCTGTGCTTCTCAACGCCGAGCGACGCTACCTCTTCATCGGTAAGCGGAACGGGCTTGGACGCAGGGCCTACGAAGCCTGTGCATCCCCTGATGTTGCGGACTACATACCAGCTGTCATCAGTGACAATCATTTTTATGATGACATAGCCGGGGAAAATCTTTCTTACGACTTCCTTTTTTACATCGTCCTTAATTTCGGTAACAGTTTCCGTGGGGATTTTGATATCCTGTATAAGATCCTGCATACCTCTGCTCTCAACCATAGTTGCAAGATCGCTTGCAACCTTGTTCTCATAGCCTGAATAGGTATGAACTACATACCATTTTGCTTCATTGTTTTCAGCCAAAGAAATTTACCTCCCTTTAGGACTTAAGCCCCAAAATGAGGTCTATAAGATTGCCGAGACCGAAATCAATGACCCAGATGAGAATTCCGACAAGCAGGCACATTACAAGAACTATGCCTGTGTTTTTAAGGACATCCTTAAGGGTCGGCCATACTATCTTCTTGGATTCGCTTTTGTAATCACGGAAGAACAGTGCGACACGCTTTAAAATAGTCTTCTTAGAGCCCTTGGAAGCTTTAACTTCAAGCGCATCGTCTATAAACAGATATGCTGCCGCCGCAACTGTAAATGCGAACAGAGCAATAACTATTAACCAGACGAGAGAAGAATACTTTACATCGGTAACGAGATAATCAAATTTGGCGTCACTCAGTACTGCACGGGTGTCTACGAACTTCCACGCCGAGCTGAGTCTTACTACGAGCATATATATCGCAGCTACGAGGCCGAATGCCGGAGCGGCATACCTGAGGCCTTTTTTCTTAAATGAAAATACGCTGAATAAAAATGCCATAGCGGTTACGATGAAGCAGAAGAGAAGATCTGCCGATTTTGCCATATCGGCTTCAATCGAGCCCGAAAGCTCTTTTGTACCGCCGAACGCAAGCTGAGCACCCGAGAAGGTGTAAGCCTGACCGCTTATCATAAGGGTGGCAAAATCAAAGAAGAACAAAGCCAAAGAGGCAATACCGAAAACGATTGCGAGAACCTGACAAATTCTGTTGACAGTTTTCATCGTTATTCCTCCTTACTTTGTTTCCTTGTGCAAGGTGTGCTTCCTGCAGAACCTGCAATACTTATTCATTTCAAGCCTGTCAGGATCGTTTTTCTTGTTTTTCATCGTGTTGTAATTGCGTTGCTTGCATTCAGAGCAAGCCAGAGTAATCTTTACTCTCATAACGGCACCTCCCGATTTACGGAAATAATTTTTGCTTTCACTTTCTCCGCTTTCTTCAAAAATATGCGGATGCGAAAGTAAACGCCTCCCTCGGTAGACCACGCACAAACTGCATCGGATGACAACATATAGAAGCCCGCCGAAAAGCACAATACAATATCGTGTGCAGTCACACAAACCGGCCCTTTTCGCAAAAAAAAAGAACCTTCCAGAGGTAACGATATTATATCATATACCCCCGAAAAGGTCAAGCATTTTTTGTTATTTATGATAAGCCGAGCCCTCATTAATTTTAAAGGCTCTGTATATCTGTTCAAGCAGCATTACTCTGAAAAGTTGGTGCGGAAAAGTCATTTTCGAAAGAGAGAGCTTAAGATCGGCTCTTTGCTTTATTTCGGGTGCCAATCCGTAAGAACTTCCTATTATAAAACAAAGACTCCTGCCCCCTGCCGCAAGCTCTCCCGCTTTTCGGGCGAGCCCTTCGCTCGAAAGCATATCTCCTTCAACGCAAAGCGCCGCCGTAAAAGCGCCTGCGGGTATCTTTTTTAAAATTTCCGCCGCTTCCCTTTTAAGCGCCGTTTCTATCTGAGAGCCGGAAGGATTTTCGGGCAGTGAAACCGGAGCAAGCTCGGCTATTTTAAGGTCGCAATATCTCGAAAGCCGCTTTTGATATTCGGCGCAGGCTTCCCTTAAATATCCTTCTTTGAGTTTTCCGAGTGAAATGACGGTTATTTTTATCAAAACAGTATCACTCCGTTTTCTTTCGGCGCCGCCGCACAGAGAATATAGTCGGAATTTTCCTTTGCCCCTATATCGGCAAGGGACGCTCTTGCGCTCGAAAGAGCAAGTAACGGCGTGTTATTATTTCGGCTTATATGGCCTAAAATTATCCTTGTTACGCCGCTTTTGAGAAGACCCGGAAGCTCTGCCGCACAGGAATCGTTGGAAAGATGTCCTTTATCCGAGAGTATGCGCATTTTAAGCTGAGGCGGATACGGCCCGCTTTTGAGCATCTCGATGTTATGGTTTGCCTCGATAAGCACCGTCTGACAGCCCGAAAGTGCCCTTCTTACCCCGTCCGTCACAACGCCGAGGTCGGTACAGACCGCAGCCTTTGAGCCGTTTTCAAAAGAAAACGCATATCCGCTCGAACCGACGCAATCGTGGCTTGTTTCAAACCTGTCAACGCATATTCCGCCTATATCGTTACCGCAGCCCGAAATCGCATAAGCTTCAGCTCCGCCGGGCAGGACCCCCGCCGAAGAAAGGGCATCAAGAGTCTCGGCGGAGGCATAAACCGGCAGACCGGTCGACTTAAGCAGAACTTTAAGGCCCTTTATATGGTCGGTATGTTCGTGGGTTATCAAAACGCCTTTTATTTCGTCTATATTCCCTCCGCAGGCGCAAATCGCCCCGGAAAGAGCCTTGAATGAAGCTCCCGCATCGACAAGAAGAGCCGATCCGCAAGCCGACACATATGTGCTGTTGCCCTCCGAACCGCTGAAAAGCGGACATATTCTTGCCATATAGGAAGCCCCCTCCCGATGTGTTTTACGGTTTTCTTAAAAATAAAAATATTTTAATTTTATTTTTCTGTCATTTAAAAAAGCCAAGTCATTTAAGACTTGGCTTTTTTGTGGCGCGCCGGAGAAGATTCGAACTCCCGACCTTCTGGTCCGTAGCCAGACGCTCTATCCAGCTGAGCTACCGGCGCAAAAGCGGTCTATCTTTAAGCCGCCATAGTATGATATCACAAAATTCTCCCAAAATCAATAGTTATTTTCAATTTTTTTCATTTTGCCGTTTTAAAACGAGCCCCGTCACGCCCCGCCTAACGCAGAATAAGCGCACATACGAGCATATAAACGGCAAAAACAGCAAGCGAAAGATTGAAATTGCCGCCTAAGAGGAGATATACAAAAAACATTAAGGCTCCTGCGGAAAGAAATACGGTAATGATCCTCACAAGCGACTGCGCCCGTTCGTAAGAAGCGCCGCACTTTACGAACAAGAGACTCATAAGAGTGCCGCCGTCAAGTCCGCAGACAGGCAGCAGATTATAGCCTCCCACCGCAACATTCACCGCAGAATACATAAGCAGGGTCTCTTTTTCGAATACTTTAAACAAGAGCGCAAATATAAGACTTAAAAGGAAGTTTGCAAGCGGTCCCGAGGCGGTTATGAACAGGTCGTCCCTCGTTCGTTTAAAAAAAGGGGCGGTTATTATTATTCCTGCCGGAATAAGGGCTATCTCGCTCGGTTGGACACCGCAGATTTTCATAGCGCAAAGATGTCCTGCCTCGTGGAAAAGGCAGGCTGTCAAAACGGGCAGGGAAAGTCCGCTTTTATCTATGCACAGAATAAAGGCGATAACGGCTGCGAAGAAGAAGCTTAAGGTTATTCTGACTCCGAAAAGCTTAAATCTCATCGGCGTTTGCCCTGTCGGTATTTTTATCTTTGAGCCGCACGCTCCATACTATCTTATCGCCGTAAAACTGCCTTACCTTATTAAAGGTATCGGGCATAGCAAACTTTATCCCGAGAAGTATCGCCGCCGCTATAAGCAGCGCAACCGTTTCGGCTATAAGCGCAGAGACAAAAAAAGGCTTCTGCTCGGCTTTTTCGGTCGTTTTTATATTTTCTTCCATTTTTATATCGCTCCCGTTTGCCAAATTGCTTGATTTGTGGTATATTATTATATATTCATAAACCTACCCCGAAAATCACTCAAAGGAGAGTTTTTAAAATGAACGAAAATATAGAAAAAACCATCAAAAGCCTCGAAAGGAACAACATAAAGGCTCTTTATGCCGAAAACCGCCGACAGGCGGCGATACTTGTAGAGCAAATGCTGTTTGAAAATGCGGTTATAACCCTCGGCGGGAGCGTAACGGTAGTTGAAAGCGGAATTTACGATATTCTGGCAAGACCCTGTTACCGTCTGCTCGACCGCAACAAAAAAGGTGCGGACGAAGCTTTCAGATTCAACACATTTAAAGAGACCGTCGGCGGAGACTTCTATTTCTGTTCCTCAAACGCAGTGACCGAAAACGGAGAACTTGTTAATGTGGACGGTTTTTCAAACCGCATAAGCGCAATGGTATTCGGTCCGAAAAAAGTTGTGATGATAGTCGGCAAAAACAAGCTTGTAAAAGATGTAAACGAAGCGTTTTTAAGAATAAAGCGCATAGCAGCCCCCAAAAACTGCGTAAGGCTTTCAAAAAACACACCCTGCGTCAAGCTCGGACACTGTATGAGTTTGCTTAAAAGCGAAAATCCCGATATGACCGACGGTTGTCAGAGTCCCGACAGAATATGCAGAAATTACTCCGTGATAGGCCCTCAGGGCGAAAAAGACAGGATCTGCGTTATAATAGTTGACGAAAATCTCGGATACTGATAAAAAACTCTTCTATTTTCATAAATTGTTTGGTATAATAATAGGTAATTTATTGTAAGGCGGGAACAAATATTGGAAATCACCGTTAAAGGGCTTAAAACCGAATATATAACCGAGGGTAACGAAAACGGTATCCCTGTTTTGCTGCTGCACGGCTGGGGTTCGTCATATGATGTTTATAAAGGTGTCATAGCCGCCCTTTCGGATCGCTGCCGCCTGATTGCGCTAAACTTCCCCGGCTGCGGAAACACTCAGGTTATGCCAAAGCCCTGGTCGCTTGACGATTACTGTGACTTTGTAACCGAATTTTTATCCCTTATAGGCGTTAAAGACCCCATAATAATGGGTCATTCCCACGGCGGACGGACGGCTTTGAGACTTGCCGCAAGCGGCAGATTAAATCCTCCGAAAATGGTCTTGTTTGACGCCGCCGGAATAATTCCCGAAAAAACCTTCAAACAAAAGGCAAGAATAAAAACCTTTAAAGCAATAAAAAAGGTTCTCACCCTGCCCGTTATCAAAAATTTTTCTTCCGGTGCTCTTAATGCGGCAAGGCAGCATTTCGGTTCGGCGGATTATAACTCGGCTCCGCCCGTTTTAAGGCAGACTATGGTAAGCCTTGTAAACACCGACCTTTCTTCGGAAATTTCAAACATTTCCTGCCCCACCCTGCTTATCTGGGGTGAAAACGATACCGACACTCCGCTCGCCTGCGCCGAAATTATGGAGAAGCTCATTCCGGACGCCGGATTGTGTGTTATAAAGGGTACGGGGCATTTCTCTTTCTGTGAAAGACCTGCGCAAACCGCTTCGATACTGCGAAGCTTCATAAAATAAATTTTAAGGGGCGTTGACCTTGCAAGACCGTATTTTGCTCGCCGTTTCGGGAGCGCTCAGCCTTATATCGCTTATATTTGCTTCATATAAACAGTTTCAGATGCTTCAGCAAAACTCGTATTTTCCGTCTCGGTACTTTAAATGGCTCAAAGGTTCTTACCCGGTCGGGCTTTGTTTTGACGCTATGCTTTTTTGCCTTGCCTCGGTCATATTCCTTGCCGGTAAATATGTTATTGAATGTGTTTTTTTTGCGGCGGTTTGCATAATAAGAATCATTGACGCCGCAAGAACGCATAAAAAATCTGTTAAAAAGCTTGTTTTTACCGCAAGAATAAAGAGACTTTTCGCCGCCGAAACTTTGGTTTCGCTGCTGCTTATCCTGCTTTTTGTATTTTCGTCCGTTAAGCTTCTAAGCGAAATAAGTTTTGTTTTGCTTGTTATGCTAAGCTCGGTTCCGCCGCTTGCCGTTTTGCTCTCCCGGCTTCTTATGACGCCTGTTGAAGCCGGTTTTTGCAGGTATTATATAAAGGACGCCGAAAAAATCCTAAAATCCGTCCCCTGCCTTAAAATAATCGGAATAACGGGAAGTTACGGCAAGACTACGACAAAATTTATTCTTACGAGAATATTAAGCGAAAGATTCAACACGGTCTGCACACCGCAGAGCTTTAACACGCCTATGGGAGTGGTAAGAACGGTCCGCTCCGAGATAAAACCGCAGACCGAAGTTTTTGTCTGCGAAATGGGCGCAAAAAAATCGGGCGATATAAAAGAGATATGCGATATCGTTCACCCCGATATAGGAATTATAACCTCGGTCGGAGAACAGCATCTTGATACTTTCGGCTCGGTCGGGAACGTTTATAAAACAAAGTTTGAACTTGAAAAAAGCGTATCCAAAAATGGCGGAATGACCTTTGTAAACGCCGAAAGCCCCGAAATCAAAAAAAGGCTGAGCGGCAAAGTCGGCACCGTGCCTTACGGCGAGGGTACGGAAATAAGAGCCGAAAACATAAGCTGTTCAAGCCTCGGCGCCTCTTTTGATATCGTGATGCACGGCGAGAGAATAAGCGTTTCAACCTCTCTTCTCGGTATGCACGCAGTTTCCGATATACTTGCGGCTGCGGCTGCGGCGGACGCTTTGGGCGTTTCCGCACAGGATATAAAGGTCGCCGTCGCCTCCTTAAAGCCGACCGAACACCGACTTGAACTTAAAAGTTATTTAAACGGTTCTCTGCTTATAGACGACGCTTATAACTCAAACCCCGTCGGCTGCCTTGAGGCAGTAAGGACTCTCGGCAGATTCAAAGGAATGAGAAAAGTCATAATCACCCCCGGTCTTGTGGAGCTCGGAGAAAAGGAGTACGACTGTAACTTTGCCCTGGGCGCCGAAGCGGCGAAATACTGCGATGAAATAATCTTGGTCGGCAAAACAAGAAGCGAGCCTTTAAGAGCCGGAGCGCTGTCGCAGAATTTTGACCCCGAACGGATGCACACCGTTTCAAGTTTTAAGGACGCTATGAAGATATATTCCCCCTCGGCTGATAAAAACAGTATCCTTTTAATAGAAAACGACCTGCCCGACAATTATCTTGACTGAATATATTTTAAGTCAGCCGAAGCGAAAAATCCGCAGCCTGAAAACGGGTTCGGATTTATTATCGCTCGGCCTTAAGTGAGGTTTTATTTATGAAAACAAATATTGCAGTATTTTACGGTTGCCGCTCGGTTGAGCACGAAGTATCCATTATATCGGCGGTTCAGGCAATGCGTGCCGTAAACCGTGATAAATATGATGTAACTCCGATATATGTAACAAAAGAGGGAGTTATGCGAAGCGGCGATGCCCTTTTTGATATCGAAAACTATAAAGATATGCCCTCTCTTTATAAAAATACCGACGAAGTAACGGTTATAAAGTCCGACTCGGGTGTTGTTATGAGGCGTTTAAGTTCGGGACTTTTCTCAAAGAAAAAGGATGTTAAATTAGACCTTGCCTTTCCCGTTGTTCACGGCACCAACTGTGAAGACGGCACTATGGCGGGACTTTTTGAGTTTCTCGGTCTGCCGTACATAAGCTGCGATATCCTGTCGGCTGCGGTAGGTATGGATAAGGCGGTATTCAAGAGCGTTTTAAAGGAAAACGGCTTGCCCTGTCTTGACTGCGTGGTTTTCAGAGCGAGACAGTACCGACTTGACAGAGAGGCCGTTATAAATGAAATTTCGGATAAAATAGGATTCCCGCTCATCATAAAACCCGTAAATCTCGGCTCAAGCGTCGGAATTTCAAAGGTAAACGACCTGTCGGAGCTTTCAAAGGCTATAGAGCTTTCCCTTTCCTTTGCGGATACCGTGCTTGCCGAAAAGGCGATATCTCCGCTGAGGGAAATAAACTGCTCGGTAATAGGCGATGCGGACGAATGCGAAGCAAGCGTTTGCGAAGAACCGTTTATGCACGACGAAATTCTCTCCTATAAGGATAAATACTTAGGCGGAGAAAAGAGCGGAGAGGCAAGCAAAGGAATGGCTTCTCTCGGAAGAAAAATTCCCGCCGATATAAGCAGTGAGAAATCGGACGAAATAAAAAAGCTTTCCTGCGATATTTTCAAGGCTCTCGGATGCAGCGGCGTTGTGAGGATCGATTTTCTGATGAATTCGGATACGGGCGAAGTGTTTGCAAACGAAATAAACACCATTCCCGGCTCGCTTGCTTTTTATCTCTGGGAAGCTTCGGGGCTTAAATACACCGATATGATAGACCGCCTTGTAAGTATTGCCTTCCGCAGACAGCGCACAAGGGATAATCTCACCTACACGATAGATACCAATATCCTCTCCGGCGTTTCTTTCGGAACAAAGGGCGCAAAAGGAACGAAATTCTGATGCAGGCACTGCTTATCCGCCTTGTTTTGGGCAAGTCCCCCGATTTTTCCGACCGAACGGTAAGAGAAAAATGCGGAACTATCGGTTCGGTGTTCGGAATAGCTGCGAACATTCTGCTTGCGGCGGCAAAAATTGCGGCAGGGCTTGCATTTTCGGCTATGTCCATAGTGGCGGACGGACTTAATAACCTTTCCGATATGGGCTCTTCGGTTATAACACTGATAGGCTTTAAAATGTCGGCAAAACCTGCCGACAGGGAGCACCCGTTCGGGCACGGCAGAATAGAATATATGTCGGCTTTTTCGGTTTCGATGCTTATGATTCTTGTGGGCGCAAGCCTCTTTAAAAGCTCCGCCGAAGCGCTTATAAACGGAGAAAAAGCTCCGACCTACGGTTTGCCTGCCGTAATAGTTCTCGCAGTTTCTGCGGCGGTTAAGCTTTATATGTTCTGCTTTAACCGCTCGCTTGCGGCAAAAATAAATTCTTCTTCCTTAAAGGCAACCGCACAGGACAGCATAAACGACTGTATTACGACCCTCGCCATTCTTGCGGCAACCGCAGCCGCAATGATTTTTAAGTTAGGGTTCAATATCGACGCCGTTATGGCGGCGCTCGTGGGCATATTTATCATATGGTCGGGCATTTCTTCCGCTAAATCGACCCTTAATGAAATTCTCGGCGGAGCACCCGATAAAGAAACGGTGAAAGAGCTTGAAGACATAATAAATTCCTTTGACGGCTTTCTCGGACTTCACGATCTTATGATACACGATTACGGTCCCGGCAGGCGCTTTGCCTCGGTTCATATCGAAGTGCCGCAGAACACCGATATAGTTTTGTGCCACGAAAAAATAGACCTCTGCGAAAAGCTTGTTTTTGAAAAAACGGGGATAGACCTCGTTATTCATATGGACCCTATCGACACCGATAACGAATCCGTTTTAAAAACAAAGAAAGAACTGCTTAAAAAAATAAAAATCATAGACGGAAGAATTTCCGTCCACGATTTTCGTATGACCCCTGCGGCAAAGCACAGGACAAACCTTATTTTCGATGTTGTGGTCCCCTCGGACCTTAAGCTGTCGGACGACGAGCTTAAAGCCGAGATAACCCGCTGTGCAAAGGAAATAGACAAAAGCTTTTGCTGCGTCATAAAGCTTGATAACGAC
Organism: uncultured Eubacteriales bacterium; assembly: GCA_934446475.1. GTDB lineage: Bacteria > Bacillota > Clostridia > Oscillospirales > Acutalibacteraceae > UBA737. The sequence continues at coordinate 29,560 of CAKSEH010000013.1, read as the reverse complement.
TTTATCGGCAGCGAACTTTAAGTCCGGGCGAAAACAGAGCCGCCCACGCCTTAAAGAGCTGATTTGCGTTCATTTGTGCTCACAATCCGTCAAATTACTTTTTAAGTCCCGAATAGTAATACGGTGTTCCTATAAATCCCGCCTGCGCAAAATCTTTAAGATTATGCCTTATTATCCAGTCGATGTACGACATTGTAAGTTCTGCAAAGAATGTGTAACCTGCGGCATTCAGATGATAGCCGACGAAAAATTTGCTGCGGAACTCACTGTCGCAAACGGGGCCGTATTTATCAAAGTCGATAACATATGTGTTGTCAAACTTTTCGGCAACAGCGTGAAGTATCTCACTGTGCCCCTCAAGCGACGGTTTGTCTTTTTCGTTTTTCGGCGCAGTCACAAGGAAAAAGCGGGCGTCGGGCTGCATTTCCTTATATCGGCCTATTATTCTCGCATAGTCCCCCGCAAAGGTGGGCTTGTTATTGCGCCAGTTCTTAACATCTATATCATCTGCACTGCCGTGAGGATAATCAGGATTTCCCCAATCGTTTACGCCGAGCGCTATTATATAACACTGAGCAAGCTTATCCCTGTCCCACATTCCGTTAAGCTCGGCAAAGGAATCAACATACTGTTTGGCTGACATTCCGCCTGCGGAAAAATTATAAACCTTTATCCCTGCAGCCCTTGCCATATGCTGCCCCCAGGAATACTCAAACATATCGTGATAGCCGACAACTCCGCCTTCGGTAAGGGACTCAAACTCGCCCGACGAAAGACTGTCCCCCACACAGGCAACGGTTCGGAATATCCGGCAGAGTCCGCCGTTAACGGCAGGCCTGTCAAGCGGATTTTCATTTTCTCCGCCGTAAAACTTATTCATATCAAACATATAAAGTCAACCCCTGTTTCTTAAATTACTATGATTATATAATGTCGGAATTTTTTCGACAAGCCTATTAAAATCGATAACAATTCCGATCATCCAAATTTATTATAATGATTATAGAATGTCGAAACACCAAATATTGTTTCGACAAGCCGATTTTATCGGCTTAGACAATGCAATGGACATTGACAAGTTTTCAAAGAAAATTTGTGACCAAATCAAAGATTTGGTGTCGAAACAGTGTGGTTTTACACTATTTCGACTTTCAATAGCTATTATAATATTTATTTTTTAAAAATGCAACACCGAAAAGGAAGTCCCTGAAATGACAGCAAATTACCACACCCACACGCCGCTGTGCCGCCACGCAAACGGTACGCCCGAAGAATACGCCCTCGCCGCTATCGGTATGGGACTTAAAGTCCTCGGATTTTCGGACCATATCCCATCGGATTTCCCGGGCGGCTATGTTTCAAATTACCGTATGTTCACGGCTCAGACGGAGGGATATGTAAAAAGCATAGCTTCTCTGAGAGAAAAATTCAAAGGAAAGCTCGATATTTATATAGGTTACGAGTGCGAGTATTACCCCGAAATTTTCGGCAGTGTTATTTCGAATGTTTTAAAATACGAATGCGATTACCTTATTTTGGGTCAGCACTTTACCAAAAGCGAATATAACGGCTTTTATGCGGGATGTCCCACAAATGACGAAAGCATTTTAAAACAGTATGTGGATCAGGTCGTCGCCGCCCTCAAAACAGGCAAATTTTCATATATAGCGCACCCCGACCTTATCAATTTCACAGGAAACAGAGCGGTTTATAAGTCAGAAATGAAGCGGCTTTGCGATGCCGCAAAGTTTTTTGACACCCCGCTTGAATTCAATCTTCTCGGTTTTTCACAGAAGAGAAACTATCCGTGCAGAGAATTTTTTGAAATAGCGGCGCAAACGGGAAACAGTGTGATACAGGGTATAGACGCCCACTCTCCCTCCCACTTTTCAAAGGAAACCGCCCTTTCGGCAGAAAAATATCTCTCGGACCTCGGTATAACACCTATAAAAGATTTAAAACTCAGGAGCGTAAAATGAACGAAAAGAAATTTGAACAGCTTTTAATGAGCGTGCAAAAGCCCGGCAGATACGCCGGCGGAGAAATAAACAGCGTTATAAAGGACAAATCAAAGATAGATGTCCGCTTTGCCTTCTGTTTTCCCGATTCCTATGAGATAGGGATGTCGCACCTGGGCATAAAGATCCTTTATTCGATTTTCAACGAGCGTCCGGATATCTGGTGCGAGCGTGTTTTTGCGCCCTGGCCCGATTTTGAAGAGGTTATGATAAAAAACAACATTCCCCTCTTCGCCCTTGAAAGCAGAGACCCGATAAAGGATTTTGATTTTATAGGTTTTACGCTTCAATATGAGCTTTCATATACAAATGTTGTAAATATGCTGCGCCTTGCGGGAGTAGCACCTCTTGCTAAGGACAGAAGCGAATCGGACCCCATAATTGTAGCAGGAGGTCCCTGCGCCTGTAACGCAGAGCCTCTTGCCGATTTTATCGATATCTTCTTTTTGGGCGACGGCGAAAAGGTGGACCTTGAAGTCATTGACCTTTATAAGGAATTTAAGAGCAAGGGTAAAAGTAAGTCCGAGCTTTTAAAGGCGGCGGCACAGATAAACGGGGTCTATGTGCCCTCTCTTTACGATGTCAGCTACAATGAGGACGGCACCGTCAAAGCGATAACCCCAAAATCGGGCGCCCCCGAAAAGATCAAAAAAAGGGTTGAAATGAATCTTGACGAACTTCATTACCCCTCGGATATAGTAGTTCCTTACATTGAGATCGTGCACGACAGAGCGGTTCAGGAAGTTTTCAGAGGCTGTATAAGAGGATGCAGATTTTGTCAGGCGGGATTTATATACCGTCCCGTAAGAGAAAAAAGTCCCGAAACTGTCTGCAGACAGGCTAAGGCTATGTGCGAAAGCACGGGATATGACGAACTCTCCCTCTCCTCGCTGAGCACAAGCGACTATACGGGAATAGAAGCTATGCTTGACGGTCTGCTTGATTACACCGAAAAGGAAAAGATCAGCCTTTCGCTGCCGTCGCTGAGAATCGATAACTTTTCCGCCGAGCTTATGGAAAAAGTAAGCCGCATTAAAAAAAGCGGCCTTACCTTTGCCCCCGAGGCGGGAACACAGAGACTGCGTGATGTTATAAACAAAAATATAACGGAGGATGATATTCTCTCGTCCTGCCGCACGGCATTTGAGGGCGGATACACCGCCGTTAAGCTTTATTTTATGATGGGTCTGCCTTACGAAACGGACGAGGATATAGTGGGTATTGCGCAGCTTGCCCAAAAAATAGTCGATGAATTCTATCACACCGAAAACCGCCCTAAAGGTAAAAGCGTTAACGTTTCGATAAGCGTTGCGAATTTTGTGCCGAAACCGTTTACCCCGTTTGAGTTCCATCCTCAGATAACAAGAGAGGAAATGATAAGAAAGCAGCAGCTTTTAAAGGAAAGTATACATTCAAGAAAAATAGATTTCAATTACCACGAAAATAAGACAAGCTTTTTGGAGGGCGTCTTTGCACGGGGCGACAGGCGGCTTTCAAAGGTTATTTTAAAAGCCTGCGAAAAAGGCTGCAAGTTTGACGGATGGGATGAGTTTTTCAGTCTCGATAAATGGCTCGAAGCCTTTAAAGAGTGCGGTATCGACCCCGAATTTTACGCTAACCGTCTGCGCCCTTACGACGAGCTTATGCCGTGGGATCACCTTGATTATTATATCGATAAGGATTTCCTTATAAGAGAAAACGAGCTTGCAAAAAAAGCAGTGACGACGAAAAACTGCCGTGAAAAATGTGCAGGCTGCGGCTGTGCGAAGCTTAAAGGAGGGGTTTGCGTTGAAAAACGTCAGGTTGTTTTATGAGAAAACGGGAAGACTCCGTTTTATCTCACACCTTGATATGACGAGATTTATGACAAGAGCGTTAAGAAAAGCGGGTTTGCCCGTGTGGTATACCGAGGGCTTTCATCCCCACCTTTACATAACGTTTGCCCTCCCCCTCTCCCTCGGTTTTGAAAGCAAATACGAAACCTGCGATATAAAACTCTGTGACGACGGGTTTGACCTTGATAACGCAGTTTTAAAATTAAACTCGGTCTGCCCCGAGGGAATCAGGTTTTTTGCCGCAGGCGAGCCTGTTATGAAACCGAAAGAAATAGGCTTTGCAAAATACGATATCTTGTTTGAGGACGGCGGCAGCCTGTCTGCCCGTCTTTCCGACTTTTTAAAGAGCGGCGAAATAGTCTGTGAAAAAAGAACCAAAAAAGGCGATATCAAAAAAATCGATATTGCCCCCGATATAGTTGAAGCCGAAGTAAACGCAGAAAGTTCCACACACCTTTCGGTCGTTCTGCCTGCAGGAAACGAAAAAAACATAAATCCGGAGCTTCTTATAAACGCTTTTTTTGAAAGCTGCAATGAAAGTGTGTGCTATACCGTTTCAAGAACCGAAATTTTAAATAAAAACGGCGAACTTTTCAAATAGTTCACAATTTTGTTATTGATTTAACAAAGATTTATGTGTATAATTGGTTTATAAGGACAGTAAAAAAGTCCTGAAAATAATGATAAGGGTGAATTTTATGAACAAATTCGTTTTGAATGAGACCTCGTATCACGGCGCAGGCGCAATTGCCGCTGTGCCCCAGGAAATAAAAGCAAGAGGCTTTAAAAAGGCATTCGTTGCTTCCGACCCCGACCTTGTTAAGTTCGGAATCACAAAAAAGGTTACCGACCTTCTTGAAAAAGACGGTATTGATTATACCCTTTATTCCGATATCAAGGCAAACCCCACCATTGAAAATGTTCAGCACGGTGTGAGTGAATTTAGGGCATCCGGAGCCGATTGTATCGTTGCCATAGGCGGCGGTTCTTCGATGGATACCTCAAAGGCTATCGGAATAATCATCACAAACCCCGAATTCTCCGATGTTCGTTCGCTTGAGGGCGTTGCCGCAACAAAGAAGCCCTGCGTTCCGATAATCGCAGTTCCCACAACTGCCGGCACTGCCGCAGAGGTTACGATAAACTATGTTATAACCGACGTTGAAAGAAAACGCAAATTTGTTTGCGTTGATGTTCACGATATTCCGGTCGTTGCCGTTGTTGACCCCGAAATGATGAGCTCAATGCCCGCAGGCCTCACCGCCGCAACGGGAATGGACGCTCTGACTCACGCTATCGAGGGTTATATAACCAAAGGTGCCTGGGAGCTTTCCGATATGTTCCACATCAAGGCTATCGAGGTTATCGCACGCTCGCTCAGAGGCGCTGTTAAGAACACGGCAGACGGCAGAGAGGGTATGGCTCTCGGTCAGTATATCGCAGGAATGGGCTTTTCAAATGTAGGCCTCGGCGTTGACCACTCTATGGCTCACACCCTTTCGGCTTATTATGATACCCCTCACGGCAAGGCCTGCGCTATCCTCCTTCCGACCGTTATGGCTTACAATGCGGAATACACCGGCGAAAAATACCGTGATATAGCTAAGGCTATGGGCGTTGAAGGTGTTGACGGTATGTCTCAGGAAGAATACCGCAAGGCTGCGGTTGACGCTGTAAGACAGCTCGCCGAGGATGTAGGAATTCCTACCACTCTTAAAGGTATCGTAAAAGAAGAGGATATCGACGCTCTCGCCGAGTCCGCTTATGCAGATGCTTGCCGCCCCGGCAATCCGAGAGATACATCCGTTGAAGAGATAAAAGAGCTTTACAGAAGCCTTATGTAATCTTTAACACTGCGGTATCCGTTTTAAAACACAATTTAATTCAGCTCTTTGTCAATAGTTGGGGTAAAGAGTTAAAATGAGAAACAAAGAGCAAGCAGTTGCTGTTAGGCAGCTGCTTGCTCTTTACTTTGTTGTATATGAAAAAATATGTAAGATGCGGTTTTTGAATCTTCTGAAATTTTTGTAACCGTATGCATTTCTTTTAAGAACTTTAATTTTGTTATTGCAGCCTTCGGTAAAACCGTCAGTATAAGGTGATGGAAAAGAATTGAGTATGCCGGAAAGCCGATTTTGCATAGAGTCGGCACATTTCTCAAACTGCGGTATACCGCAGTTTGAGGCATTATCAATCCATTCCTGCATTTTTTGTTTGACGGTCTTTGCCCGCCGTTTGCCTTATCACGGAAAACTTTAAGCCCTTCTGCGGTGTAAATGAGGTACGGATCCTCCTTCGTGCCGCTGCCTGTTATATCGATTTTTTCGGTTGTCTCGCCCTCTGCAGATACGCCCGTCGGCACAAGGCACAGCACCATACAAAGAGTGAGCAGCACACAAAGTATTCGTTGGTGTCTCATCACATTCAGTCAAGCGCAATAACGGTTATGTTGTACTGACTGTCAACAAAATCGGTATACTGAAAAAACATATTTGTGTATTGAAATGTCAGAGTAATATCATTTTCCGCTGTGTATACGGTGTTATATGCCATAGCCAGTCTTACGGTCTGCCCGCTTTTCGGCATAATTACATAAGTTCGTGTTTCCAGCACCATTTCAGAACTGTTGTATCCGTCTATGAGCGATACACCGCACAATTTATCATCGCTCTTAGCACTGACCATAACCGTTCCGCTGAACACCAAACTGTAAGTATGGCCCTTTGTAAGTGTTATTTTATTGCCCGACGGGTTATAGGAGATCAAATTTCCGCTTTCTTTTTTTACGGTAAGCGGAAGTGATGCGTTCCAACCGGACACTTTGCCTTTTGCGGAAAAATATCCTGCGCATAAGCCGTCTTTACCGTCCCTGCCGTCTTTACCGTCCTTGCCGTTTGTTCCGTTCTCACCGTTTTTACCGTTTTTACCGTCTGCTCCTTTCAGTGCGGATAAATCATACAAATTCAGCCAAACGGTATCGCCTGTATATCTCCATTGCAGCTGATTGCCTTCCACTCTGAATTCGGTGGTTTTTCCGGTTTCGCCGTTTGTGCCGTTTTGTCCGGAGGGACCTGTAATGTCGGAGAGCGCCACGAGATTTTGCCATTCGCCGCCCTTATAGCGCCACTGTATATGCGACTCGGTCTTTTGAATTTCAATTTCCTTGCCGTCTGTACCGTTTATTCCGTCTTTGCCGTCGGTACCCGCCGCTTTAATGCCGGTGTCGGTCGTGCCGATCCACCAGTTGCCGTTTTTACCTATAAAAGGCGTTTTACCGTTCTTTCCGTCCTCTCCGTTTTGTCCGTTTATACCGTCAGACCCTTTTAAAGCCGAAAGATCGTAAAGATTAAGCCATATTCTGTCGCCCGAATAACGCCATTGCAGGATGTTTTCATTCACACGAAACTCCGGGGTTTTTCCGTCTTTTCCGTTTTTTCCGTCTTTTCCGTTTTGTCCGGCAGGTCCTGTAATGTCGGCGATAGCAACAAGGTTCTGCCAATCTTCGTTCTTGTAACGCCACTGTATATACAAATCGGTCTTTTGAACCTCTATTGTTTTGCCGTCTATGCCGTTTTTGCCATCGGCACCGTCAGTCCCGTCAAGACCGTTTTTTCCGTCCTTACCGTCTCTGCCGTCAGTACCGTTTTTACCGTTTGTTCCGTTTTTACCGCTAACTCCGTCCTTGCCGTTTTCACCGTCGGCGCCCCTCAGTTCGGCAAGCGCCACAAGGTCGTGCCATTCGGTCTCACTGCTGTATTTCCACTGTATGGCGGTGCTGTTGCAGCGCACCTCCAGCTTATCCGCCGACGCACTCGTTTGTTGTGCCCCGTTGCACCCTGATAAAAAGACGATTATCAGCGTTACAAGTATGCAGGTAAGTTCCAATAGCCGTTTTTTCATTCCCCGTTACCTCCGTTTAAGTATTGTGCCCGGTATTTATCCGCAAACAGGTTGACCCCCTGTTTTAACACCTCTGTTTGGGATTTTAAATAGTATTCGTCCTCAAACATAGCAAAATGAACGCACGCTCTTACAAATATGAAAATAAGCGGCGTAATAACAGTATGCGGAATGCCGATTTTCGGTTCCAACAATTTAGCATATGCGGTATATCTTCGGTTAACGCCCTCAAAAAACTTCTTTCCGTGCTCAATATACTTAGGAAGAGTGTAAACCTGATACATAAGCCTGTATTTTTTACCGTGTTCTTTTGCTGTCCAATACGGCACTTCTTCGATAAAACGCACAACATCCTTGGGGTCTTTCGGAGCTTTTGCCATAAAATCGTCCTCAACCTTTGCCATACAGTATGCCGTTGATTCGACTATCAACTCGTCAAGATTTTTAAAGTAGCAATAGAGATTGCCCGTTGTGCAGTTGCAGGCTGCCGCAAGCGACTTTATTCCCGTGCCCGTAAGGCCGTTTTCGGCATAACATTCAAAGCACTTTTCCATAATTTCCTGCTTTTTTTCATTGTGTTGCTGTTCGGTAGTTTTCATATGCACCGTCCTAATCATAACTAACTAATCATTCAGTATAAACAGTATAACACGGTCCCTCGGTTAAATCAAGAATTCCTTTTAAGTATCACCGTATTTTCTGCAAACCGAGAATACGGATAAAACAAAGCCTTGCGATTTTTTATGTTTTAAGCAGATGCTTACGGTAAAAATAAAGTCGGCTGACATCCTAAGGACGCTTTCCGATTTTGCGGTTTCAGAGCATATAAAAATGAAGAATTAAGAAAAAAGAAGAGAAGAAAAAACGGCGACTTTCTTTAGGACAGACCACGTAAGGAAGTATTTTATGTAAGGTACGGTGTAACCCCGTAAAAAGGGTTGCACCGTTTCCTTTTGCTATGCTGCAAGGCGGTATTCCTCCGGATTCTTTCGTATATCCTCCATCATAGCAAGAAGTTCTTCTTCGCTTGGGATTGAAATCATTCCTACGCCGGTGAAGTAAATATCCACTTTTACATAGCAATGACCGCTGGATTTATCGTTGTTGTGAACTTCGATGCGTTCAATCAGCTTATTCACAATAATAGGTGTCAGTTCCTTAATATCCGTCATTTCTCTGAAAGTACGGATTAAAAGCCTTGTGTCAGCAGATTTCTGTTCCGAGGATTGTAATACTTGTTCCCCGTCGGCAACAGCCATTGTGAGTTCCTTTTGTTCCCGTTCATAATTCTTCATCATCATTTGGAAGAAATCATCGGTTACACGACCAAGAACATTATCCTCGTACAACTTTGCCATCAGCTTATCCAATTCGCCCAAGCGCACTTTACTGTTAGCAACCGTCTTTTTCAACCGTTCAAATTCAGCCTTTTGCATTGCTTTGTTTTTCTTCGCTATCATATACAGAAAAATGCTCTCGTGACAGCGAACAAAGTCAGCCATATCGCTAATTGCTTCAAGCACGATTTTTTCAAGCGCTACGTTGCGGATATAATGGATTTTGCAAGTTCCTCTGCCGTCCTTATAGTTGGCACAACGGAAAAATTCTTGATTCGGCTTCAGGCTCTTTGCCGCACAGAAATGAAGCTTTGCTCCGCAATCGGGGCAGAATACCAATCCCGAAAATAGACTTGTTCTGCCCGTAGCTGTATTGCGGCGGCGATTTTTCCGCAATTCCTGCACCCTTAACCAAACATCTTCACTAATGATCGGCTCCTGCATATTCGGAATAATCTGATAATCCTCAACGGCGTTATGAATTATCTTGTGAACCTTATAACTGACGGTGGTACTTTTGAAGTTGACGGCACATCCCGTGTACTGTCTGTTTTCCAAAATGCCCACAACCGTTGCCTGATCCCAATTATACGGATTTAGCGGAACTTTCTGCGAGTGCTTTCTGCCAACAGATTCATAGTAAGCCGAAGGCACTAACACACGCTCACTCTCCAACTGTCGTGCAATCTGTGATGGGCCACGCCCTGCAAGGCAGAGTTCGTATATCTTTCGCACAACTGCCGCCGCAGGTTCGTCGATCAACCATTTTTCTTTATCCTCTGCATCCCTAACATAACCGTAAGGGACAGTAGAAGAAATGCGTTTCCCGTTATCTGCTTTGGATTGCCATACCGCACGGATTTTCTTGGAGGTCTGCGCCGCATACCATTCATTGAATATATTGTAGAACGGCATCATTTCCATACCTTCACCCGTAGAGGTATTTACATTTTCGTGAATGGATATAAAGGTAACGCCGAGCGTAGGATATACGATTTCCGCAAGGCGACCACCTTCAATATGCTCACGACCAAAACGGGAAAGGTCTTTTACGATGATTGTACCGATTTTACCTTCTTCAACCATACGTTGCATACGGTTAAAATCGCTACGGTCAAAGCTCGTACCGGAAATGCCGTCATCCACGAAAAACATCGTATTGGTATATCCGTGTTTTTTTGCATAGTCCGAAAGAATCTGCTTTTGGTTGCTGATACTGTTGGATTCGTCTATATTCCGTCTCTTATTGTTCTTGTCATCCTTTATATCTTCAACAGAAAGACGACAATAGAGGGCGGTAATCAAATCGTTGTTTATATTTTGTCCTTTAATATTGTTTGCAGTTGTCATTTCATAATCTCCTTTCCGACAACCGGACATTGCAAAAAGGGTAATTATATTTTACAATGCCCGATTGCCTTTTTCCAATGTGTGAGCATTACAATAGTTGCTCGGACAATATCAGTTCCTTAAATTGTTCAAATACGCACTGTCTGCCGTTGAAATTAAAATGAGTGGATACCTCGTAGGTTGTGCCACCAATTTTCATAGTGAAGGTATCTTCACCGAAGCGGCGTACCTTGCTGTAATCAAAGACACGCTCATTACTGCGGGGCATCATATAATCCGCAAGACAAACGGGTTCATTTTCATCTATGGGTTCGGACGGTATTACATTAACCGCCGTTGGATCGAATAACACATCAATTTTCTTCATTTTGTTCACCTTACCTTTCATCACGGTTACGCTGACGGATTAAAAATTTGCGGTAATGCTCACAAGCCTTCAAAACAAAATCCTCAGCCTGCTTCGCATTGGCGTTAGGGACATATTGGCGAATACGCTCCATCGGAACTTTGAACATTTCCCGCTGATTGGCTTTTTCTTCGCTCATAACGGTGGCGATCACTTCGGGAGTCAGACCTTCCTCTTGGCTTAGCTTCTTAAAGCGGCAAGCCTGCGAAAGTGACGGGGTGCAATCGTTCAGTTCTATTTGCTCCAAAAGGTCATACTGCTCCTGCTCATTGAGATAGGAAAGCTCCACGGCAGGAGTGAATGAAATGCGCCCGTCATCCACATATTGCAGAATTTCGGGGATAAGGTTGGTAAGGCGGATATAACGGCGGACTTGATTTTTGCTATCGCCCGTTTCTGCGCCTACAAGGTCGGCAGTTTCCAACTTCCCACCAAGTTGGTCGGAAGTTAAATCTGAACGCCAACCCTGATGCTTCATTGCTTCAAGTTTCATCTTGTAAGCAAAGGCTTTTTCAGACGGTAAAATATGCTCTCGGTGCAGGTTGCTGTCCACAAGCACGATTGCCGCCGCATCACGGTCAAGGGAAACAATTAAGGCAGGGACTTCTGTAATCCCTGCCTTTCTGCTTGCCATAACCCGTCTGTGACCGGATATGATTTCATATTCGTCTGTGGTGTTTTCTAAAGGTCGGACTATGATGGGAGATACAACGCCGTGTGACTTAATGCTTTCGGCAAGGCTTTCCATTTCCTTGTTGTCCTGCACCTTGTAGGGGTGGTTCTCAAAGGGGTGTAATTTCTCAATAAAGATATTTTTCTTAGTATTTTTCATCGTTCATAACCTCGTTCTTTCTTTTTTACTAAACCGTTGTGTTTCAGTTCGATATTGCGCTCGGCATCAAGGAGTTCCTTAATTCTCGGAATATGTTCCTCAATGCGCAGGGCGACTTTTAATTCTTTTCTTAAAGGCGTAATCTGCTTGGTCAGTTCCTTTGCCTGTGCCTTTAATGCGACATCTTCTTCGGGTGTTTTTACACGGCGCAGTTTTAACCGCAGAGCATACCGTTCCTGCTCCAATTCGGAGATACGGGCAGATAAGTTTTCTTGAAAAGACAAAAGCTCCTTTGGCGACTCAATGTGGTTGTCGCAAAGGAACTTGTATTCTTCGATATATTTATCTAACTTCTGTACCTCTGCCCGCATCATCGGTGAGAGTGGTCGGTTGTCCGTTTCTTGAACATTGTTACCCGTGCATATTTTTATAAGTTCTATAATGACCTCAAATAGCAGTTGCACGGTGTCCTTTCGTTGCGCTTGCCGCAGTTGGTATTCAAAGTTAAGCAGCGGCGCACGTTTCCATTTGGGTGTTATCAGCACATATAGTTCGGGCAGGCGTTGGTTTGCAACAAGTTTTTGCCGCATTGCTTCTCGTGAATAATTCTCTCCAAGACTTGTAATGCGCACCGCCCGTTTCCATCCATCTGCAATTACAGACGGGTGTTCATAGCGGAAGTCACGTTCAAAGCGGTAGCCAAGGCATTTAAGGTAATATTCCATATCCTTAAAGGTACAGCATTTGGAAAGTGCTTCATCCACGTCCCTCCGCAGCATATCCCGATGGGTGAGCTTGCCGGAGTTCCGTATCCAATATTCCTTTTTATTGCTGTAAAATTTATGGCTTTGAATAACGGATTTGTTTCTTGCGGCACAGATGGCATCGGAGATTTTGCGAAGCTCCAGCCGATCCCCGATACCGTTACGGAACTTCTTGCCGTCTACAAAGGAAACACTATTGATAACAAAATGGTTGTGGATGTTATCGGTATTAAGGTGGGTAGTGACTACCACCTGATACCTTGCTCCCCACATCTTCCGTGCGGTTTCCATTCCGATGGCGTGTGCTTCGGCTGGTGTGACCTCGCCTGCGGCAAAACTCTGATATCCGTGATAAGCGATATTTTTACCACGTTCACCGAAGCGGCGCTTTACGGCAATTATTTCGTTATAGGCGTTGTGCTTGGAACAGTTGATGGCCGATACAAACATCGTTTGGTCGGTTTTATCATCGTTCTCCACATAGCGGATGGCGGCATACAGATCTTCATCAAGATATTCTTTGGCGGTGGTTTTGTCAGGATTGTTGGCGTAGTCGATTACTTCCTTTAACCGTCCTCTGACGGGCCAGAAACCTGTGGTTGCCATTTGCGCATATTCTCCTTTCTCGGTGTGATAAGCTCCGTCGATATATCTCTGAGCAATATCAGCGCCGCCGTATTCACTTCCGCAGAGAAGGGTTGCTCAATAAGGGCATCCAACCTTTCGCAGAAATGAAAAAGAGCATCGGGCGGAAGCGGCTTCGGCTCATATTCCAATGCTCTTTGACGGAGATATTCAGTTGTGGAAAGTCCGCACCGTTTGGCAAGGTCGTTGATGCGGTCTTTTTCCTTTTGGGTAACACGGGCGACGATCCGTATATCTTGTTTTTTCATAACATCATCCTTTCATAATGGGGTATTAGGGGGTATCCCCTAAAGAGTCCGCCATAACCTTTATGGCGGCAAGCGACATTTGGCACACAAATGTCCTGCTTGTTACGGTGTAAGACACACGCTTTTAGCGTATATCTTCCATTCTCCGTGACTTGCACCGTGAGGGAGCGACCTCATACCGTTCTTATCAGTGCAAATCCTTCAAAAGTTCCATTTATCTGCGATATTGGCACCACATTTTATGTGAGTGCCGTTAGTTTCTCTTAATAGTGGAACCACTTGTATTAGTGGGGGCAATTCCTTTGGATATTGCCATCACCATACCGTCAAAAGCAGGAATAAGTGTACCCTTAGAAGCTGTCAAGGAAATCGAGTACCGCTTCTTCGTTTTCGGCGTTGTTTTCTTTTTCGGCGGGTGTTTGTACAGATGGTGTCTGCACAAATTGTAATAAGCCGCCAAGAGGATTACTTTTTCCAACTTCCTCTCGGATGGTGGATATAATCCGTTCAAGGAAAGCGTCTTCGGTTGCCGTCCTTTCGGATAATTCCATAAATCCGCATATAGCAGAAATGACCGCCTTGCTGTACGATTTCTCTGCGCCTTGCAGATAGTCATACGCTCTGCGGTCATTTTCCTTATCTAAATTAAAGCGGATTTTTACATTCCTAACACTCATACTACACCGCCATTTCGGTTAAGGGTTACGAGCGCCATATACTCATATCCCTTTGCGGTAGCACAAATATCCTCGTTGATGATAACTCGGTTAGCATCGTAATCGGCAAAATTGCGGATAAGGCAACCACCGCCGCCGACTACGTAAAGTTTCATTAGTTTCGGATCGTATTCGTGTTCACGCAAACGGCGGAAGATACCGGCGGTGTATTCTTTTGCGGTCTTGATAACCGTGTTAAGGTACTCTCCGTCAATATCTGCCGTACCTTTCTTCAAGATCTCAGTAATGATGGTATCATCAAGGGCGGCGTGGTGTACCTTCATCATTTGCTCACGGATAAGCAAAGCGCACTGATGAGTGCCGTACTTCTCTGTAAACATACGCTGTGCATCGGGTTTCTTGTTTACGATACGAAGCAGATTCATTGTGCCGTTACCAATATCACAAAGCATATTCACGCCCTTAAAATCACCGAGCTTTTCGGCAACAGCGGCAAACCCCTGCGGATAGATTTCTGCGCCTACGATTTTAATGCGGTATTCCGTATTTCGGAAAGTAAAAGTAATCTCGCTGTGCTGAAGCAGATATTGCTTAAAATCTGTCTTTTGCTCACTAACCCAAGTTAAGGGAAGTCCTGCGGCGATGAACACAGCGGCATCGGTAATACGCTCTCGTTTGAGTTCACGGGCAATAGCGGCAAGCGTAAGAACGTAATAGTCCTCATCGTTAAACTTATCCGCCGTAAATTCCTTATGACCGACTCCGATGGAATAATACTTGCCGTTCCATACAAGCAGGTCGCTGACAAAGGCGGGTTCGGTATCGCTTTTCATAACTCCGGTAGGAAAACAACAGTTCGCCGTTTTCATATTCCCGTATCCGTGGTCGATACCGATAACGTACATTTCATTAAATTTCTTCATTTTACATTTCTCCTTTTCTTACTTTAATTTGTTGATTTTCTTGATTTGCTCATACAGTTCTCTGTCGCTGGGTAATACCGCTTCTTTGAAATAGTTGCAGTAGATACCATAGATAGAGATAAGCTGCACACAGCGGTGCGCTTCGCCATCGTCAAGCAGGATGCAGTTGCCGTCCCCGTCACAGTTAGCGCAAAGCTCTCTGACAAGGCGGTGAACACGTTCTACTTGTTTCGGTGTGATCTTCATCATAGACTTTTCCTCCTTTCTATTTTCGGGCAATAAAAAAGCCGCCGGTTTCCCGACGGCAATGCCCTGAGTATTGTGAGGTTTTCGCTCCCTCACTTATTAGAATGTAGAAGAAGTCAAATTTTATATGGAATATAGCAACACCACAAAAACAAAAAACGCAACACGCTAAATTCATTGTATTTACGGCATTTCTATGGTATAATGATAAACAGTAAATGTATCAGGAACAGAAATTACGAAGAAATTCTAAAAAATATTTTTTAGCGTAAAGGGAGTTTTATGGGACACTTCCTATGATAGAATTAGTATGGAGGTAAAGCGGAATATGAATAAAGTCAGCTTTTTCAGCGCCGATTACCGTGACGGCAGAGTGCATATCGGCGGCAAAAGCTATCCTGCGGGGACTTTTGCGGCGCACTTGCTGAATCAGTATTATGAAAATGATACCGCCGCCCGTATCGGCGTTTTCACAACGGATAACTGGCAGCTTGAAAAGATGTTACGGCTTGGGTATCTGAAAGTCAGCGATTATGTAAAAGCCGGAGAAAGAATGGTAAATATCTTTACCGCACTTCCGTGGCTGAAGCCGTTTAATATGCTCGGCACAAATGATGAGCGCAACAGAATAGCAACATTGTTTTCGGAAGAAAATGGGCATATCATAAGCGAATATTTTTCCCGCCGTGCAAAGATTGGTCAAATGGATATGGGACAAATAATATTCCATAACTTACCGAAAGAATATGAAAAGGACTTCTTTAACCGTGCTGAAACTCTGCTTAATGAAGTCAATGCCGCACTCAGCTTCTATGATGCTTTAAGTGCCGATATTCGCAATTCTTTTCAAAAACTGAGAGTTTTCGCAAATCGAGTCGATGAAGCCGACCGCTTTGACGAGGAACATCTGCTCCCTATAGCATTAGAGGTATTCGGCTCAGTACCATTCCCCATAACAACGGAGTACGTGCCTATCCGCAAATCTACCCGAAGTAAGACGGAAATACTTGCCCGCAGGCTCTATTTTGACAGTTACTACAGTTTTGTGATTACTGATTTCTTTGAGGGTTTGCATCACGGGCATTATCCAAGACAGTGCGGCATTTGTAAAAAGTATTTCCTTATGACCTCTGCCCGCCATCAGCAGTATTGCAACGGCATCTCTCCTTATGAAGCAAGGGGCAAAAAGGTTACTTGCCGTAAATATGCCGCAAGCATTAACCGCAAGGAGCTTGCCGCCGCAGATCCCGTTGTGGATATTTATAATCGCCGCTGTTCTGCTATCCGTACCGAAAAAGGCAGGGGTACGATTACTGAAAGCTTTGCAAAGATGGCTACGGAGTTAGCAAAGGAATACAAATTCAGGGCATTGCAAAATTCCGATTACACCAACAAACAATATGCTCTTGATATGAGCCGTGAACGACTCTATGCCGAAACAGATAAACGGATGAGATAATCCCGTTACACGCAAAGGAGGTGGTAGCCGTGAAAGAATGGGAAAAAGAACTTGAAATATACCGTTTAACTCCGGCACCGCCGAAGGAAAACAACTTACAACGCTATATTCTGAATTACCTTGCCGAAAAAGACGATAAATATATCGCTTGGTTTCTGCATTACTATGAGAAAACCATAAACGATAAAGCATTTTCCATCGTTCAGGATTATGCAATGTACGGGCATTTTATAGATATAAAGCAAGCGTATGTAATCGGTCTGCTGAAAGCCTTGCAGGAATACAATCCTAACCGTAATGTTCCTTTTATCGTTTACAAGGAATATGCCGCTATGCGTGAGGTTCACGAATATATCCGCACAATGCGGACAGGCTTCACCGTTCAGAGCAACGATGAATATTTGCGGTTAAGAAAAGTAATGCGGTTGTTCCGTGAGTACAGCGGTAAAGCAGACGGTGATACGATTAAAAAGGTCGCTGACAATATCGGGACAAGTATGGAAGATGCCGCCGAGATCATCCGATGCGGAATGCAGAATATGCAGTTTGTGGACTATTACCGCCAATACGCTGACGAGGACAGCGAAGAAAGCCGAGAGGAAGTTGCACACGACAGCTCTGCCGAGCCAGATAAGATTTTCTTCAAATTAGAGCGAGCCGAAGCGGTTATGGCGGAGTTTGAAATACTAAACTTCCGTGAACGGGCAATGGTCGCCGCACACCTTGGCTTTTGTATGGAATGTTATGCCACTCATTACTACGATAACGATGATTTGGATGAGAATGGCAAGCCTACACGAAAGCCGTTCCAAAAGGAAGCATTTATTGATATAGCCATAGATCACGGCTTGGCTTCACCCGATACCGCAGATAAAACCTACCGCCGTGCACTTGATAAAATGAAATCCGAACTGAAAAAGCGAGGAATAAATAAGGCGTAAAAACAAAAAAGCCCCGTTGGAAATGCAGAAATCACTGCACTCCAAACGGGGCAAAATTCATTAGTATAATAATCAAACTCCATAGCAAAGATTACAACTTTTATTCTTTTCCTGACCTTATGGTAGTAAGCACACCTTTATCCATCTCGTGAACTGTGTCACACAACACATCAATATCTTCTGCTGAATGTGAAGCTATCAAAATTGTCTTTCCACTCGCTTTTAAGTCGAGTAAATAATTTCTCATATCTGCAACGCCATCTTTATCCAAACCATTCATAGGCTCATCAAGGATAAGAATATCAGGGTCTTCCATTATAGCCTGTGCAAGACCAAGACGCTGACGCATACCCAACGAATATTTTCCAACGTGTTTTTTACTTTTAGGGTCAAGACCTACTCTACTTATTGCGTCATAGATTTCTTGCTTTGAGATTTTTCCTTGTATATCTGCTAAGAATTTCAAATTTTTATATGCATTATAGGATGGTAAAAAGCCGGGGGTTTCAATAATAACGCCAATGTCTTTCGGCATATCAAAATCTTTCTTTAATGTTTTTCCATTTATCATAATCTGTCCGGATGATAGTGGTACAAAACCACAAATACATTTCATCAGCATAGTTTTACCACTACCATTTCTACCTATCAGTCCGTGAACTTTACCTTTCTCGAACTCAATATTTACATTTGAAAGGACAACTGTTTCTCCAAATGATTTATTGACATTTTCAATTTTTATTGCAACGCACATAATAATGCCACCTCCATTATCTTTTTAGTTCTTTATCAAAGTTGTATCTTTTTGAAGAGTACAGAATTATTACAAACAACACTAACAGCATAATCATATAGAACGCAGTTATATATCCATAGCTTGGTAGTCCATCATTAGGTTTTAATTGTATATAATTCAAGGTACTCCAAGACACCGGAGACATTTTTACTAATGAAGTTTGTTTTGCTGCCACCGCACTAAACACAAGCAAAAATGATGCCAAAAAAGTTCCGCTACCTTTTATTTTCATATTGAACAGAAATATTACAAAACCAAGTATCACTCCGGAAATCCAAGAATGTAAAAATGTAAACCACATCGCACTAATCGGAGAGAACATATTAATAACATTTCTTTCAGGACTGAATCCTAACTGGAATTTAGTCCCCATAGTTGTATTGGCGAGTGTATTGAGCAATTTGCCCCATTCTCCCGTGAACTCTATACAATCTAAATTTAATACAATAGAGAACACCATAACAAAGGCAAAGTACAGAGCAGATGCAACCACAATATAAAGCATTTGACCAATGCACCATTTATTTCTGCCTGTTCTGATAAGTACATAGAGCTGATTTTTATCAATAAACGGAGCGTTGCTGAAAATCAAAATCAAAGGGAAGAAAAACAACATTTTTTTATAATATTGCATATATAAAAAAGGAAATATCCACGGCGATGATTTTACACCTGTGTAATCGCAAATATCAGAAAGCCCTTTTGTAAGAGAATGAATGAAAATTAACACAATGAATAGAGCTATCCATATTCGACAGTCGTATTTCCATTTTCTAAAATTCTGTAATACTATGGAAAAAATAGATTTAAACCATTTCATTTCTACTCCTCCTTTTTACAAAATGTGAAAAAATACAACCTGATATTGCCATTATTAAAATAAATACGCCTATTGTATAAAAGCAATTCAACAGAGGTGATTTATCAAACACGGCAAAACAATGGCTCAGATTATATAAATTTAAATACGGAGGTAAACCAAGTGTCATTTCTTCTAAAAGATAACCAAAAATCAAAGGTGAACCCAGTGCAACATAATTGTCCGGAAGAACCGATGAAAAGGTTAGTCCTACAATTGTCCACATTGTGGCGTATAATGAAAACACACTGACAATTAGAAATACATATAAAATAGGACTGTTTAACGCTATATAGCTATAAACATCCGGGGTTTCGTATGGTTGTGGTGGACAGAAAAACGAAACCATACCAAAATAAGTCATAATTCCCACAAATATTGAAGTGAATCCGGAAAGTGCACATACTACTACATTTGACCATGCATAGTTTCTTTCGCCACTGCGCACAATAATCGATTTTATATAACCCGAATTGCAATCTTGACAATAAACTGTGACAAAAGGAATAGAAGAAAAGAAAACCATTACTTTTTTGAACATTCCCAGATGAATCATCAAATCAATGGTATACACTGAATTTGTTCCAATTCCATCAATATATTCACGAGAACTGACATAACACATGAATACCGTGGCGATAATTGAAGCGATATACCATTTTGACACAAATGCCCTTTTTAGGCTTGATACAAACAAACTCTTCATAAGACTATTATCCTCCGATGGAAACCAAAGGGATAGCTTCGCCGCTTACCGCACTAATTATTGCGGTATAATTTTGGCCTTCTAAATTCTCTTTTATATCTATGATATCAGATAACGAGTTTTTACATTTTCCATATTTTCCGTCGATAAACCATACAGGCTCAATTCTCCACTCTGTAAAATTATCAAAATCGTATCTTGCTATATATCCAAGCTTGATCATTGTAATTTCGATTTCATTATCTAAAATAATATTTTCAAAAGATTTTTTAATACTTTGAACAACATCTAATGTAGAGCAAATATATGAATCTTGAATTGTGCTTTTTACATCAAAAACACCAGACACTTCAAATGCAATCAATCCATTTCTACCATAAATGAAATAAACCCTTGATGAGGATATAAATTCGTTTTCACCAGTAGCGTTCATAATACTTAGCGAAGGAATATTTTGATAAAGAACAGGATATATCAGGAGATATGCATCCTGTTCGTAACCCCATTTACTAACTTTTTCACCATATTTATCTCTTGTATCATATTCATCCTGTAGTTGATTTACTGTAGCAGCATCCATTGAATAGATTTGTGGTTCTCCAAGAATATCATCAATCTCAAGCAAGGATATAACCTGGTTTGCATTGTATACAGCGTCACTTTTTTCAATTCCATCTATGTTTTTATTATTGAAAATTTTCTTAAGCGTATCTTTTTCCTTGAAGTTTTTATAATTATCGAAATAATACGTGTAATTGTATTCAATCTCCATTTCTGTGCGATAAGATACAGTCCCTAAAGAAAATGTTAAATCAGATTCGTCATCAAAAATATAGGAATAAAAGAGGTCATCCGGTCCAGTCATTTCGTCTGAAAATTCATCCACAATTTGACGTCCATCTGAAATACCGGAAACAATGCTTTCTTTGTCCCAAGTCACTGGTTTTGCAGAAGCTATTGACACTTTTTGATTCATGTCAAAATCAGCCGGAATATTTACATTGGCTTTAATTGTAAGCTTCTCAACATCCCTATCCTCAATGTAAGTTGGAAATTCGCTTACATCATTTTCATTATTTGCTCCTGATGAGTTATCTCCCGATAAGGAAGAATTAGAGTTTTGCTTATTTTCTGTTGTAGGAAAACATCCTGTCATCATAGCAGACACCAATACAACCAACATACATACACTAATTATTTTTTTAATATAAATTCTCATAACATACCTTACCTTTCTTTTTGCAATTAATATCTTGAGGTTTAATCTTATGCTTTGATATAGAATCGTAATTTTTCCATAAATTAAGCCTCCCGTATGATCTATAACCAAATCATACGGGAGGCTTGTATCGTAAATTGTATCAATCTGTATCTAAATTGTATATTCTGTAATCATCTTTATTTTTCTTTTACATCGATTGGACACTGTAAAATTCCAAACTCTGTATAATATTCTTTTATATCATCTTTCTTACATGCCCATTCCTCTAAATAATAATACTCATTTATGTCAAGTCCTAATTGATTCTCATAATAGTTTTTTACCGCTAACTCTAATGAATTTATAAATGATGGATCTTCCTGTCCATAATTTAGGTAGTAAGATGAAGAAGGGCAAGAAAGGGATATTAATGTTTTTGTTTTTTCCTCATAATTGAATTCAAGCTCGAAATCGCCCGATGTTATAACCACATCTATAAAATTTAGTGCAATAGGTTGATTATCTAACTTGATTAAGGTGCTACTTTGAGAATAATGTGGTGTTCCATTTGTAATTACCATTTTTATGTGTTCGCAAATAGGCTCATTGTTTTTAAAAACAGTTTCAAATAATTCAAATGACTTTTCTTGCATCAAGGATGGATCATGATTTTCTGTATCTAAAGAAACATCATTGTAAGTACCAATACGTATCTCACGATTATAATAAAGCTCAGCGACCTGATTACTTGTTATTTTCGTGCCACCACGTATGTTGTAGTCCCAATAAATTTTTTGGTTTAACAACTTTTCTTCGTTTTGTTCACTCATAAGCTGCGGCAAAAAAACAATACAAACAGTCAAAATTATTAATAATACAAATATACCGATTTTCTTTAGTTTATTCACCTTCCTCACCGCCTTTTTTCAAATTAAAGGAAACAGTTGTTCCTTTACCTTTTTCACTTTCAAAAGAAAGCTCCGTACCGTGGAGTGTTGCAATCTCTTTGCACAAGGACAATCCAAGACCTGCACCACCAAATTTTCTTGAACGGGATTTATCCTCACGGTAAAATGGTTCGGTTAAAAGTTTAATATTTTCCTTTGCAATACCTCTGCCTTTGTCCTCGACAAAAACTCGAACAATATCATTTGATGATTTGCTATAAATTTTAACAGTAGTTTGAGGTTCTGATGCCTTAAAAGCATTGTCAACTAAATTATAAAGAAGTGAAAGCAAAAGCACGCCATTTGCACATATTGTTTCATCATCAAAATCAATGGAAAATAAAACATCGTACTTTTCGGATAAGTGTTTTAGAGTGGCTTTTAACTGTTCTCCAATGGTTAAAAGATTTAGTTTTTCCATTTCTATCTGCTCATTTTGAAACACGTATAAATCCAGTAATTGTAATGATAGTTTTTCAAGACGCTTTGCTTCATTATATATTGCTTCCGCTGCTTGGTCTTTCTCCGTTGTATTCAGGTCGTAAGAACGTAACATTTGAGCGTATCCTATGATAGCCGTCATCGGAGTTTTCATTTCGTGAGTAAAATCAGCCACAAAGATATTACGTTTTTCCGATTCTTCTCTGATCTCTTTAATTTTTTGTTCAATAGCTAATGACATAGAATTAAAACTTTCGGATAAAGCAGTGATTTCGTAATCAGAGCTTTTAACATCAACTTTTTTTCCATAGTTGCCCAATGCGACCTCATCCGAAACTTTGGTAAGTAAACTCAAAGGTTTTGTTATTTTTTTCGCTGAGGCAAGTATCAACAATCCGCTTATAACAGATATGATAAAAACGACAATGCCATAACTGTTCCAAAACAAACCACATTGTTTTTGTGTTTCCGTGAAATCCGAGTAAACAACGAGATAATAAACATCTGCTTCGGTGCCAATTTTGCATACTGATTCCATAAGGATTAGGTCATCCTTTTTAATAAACTGAGATACACACTTGTTGTCATCAATCTCCGTATATTCACTTGTTGCATTTTGTGATGTATGTATTTCAATCTCCACCACGGAATTATCTAAAGAATCCTTTATTTGACGGACTATATTGTTTTTATGCGTTCCGGTTATTTCGCTGTAAGAAACATCTGCGAAAGCCAAAAAACTGTCTGCTACATAGTTTACGGTGGTCTTTACACGTTCTACTTGCGTATTCCAAAGAGTATTGTTTACATTATTGATAATAAGTATCCCGCCAACACCCGTCGCAAGGAGAACGATGATATATGCTATGCAAAAAAATTTATATGATAATTTCATTTTAATTTCTCCGCTCTAAATTTGTATCCAACCTTATATATTGTTTCAATGGCATCACCTAAATCAAGTTTTTTCTTCAACCTTTGAATGTGGAGATCTATTGTACGAGTATTTCCAAGATAAGGTTCTTGCCACACTTGTTCAAAAATGGTTTCTCTGTATAATGCAATGTTTTTATTCCGTACCAAATACAATAATAAATCATATTCTTTGGCAGGTAAAACTACAAGTTCTCCGTCTAGCAGAACGGTGCGTTCCAGAGTGTCAATTTTGATTTTACCAACTTCAAGGATATTATCAGTCTTATGAAATCTTCTGAGTACAGTAGCTACACGTGCCAATAATTCTTCTAAATCAAACGGCTTTGAAATATAATCCTCAGCACCAAGTTTTAACCCTTTTACTCTATCAGGCACGGAAGTTTTGGCAGTAACAAAAATAACGGGTATATCAAACTGTTTGATATATTCTATTAGATCGTATCCGTCAATATCAGGCAACATAATATCAAGTAATATTAAATCATATCTTTTTTCTTCAATTTTTTGGGTTGCAGCCATTCCATCATTCACTATTTCACACATATATCCGTTTTTACAAAGACACAGTTTAACCATTTCGGCTATGGACTGCTCATCTTCAACAATTAAAATTTTATTCACTTCGTTCACCTCTGATTTTATTATAACATATAATTGTATCTTTTTTGTATCTTGTCCTCTATAATAGGTTCCAAGGTTGGTTTAACATTAAACATTTTCGGATTTATTCTATCGCAATCTTATAAAGCAACACGCATACAAGCTACTTTTGTATGCGTGTTGCTTTATTATTTTATTATAAAATATATTCCTTATTAACAGTTTCCATTGCTCTATTTCGGATATTATTCATCTTCCCGATCCACTTCATTTGATTATCCGCTTTGAGTTTTTCGGTTACGCCTTCACGCTCCGCCATCTGTTCTACAAGCCGAGAAAATATTTCTTCAGCCTGCTTGTCGAGGTCTGAAAGGTATCCGTTCAGTTTGCCGCTTGTCAGCAGATTAAGATATAAAACCTTGCGATTTTGCTTAATATATCGCAAATGCCGCTGTCCCCATACGCCGATAGGCTGTTGTTCTTCTTCGGGGAGCTTTAAGCAGGGGATATAATAGTCGCCTTGCAGTTCGTACCAAAGACCGTTCTTTTCATCATAAATAACCTTTTCCATAATCACGCCTCCTTGTAGATTAACTTGAATTTCTTTTGCTTTGCATCAATGATTTTCAGCAAAACCTCGTCCACCGCATCGGTGTACTTACCTTTGGCAATAAGGTTGTTCCGCATTTCGTTTAAGCAGTTTACAACCACCCTGCGCTCAAAATCGTCTAACGCTATGTAATACTTCTTATCTCGCATATCGCAACCTCCTTTAAGTTCCTATCATAATTGTACTCAAAGGCGGTTAGATAGTCGAATGTACCGCTATAAACAGAAAAATACCGAGAAAAACCTTTTACAGTTCTTCTCGGTATTCATCTTTTGGTTTTTCCCTTTTGCAACGCCCATAAGTTAGTATTTTGAAATTACTGCCTTATGTGGCGTGTGCATTCGAAAATCGTCGTTTTTTTGTGTAAGGCTTCGAACGCCTAGACATATTATAATGGCTATTGAAAGTCGAAATAGTGTAAAACTACACTATTTCGACACCAAATCTTTGATTTGGTCACAAATTTTCTTTGAAAATTTGTCAATGTCCATTGCAATGAATACAGGCAAAATTAAATTGGTGAAAATTTAATTTTGCTTAAGGCCGATAAAATCGGCTTGTCGAAACAATTTTTAATGTTTCAACATTCTATAATCATTATAATATGATTGTAATAAAAGAAATTTAAATACACAAAATTTCAATCACCGAATATGGCTTTTATTTGTTCGTTAACGATAGCGTGCATTACAGGAATAACTTTCAAATCCTCTTCTCTTATGCTTATTTCTGCAATGTCATCTTTTTCGCCGCACTGAGGAAAATTAACAAGCCAATATCCGGCGGTTCGTTGTTCCAAACAAATCCAGCCCTGCATTCCTTTGTGAACTCCGTCTTTAACATACCTTTCTTTTTCAACAATTACTTCTACACAATCCATCATTTTCATATTATTTGCCTCCGTATGGGGTTGTTAGTTGTATACATCCGTTAGGCAGTACCGGCAGGTTATAAAAGATACATTGTTTCCGGTATCTTTTCGTGCAATTTCTATTTGTATACTTATGCGCCGAGTTTAAATGCACAAATTCTAATCACCGAATTTAGCTTTTATTTGTTCGTTAACAATAGCGTTCATTATAGGTATCACTTCCAAATCTTGTTCATCGACTGATATTGTAGCAATATCATTTTTCTCGCCGCATTGAGGAAAATTAACAAGCCATGATGAATCAATATTTCTGTCATCACATATCCATCCTTGCATATCCTTATGAACACCCTCTTTGGTATATTTTTCTTTTTCAACTGTGATACGTACACAATCCATTTCTTTCATATCATTTACCTCCGTAAGGTGTATTTAATTTGATTTTCCCATTTGCCAATACGGACCATCCTGTTATAAAACTAACATTCCCGGTCTTGTTTTTACGAGGAATTTCAATTCGTATGCTTATTCTTTGCCCATGTTTGTTAAGAGTTCCCAATTCATAATTGCCCGAAACATACTTTTCTAACCCTTGTTTTTCAATTTCTGTTTGTAACCATTTTGAATCATCAATAGTATAGACAATGCAATCAGGGTACAACGCTTCTCATAGCGGAAAATTTGTCCGTTTATATTGTCTCGTCATTTGAAATACGCCGGTATTCCTGCATTCCTCGACTTCATAAGCGGAAAAATTTTCTCGCTATGGGTCGAAGATTTTGTAAGAAAATGGCACCGTTCAGCGGCGAGGCGCTCGACCGAAGAATACTGACGTATTGTGAGTGGAGAGCAACAATGCCGATAACGGCGCCATTTCTTCAAAAAAGCATTGTACCCTGATTGTATTGTCTATCCCCAACTGTTAAACAGTTTTTCTTTGCTATGCGGATATTTTTTATCTCGATTAAATAAATAAGGATCAAATTTACTATAAGCACTGTTTGACGTGCTTTAGGTTAGTACATCATTATATTGAATATCTTCCAAAATACAATGACAAAACGGATGATGCGGCCATTTGGGTGTTTTTTCTTCTAAAAACCAACAGCTATCGAGCATCAGACATTCAGGACAATGATTTTCGCTTAAATTACGATGTATCCATTTTTTCCATTGCGGTGCAGCAGGTGTTTTCTTACCCCACACCCCGGCAGAAAACAGTTCGTCTAAAAAGTTCATTTTTATAATACTTCTTTCCCTTTTGTATTTCAAGCGTATTATACATAAAACAAAAACGACATTCACCGACACCTTTTTAAAAAGATTAAATTTTTCAGCTGTGTATGCCGATCCGCACATAATAACTTTTATTTCAAAAAACAAAGAAACGGAATTTTCCTTACAGAAAATCTCCGTTTCTTTTTGGCGTTCCCGAGAGGATTCGAACCTCCGACCTACCGCTTAGGAGGCGGTCGCTCTATCCAACTGAGCTACGGAAACATTTTAACGTGCCATATAATTTTACCTCAACCGACCCTTGTTGTCAACAATAATCTTGTATTTTTCCTCATTTTGTGCTACAATTGCTGTTGCAATAGTCACAGAGGGTCGAAAATGCTGTTTTTATTTAAGCTTTGGCACTTTGTGATCATTTTCGGCGAGATCCGTTTTTCGTCTCCCGATATGCCGATAGGAGGTGAGGCCTTGAAAAGTGAAGATGTTAAAAGCTCCGCAAATAAAGTCGGAAAGGGTTTTTTAAAGGGACTTAAAGCCCTGAAAACAACCTTTGTTAACAGAAAATTTATCGAGTTTTGTCTGCTCGGCTGCGTAAACTGCTTTAACGACAGTCTGTTTTCCTGGATAGTGAGCCACGTTGTAAAGCAAAAGAACATTGCCCAGATAATCGGTTATCTTTTGGGGCTTACAACGGCGTTTCTCCTCACCTGCAAATTTATTTTCAAGGCAAAGCCCGATTTTAATAAATATATCAAATTTTTGATTTCTTATATTCCGAACTTCGTTATTTATTTCCTGTTCGGTTTCTTAACGCTTAACTATTTGGATCTCGGTCAGTTCTGGGGCACATTCCTCGCCGCCACTGCGGGGGGCCCGATAACCTTTGTTATAATAAAACTTTATGCTTTCGGAAAGCCCTCGAAAAAAAGAATGGCTGAAGCAAAAGAACTCGAAGACCTTGAAAAAATCGACTGATTTTATTTATTTGTTGACAAAGTGCGACATTCGGGTTTATAATGGCTGTTGAAAGTCGAAACAATTTTTGGTGTTTCGACATTCTATAATCATTATAATGGTCGTAAGGAGTCGAGATTGCCGCTTTCGGCGCAGTTTCGTAATTCTATGCAAACTGAATACCGTTCGGGAGCTTGAATTAAACCAGGCTGAGAGGAAACTGCCGCTTTGCGGCTTATGTTTCGACCGATAACCTGATGCGGGTAATGCCGCCGTAGGAAATAAGCACAGATATTAAGTGTCATCAAAACGCCGCAGGTTATCGCCTGCGGCGTTTCGGCTTTTGTTTTTAAAAAGAAAGGAAAGTATTTATGAAGAACAGTCTTTTAAAGAAAATTGCATTTACCGCTATTATGATAGCGCTCGGAACAGTGCTGAGTATGGTTAAGGTTTGGGAAATGCCGTTCGGCGGAAGTATAACTCTGCTTTCTATGCTTCCCGTTGTTGCCGTCTCGGTTACATACGGTATAGGCTGGGGACTCGGAGCGGGATTTTTGTCCTCTCTTGTTCAGTTGGCACTCGGTCTGCCGAAGCTTATGAGCTGGGGACTCACTCCCGAGATTTTTGTAGGTGCGGTTTTTCTTGATTATATCGTCGCTTTTACCGTTATCGGTCTTGCCGGCATTTTCAGGAAGAAAGGCAATGCGGGCATTTGCCTCGGAACGGCTTTAGCTGTGGCTCTGCGCTTTGTTTCACACTTTTTATCGGGATTTATTCTTTGGACTAACCTCGATAAATTTATCGCTTTCGGCAAATCCTGGATAAATCACCCCGTGCTTTACTCGTTCTGCTATAACGGGGCGTACATGCTCCCCGAGCTTATCATCACTGTTTTGGGCGTCGTGCTTCTTTCAAAGGCAAACTTCTTTACCCGCCTTTTAAACGAAGGTGCCGATAAATAAAATGAACGCCTGTTTTATTTTCGGTGCGCTTGACTGCAATGCGGTATCGACTGTGCCGCAGGACGGCGATTTTATAATAGCCGCCGATAAGGGACTTTTATCGGTGCAGAAACACGGTTTTAAGGCTGACCTTATTATCGGAGATTTTGATTCACTCGGGTTTGTCCCTCAAAAAAACGGCAAAATAATAAAACTTCCTGTCAAAAAGGACGACACCGATGTCGGTTTTGCCCTTAAAACTGCCTTTGATATGGGATACCGCCGCTTTTATCTTTACGGTGTTTTGGGCGGCAAACTCTCTCATACGGTTGCAAACCTCCAGCTCGCCGCTGACTACAGCAAAAAAGGTGCGGATATAACGCTTTACGGTGAAAACACCGAAGCCTCCGTTATAACAAATAAGAGCGTCTCTTTAAAAAACAGGAAAGGTAATTTTTCGGTTTTTTCGCTCGACGAAATTTCAAACGGCGTTTCGATATTCGGTGCGGAATACGAGGTTTCAAACGCAACCCTTAAAAACACATTTCCCCTCGGCGTCAGCAACCGATTTAAGGGCGAGCAAACCGACCTGAGCGTTGTAAACGGAACCATTGCAATTATTATTGAATGTTGATTCCTATTTAAAAAAACCGCAAAGCTGCAATTTAAAACAGCTTTGCGGTTTTTGCTTTGTAGGGAGGGTAAAGCATAGCTTAAATTCTTAATATTAAACGTGAAGTTTAAAATATAAAAGCGAAAAATATCAAAAACAAGGAATGAATACCCCTCAGTCAGCCGGAACGGCTGACAGCTTTTTCTCCGAAAACGGGCACCCTTTTGTCTGCTCCGCAGACATTTCCCCTATCAGGGGAATAACCTCT
>CAKSEH010000012.1 GCA_934446475.1 uncultured Eubacteriales bacterium | reverse complement strand
ATACGGGGAATTTTGTCTTTGCTTTATATTTAAGCTTATTTCCCGGATATTCAGCTTGACTACATTTGCAGTCTTTTTTTTGATACGGGAAATGTAGCCTTTGTTTTGTATGCAAGCTTAATTTCACGGATATATAGATTGATTAAATTTATAATTTTGTCAATATAGAAAACAAAGCTTTGTTTTTATAATAAAGCTTTATTGCCTTTTCGGCTCCCTTCTTTTTGTCGCAAGACGAAACAGTGGTTATCCCCCGTGCTCAGGGAAATGTCTGCAAACAACCGGCAAAATTGCTTCCACCAAAGGCTCCCTTCTTTTTGTCGTAAGACAAAACAGAGGGGAGCTGTCAGCCGTATGGCTGACTGAGGGGTATTTTTCCTTGTGATTTAGTATTTTTCTCTTTTGTTTTTTTGGTTTCATATTTTGATATTTTTCAATTACTTATTTAAAATTCACGAATGAAAAACACCTTTTGCTATAAATTTTAATGTTTAATCTTTGATATTTAAACTGCTGTTTTAATTTGAGTTTTTTAACAATCCTTCCGTCACGGCTGCGCCGTGCCACCCTCCTTTACACAAGGAGGGCTTTATTGTCTTTTAGTCTCCCTTCTTTTTACAGAGTTTATTCTCCGTGCTTAAGGAAATGTCTGCGAAGCTGTAAATAAAATTGCTTTCACATTCGGCTCCCTTTTTTTCGGAGTATGGCGAAACAGAGGTTATTCCCCTATTAGGGGAAATGTCTGCGAAGCCCCCGACAAGACGGCTTCCACCAAAGGCTCCCTTCTTTTTGTCGTAAGACAAAACAGAGGGGAGCTGTCAGCCGTATGGCTGACTGAGGGGTATTCGTTCCTTGTGAATTTATATTTTTTTATATTTTAAGTTACTTATTTTGAATTTTTGAATTTCTTATTTTGTTATTTAAAATTCAAAGATAAAATGAAAAACAAACTACTTTTAATATTAAAATTTGATGTTTATTCTTAAAAGTTTGAGCTTCTGCTTTAAATTTTTTAAAACAACCCCTCCGAGGCGGCAAGCCGCCCCACCGTCTCGCTGCGGTTCGGTCACCTCACGGCTCTGACAGTCCCCCGGACTGTCATTCACTACCGTTCGGCCGCCTTCGGCTACCTTACACAGGGCAGGCATTTAATTCAATGAAGTTTTACTATTAAAATAAGGCTTTACTGCCCCTTAGGCTCCCTTCTTTTGGCTTTGCTAAATAGAGGTTATTCCCCTGATAGGGGAAATGTCTGCGAAGCAGACAAAAGGGTTCCTGTTTTCGGAGAAAAAGCTGTCAGACGGAACGGCTGACTGAGGGGTATTCTTTCATTGTGTTTTCACTTTTTATACCTTGGTTGATATATTGTCTATTTCTTTCTCTCTGTTGCACTTCATATCGTAATCTGCCGGCTACCCTTTACACAAGGGAGCCTATATATACAACGTAGTTTTACTGTTAAAATAAGGCTTTATTGCTTTTAAGGCTCCATCTACACAAGGAACTCAATATTGCTTTTCGTAAATTCCGCCTTAAGCGTTTGCTACCGGAGTGTTGATATTTGTATTTAAGTAAAATTAAGTACATTTTGCCTATTTGCACTTCTTTACAACCGTAATATCGGGTAAAATAATGGAAAAAATCAAAAATTAAGTCAAAGGAGTACAAGCGGAAGTCAATATAATTAAGTAAAAATTAAAAACGGTGTGCTATGATAAGGTAAATAAAATTGCGTTAGTATACTCATAAATCAGTAGTCAGTCGCAAAAAATGTGGTGAATATTCATAGTTTTTGCGAGGGAAGGAACTTAAAATGAGAAAGAAACAAGGTTTTAAATTATCGGCTGTGCTGCTCAGCTTTTTGATAGCAGTCTCGGTTGCGGCGCCGCTCGGCGGCATTTCGGTCTTTGCCGAAAGCGAACAGCTGCCGGCTCCCACAATTTGCACCGAGCCGCAGTTTATTTATGAAATACCGTCTCCGGAGGTGAAAATCCCTACGGATTTTTCGGAGACCTTTACTCCCGCCGTTTCGGGCAATGCTCAAAGCTCGGCTCCGGTTATAAGCTCTGCAACGCAGCAGGCGAGCCCTTATGACAGTATATCGCTTTACGGCGAGGGTTTTTCGGGCGGCAGCGTTTATATTTACGGTCTTAAAGGCGGTAACGGCGCTCTTGCACAGGCAGAAGTTACATCTGTTAAGAACGATTTTATAAACGCAGTTGTTCCTTATGACTTTGATTACAGTATGTATCTCGTATGGGTCAAAGGGGCAAACGGGCAATTCAGCAACCCCGTGAGAGTTAACGCTCCGAAACTCACCTGGCTCGGCAGCAGCGAAACGTATGCCGGCAACGAACTGAGAGTTTACGGTAAGTTCCTTTCAAACAAAAACGGAACCGGGAAGTCTTACGCTTACATAGTAGGTTCGGGCAAATATTACTCTGCGGCAGTAACCGAGGTTACTCCTTACAGAATTAAAATAACCGTTCCCGAAAACCTTGCGGCGGGCGAATATAAAGTCTATGTTCATAACGGGCACGGCGGAGATTACGGTTGGTCCGAAGGGCTTGAGCTCACCGTTAAAACAGGCTCTCAAAATATCTGGACCGGAAAAACAATAACCGTATCGGCTGCAACCGAAGAAGCTCTTAAAGCGGCGATCGATTCGGCTTCGGATTACGACACGATATACCTTAAAAACGGAACATACGATATAAGGAAAGGCATAACCGTTAAAAAGTGCCTCAGATTTATCGGAGAAAGCAAGGAAAATACGGTTATCGTTTCTTCAATAACCAAAGCGGACGGTTCGTTTAACACCGGCGGTAATGCCATAGACCTTGAAAAGATGCCGAGTGCGGTAAGCAACATTACATTTACCGACAATGTGACCGATTTCGATATAAAAACCGCAACCTCAACATTCTTAAAGGTTTCGGGTTATGCTTTACAGTACAGCGGGACGACCGAAAACATTTCCGGTTTCAAAGCGGATAACTGCAACTTTATTGTAAAGAGACTGCGCTCATCCTCAACAAACGAACACCCCGAATATGAATATTACAGCAGCGATCCGTCGGCTGTTCCGGCGTTTGTTCTTGACTATATGAACGATTCGGAAGTTACGAATTGCTATATCGAAGCGTCGGGCGGAATAAATGTAAGAGGCTGTAAAAACGTTTATATTCACGATACAACGAGTGTCGGCAATTGGGTTATGGACGGTAATTCGGGCTCGCTCGGTATGTTTATAACATCATCCGTAAATCTTGATATAAGCGATAACAAAATTCACGGTAAAGACCTTTATACCGACCCTGACGGTACTCTTGAAAGATACGATCTTACTTTCGGCAGAGGAATTGTCGTTCAGACTCCTACCGTAAGTCAGGAAAACACATATATAATGAATAACGATCTTGACCGTATCGGTGAGGCGGGAGCAAACTCGGGAGAAATGATACTCTTTGAGGACCTCTCGAAGTTCTACATCGGAACTCTCTCTTCGGTTTCGGAGGATACAAAAACATTGACCTTAAGCTCTGTTCCCACAGAGCAGTGGAGATATGAGACGGTTGATGGAACCGGAAATAAGGAATACTGTTTCCACGCAATAAGCGAGACCACGGGCGAATACAGTCTGCACGGAAGAGTGATAAAAGGCCAATATGCCGCAGTTATAAAGGGCAAGGGAAAGGGACAGTACCGCAAGATAACAGATGTCACGGCTAATTCGGTAACCGTAGACAGGGCGTGGGATGTGGCGCCCGATGAAAACAGTGTTGTTATGCTTATGCGTTCAACCGTAAATTCCGTGCTTTATAACAACTCGGTAACAGGCCCCGAAAACTTTAACAACAACTATAATGCAACTGCGGGAATACAGGCTTACGCCTCTATGCTCGGCCTTACTCTTGACCGCAACACTTTTGAGAATATGCATATAGGTTTTTACCTTGATCCGCATTACAATCAGAAAACCTATACCGTAAACGATAAGTCTTTTAAATCGGATAACGGATATAATGTGTTCATTGATACCCTTATTATGAACAACTCGGTAACCGATGTAAGATACGGTGCCGAAATAAAGCCTATAATTCACCGTGAAGTTTTAAACGGCGATCTTACGGCGGAGGAGGAGTCCGCCGAGCTTATTCTGGGACTCACATTAAGAAGAAATAAGATACGAAACTGCTTTAATTCCACTGCCGTAGGCGAAAGCTCGCAGGTGGGCAGATATAAGCTGCTTGAGGGCCTCGGCGGCACGGCATTTGTACTCGGTACGACACAGAGGGAATTCAAATACCAATATAACGGCATCGGCACGGGAAAGTGGATGAAGGATGTTGTTATAGAAAACAACACCGTAAGAGCTGCCGAAAGTTCTTATTTTAAGGTCTGTTATCAACAGGAAGGCACGGTTATAAGAAACAACGACCTTGACAGGCTGGGAAGACGCACCGAAACACTTGAGTTTGAAGGTCAGCTTGACGAAAACCATCCCATAAGCGAGCCGATTTATCACTGCGATTACGGCACTTCGGCAAACGGTATGTTCTCGGCTGCGGATAATGTTGAATCCTTTGAAAATCTTAAAAACGGGAGTTTTGATGAGGGCCTTAAATACTGGGCTTCCCGGGGCTTAAACGAGACTGCGGATAAGCGAGCGACGGTTGAGACCGAAAATTCGGATAATTATATTAAGATAACCTCGAAAAACGGTATCAAATCCGTAGGCTTCGGTGCGTCGGGTATAAGCGACGGCACAAGGCTTGCGCTTATATACGATTCGTCAAACGGAACCGACCTTGCCGTAACTTTAGGCGGCAGAGGACTTTACAGCGAGGTTTCAAACGGTAGATTGCTTAAAAATGCGTCCTCAAGGAGCGGATTTGTAAAATGCATTACCGATTATGCCACGGTTGCACCGGCTGCCGACTATTCGGCTGTTGACCTTAATGTTTATCTCGGGCTTAAAGGTTTTGCAAAATCCGCCGCTGTAGATAACATAGAACTCGTAAAGGTAAACGAGGAGAAAGGATATTTTGAGACTCTTAGCGGAGAGAGGTATTATTTAAGCGACGGCGGAGAATACGGCGGAACGGAAGGAAGCGGACTTGTGCCTAAGGATGCGGGAGATATATTTGAGTATTCCCCGGAGGACGGACTGAAGAATGCCGACTTTGCCGAAGGCTTTAAATACTGGACGGATATAAGCGGAACAAGACCCGCCTCGTCAAACGCAAGCGTTTCGTCGGGAAAAGTCACAATGAGAGGACCTAAAGAAAGCGGAATAATGTCTGCCCCGTTTAAGATAAATAAAGACAGCCTTTCGTCCATAAACTCGGAAAACAGAGTTGCGTTTATTATAAGATATACAAGCGGCACGAGCTATACTGTTGATCTGTATAAAAACGGGGTCAAAACAGGAACCGCTTCAACCGGAAATAATGCGGCGGGAAAGTTAAAGTTTATATACTTTACCGGCGTGACCTGGGATGAGAACGCAGTATATAATATAGCCGTTAAAAAGCAAAACGCCGTAGATGCGGTTATAGACAGTATATCCCTTGCAAGATGCACGAGCGGAAGAGTCGTAACGGAGTTTGAAAGCGGAGCGATGTATGCGTCCAACGCCGAAATAGGCGGAAGCGAGAGCGGCGGAATGTCCACTTCGAGCTATACTTCGGATAAACTTATAAACGGCGACTTTGCAATGGGACTTAAATACTGGATACAGACCTCCGCTGCGGTTTCGGGAAGAGAAGTTACTCTTGCGTCGGGAACACTCAAGAGTATGAGTTTCAGATCGGATATGGGAGTATACGCTGTATATAGGTATAAGACCGCATCTTCCGGAGCGACGGTAAGTTTCGGCGGCAGCGCACAGAGCATACCGCAGAGCACGCAGTATACATACGGCACGGTAAGGAAAGACACAACAAGCGCCGCATCTGCGATAGAGTTTAAGGGAGATATAACGCTGAGTTATGTGGGAATAGTGACCTTAAGCGGCGGCATTTATACCGATATAAAAACAGGAGAGCAGTTTAATGCGTCCGACCTTTCGCCTTACGGCGGAACCGCTGAGGATGGGTTCTTAAGCAAAAACAGCTCGCAAAGTGTTATAAGTGCCGTTTTGTCGGCAGAAACATTTTTAAACCGTGATTTCTCCGAGGGCCTTAGGTTCTGGACATCCAATATAAGCAACACCGGATACGCTTCCGATTTTGCGGCGCTCTCAAACGGCGTTGTAACCTTGAAGCTTTCCGATAAGTGGGACGGCATAGCCTCCTGCGCATTCACGCTTCCGAATGCGGCGGCAGGCAGAAAAGTCGTGCTTAGATATGAGGCAAACTGCGGCGACGGTCTGCACCTGAGGCTGTTCGTGAATAACGGAGTTGCCGCCCAGTCCCTCGCAAATGATACCGACGGCAAATGGCAAACCTTTAAGAGCGGTGTCTATACTATTGACGATGTAACAGCGCAGTATTTTATAGATATTCAGTCGAGCAACCCGGAGAGCGTGATAAGTCTCAGAAATATATGCCTTTGTTATATAGACGACGGCGGAAGCGAGGCCTGTATCAATCTTGACGGTTCTCCTGCGGATACGGTTTACGGAGACGCCGACGAAAACGGGATTGTCGATATCAGGGATTATATAAGAATTATAAAGTATATCTCGGGAAGCTCGGCAGTAACATTAAATAAAGCCGCTGCCAACCTTGATAAGGATTCGGATATTTCGGTTACCGCCTCGGATATTACATATCTTAAAGAGTATCTCGTTACAGGCGTTAAGAAATTTTAACATAAGCGATATAAAAGGACAAATTTTCCTCTATGGGAAGCATTGTACCCTGATTGCAGTGTCTGGTCATTTTGCACTACGATTTTTGATTTTCGTCTCACTTTTGAACAAACTTATGTAAAATGACGGAATTCAATTTACAAAATCGAATTTTTATGGTACTATTGTACCATAATCAAGCGAACAGTCCGTGCTGTTTGCAAATCATATTTTAATTTTCTCAAGGAGGTCACTAAAAATGCGAAAAATAAGCATTAAAGCAATTTCTCTCGTTTTAAGCGTACTGCTTATATTCTCTGCTTTCGGCGGAGCTTTGAGCGTGTTCGCTGAGAATGCTGCTGAGGATATTTACGGAACCTCGGCAAACGGCATTCAGACAAACGGCGGTGCCGTCCGCAATATCGACCCGACGGACGCCCCGAAAAACCTTGATTTCAAAGAGGGTTTTAAGTATTGGAGCTCAAAAGCCGATAAAAACGGCTACGCTTCCGATATGCTCGTTCTGGACACCGATGAAGACGGAACGACCTATGTCAGAACCATTAAAGCTTCCGATGTTGTGACGGACGGGGAGGGCAACTCAAACTACACCCTCGATGACTGGATGGGTCTTGAGACCGCTCCCTTCAAAATCAGCGCAGGCTACGAGGGCAAGGACATCTATCTTATAACAAAGTATAAGAGAACTCAGGCTGCTGTAGACGCAGGTAAGTCTTCCGACCTCGGTATCGGTATGTGGTACACCGTTACCACCGTTAATGAAGATGAAACCGTAAGTGTAGATTACAAAAAGTATTCTTACGGCGATCTCGGCGGTTCAAATCATACCGCAGCAGACGCTTACAACACCAGAGCCATAAACACCGGCGTAAAAGTAAGCAGTACAGAAAAATACAGCATAGAGGTTCAGGATTCTTCGGGTCCCCTCACTGCAGGCGCATTCAAGGATGAGGAATATACCCGCATCGCAAGTATAACTCTTGCGGTTATGAATGACGACGGCAGCTTTACCGACCTTTCAAACGGCAACCGCATTTATATGAACGGAATGCCTTACGGCGGAACTGCCGAAGACGGTATATCGGCAATGTATTTCAGCGATCGGATCCACCCTCTTGTAACAGCGGATGAGTATTATCCTGCCGTTAATGTAATTGTTCCTACTGTAGGTCTTAAGAATGCCGATTTCTCCGAAGGCTTTAAATTCTGGGGGCTCAGAATTTATGACCCGAAGATCCCCGAGGTAATGTCAATTTCCGAGCAGGCATCGGTTTCAAACGGTGCAGTTACATTCAAGCCCGTTTCAAAAGAGGGCGTAACCCTTTACCCCGGCATTTCTTCGAGCCTTTTCACACTTCCCGGAATAAAAGCAGGCGATAAGCTTATTGCAACCGTTGAAGCAAGAAACGGCTATATTTCGTTCCTTATGCTTAAAGAATGGACGACAAACCAATATAACAACACCTCGGGAGTTAATATAGCAAGAGTTGACAATGCAAACGACGACTCCGCTTCCTGGAGAACGGTTTCAACCGCTGCTCTTACCGTTAACTATGAAAGTCCCCTCTTCTCGGTAACGCTTCAGCGTCCCCAGGGTGCTTCAACCGAAATCAGGAACTTCCGCATTTATAAGGTTCTTGATGACGGCGGATATGTTGATGTAACAAACGGTTATGATGGATCGGCAGTTTCCGTTAACGCAAACGGCGGCAGCGAGAAGGACGGTCTCTTAGAACTTAATATGTCTATGACCTCTTCCGTTTCCTATAACAATCCTTACAGCACAATGGTTAACGGAGACTTCTCCGAAGGTCTTAAATACTGGTCTGTCAAGACTGATAAGACCGGCTATGCAAGCACAGTTGCCGCTGCTACCGCAGACGGTGCGCTCGTAACGTTAGGCAGATATGAAGGTCTTAAGAGCCCGACTGTTCAGGTTCCCGCAGAGCTTGCAGGCAAGCAGCTTGTTGCAAGATACGGATATAACGGCCTTACAAACGGCAGTGCAGAATTAAGGCTCTATGTAAACGGCGCAAGGATTGCAACCGCATTCCCGAACGGCGATATGAACGACGCTCTCGCATTCAAGGACGACAACGTTATCTTAAACGAAGGCGATAAGATAACCCTTGAATTCCAGGGCGGCACTACAAACGGTGCGCAGTACCTCATTAAGTATGTTGACCTTGCTGTTGTTGATGAAAGCGGGATGGCATACACAAGCTTTAACGGCAAGACCGTTTATGCATATGACGGACTTAATCCGGCAGCAATTCTCGGCGGAACCGAGGAAAACGGACTTTATGCAAACAACAATTCCGATGATATAAGATATACCGCAAAGAATTCTTATATACTGCCCGAATACAGAAACGGAGATTTCTCCGAAGGCTTTAGATACTGGACTCTTAAATACAACGGCACTGTCGCTAACGACCGCTATTTAAGCCAGGAAGCCGAAGTTGATAAGACTGCCGGAATAGTAACGTTTAAAGATGTAAGGCTTGACGACGGTTCTGAAAATGTTGTTTATGCCGGAATGCGTTCACAGGGCTTCCATGTAACAAATAAAGGCCTTAAGAGCTCGGATATCGTTTATGCAGCCGCAGATGTAAGGGCAACTCCCGAAACAGGCTCAACACTTGTTATAGGTCTCAGAGCTTATGACAGTGTAAACGATGTAATGCTCGGAACAAATACAAACTACGGCGAACACTTCGCTAATACCGACACCGAAAACTGGAAGACGGCTTATTCCGCAGGAATCACGACTGACGGCAGGGACGTTGCGTTCTTTATGTATCTCCAGCGTTATTATAACGAGGGCGGCACACAGCTTAAGAACGTTCGTCTGGTAAGAGACGACAGAGGCGGTCTTGCAAATACTCCGAA
Source organism: uncultured Eubacteriales bacterium (assembly GCA_934446475.1). Taxonomy (GTDB): domain Bacteria; phylum Bacillota; class Clostridia; order Oscillospirales; family Acutalibacteraceae; genus UBA737. The sequence goes on along the minus strand of CAKSEH010000012.1, from coordinate 43,839 downwards.
GGTAAATATCGACGGCACTCTTGATACTGCCGCAGGTCAGCTTTACGGCGACGCTAATAACGACGGCGCAGTTAACATTCTTGACCTTGTAAGAATCAAGAAGTATGCGGCAGGCTCTGCTCCTAACGGAATTTTCCTTGCTGCTGCCGATATAGACGGTAATGACGCCATAGACGCAATCGATCTCACAGAGGTTGCAAAGGCTGTTATCGATGCCGAATATATTATAAAGAAATAATTTTTGATTGTTTAATATCCGTTTTATTATAAAAGCGGAATAAAAATAGCAAACCTACTTTGAAAGGCGAACGGTTTTCACTGTCCGCCTTTCGAAATTACAGCAAAAGGAGAGTGATATTATGAAATCAAAAAAACTTAAAACTCTTGCGATGTTGGTAAGCGGTATCGTTGCCGTTTCATCATTCACAGCCGCATTTACCGCTATGGCTGACAATGCTGCAGATCCCGCCTGGGCAGGCACCGAGGCTGACGGTATGACGACAGATCAAGTGGGCGCAAATGCCGTTGACGGTATAAATTCAACCGAAGCGCTTATGAACGGTGACTTTGAGAAAGGCCTTAAATACTGGGCTTGTAATTCTTCGCACTCAACTTCAGGCAACCCTGCACTCAGCGCCGATGTAACTTCGCTTACGGCTTCACATGTCGGCTCTGTAAAGACTGAAGCTAACGGAAATAAATATTTCCAGTTTGACGGCAAAGTAAGATATACTTTCAACGGTTTAATGCCAAACCATCTTTCTGTTCCTGCGTCAAGACTCAATGTCGGAGACACGGTAGTAATGGTTATGGATTATAAAGCCGTTAATGCCGACGACGCTAAATTTGTTCAACTCAAAATTACCGAGCGCAATGCAGGCGGTAGAGCACTTACCCAGGAAAACGTTAGCGAAGCAACTGTTTTGAAGGCTGCTTCCGCAACAAACGGATGGACCACTATCGCAACTAAAAAATCAAATACAGTAGCTGCACCGAACACCGGTTCATATGTCGGCGATGCCTGGGCGCATAATGCCGGCGATTATTGTCTTGAAGTTTATATTCAGGTTCACAACGGCAGAGAAAAGGGTCAAAAATCAGAGCTTTGCATAGACAATGTTCGCATTGCCAAGCTCACGGCGGACGGTAAGTATATCGATCTTTCGACAAATGAAGAAATAGTTATCACCCCCAACACGCCCTCGGGCGGCGGTGAAAGCGGTGGAGAGTCCGGCGGTGAATCCGGCGGCGGATCAACACCTACTCCCGCAGGCGATCCCGAATGGGCAGGTACCGAGGCTGACGGTATAACATCACTCACTCAAGGCGAGTCGTCAACAGACAGTTTTGCTCCCGTTGACGGTTTTGCAAACGGTAACTTTGAAAAAGGCCTTAAATACTGGGCATCAACCGCAAAGTTTAATTTAAATGAGCACAAAGATAATCCCGTAACTTCCCTTAAAGCTTCCGAAACCGGCAGCATTAAGACCGAGGCTAACGGAAATAAATACTTCCAGTTTGACGGTAAAAGCAGACAGACTTACTGCGGAATTAAAACCGCTAAGATTTCGATTCCCGCAAGCAAAATAAATGTCGGCGATAAGATAGCGGTTATGTTTGACTGGAAAGCCAATGCAGACGGCGACGATGTTCAGGTTAAAGCCGAGCAGAGATATATCGACGGTGCCGGCGCTTCCACCAACACTATGGCTTCAAAATGCGAAGCCCTTAAAAAGGCTACCGCATCCGATCCGTGGAACACAGTTGCCACCAAGCCGCAGGGCGCAGTAGGTAAAACAATCGCAACAGCTGCTGAAAATAAGTCTGTTCGTGACGGCGACTATGTATTTATGATAACAGCGTCTATCCCCGGCGGAAGTGTTTCCACCGCAGCTATAGATAATGTTCGCCTTGTTAAGGTTACTTCCGATAACAAGTATATCGACCTTAATACGGGCAGCGAAGTTGTTATACCGACAGGTTCAAACGGCTCCGGCAGCGGCAGCGGCGGCTCAAACGGTTCGGGCACCGGCACAGGCTCCGCAACCGGCAAGTCAAATAGAACCGGTGAAGATGTAACCGCACTTGCATGCCTCCTCCTCTTGGGCGCCGCAGGTACTTTCGGTTTTGTAAAGGCTGCAAAGATTAAGAGCAGACAATAAATCTTAAAGTTAAAAGTTCTTAAAATATCTTAAAAATCTCAGAAAAGGCTTAAAAAAGACGGTTAACGCTTTCGGCTCCCCTCTTTTTACAGAGGGGAGCCGTGCAGTTAGGAACCGAGAGGTATTATCCGCATTAAGCAATAAAACTTTTCTTTGCCGATAGGCTCCCTTCTTTTTATAGAGGTTATTCCCCGTGCTCAGGGAAATGTCTGCGGAGCAGACAAAAGGCTCCCTTCTTTTGGTGTAAATCGAAATAGGAGATTGATTTTTGAGAGGAAAATTCCTGTGAAAAATCAGGCGAACCTGTTTTCGCCATAGGCTCCCTTCTTTCGCTTTTGCCTAACAGAAGATATTTTCCTTACACAGAAGAATGTCTGCGGAGCAGACAAAAGGCTCCCTTCTTTTCAGCGTAGCTGAAATAGAGGGGAGCTGGCGAGCAAAGCGAGACTGAGGGGTATTTATTCCTTGTGAATTTATATTTTTTATCTTTTAAGTTACTTATGTTGATTTTTTTGAGTTTCTTATTTCAAATTTACAAACGGAAACAAAAAATTTTTGATATTAAAATTTGATGTTTAGTTTTAAAAATTCAAGCTTACTGCTTTAAATTTTTAAAAACAACCCCTCCGAGGCGGCAAGCCGCCCCACCTCCCCTTACACAGGGCAGGCATCCTTTTCAATAAGCTTTACACTAAACATTTGCCACCATCTCGCTGCGGCTCGGTCACCTCACGGCTCTGACAGTCCCCCGGACTGTCATTCACTGCCGCTTAAGCCGCCTTCGGCTACCCTTTACACAAGGGAGCCGACAAATTCAGTAGAGTTTTACTGTTAAAATAAAGCTTTATTGCCGCTCAGGCTCCCTTCTTTTGGTGTAAACCGAAATAGGAGATTGATTTTTGAGAGGAAAATTCCTGTGAAAAATCAGGCGAACCTGTCTTCGCCATAGGCTCCCTTCTTTTCAGCGTAGCTGAAATAGAGGGGAGCCGGCGAGCAAAGCGAGACTGAGGGGTATTCTTTAAACAACAAAATGTAAATATTTACCAATACTTTTCAGGAAGTGAACATTTATGGAAATCGGCGCATTTTTATGCGATTATATGTATGATATGGAAAAATACGGCTTTAAAGATGTTTATGATGCCGTAAAGATAGGCGTTGAGCACGGAATAACCGCAATAGACCTATCCTGTCCGTATCTTCTCAGAGGAGAATTTGTCCCGGAAACCTTGAGCGAAAACCTAAAAAAATGCGGTGCACATATAACCTCGGCTCACCACGCAGTAAGGTGCGATTATACGAGCAATGAGTCGGTAGATAAGGGCGTTCAGGAGATGAAAGCCGCTATGCGTCTTGCAAAAAGGGCGGGAGCGCCGAACTTTATGATAGTCTTTTGTCCGGTTGATGAGGAAGATTATTCTATAAAAGAGCAGTTCAAGGCGCAAGTCAGGAGGGTGATGCCGGAGCTTGTTTCTTATGCAAAGGAACTTAGTCTTACCCCCACGATAGAAGACTATTCAACCCTTTTGTATCCTTATTCTACATTCGACGATATCGGTTGGCTCCTTACAAACAATCCCGACCTTATGTTCAATTACGACAGCGGAAATTTCGGCCTTTCGCTTATCGATGAACTTGAGGGCGCAAAACTCTTTGCAAACCGCACGGTTCATATTCATTTAAAGGACCTTGTTAAGTCCGATAAAGAGGGTCTTTTCCTCAGAGAAGGCACTTATTATGACAGTGTTGCTTTGGGCAAAGGCTATCTTAAAAATGAAGAGGCGCTTAAGGTTATGAAAAACGCAGGATACGACGGCGCCGTAATAATCGAAGTGTGTCCGCCTAAAGACGATATGTTTGCAGAAGTTTTGGAATCCGCAAAATACTTAAAGGAACTTTTTGACAGAATTTAAACCGGAGCAACGCTGTGCTTTGCTTGAAAGCTGTGCAAAGGAGCGTTAGGCCATAGGAGGGCGAAGAATGTTTAATATAGCACTTATAGGCTGCGGGGCAATGGGAATAACCCATCTTTACTGCTACGCAGAAATGAAAGACAGAGTAAGAATAGTCGCAATAGCAGAGGGCAACGCCGAGCGCTTTAAAGCCGCAAAAGAAGTTTTGGGATATGATTTTACCGGATATCTGTCGATAGACGAGCTTCTTGAAAATGAAAAGCCCGATATGGTTGATATATGTCTCCCCACATTTTTGCACTGCAAATATGCGGTCGCCGCAATGGAAAAGGGTATAAAGGTGCTGCTTGAAAAGCCTGTTTGTCTTAAACCGGAGGAAGCGGAAATTATACTTGAAACAAAGAAGCGAACGGGAGTAGAACTGCAGGTGGCGCACGCAGTGCGTTTCTTTAAGGAATATGCCTATGTTAAAAAGCAGATAGATTCGGGAAAGTTCGGCAAGGTTAAATCCGGAACATTCTGGAGATTTTCGGGATATCCCTCGTGGTCGCCCGCTATAACCGACTATAAAAAGAGCGGAACCGTGGCGCTTGATATGCATATACACGATGTTGATTATATCCGTTATCTTATGGGCAGCGAGCCTGAAAAGGTGAGAAGTACCGCCTCAAGAAATTCGCAGGGCGTTATTTCCCATATCTTTTCGACCTATGAGTTCGGGGACGCCGTTATAAGCGCAGAGAGCGGTTGGGATCTGCCCGAAAGTTATCCCTTTACCGCCGATTTCCAGGTTATGGCAGAAAATGCCGCATTTGTTTATAAAGACGGCGTTTTAACGGTCTATCCCGAAGACGGTGAACCCTATGTACCCGACATAGAGGTTAAGTGGACGACAACTATGAAAAACAATGCCAACTTAACCGAAGCAGAAGGATATTATCTTGAACTTGCATACTTTATAGACGAAGTTATGATAGGCGGCAAAAAGGGTGTTGTCGACGCTGAGGACGCCGTGAAAACATTCCGGCTTGTTATGAAAGAGATTGACCTCTGCGGCGGAATGAAGAAATAGAACCCTGTTTTGAAATAAAATAAAAAATGAAAAACAGTCAATCTTTTCGGCTTCCTTTATATAAGGGAGCATTTTTATACAAAGCGTTTTTTGTTATGTCATATAAGACTTAACCGTTTTTGCCTCAGGCCACCTTCTTTTGGTGTAAACCGGAACAGGAGATTGTTTTTTGGGAGGAAAATTACTGTAAAAAATCAGGCAGACCTGTTTTCGCCATAGGTCCCCTTCTTTTCAGCGTAAGCTGAAACAGAGGTTATTCCCCTATTATGGGAAATGTCTGTGAGGCAGTCGGCAAAACCTCTTCCACCAAAGGCTCCCTTCTTTTCAGCATAGCTGAAACAGAGGGGAGCTGTCAGCCGTATGGCTGACTGAGGGGTATTCTTTCCTTTTGCCGCAAGTAGGTACAAGAATCACTCCATAACAATCAAGTTCCCCGCTCGGCGTCAGCCTGTACAAAAAGTCAAAATCGTGCAAACGGAAGTCAATATTTTTGTATAAATTTCAGATACAATGTGATATGATGAAATAACCGAGAAACTCTAAGGAGCGATAGAAATGAAGAAATTACTCAGCGTACTTCTCTGCGTTGTTTTTGCAGTGTCATTAGCGGCCTGCGGCGGCGGAGATAAAACCGTTTCCGGCGGAAAGGTTAAGGTCGATACCTCCCTTAAGTCCGGCAAACCCTCGGCTGTGGGCGATGTTTTCAAAGCGCCCGATGTAAAGCAGGCAAGCGGAGCGCCTGTGCTCGCCGAGATAACGAAACAGGCTTACCCCGGAGACAGCGTTGTTGTTTCGGGCGAAGGCTTTTCGGCTTCGGGAATGAAGGTATATGTTTATTCCCAGTCGTCAAAGGATAACGGTAAAGCCCACGAAGCGAAATTCACCGTTGCGGACGATAACTATATGTCCGTTCTTATAGACGAGAGCCTTGAATACGGTGTTTATGCCGTATATGCGGAGACTTCGGCAGGAACAAGCAACGTTAAGTATGTAAACAAGCCGGCTGTCTGGAATATAGGACTGACAAAGCTTACGGAGGGTGAGAGCCTTTCAATATACGGTGAGAACCTTACCACCGATAACGGCGATACTTCTCACGTTTTCCTTGAGACCGAAGACGGCAAGCAGTACTGCGAAGCACAGACGACCTTTGCAGACCCGGGAAAGGTTACGATAACCGTTCCAAAGGGCCTTACCGCAGGAAAGAAATACAAGGTTGCCGTACATAACGGTCACGGCGGAGATTTAGGCTTTGCCGAGAGCACGCAGAAACTTGAATATGTTTCGGAGACTGCCGTTAAGTTTGGCGGTAAAAAAATAAATGTCAAGGATTACGGCGCCGATCCGGCATCGAGAAAGAACGACGATACCGAAGCTATCGAAAAGGCGATAGACGCAGCCGAAAACGGCGACACCGTATATCTCCCCGCAGGTGCTTATCTTATTACAAAATCTATAACCGTAAGCAAGGGTATAAAGCTTGAAGGTGCAGGCCCGGACAAAACAATTGTTTACGGCGGCTACAATATAGAAGGCGCTGTTATATCATTTGAAACGGGTCCTGTTGAGATAACGGGAATTTGCTTTGAACAGAAGCGCACCAAGGGAAAATGCAAATCCTGGTTTATTTCTTTCAAGGGCGATCTTATAGACATCGGCCACTACAACGTATATATCCACGATAATGTTTTCAATCAGTGGGTAACGGCAAAGTCAAGATCGTATAATATGCCCATAAATGTTTCGGGAACATTCGGCGTAAGAATAGAAAACAACAAGTTCGATGCCTTTGCGATAGCCAACGTTTATAACTGCCATAAGGTAACCATAACCGGCAACGAACTTTTATCAAATCTTTATGTAGGAATATATTACGGTCAGGACGCTACTATGCTCACCCATATTGAAGGTCTTGACGTGAGCAACAATAAAATAACCGGTAAGGACGCTCTTACCGATGAGTCCGGCGAATTTAAGGACGGCGACTACACCGCCGGCAGATCCATAGTAGTTCAGGGTCACGGAACAAATCTTTATATAAGCCATAACGATATGCTCCGTGTAGGTATCCCGAACGCAAACGCAGGAGAATCGATACTTCTTGAAAACTTAGGCTATAAGTATGACGGTACGGCAGTTTCGGCTGACGAAAACTCCGTAACACTTGCAAAGAGTGATAAAAACCAGATAACCACGGGCTGCGTAATTTCGGTTACAGGCGGAAAAGGAAGGTCGCAGTACAGAATAGCAAAGGTCCGCAAGGGCGACACCGTGACTATAGACAGACCGTGGGATATAATTCCCGACTCATCCAGCCACATAACCGTAAACAATGCGTTTTTGAATGTCTATGCCTGCGAAAATTCAATAGACGGCTACACAAACTATCAGCAGGAAACAGGTTCAACCTGCGGCATTCAGGTTTACGGCAGCGCTCATAACCTTACATATAATAAGAACATAATGAAGAATATGCCTATCGGTATATGCAGCACCGCTTACTATAATACAGACGATGCCAGAGCCGTTATAGCCTGGTCTTCGTTTGACCGCAATGCAATCGAGAACTGCGGCGTAGGCGTAAGATTCTTCTGTGTCGTAAGGCAAAAGGGTTCGGGACCGATACCCGGAGAGTATACTTTCGGCACGACCTACAGAAAGAACGACTTTAAGGATATCAGGGATTATACTTCTGCTTCCTGGAAGGGTCAGGGTGCACAGGGCATACAGCTCGGAAATCCCGTTTCGGGCTCTGACGGCACCAGAGGAGTTGACGGAATGACCAATTCTGTTAACTGGGCAGGCAACTGGATGACCGGCAACCTCTTTGAAAACAATACATTTAAGGACTGTGCAACTCCTATACCTTGCGGATACGATCAGGGCAAAAATATAGTAAGAGACAGTTCCGAGAGCAACGGAGCAACCGTAAGCGTAGGCGCAGGCTGCAACGGACCTGTTAAAGCGACCTACTGAGAGGAGCGGTTAAAATGAAATTTACAAACAAAGTTATAAAAAGCATAGTTGCCTGTGCGGCTTCGCTTATCATAGCCGCCGGCTCGGCAATATGCGCATCTGCCGTTCCCGGCTTTGCGGTGGACGGTTACGGAACTTATGAGGACGGTATCAAGCCCCCCATTCCGTTTTACACCTATTATCACGCCTGCATACCGGGCGACGGTTTCCCGAATTTTGATTTCAACAAAGGCTTTGAGTATTGGACAATGCGTTACACCAATACCGATACAATAAGAAAAATAAGAGATATTGCCCAGATAAAGAAAGATTCGGACGGCAACACTTATGCCCATATCGATGCCCCGAGGGACTATGCGGGAATAGTTACTCCTAAATTCAAACTTGAAAAACTTGCAGTAGGCTCAACACCCGGCATTCTTTACAAATGGCGTGGCGAGCAGCCTCACTTACAGGTTTACCTTGAAGAGTATTTCAATGCGGATAATAAAGAAGAGGGCGGAAGCACACTCAGAGTCGGCCATAACGGCGACAGAGGTGCTCAGGAAATCTGGGCTGCCGACGAGGAAAATCCCGAGGAATGGAATATAAGGCTTTCTATAAACAATAAACCCGTTGTTGCTTCCACCTCGGAAAACCCCACAAGATACTATTCGGTAGGCGTTGAAGTCACAAAAGAAGGCGCTTCTATGGATGTTGATGACATCCAGGTAGTCATACATAACGATGAAACCAAAAAGGTTTATGACCTTGACGGTAAGCTTCTCTATGACCTTACAAATCTTCCTAAGAGAGAGTCTCCCGATTATGATTTCGGAGAGCTTTCCGATACGGTAGATACCACCGAGGATGTAAGCAAAGCTTCGGGCGAGGGAAACAAGAAAAACCCCGATGCACCGAAGAATTCAACAGGCAAAACACTTTACTGGGTAATAATAGGCGCAGCAGTGGTAATTGTTGCCGCCGCAGCCGTTGTTACGGTAATTGTTGTTAAAAAGAAAAAGGCTAAGGCTGTTCCCCCTGCCGACGGCGGCGAGGTTAAGCCTTCGGATACGACCGAAGAAAAAACAGAGGAAAAAGAAGAGTAAATTTTAAATTTAATCTGTGTTTTAAATGAGGGCGGTCTGCGATTTTAAGAGATCGCAGACTTTCCTCTTTTTTTAATACGGGGAATAAAGTTTTGATTTATATTTAAGCTTTAATTCCCGGATATAAAGTTTTACTAAATTTGCAGTTCTTTTAATACGGGGAATGCGGCTTTGATTTATATTTAAGCTTTATTGCTTATCCGGCTCCCTTGTGTAAAGGGTAGCCGATAGGCGGCCGAACGGTAGTGAATGACAGTCCGGGGGACTGTCAGAGCCGTGAGGTGACCGAACCGCAGTGAGAAATGGCGAGCGCAGCGAGACTGAGGGATTATTAAAAAGCCTAAATCAATACAGTGACTTAAATGTTAAAGATTAAACATTTAAATTTTAATATTAAAAATAGTTCGTTTTTTATTTCACCTTTGAATTTTAAATAAGGAAATAAGAAATTTAAAAGAGGTTTAAAAATATAAAATATAAAAGCACAATGAAAGAATACCCCTCAGTCAGCCATACGGCTGACAGCTCCCCTCTGTTTTGTCTTGCGACAAAAAGAAGGGAGCCAAAGGGGCAGTAAAGCTTTATTTTAACAGTGAAACTATATTGAATATATAGGCTCCCTTGTGTAAAGGGAGCTGTCAGACGGAACGGATGACTGAGGGATTGTTTAAAGGCTCAAATCAATTATGTGACTTAAATGTTAAGATTAAGCATTAACACTTAAATTGCAAAACCTTAAAAATTCAATCTAAACCAAAAATATTAAAGATTAAATATAAAAATTTTAATATCGAAAAGAGAATGTCTTTCGTTTCCGTTTGCAAATTTCGAATGAGAAATAAAAAAACAGAATATGAAACTCAAAAAACAAAAAATATAAAAGCACAAGGAAAGAATACCCCTCAGTCCCTGACGGGACAGCCCCCTCTGTTTCAGCTGCGCTGAAAAGAAGGGAGCCTAAGGTGGAAACAGTTTTGCCTGTTGCTTCGCAGACATTTCCCCTATCAGGGGAATAACCTCTATTTGGCAAAGCCAAAAGAAGGGAGCCTAAGGGGCAGTAAAGCTTTATTTTAACAGTGAAACTTTATTGCATAAAAAGCCTGCCCTGTGTAAGGTAGCCGAAGGCGGCCGAACGGTAGTGAATGACAGTCCGGGGGACTGTCAGAGCCGTGAGGTGACCGAACCGCAGTGAGACGGTGGGGCGGCTTGCCGCCTCGGAGGGGTTGTTTTAAAGCAAAAACAGAGCAGAAACTTAAATTTTTAAGATTAAATATAAATTTTAAAAATATAAAATCACAAGGAAAGAATACCCCTCAGTCAGCCGTTTTGTCTGACAGCTTTTTCTCCGAAAACGGGCACCCTTTTGTCTGCTCCGCAGACATTTCCCTGAGTACGGGGAATAACCTCTGTTTCAGCTGCGCTGAAAAGAAGGGAGCCAAAGGGGCAATAAAGCTTAAATATAAATCAAAGCTGCATTTCCTTTATTAAAGAAGACCGAAAAATCAATAAAGCTATATATCCGGGAAGCAAAGCCAAAATATATAACAAAGCTATATTCCCCGTATTAAAAAATTAAAAAAATCTGAAAAAGGAGTGTTTATGATGTTACCGAAATATTTTTCGGGCAATTATAAGCCTCAGGCGCAAAAGGAAAGTACCGTAATATCGGGCAAGTGCAGATTTACCGTAATTTTTGACCGCCTTATAAGAATAGAATACGATAATAAAGGCAAATTCTGCGATCTGCCGACTCAGGGGGTTGTAAACCGCTGCTTTGAGACCCCTTCGTTTGAAGTCGAAAACAAAAACGGCGGGCTTATAATCAAAACAAAAGCTTTGGAGCTTTCGTATAAGGCAGGAACAAAACCGTCCGCCGAGACTTTAAAAATAAAGCTCAAAGACTTTAAAAACGAGCCCGTCTGGCATTTCGGCGACGCTCCGAACACACTTAAGGGAACATGGCGTACCTTAGACGGCGCAGGCGATAAGGTCCCGATAAAGAATTTCCCGTTTGAGGACGGCGTCTGCTCCGAAAAGGGTTATGCGGTTCTTGACGAGAGCGATAAGCTTATGATCCTGCCGGACGGCTTTATATCTCCGAGAGAAAATAAGGTAATCGATATATATTTCTTCGGCTTCGGCCACGATTATTACGGCGCAACAAAAGCTCTTTACAAGATTTGCGGCGAGCCGCCGCTGCTCCCCTCTTATGTTTTCGGCAACTGGTGGAGCAGATTTCACGACTATACCCAGCAGGAATACTTGGACCTTATGAACCGTTTCGAAGATGAGGATATTCCGCTTACTGTTTCGGTTATAGATATGGACTGGCATTGGTCGAGAGGAAGTAAACAGGGAGTTAACGAGTGGACGGGATATTCCTGGAACACCGACCGTTTCCCCGACCATAAAAAATTTTTAAATACATTGCGCAAAAAAGGTCTTTACCCCTCGCTTAATCTTCATCCTGCCGAAGGAATTCAGTTCCACGAGGATTGTTATCCCGAAATGGCGAAGGCTATGGGCGTAGACCCCGAGACAAAACAGACGGTTAAATTTGCCCCCGAAAATAAGGATTTTTGGGAACCGTATTTCAGGATAGCTCACCATCCTCTTGAAGATGAGGGCGTTGAGTTCTGGTGGGTTGATTGGCAGCAAGGAAAAGAGAGCGGTATGAAAGGTCTTGACCCGCTCTGGGCACTCAATCATTTCCATTCGCTTGACTGTCAGAGGTCGGACCGCCGCCCGATGTTCTTCTCACGCTATGCGGGAACGGGCAGCGAAAGATATTATGTCGGCTTTTCGGGGGATACCGCAATAAAATGGGAAGTTTTAAACTTTGAACCGTATTTCACTTCAACCGCCGCAAATATAGGTTATCCTTACTGGAGCCACGATCTCGGCGGATTTGAGCTCGGATCAAGGGACGACGAGCTTTACACCCGTTGGGTGCAGTTCGGCGTATTCTCTCCTGTTTGCAGACTTCACTGCACATCTAACGATTTTATGGGTAAAGAACCGTGGAATTACGGTGAGGACGCAAGAAAAAATGTTTCCGATATATTGCGCCTGCGCCACAGTCTTTTCCCGTATCTTTATACGATGAATTACCGCACTCATACGGAGCTTAAAGCGCTTTGCACTCCTCTTTATTATGAATATCCGGAAGAGAAAAACGCATACAGGTTTAAAAACGAATATTTCTTCGGAAGCGAGATGCTCGTTTGCCCCGTTACAACCAAGGCCGATAAGAAATCACTCCTTTCAAAAACCGCCGTTTGGCTGCCCGACGGCGTCTGGACCGATGCTTTCTCGGGTATAGTTTACAAAGGCGGCAGAGCGGTTGATATGTATAGGTCGCTTTCCGAAGTTCCGGTATTCTTAAAGGCAGGCGCTATAGTTCCCGAAAACTGCCATATAAAGGGCGATAACAGCCAGACTTTCCGCAGCGAGCTTCAGATAACCGTCGCTCCCGGTGCAGATAACAGTTTTACACTTTATGAGGACAAAGGTGTTGATAAAAGTTATTTAAACGGCGATTTCACCAAAACCGAAATGAATCTTTGTTACTCTGATAAAAAAGCCGTGTTTAAGATAAACGCTCCGGGCGGAAACACGGCGCTCCTGCCCGAAAAGCGCAGTTTTACGGTCTGCTTTAAAGGATTTAACCCTCTTTCCGATGTAAGCGTGCTTGTAAACGGTAAAAAAGCGGATTTCAAAACCGAAACGGATGAGGGCAAAAACAGCCTGTTTGTAACCGTTTGTGCGGCAGCAAAAGATAATATCACGATAACCCTTGAAAACGAAAACGGATTTATATATAATAATAGTGCCGTTTTAAAAAGAGGCTTTGAAATACTTTTGCATTCCTTAACGGATAATTCGCAAAAGCCGAGCGTGTATGATGTCTTGAAAGGCAAAAACATTCCGCTCTTAAACCGAACAGAACGGCTTGATAAAATTGAGGGAGTCAACAAGAGTCTTTACTGCGCAATCAGGGAGCTTATTGATGTCCTTCAATAAAAACAAGAGGAGATGGCAAAAATATGGATATTTCTTACAGTTTGTCCGCTGCCGGCAGAGGTCTCGGTCTTAACACTGCCGAGGCGACTAAGATTATGAAACAGATAGGGTTTGACGGCGTTGATTTCCAGTTCTGCTCTATGACAACCAAGGAGGTTGCCGCTTCGGAGAAGGGTTACGGATATTTTCTTAATCAATACAAGGAAGTTGAAGCGTCAGGTCTTAAGGTTTGTCAGTCACATCTTCATTATCTACCCGGCGACTTTTTCGGCGACGGACTTTATAATAAATTCGAGTCCGACTATCTCGGCGCATACATAAATGAGATCAAAATGTGCGGAGAAATGGGCTGTCCGACAACGGTTATCCACCTTTATTTTGAAGACAGCAAAAAAGCAACCGTTGAGGGTAATATTATAATGCTTAATAAGTTGCTGCCTTATCTTGAAAAATACAATGTTGCACTTGCTATGGAAAACGTTTTTGCAGGCGGAGAGGCTTATGCGGACTGCCATTATACCACCTCGGACGATATAATGGAGTACGTTGATAAAATGAATCATCCGCTTATAGGAGTTTGTCTCGATACAGGCCACGCAATCGTAACTCATCAGGACCCCGTTCAGATGATAAAGGCATTCGGGAAACATCTTATAGCTCTTCATATGAACGGAAATGCAGGCAGAGATATGCATTTGCTCCCCGGAACGCTTGATTCCTGGCTCGATACGAACGATTACGAAAAGATATCGCTCACGCTTAAAGAAGTAGGATATAAAGGCCCGTATAACCTTGAAATCGGCTGCGGAAACTGGCCGAATAAGCCGATGTCGGGAATTCACTACCTGCAGCTTGTTTATGATGTTGCTTCGGGCTTTGCAAAGCTTGCGGAGTAAGGAAAATATTTAATACTGAAAACCGATAAAGCCCTCCTTGTGTAAAGGTTAGCCGAAGGCGGCCGAACGGTAGTGAATGACAGTCCAGGGGACTGTCAGAGCCGTGAGGTGACCGAGCCGCAGCGAGACGGTGGCACGGCGCAGCCGTGACGGAAGGATTGTTAAAGCAAAAGCAAAGCAGAAACTTAAATTTTTAAGATTAAATATAAAATTAAAAAATATTAAAGCACAAGGAAAGAATACCCCTCAGTCAGCCGTTCCGGCTGACAGCTTTTTCTCCGAAAACGGGAACCCTTTTGTCTGCTTCGCAGACATTTCCCTGAGTACGGGGAATAACCTCTGTTTTGTCTTACGACAAAAAGAAGGGAGCCTAAGGGGCAACAAAGCCTTACAATAAAAACAAAACTTTTTCTTATGTTAAAACAGTAAAAAATAATATAAATTGCAAATCTAATCAAGCTATATATCCGGGAAAATAGGTTTAAATATAAAACAAAGCAGTATTCCCCGTATTAAAAGACTGCAAATTTAATAAGGCTATATAACCGGGAAATTAAGCTTTGATTAAAAACAAAAGCTATATTCCCCGTGTTAAAAAAAGAGGTTAAGAATATGACGGTAAATTTAACTGAAGAATTTTTTCCGAAAAGTGAGCTTTTGTTACTCACTCACGGGGATATAAGTGTCACGGCGTTCAGGTATAAAAGCGGCGTTTGTGCGCTCAAGGTGCAAAACACAAAGGGATATTTTATTCTTTTGCCGTTTAAAGGACAGCAGCTCTGGGATATCGTTTTCGGGGGGAAGAGCCTTAAAATGAAAGGCACCGTTCCCGAGCCTCTTGATACAACCGATTACCTCAGGACCTACGGAGGGTTTATGTACCACTGCGGCATATCGGCATTCGGCGTACCTCAGCAGGACGACACTCATCCTCTGCACGGTGAGACCCCGAATATAGCTTACGATAATGCGTTTATAACCTGCTCGGAGGATGAAAACGGTAAATATGTGATCCTCGGCGGAGCGCTTGGCTATAACATTGCATTCACAAGGCATTATAAGTTTTCACCGTCGTATAAGCTCTATGAAAACGGAAGTATAATAAAGGTCGGTATTGAGCTTTCAAATCTGAGAAGCGAGGATATGGAATATATGTATCTTTGCCATATAAACTTCGCTCCCGAAAACGGCGCAAAACTTATCTACAGCGCAAAGCGGGACAGTGAGCATATTAAAGTTCATAAAAGAATAGGGGCGGGCGTTGAGGAAAACAAGGCAAAGGCTCTTATGGGATATATGGAAACGCTCGGCAAAAATCCCGGTATTATGGATGAGGTCGGAGCGCCCGGCCAGCTCTACGATCCCGAGATATGCTTTGCAATAAACTATGATTCCGATGAAAACGGCAGAGCATATACAATGCAGTATAAAAAGGGCGAGGGCGCCTGCTTTGTAAGCCACCCTGTTGACGCACTTCCCGTAGGCGTGAGATGGATATCGAGAACCGCAAGCGAGGACGCTATGGGTATGATACTTCCCGCCACCGCAGAGCACCTTGGATACCGTAATGCCGAAAGGAACGGTCAGATAAAGGTGTTAAAGGGTAATGAGAGCATCTCGTTTTATCTTGAGGTGGGGTATCTTGACGATAAAGACGCCGAGAAATATGAAAGAAAGATTGATAAAATACTCGGTTTGTGAGATACTAAAAAAGGTGATATCTTATGTATAAAAATATCGAAAAAGAAGCTGTTTTAAATCTTAAAGACGAGGTTTCTTACAGCGAAGGTCAAATCGTCAGCAAAACACTTGTTCAGAACGAGAAGATGAGTATGACTCTGTTTGCCTTTGAAAAAGGAGAGGAAATATCGACTCACGCTGCCGGAGGGGACGCTATGGTTACCGTTCTTGACGGCACGGGTAAATTCACCGTCGGCGGAAAGGAACACTTTTTAAGCTGCGGCGAAACGCTGATTATGCCGAAGGACATTCCTCACGCCGTTTACGGCGAAGAACGCTTTAAAATGCTTCTTACGGTATCTTTTTAAATTAAACTTTTTAAACCGAACACGCCTGTACCCTTTAAAGAGCACAGGCGTGTTTTTGTTTTTACGATAATGAAATTATTTTGTGACGAAAGGATTATTAAGACCTCTAATAAAATCTTATTGTATCAATAAAACTGCATTGAATATATCGGCTCCCTTGTGTAAAGGGTAGCTGAAGGCGGCTTAAAGCGCAAAGTGAATGACAGTCCGGGGGACTGTCTTAAGCCGTGAGGTGACCGAACCGCAGTGAGACGGTGGGGCGGCTTGCCGCCTCGGAGGGGTTGTTTTAAAGCAAAAGCAGAGCAGAAACTTAAATTTTTAAGATTAAATATAAAATTTAAAAATATTAAATCACAAGGAAAGAATACCCCTCAGTCCCTGACGGGACAGCTCCCCTCTGTTTCAGCTACGCTGAAAAGAGGGGAGCCTATGGTGGGAGCAATATTATCGATTGCTTCGCAGGCATTTTCCCCGAGCAGAGGGAATGAAGTGTGTTTTAAACCTCGCCGAAAGGGAAAATCTAAAATAAGCGGCAGAATCTTATCTTAATTATAAATCCTTGTTTTGACTGTCAATGCCGTTATCAAGGCTGCGTTTTTTTCTTCTTCCTTTTAAGAATAATAACAAGCAAAATCACCGCCTCTGCAACCACAACCGCCGCCGCAGTAATTGTAATCTTATTGTCATCAAGGAAAAACAGAAGTTTATCCTTAAACGAAAGGGTCGGAAAACTGTCATAGAGTGCGGTTGTTTCTTTTTCCGGAGTATTCGGTATTGCCGACAGCGAGCCTGCGGCATTTTTTACGTTCTCATAAAGAACCTCGCCGTCTAAAGACAAAATATTACGGTTTTTGGGGTCATACTTTACAAGCTTTAAATTATCAAACTGAACTTTTCCTTTTTTATCGGCAACAAGTTCAAGTGAAAAACTCATATACACCCTGTCTATATCGTTTACTTTGAGTTTTTCGGGGACTTCGTGATTATAGGTTGCCATAGAGGTGTTAAATCCGCCGTTTTCCGCTTTTTTAAGGAGGGTGCCTCTGTTATATCCTATTCTCACTCCGCTTCCCTGCAAGGTGTCTTTATCAACGGACCACGAACGCAGACTTACCGCAAACGGGGTGTCGTCTTCACAGCGCCAGTCATATAAAAGACCGTAAGACTCGCCTGCTTTCAAGCCGGGCAGCGTAAATCTTACCGTTGTTATTGCGCTCCACGGCTCTTCGGGGTTCAGCTCGACAAAGTGATTTCCGTTTTCTTCCTTAAGTTCGGCTATCGAGGAAACCGTTCCCCCTGCGTCTGACATCCAATACTTAAATCCCTGCTCAAAATCCCCGTTCGGGAATTCTTTATCAAACTCAAAAAGCGGAGAATACTGCGAATAAAATTTACCCAAAGCCGTTATACCGTCCTCAAAAGTGCCCGCATCGTCTGCAAAAACAACTGCTGCCGACGAAAGGACAAGTATTGAAAGGGAGAACGCAAAAATGCTTTTAATTATCTTTTTCATAAATCGCATCCTCCTTAGTATTTAAGCTCCGACGCACCCGAAGCGCCGTCGTAAATTATAGTTTTAAGCCCCTTGTTATTTTTTCTTATCAGGGTGTTTTTCTGACCCGTGCAAAATGCAATATCTGCCTGACCGCTGTTTTTGAAAACGCAGTTTTCAATCAAAACTCCGTTTATCCAATTGCCGTCCCACACATCGTGACGGCTGCTGCCGCCGTCCATTCTCGGAAGAGTGCCTATTGATATTGCAAAGCCGCCGGTGTATATCCAGCCCTCCTTTTTATAATCGGGAGTGCTTTTAAAATTATTTCTTCTTATGAGAATTCCGTTTGAAACCGTAACCGGTGCCTCGCCGATGCCCGGTCCCCCCGCAGAAGAATAGCGGATGCCGACGCCGTTATTTTCAAATGTATTATTATCAAAGACGCTCCAGGCAAGAACAGCCTTGCAGTTGTTTGTAAGCGGATTGTAAAAATACGGAGTAAGACAAATGCCCTCGGGAAGATATTTTATCGTATTTTCTTCCATATACAGGTTATGAGTGCTTCCGTAGGCCTGGAGACTTGTTCCGGAACCCGGGTCTGTATCCCAGTTGGAGTAACCGTCAAACACATTTGAATATATAGCCGTGTTAAGAAAACATCTTGTTATGAAAATTCGGCTGTTTTGCGAAAGAGGAGCGTCGAATTCCTCGTCAAGGTTTAATTTTCCGCCCTTTGCGGACTTAACGGTACGATACTGGTATTTGCCGTCGCCCGAAACCACGGAAACCACGGAATCGGCTTTTATCTGCGCTTTTTTCGATTCGTCTGTCGAAACCGAACCGTCCGAAGAAGAAACGGCGCCGCCGTCATACTCTGCGGAAAGATTTTCAAGCAAAAACAGTTCTCCTGCATTGCAGTGCGGAAGTCCTGCCTTTTTCAGGGTGTTCAAACCGAAGTAGGTGTTTATGCCGTACCCTTGAATAACGACCGCCCTGCCGGCGGTGTAGCTATTAAGGTCGAGCCGCATATCACGCTCGGCGTCCTTGCCCTGAACAGTGTTGCCGCTGATATCAAGATTTTTACTGTTTGTTATACGGACTGTGTCCTGCCCGTAATAATAACCCGCAAAAAGTCCCGAATTCACGGTGTTGTTTGAAATGCGGGAGTTTTGAACGTTGAAGAGGGTCAGAAAACCGGTTGAATCGGAATAGTTGTTTTCTATAACCAGACCGTTTACCTGCTCTATATAAAGCGGATAGGCGTGAGAGGGATAATCGGTCGTAACAGACTGCACAAATCTGCACCCGCTTATATTTACCCTTGTTCTTCCCGTGGCTATGCTGTCGCCCTTGATGCGAACGAAGCCGGACTTTATTTTCCCGTTTGTTCTCTTCACTTCAAATCGGATATCCCGAATTTCGGACGGCAGCGAGGTTATTTTAAACACATATTCCGAAACACCGTTGCCGCCTAATATAACGCTGCGAGCTGCACTGTCGCCCCTTATTTTCACCGAACAGGATATTTCTATATCCTCGTTTATAAGGTAGTATCCTTTCGGAAAATAAAGAGTGTCGCCGTCTTTAAGGACTTCTGCCGCCTTTTTCACGGCTGCGGTATCGTCGTTTTTGATATCTTTTGCGTCTGCGCCGTAATCGGTAACATCAACTGTTTTACCCGAAAACTGCTCCGTAATTTCGGATTTGTAAGTGATTTTTTGTTCCGCCTTTGCAAGACCTGCTTCCCCGGCAGAGCCGTTATAGACATAAACGGTGTATTTTTTACCGTCTTTTAGAGTCTCGGGGACTTTAAAAGCCACTTTATGAGGGTCGTTATATGTAATGTGAGGTTCGAAATATTCTTTTTCGTCCGACAAAAAGACCTTCGGCAAGTCGTTTAATGTGAGGTTTTCACCGTATATATAAAGCTCTTCGTTTTTCGTCACCGTATCGGAGCTTAAATTCCAGATTTTCGGAGCGTTTATAAGCTTTAAATTACTTTTGCCCGACCCGTTTTCCGCATAAAGCGCAAAAACGCCTTTTTTAACATCTTCGGGTATTAAGACAGCCATAAGGTTATCATCGATCACATTGTATTTTACACTCTTATCGCCGTTTTCGGTTTTAAGATAAACTTTAAGACCGTCCCCCGAGAAGCCCTTTCCCGCAACTTCTGCGCTGTCGTCGGCATAAGCTTTTGCAGTTACATTGCCTATTATCGGGGCGTTGTTTTCTGATTTATAATCGGTATCGAAGGGGGATTTTGCTATCGGCAGACCTCCTTTTTTTGCAGCCGGCGACGAAGAGTTTCCTCCGCAGCCTGCAAGGAACGTAATAACCGTAATCACCGAAAGTAAAAAAGCTGCATATTTTTTCAAGGCTTTTCCTCCTTTAGAACAAAACGGGGCCTCTTGCCGAATTGCGCAAAAGACCCCGTATATCAATAATTATTTTATTGCTTCTTTGAGCCACTCAAGAGAAAGTTCAACCATTTTATCGCCGAGCTCTTTGTTTGCTTTTGCGGCGCTCTTTGTAAACCAATGGTCGATATCGCCGAGCCTTTCAAGCTTTACGGCTTCGGGATAGAGCGACATAAGTATCGAGCTTTCAAATTCGCCTGCGTGGTCGTAACCGGTCGCATTCTGAACGGGGGTTGACATAGTGGGAATAACCTTTATCCAATTAAACGGATTGTCTCCGCCCTCAAGCTCATCATAATAGGAGGAATAGCTTTCGCTGCCCCACCAGCCTCTGCCCATAGTCTGCTCAAGATACTGCATAGTAGCTCTCTTTGCGGCTTTCATATAAGAAAGGGTCATCGGCATAAGGGATTCCTGCTCAAACTGATGATGAATAACAACATAAATATTCTTAAGTCCCGATGAAAGCATACTCATAAAAATATAATAGAGATAGTTTTCAAAAGCAACCTCGTCTATATGCACGGTTCCGCTCTTTTCATCCGCAACTGCGTAGCTTGACGGACTGTAGCAAATAGAAGGAGCAATGCATATCTCCTTTTCTTTTGAGAGCTTATCGATAAGACCTTCGACAACGAGCGTATCGCAGCCGTAAGCACAATGAGGGCCGTGATATTCAACAGTTCCTCCGGCTATAACCACCGGTATCTTCTCTTTTTTTATTCTGTCAAGCTCCCTCGGAAAACAAAAATTAAGATTCATAAAGCTCACCTTATCTTATTACTCGGCGTATCCGAGCGTAGTATAATATGCAAGATTTGTCTGCCTGTTATCAAGCCTGCCGTACTGAACAACGACATTGACGCTACTCTCAAGCTTCATAGCGTACTGTGTATCGTAAGGCACTTCAAAACCGCACATATCGTCGAGATTGTTCATTCTGAAGCATCTTACGCTCTTTGCTTTAACGACCCATTTTATTGTTTCAATCGCCGGCTTATCGGTGAAGTAGACCGTAACGTTAATAACGGCATCTTCCTTGCAGTCATTAACGACTATTACCGATTCGTGACCTTTTAAAACGCCCTCGCCCGGAAGCGGAAGTTCGCAATCGGGTATAAGCCAGTTCTTCTTACCTATACAATCAGACATCTAATTCAATAATTCCCTTCTTAAGATAATCGGTCATTGAAGTGCAGCCGTCCTTAGTTACGGCAATACCTTTCTCCCAACGAACACCGAATGTGGGGCCGGAAATGAAGGTGTCAACCTGGAACGTCATATTTTCCTCAAGCGGATAATCGCTGGTCGTTTCCATCCAGGGAGCTTCAACCTCTATCATTCCGGTGCCGTGGCAGGGACCGTAAACATAGTTTTTCTCCATTCCGTTATCCTTATACAGCTGATAGAAGTCTTTAGCTATATCGCTTGCCATAACGCCGGCCTTTATGCGGTCAACGGTCCAGTTATGAGCTTTAAGACAGAACTCAACTATCTCTCTGCGCTCGCCCTCAAGCTTGCCGAGAACAACCGGAATACCTATAGCGGGAGAATAACCGTCTATCTTAGCCGAAAGGTTAAGCTGAATAATATCGCCCTTCTTAAGAGTGCGGTAACGTGAACGGCTTATTGCGTGACGGGTAGACTCCTCACTGAATACATACATCGGAAGTCCTTCGTACTCTGCGCCGTTTTCGTAAATAACTCTCTGTGCAACGCCGACCATCTCAAGCTCTGTAACGCCGGGACGGAGGTTCTTTATAACTTCGTCGGTCGCAAGCTCGATGATGCGGAAGCCTTCCTTTATGCAGGCAAGCTCATTTATGCTCTTTATTTTACGGAGAGTTACCATTATATCATTGCATCTTTCAATGCTTGCCGAAGGATAGCTTTCCTTAAGTCCCTCATATATGGGGAGGGTGCATTCAACATAGCTTCCGAGACCTATTTTAATATTCTGACCCGTTACGCCTATCGCCTTGAACACGTCGGTAAATTTATCTGCGTGAAGCTCGGGATAATCGGGGTCTGCCGACTCTCTGAATTCCTTTAAAACAAACACTTTGTCTATTTTTCCGAAATCCTTTGCAAATATTGCCGATTCCGGTCCTACCATAAGCGCTGCGTCACCGTTTGCCGAAATAGCAACTCCCGCACGCTCAAAAAGCGGCCAGAATCCGCTGAAATATCTTGCATTGGCATAGTCGGACTCGGTACTTGCAACCACCATTACGTCAAGTCCACGCTCTTTTATAAGCTTTGCGGCCTTTGCGATTCTTTCTTTATACTCGTTGTCCGGTATACAAATTCTGCTCATTTTTTTCGCTCCTTAGATTTAATTTAGGTTGACGGGTGCTTAAGCCCGCCCACTCTGATTGTATTGTCTAATCATTATAATATCACGAAGTTTTCATTTTGTATTTATTTGATATTCAGATTTTTTTGCACAATATTAAATAAATTAAATATTGATTAAAGCATAGCTTTGTGATAGAATATATGAGGGTGGATAAATTTTATGGAATTCGACTTAAAAAACTTTGAAAATGTGTTGAGTGTAACAAGACTTGCCAACATTCATTATTTTGAATTCAGCAAGCAATACCATACCGCAAACGACCGTCACGCTTTCAGGGAACTTGTTTATGTTGACAGCGGTGAAATACAGGTAAGTTCGGAAGGATTCAAAGGTCAGCTTAAAAAAGATATGATGATAATACATAGGGCGGATGAACTTCATTCGCTTTACTGTAATGCCGCCGTTGCGCCGAATGTAATAATTATAGGCTTTGAGTGCGAATGTCCCCTGCTCGATACCTTTTCAAGACACCCCGTAACGCTTTCCCCCGAACTTATAAAAATGCTCACCGAGATAATCAAGGAAGGAAGAACCGTTTTTCTGCCGCCCTATGATGTTCCTAACCTTAAAAATATGAAAAAAAGAGCGGTTTATCCGTTCGGAGCGGACCAGATGATAAGGCTGAGACTTGAGATGTTCTTCATTTCGCTCATAAGGGGAAGAGTGGAAGTCTCGGAACTTGAGACAAAGAGGACAGAACCCGAAAAAATGCGTGAGCTTAAAAATTATATAGACGCAAATTTCACCAAAACCATAAATTTAGACGAACTGTGTTTTCTTTTCAGCACAAATAAAACAACGATTTGCAATAATTTTAAGGAGTTTTACGGCACAACGGTTATCGACTATGTTAACCGTCTGCGTATAAAGGAAGCCAAAACTATGCTTCGCAGCGGTCAGCATAATATAACCCAGATATCTTACGATCTGGGATTCAATTCGGTACACTATTTCAGCCGTATTTTCAAAAGATACGAAAATCTTTCCCCCACAAGCTATTTAAATACGATAAAATCAAAACTCGGTATTTAAAGTGTGGGATAGACAAAACCGAGAAAACCGAAGATTGAGTGTTAAATTTAAAGTATAAAACTTTTAAAAAATTCAACCGAAACTAAAAACATTGAAGATTAAATCTGAAATTTGAAAATATTAAAAATAAGGAAAGAATACCCCTCAGTCTCGCCTTGCTCGCCAGCTTTTTCTCCGAAAACGGGCACCCTTTTGTCTGCTCTGCAGACATTTCCCCTATCAGGGGAATAACCTCTGTTTTGTCTTACGACAAAAAGAAGGGAGCCATAAAAGCAACAAAGCCTTATTTTAACAGTAAAACCACATCGAATTAAATGCCTGCCCTGTGTAAGGTAGCCGAAGGCGGCCGAACGGTAGTGAATGACAGTCCGGGGGACTGTCAGAGCCGTGAGGTGACCGAACCGCAGTGAGACGGTGGGGCGGCTTGCCGCCTCGGAGGGGTTGTTTTAAAAAATTTAAAGCAGCAGCTCAAATTTTTAAGAATAAACATTAAAATTTTAATATTAAAAATAGTTTGTTTTTTTACCTTTGAATTTTAAATAAGAAAATAAGAAACTCGAAAACAAGAATATTAACTTTAAAAAACAAAAGAGAAAACATAAAGCACAATGAAGGAATACCCCTCAGTCAGCCGTTCCGACTGACAGCTTTTTCTCCGAAAACAGGAACCCTTTTGTCTGCTTCGCAGACATTTCCCTGAGCACGGGGAATAACCTCTGTTTTGTCTTACGACAAAAAGAAGGGAGCCATAAAAG
The DNA here is from genome assembly GCA_934446475.1 of uncultured Eubacteriales bacterium. Taxonomy (GTDB): domain Bacteria; phylum Bacillota; class Clostridia; order Oscillospirales; family Acutalibacteraceae; genus UBA737. The sequence continues at coordinate 19,600 of CAKSEH010000012.1, read as the reverse complement.
CAACAAAGCCTTATTTTAACAGTAAAACTCTACTGAATTTGTCGGCTCCCTTGTGTAAAGGGAGCTGTCAGACGGAACGGATGACTGAGGGATTGTTTAAAAGCTTAAATCAATGCAGTGACTTTAATATTAAAGATTAAATCTTAAAATTTTAATATCAAAAATTTTTTGTTTCCGTTTGTAAATTTGAAATAAGAAACTCAAAAAAATCAATATAAGTAACTTAAAAGATAAAAAAATATAAATTCACAAGGAAAGAATACCCCTCAGTCTCGCCTTGCTCGCCAGCTCCCCTCTATTTCAGCTACGCTGAAAAGAAGGGAGCCTTTTGTCTGCTCTGCAGACATTTCCCTGAGCACGGGGAATAACCTCTGTTTCGGCTTACGCTGAAAAGAAAGATCCTTAAAATCAATACTGCCTTCCGGTGTCTCGTTATATAACGGAACGCCGGAAGGCATAAGTTTATATATCGGTATTTTTATCCGCAAGTTCTCTTACGACATACGCCGCCGCCATAAGTCCTGCCGCACCGGGAACAAAAGCGCAGCTTGAGGGACTCGGTCTGCCGGTTGAGCGAAGCTCTTCGCCGACGCTCGCCTTTACGGGTTTTTCGTCCGACCAGACGACCGTAAGCCGCTTTATGCCTCGCTTTTTCAGCTGCGAACGCATAACCCTGCAAAGCGGACAGTAACTCGTTTTCCCGATATCGCTTATTTTCAGCAGCTCGGGGCGCAGTTTATTGCCCGTCCCCATAACGCTGATTATCGGAACGCCTGATTTTGCGGCATTTTCGGCGAGAAAAAGCTTTGCCGCAACATTATCCACAGCGTCTATAATATAATCGAATTTTTCAAACGGTATAACGCTTAACGGTGTTATAAATTCCTTAACGGCAATGATTTCGGCGTCGGGATTTATTTTTAGATACCGTTCTTTTGCAACGTCTGTTTTATCCCTGCCGACCGTATCCCCGTCGGCTATGAGCTGGCGGTTTATATTACTTTGTGCAACGGTATCGTTATCATATATATATACCGTTTTAACACCGCTTCTCACGAGTGCCTCTGCTGCATAAGACCCTACCCCGCCTATTCCGAAGACGGCAACGGTTGAGTTTTGGAGCTTTTTAAAGCCCCCGTCGCCCAGAAGAGCTTTTGTTCTTATGAATTTTTCCATTATCTTTTATCCTTTTCGGCGAGTTTGAACGCACAAGGGCAAAATTCTGCGAGCGGACATTTTTCGCAGAAGGTCCTCCGTGCGGTACAGATATCTCTGCCGAAAAGGACCGCTCTGTGACAGAAGCCGTTTGAATCTTCGGGCGGCAAAAGCTTTCGCATTTCTTTTTCCGCCTTTAAAGGGTCCTTTGTGCTTACAAGGCCCAGGCGGTTTGAAAGCCTTATAAAATGAGTGTCCGCAACAACTGCGGGATATCCGTAAATATCGCCGAGCACAAGGTTTGCCGTTTTCCTGCCCACACCGGGGAGCGTTAAAAGCTTATCCATATCGTCGGGCACAACGCCGCCGAAATCCTCGCAAAGCTTTTTACCTATGCCTATCAGATCCTTTGCTTTTGTTTTATAAAGACCGCAGGATTTTATAAGCTCTTCAACATCGCAAAGCTCAGCCTTCGAAAGACTTTCCGGAGAAGGATAACGGGCAAAAAGCGCAGGAGTCACTTTATTTACCCTCTCGTCCGTACACTGGGCGGAAAGTCTTGTCGCTATAAGAAGTTCGTATGCGTTTCGGCTTTCAAGCGAGCAGAGAGCGTCGGGATAGAGGGCTTTGAGCGCCTCGACCGCTTTCCTTGCCGTTTCCCGTTTACGCACGGGAGGTTGCCTCAAGCTTAAGGTAATTCGGTTTGATAAGTCCCGTTTTGCGCATAGCCTCCGATATTCCGAGACACAAAACAGCCGGAAGGACAAAGTGCATAGCGAGTATTTCAATGAGGGTCACAACCGGAGAAGTACCTGCCGCCACCATAGTATCGTAACACATAAACTGACCCACAAGTCCCGATGTGCCCATACCCGAGCCCGCCGGATTGCTTACCATCTTAAGCACGGCGGAGGATATCGGACCTAAAACGGCGCTTGAAATAATGGCCGGGAGCCATATAACGGGATGACGGACGATGTTCGGAACCTGAAGCATAGATGTGCCGAGACCCTGAGAGATAAGCCCCCCCACCTTGTTTTCTCTGTAGCTTATAACCGCAAAACCTATCATATTGCAGCAGCAGCCCACAGTCGCTGCGCCTGCGGCAAGACCCGAAATACCCATCGATATGCCTATCGCAGCGGAGGAAATGGGCAGAGTGAGTATCATTCCCATTAAGACCGAAACGGCAATACCGCCTAAAATCGGGCTTTTTTCAACATTTATGTTTACGAGCGCCCCGAGCCATTTCATCGCATATGAAATGTACGGTCCCACAAGGTATGCCGCCGCACATCCCGCAACAACGCAGCAAAACGGAGTGACTATTATATCGACCTTTGTCCTGCCCGAAACAAGAGCACCTATTTCTATTGCTATGTATGCGCCGATAAAAGCGCCGAGCGGCTCTCCCGGAGCACCGAGTTTAAAGCTTTCGACCGCAATCGACGGAAAAGCTCCCGCAAATCCCGCAACCGCTGCGGCGACCGTTGTAAGAGGGGAAGCTTTAAGCTTGCAGGCAACGCCTATGCCTATTCCCGCTCCCGTTACGGTTTTCGCTATATTTCCTATAGCGGTAATGTAAGTTCCCACGGCGTTATCGCCGACGAGTTTGCCTATCTGGCAGATAATAGTTCCGATAATGAGGGTTGAAAACAGCCCGTAAGCCATACCGGAAAGTCCGTCAATAAACAAACGGTTCAAATACTTCTTTATCATTTTAAAGTCCTCCGGAAAGTTATTACTACAATTCTATCATATTTCGCCCGTATTTACAAGTGATAATACAATCGGAAATAATATATCCGATTTAAAAATAATCGTCTTGAATTAAGAGAAAGAATATAGTATAATATCCGTGTTGAATTTATATTTTTAAGATTGGGGTCCTTGTTTATGGTAAAGGCTGTTGTAGGCGCTAACTGGGGAGACGAAGGCAAAGGCAAGATAACCGATATGCTTGCTCAGAATGCCGATATCGTCGTAAGGTTTCAGGGCGGTGCCAACGCCGGTCACACAATTAAGAATAAATACGGTAAGTTTGCTCTGCACACACTGCCCTCGGGCGTTTTTAACGAGGGAGTGATAAACTGCATCGGAAACGGCGTTGCACTTGATGCGGACAAGCTTATAAAGGAATACAACGAGGTAGTAAGCGAGGGAGTCCCCGCTCCGAAGCTTATGATATCCGAGCGCTGCCAGATGGTTATGCCTTACCACGTTCTGTTTGACGTGTATGAAGAGGAAAGGCTCGGCAAAGCAAGTTTCGGCTCAACAAAATCGGGTATCGCTCCGTTTTATTCGGATAAATATGCAAAGACAGGCTTTCAGGTGTGCGAACTTTTTGATGAGGAAGCGTTAAGGGAAAAGCTTGAAAGAGTGCTTGAAGTCAAGAACATACTTATAGAAAATCTTTATCATAAAGCTCCGATTTCGGTCGACGAAGTATTCGATAAAATGATGCAGTGGAAGAAGAACCTCGCTCCGTTTGTCGGGGACGTAAGAAAGCTTGTTTACGAAGCCGATAAAGCGGGCAAAACGGTCCTTTTGGAGGGTCAGCTCGGCACCCTTAAGGATACCGACCACGGCATTTATCCTATGGTCACATCTTCAAACACGATTGCGGGATACGGCGCTGTAGGCGCAGGCGTTCCGCCTTATGCGATAAAAGAAATATACACGGTTATAAAGGCTTATTCATCGGCTGTCGGCGCAGGCGCTTTCGTAAGCGAAATTTTCGGAGACGAAGCTCAGGCTCTGCGTGACCACGGCGGAGACGGCGGCGAATACGGCGCTACTACGGGAAGACCGAGAAGAATGGGCTGGTTTGACTGTGTTGCCACCCGTTACGGCTGTGAGGTTCAGGGTACAACGCACGCTGTTCTCACGGTTGTTGACGCTCTCGGTTATCTTGACGAAATAAAGGTCTGTACCGGATATGAGATAGACGGCAAGGTAACAAAAGATTTCCCCGTTACGGGACTTTTGGAAAAAGCAAAGCCCGTTCTTGTCACCCTTCCCGGCTGGAAGTGCGACATCTCGGGAATAACCGAATATTCAAAACTTCCGGAAAACTGCCGCAAATACATAGAGTTTATCGAAAATGAAATAGGCTTTAAGATAACTATGGTAAGTAACGGTCCGGCAAGAGAAAATATAATCGTAAAGGAATAAGCCTTATGAATTTTACACCGCTTGACAATACGGGAAGAGTAGAAGGCTTTTGCCTTGTAAAATCGGTTGAAAAAAAGACCTCTTCAAAGGGCGATACTTATCTTGATTTTACGCTCTCCGATAAGGACGGCGAGGTCAACGCAAAACTCTGGCGGTACGATCCCTACGAGCACGGAGAATACAAACCGAACGATATCGTTAAAGTGAGAGGCTCGCTTTTGCAGTATAACGGAAGTGATCAACTCAGGATAGACAGAATAAGAACGGCGTTACCCGAAGATAATATAAATATGGAAGAGCTTGTTAAAACGGCTTCCTATTCGTCGGAGGATATGTACGGTGAGATAATCGGAATTGCGAACGCCTTTAAGGATGACGGTCTCAAAAGGCTCGTCACCGCAATTTACGAGGATAACAGGGTCGCTTTGCTGTACTGGCCGGCAGCATTTAAGCTTCACCACGCAATGCGGGGCGGACTTTTGATGCACACGCTTTCGATAGTCAGGCTTGCACAGAGCGTCTGCGCAATTTACCCGTTTATCGACCGTGAGCTTCTGATAGCGGGAGCGATGCTTCACGATATATCAAAGCTTGATGAATTTATCGTAGGCGAGAGCGGAGTTGCGGAGGGATACTCGGTCGAAGGCAATCTTATAGGGCACCTTGTTATGGGCGCAAATAAGGTTGATAAATATGCCGAAAAGCTCGGGATAGACCGTAAAACGGCAACTTTGGTCGAGCATATGCTCCTTTCCCACCACGGCGAACCGGATTTCGGCGCAGCCGTAAGACCGATGTTTCTCGAAGCCGAGATTTTAAGCGAGCTTGACCTTATGGACGCCAGACTTTACGAAATAAAAGAAAGTTTAATGTCCGCAAAGGATGAAGATTTTACATCCAAAATATGGGCGCTTGATAACAGAAAGTTCTATAATCACGCAAGAACCGATGTTAAAGCGGACCCGAAACTGTTTTAAAAGGAGATATTATTTATGAAAATCACAAAAGATATGCTTATAGGCGATGTACTTGATATGGATTCTGACAGTGCGAAATACTTTTTTGAAATAGGTATGCACTGTCTCGGCTGCCCTGCCTCAAGAGGCGAAAGCATTGAACAGGCGTGCGAGGTTCACGGAACCGACTGTGACGAGCTTGTTGAAAAATTAAACGCTCACTTTGAAAATAAATAATGCCGAAAAAATTAAGCGACCGTCTTTCGCTCATAGCGTCGTTTGTGCCGAAGGGTAAAAGCGTGTGCGATATAGGGTGCGATCACGGTTATCTTGCGGCTTATCTTTATTTAAACAAAATTTCAGAGAATGTGACCGCCGCAGATATAAGGCAGTCGCCCCTTGAAAACGCCGAGAGAAATCTTGAAAAGCTCGGTGCGATAGGTGTTAAGACCGTCCTTTGTGACGGTCTTTCGGGAATTCCGAGAAAAGATGCGGATACGGTTATAATCGCCGGTATGGGCGGAGATGTTATAAGCGGAATTTTAACCCGCTGCGATTATATAAGGGACAGTGAGATAACCCTTATTTTGCAGCCGATGACCGCAGCGGATGTTCTCCGCCGCTATCTTGCGGAAGAAGGTTTTTCGGTCGAAGCGGAAAATGCGGTCTTTGATAACGGAAAAATATATTCGGTTATGAAATGCCGCTTTTCAAAGCCGTATACCATAGATTCGGTAAGGGAAAGAATAGGAATTCTCACTCCCTGCTGCGGCGATAACAGAACATACATAAAAAAACAGGCGGATATCTGCCTTAAATGCAGCGAAGACCTTTTTGAAGCCGACCGCTGCTCGGCGGAGAAATACAGAAAGACCGCCGATGAACTTTTAAAAATTCTCAACACTTGACAGGAGCAAGGCTATGGCGCTTGACGGATTATTTACTCAAAAGTTAACAAAAGAGCTTTTCTGCGCTGCGGACTGCCATATAGACAAGCTTTACCAGCCGTCTGCCGACGAGCTGGTATTTTTGCTCAGGAAAAAAGGGTTTACGAAACGGCTTTTAGTCTCTGCAAGACAAGGGGCGGCAAGGGTCCATTTTACGGCGTATGCCACAGAAAATCCCCAAACGCCGCCGATGTTTTGTATGCTTGCAAGAAAGTATTTTTCTTCGGCTAAAATAATTTCGGTGTCGCAAAGGGGCTTTGAACGGATAATTGAAATAACCTTTGAAACGACCGATGAATTGGGCGACAGAGTAAATCCTAAAATCATCTGCGAGATGATAGGAAATCAAAGCAACATAATACTCGTAAACGGCAAGGGCAATATTATAGACGCCGTGCGCCGCTCGGATATTTCGCTCGATAAACGAATGATTCAGCCGGGAGCAAAATATATTTACCCGGCTGCTCAGGAAAAAGCAGATCTAAACGATAACGCTGCCGAAGATATCGCAAAATCGGTTTTGAGTGACGGTGAAAAACCGCTTGCTAAGTCGCTCACCGAGCATATAGGAGGCATTTCTCCGCTTGTCGCAAGGGAAATTGCCTTTAAACTAACGGGAAATACCGAAGCTCTCTGCTCTTCGGCTCACTTATGCGATCTTTCAAAGCTGCTTTCTGAGCTCAAAGATATCAAAACGCCTTTTATGCTTATTAAGGGGGACGGTTCTCCGGCAGACTTTTCTTATATGCCGATAGCACAGTATCAAAACTGTTACGCTTTTCGTGAATATCCCTCCTTCAGCGAACTGCTTGACGCTTTTTACCACGAACGTGAGCAGGCGGCAAGAATTAAAAAGCTTTCAAATGATGTGACAAGGCTTTTAAACAACCTTATTTCGAGGGCACACCGCAGACAGGCTGCGAGAAAGGAAGAACTTGAGCGTTCAAAAAACAGGGAGACGCTAAGAATAAACGGCGAGCTTATAAAAGCGAATATACATCTTATAAAACCTGGAGCCCAAAGCGCCGTCCTTACAAATTTTTACGATGAGAATATGGCTCGGATAACCGTTCCTCTCGACCCTGCGCTGAGCGCCGCAAAAAATGCCGCAAAATACTTTAAGGATTATAAGAAAAGCTGCGTCGCCGCTCAGACTCTTATAGGTCTCATAGAGAATGACGAAAACGAAATAAAGTATTTGAATTCGGTTTTGTTTGAGCTTTCATGCTGCGAAAACTCTGCGGACATAGCCGAAATAAAGGAAGAACTCAAATCGTCGGGTTATATCCGTGCGGGCAAGGCGGCGGTAAAGAAAGCAAAAGCACCGTCTTTAAGGGAAGAAATAAGCAAAGAGGGATACAGAATAATAATCGGCAGGAACAATGCGCAAAACGATTTCATAACATTGAAGCTTGCCGCAAAAAACGACCTTTGGTTCCACGCAAAGGATATTCACGGCTCTCACGTCATTGTCACCTGCGGCGGAAACCCCGTGTGCGACGAAACACTTACGAGAGCGGCTATGCTTGCGGCGGAAAATTCCAAAGCCGCAGATTCGTCGAACGTCCCTGTAGATTACACCTATATAAAATATGTTAAAAAACCCTCGGGCGCAAAACCGGGAATGGTTATTTATACCAACAATAAAACCCTGTATGTAACGCCCGGAGAGAAGGAAAACTTATGAAACTGGGTATTTCAACAGCCTGTTATTATCCACTTGAAACAGAAAAGGCTCTTGTTGCCGTGGGAGAAAGCGGAGCCGGAACAGCCGAGATATTTTTTAATGCCGCAAGCGAGCTTGAACCTTCTTTTATAAAGGAACTTATGCGAATACGGGAATATTATGGCATTTTTATAACTTCCGTTCATCCGGCTATGAGCTTTGCGGATTCGTTTATGATTTATTCAGCGTATGAAAGAAGGCTTAAAGAGGGTGTTGATATGTACCGCCGTTACGGCGAAATTGCCTCTTTGCTCGGAGCGAAATATATAATAATGCACGGCGGAAAGCCTAACGGGGTCTTAAATGAAGAAGAGTACTGCGAGAGGTTTTATATGACCTCCCGTGCGGCGGCAGAAAGCGGTGCGGTCGTCCTGCAGGAAAATGTCGTCAATTTCAGAGCGGGAGACCCTGCGTTTATTAAAACAATGAAGGATATTTTGGGCGAAAACGCCGCTTTTTGCCTTGATATAAAGCAAAGCATAAGAGCTTTAAGCTCACCTTATGAAATTATGGATATTGCCGGAAGTGCGGTAAAGCACCTGCACTTAAGCGATAACACCCCCGAAAACGACTGTCTGCTTCCCGGGCGTGGAAGCTTTGATTTTGTGAAATTCATTGAATACGCTCATAAAAAGGGTTTTTCGGGAGACGGTGTGATAGAAGTTTATAAAAACGCATATCAAAATTACGGCGAAATTCCGGAAAGTCTCAAAATACTTAAAAAAGACTTGAAAAACAGTTCCTTAAATGGTATTATAGATTAGGTTGGCTTTCGCCGGCCTTATGATTTAAGAGAAGAGGTTAATAATGGGAGACATTTCTTTGGTTTATCTGATCCAACTTGCGTGGAAGAGGATATGGGCGCTTATAACGGCAATGGTTCTTTTTGCGGTGGGCGCTTTTTGTTACTGCCAGTTTGCGGCCAAACCCAGATATACCGCAACCGCATCGATTCTTGTCACGAACGGCGCAATTGTAACGCAGTATAATAACGACCAGACTTCAAGTAAAGACTTTGTAAGCGGAACCGACATAAGCGCTTCGCTGTATCTTGCAAACACAATTATCGATATTCTTAAAACTCCCGATATATATACGGAGCTTGCAAATTCTCTCGGCGGAAGCTATACTTACGACAGACTGCAGGGTATGATAACCGTAAACAGAAGAGATACGAACACTCTGTTTATAGATATAACCGCCAAAACGGGAGACGGCGAAGAAGCAAAGAAAATAGCAAACGAGTTTGCAAAGACTTCCTGTAACTATGTTGTTGAATACATACCTTATGCAAAAGCCAAGGTCGCTTCAAGTGCAATGAAATTTTCAAAGGTTTACCCGAGAACTATGACTACGACCGCCATTTCGGGAGTTGTCGGCGTTGTAGTAGCCTTTGTTATCGCTTTTATTGCGGATTCTCTCAATCAGTCAATAAGAGGCGAAGATGAATTTATATCCAAATATAACATTCCGCTTTTAGGTTCGATCCCCGATTTTGAAAATGACGATATTGTGGGTACTTACCAAACAAGAAAACCCGAAATCGCAAACGGGTCCGACGTCCGGAGTGACCACAAAGAGACCAAAAAGGCAGCACCTTTTGCCGTCGTTGAGGCATATAAGAGCATCAGAAGCAATCTCTGTTTCCTGCTTGAAAAGAAGGATAAGGGCAATGTTATTGCCATAACAAGTTCAAATGCGGGCGAAGGGAAATCAACAACAGCCGTAAATCTTGCCGTTGCATTTTCTCAGCTTGAAGATAAAATAATAATCGTTGATGCGGATATGCGCCGCTCTTCGGTTCACAGAAAATTGCATCTTGAAAACGATAAAGGTCTTTCAAATGTAATTGCCGGAATGTGCGATTTTGAGTCTGCCGTTAAAAAGGTAAGCGATAATTTTGATGCTTTGACTTCCGGGCAGACGCCGCCGAACCCCTCGGAAATGCTCGGTTCAAAGAAATTCTCCGATTTGATTGAAAAACTCAGGAGTGTTTACGATTATGTTATTATCGATACTCCGCCGCTAAATGTTGTCTCTGATGCGCTTGTTATCGCCCCGAATACAGACGGTCTTACCTTCGTTTTGAGGGACGGTTTCACTCCGAACTACACTATAAAGCGTGCGCTTGCGTCGGTTGAATTTGCAAAAACCAAGGTTTTGGGCGCTGTTATGAACGGTGCAAACCCGAAGTCGGGAAATAAATATATTTACCGTAAATATTCGTATCGCAGCCAGTATTATAACAGATATTATAAGTACGGATACGATAAGCGTTACGGCGGTTATGCAAAGTCCGCAAGAAATGTAACTTCGGCGGCAAAAAAGCAAAACAAAAAATAAAAAACAAAACCGTCTCCTCCTTGGCGACGGTTTTTTTAAAAGGCTGTGAAATCAAGTGAAACTTATAGATATACATTCTCATATTCTGCCCGCTGTTGACGACGGCTCAAAAAACATCGCAACCTCAATAAAACTCCTCGAAATGATGAAGGAGCAGGGAATAACCGATGTTGTGGCAACACCGCATTTTATCGCCTCCGAGCAGAGTCTTGAAGAACATATAAGCAATATAAACGCAGCGAAAGCCGAGCTTGAGGCAGCAGTCTGCGGTATGGAACTGCCGAACATATATCTCGGCAGCGAGGTATACTATTTTAAGGGTATCGGCAGAAGCGACGGTATAAGAAAACTTTCTTTAAACGGCTCGCAGTATCTTCTTCTTGAACTGCCTATGTATGAAATTTCGGAAAAGATTGCCGAGGATGTGCGAAATATTTCGTATAATCTCGGGCTCACACCTATCCTTGCCCATATAGAGCGATACCACAGAGAAAAAGGTTTTAAGAAGGTCTTAAAGCTTATTGAATCGGGTTGCTGTTATGCTCAGATAAACACCTCGTCGCTTTTTATACCGCCGCTTAAAAGAACGGTCCGTAAACTCATTAAAAAAGGGTATGTATCCTTTATTGCAACCGATACCCACTCTCCCGACCACCGTCCGCCGCTTATGAAAGAGGCTTTAAGAGCACTCGAAACCGATTTCGGCAGGGAATACAAGCGGGAAATGCTTATGAATCTTGACAGTGTTTGCAGAGAAATAACCGATGAAAAGGCGGAAATGAAGTTTGAATTTTGAAAGTAAAACCACACCGACCGCTGTTAAAAACGGTGTGACCTTTATAACCTTTCCGAAGCTCAACTCGACCGGAATTGTACACTGCGGCTTTTCAACAAGGCTCGGCGGCGTCAGCAGCGGATATTTTTCAACAATGAATATGAGCTTTAGCAGGGGCGACGACAGGGAATGTGTCCTTGAAAACTACAGGCGTCTTTGCTCGGCGCTTGAGATTGATATATCGCAGCTTGTTTTTTCAAAACAGACCCACACAAAAAATGTTAAGGTTGTAAACCGCTCGCATTGCGGAACAGGACTGACAAAGCCCTCTTTTGAGGATATAGACGGACTTATAACCGCCGAAAAAGGGGTCGCCCTCGTAACGCAGTATGCCGATTGCACTCCCCTTTTGTTCTGCGACCCCGTTAAAAAAGTCATAGCGGCTTCACATTCGGGATGGCGTGGAACGGTTCAGCAGATAGGAGCGGTCACTGTCAGTAAAATGACAAGCGAATTCGGCTGCGACCCTAAGGATATCATCGCCGCAATAGGTCCCTGCATAGGCCCCTGCTGCTACGAAGTGGATATGCCGGTATATAATGAATTTGAAAAGCTTCCGATATCGCTTGATGGTGTTTTAGTCCCCTCTTCCCCCGAGCACTTTATGCTCGACTTGCGGCTTGCAAACAAACGAATACTTCAAAGTTCAGGCGTCAGGGAAGAAAATATCGAAATCAGCGATATCTGCACCTGCTGTAACAGCGACTTTATGTTCTCCCATCGCAGCGCCGGCGCAAAACGAGGCAACCTCGCCGCCATAATCTCTCTTTTTTAATACGGGAAATAAGGCCTTGATTTATGTTTAAGCCTTAATTCCCGGCTATATAGCTTGATTGAATTTACAGTCTTTTTGATACGGGAAATACAGCTTGGCTTTTAAAAGTAAGCTTTAATTCCCGGATATGCAGCTTGATTAAATTTACAGTCTTTTTTAATATGGGGAATTTATTTTTGTTTGATATTCAAACCTTGATTCCCGGTTATATAGCCGGATTAAATTTGCTGTTTTTTGATACGGGGAATGTGACTTTGATTTATGTTTGAGCTTAATTCCCGGATACAAAGCTTTATTGCTTATTCGGCTCCCTTGTGTAAAGGGTAGCCGATAGACGGCTTAAAGCACAAAGTGAATGACAGTCCGGGGGACTGTCTTAAGCCGTGAGGTGACCGAACCGCAGTGAGACGGTGGGGCGGCTTGCCGCCTCGGAGGGGTTGTTTCAAAATAAATTTAAAGAAGTAAGCTTAAATTTTTAAGAATAAACATTAAATTTTAATATTAAAAAAGAGTGCATTTTTCCGCCTCTGTCTTTAAATTTTAAAAAAACAATAAATTCAAAAAGGTTCAAAAATATAAAAATACAATGAATGAATACCCCTCAGTCAGCCATACGGCTGACAGCTCCCCTCTATTTCAGCTTACGCTGAAAAGAAGGGAGCCAAAAAGGCAATAAAGCCCTCCTTGTGTAAAGGAGGGTGTCACGGCAGAGCCGTGACGGAAGGATTGTTAAAAAGCACAAATCAGAACAGAGGCTTAAATATCAACGATCAAACATTAAAATTTAATATCAAAAAGAGTGCATTTTTCCGCCTCTGTCTTTGAATTTAAAAAAACAATAAATTCAAAAAGGTTCAAAAATATAAAAATACAATGAATGAATACCCCTCAGTCAGCCATACGGCTGACAGCTTTTTCTCCGAAAACGGGCACCCTTTTGTCTGCTTCGCAGACATTTCCCCTAATAGGGGAATAACCTCTATTTGGCAAAAGCCAAAAGAAGGGAGCCTGAGGTGGGGGCAATTTTGCCGATTTCTTCGCAGACATTTCCCTGAGCACGGGGAATAACCTCTATGGAAAGAAGGGAGCCTTAAAAGCAATAAAGCTTTGCAGTCGGGAAACGAAGCCTAAATTTAAAATAAAACTAAATTCCCCGTATCAAAAAAGATTGCAAATTCAATCAAGCTACATATCCGGGAATTAAAGCTTACTTTTAAAAACCAAGCTGTATTTCCCGTATCAAAAAAACTGCGTATTTAGTCAAGCTATATAACCGGGAAATTAAGCCTAAATATAAATCAAAGCCGTATTCCCCGTATTAAAAAAAGAAAGTGAGGAAGGTATGAAGAAGTCGGATATCATTGCTCTGCTTGCGGTTGTTTTATCGGCTGCCGCTTTGTTTTGCCTTGCTCTTCTTACAAGGAACACCGGCTCAACGGTCACGGTAAGCAAAGATAATAAAATCGTATACAGCGGAAAACTAAGCCGGAATAAAACCGTCGAACTTGACGGAAACACCGTTATAATCAGGAATAACAGCGCATATATGGCGGCTGCCGACTGTAAAAATCAGATATGCGTTCATCATAAAAAGATAGAAAAGTCGGGGGAAAGCGTGATATGTCTGCCGAATCGGGTGGTAATCGAAATAGAATAAGGCGTGTGTGTCTGCTCAGCATTTTTTGTGCCGTCTGCATAGCGGTAGGGTATCTCGAAAGCCTTATACCGTTTGACTTTATTGCGCCGGGAGTTAAAATAGGACTTGCAAATTCTGTCTGCCTTATGCTTGTTATGTCGAATGACAAAAAGGGTGCGCTTGCGGTGAATTTTATAAGGATACTGCTGAGTGCATTTATTTTCGGTTCGGTTTCAAACCTTATGTTTTCGCTGCCGGCAGGGCTTATATCGCTTGGCTGCACCTGCCTTTTAAGCCGGGTCAAGGTGTTTTCGGCGATAGGTATCGGCGTTATCGGCGCAGCCGTTCATAACACGGTTCAAACGGCGGTAGCGTTGTTTGTTGTGGGAAAAGCGGCACTTTATTATTTTCCTTTCCTGCTTCTTTGCGCAGCGGCGGGCGGAGCGATAACGGGAACGCTTTGCAATATAATTTTAAAAAAAGTAAAGACAAATGAGATTTTTTAGTGTATAATAAATTTTATAGGTTTTATTCAGGGCGGCTGAGGTGAAAGCGGCCACGCCCGCCAAAGGAGCAAAAAAGATATGTGCGGATTTGTAGGTTTTACAAACAGAATAAAGGACGACGGCACAACGCTTGAAAAAATGATGAACCGAATAGTCCACAGAGGCCCCGATTCCGAGGGCAAATTCGTTTGCGGCGGAATAGCGATGGGCTTTCGCAGACTGAGCATAATCGGTCTTGAGGACGGCGACCAGCCGATGTTCAACGAGGACAGAACATTGGTACTCACCTTTAACGGCGAGATATATAATTACTTAGACCTTAAGGAAGAACTTTTAAAAGAGGGCCATATTTTTAAGAGCCACGCCGACAGCGAGGTCTTGCTTCACGGTTACGAGCAGTGGGGTGAAGAGCTTGTTAAAAAACTTCGGGGAATGTTTGCTTTTGTTATTTATAACATAAAGGACGGTTCGATTTTCGGCGCAAGGGATATGTTCGGAATAAAGCCTTTTTATTACACCGAGTCAAACGGCAGCTTTATATACGGTTCGGAAATAAAAGCGTTTCTTGAGCATCCCGATTTTAAGAAGGAATTAAACGAGGAAGCGTTGGCACACTATCTTTCATTCCAGTATTCTCCCACCGAGGAGACCTTTTTCAAGGGTGTTTTCAAGCTTCCTCCGGCACACAGCTTTACTTATAAAGACGGTGTTATGGTCAAGACCCGTTATTTCAGACCCGAGTTCAACGAAACAAGCGGAGTTCTCGAATATTTTGCGGATAAGACCGATGAGGCAGTAAGAGAATCTGTAAAGGCGCATAAAATAGCCGATGTTGAGGTAGGGTCGTTTTTATCTTCGGGTATAGACTCAAGCTATATCGCAGAAGCGGCGCAGGTTGATAAGACTTTCACCGTAGGTTTTGAAAGTCCCGACGGCGACAGATATAACGAAATTCATTTTGCAAAGGATTTTGCGGATACCATTAAGGTTGAAAACATTTCAAAGGTTATAACCCCTGAGGAATATTGGGGCAATTTCGCAAAGATTCAGTATCATATGGACGAGCCTCTTGCCGACCCTGCGGCAATTGCGCTGTACTTTGTAAGCAACCTGGCGTCGAAATATGTTAAGGTTGTAATGTCGGGCGAAGGGGCGGACGAACTTTTCGGCGGTTACAGGATTTATCAGGAACCGATAACGGTTACGGCTTATGATTCGCTTCCGTTTTGCGTTCGTCGGTTTATAAGCAGGATCTGCTCTCACCTTCCCCAAAAACACGGTATAAATTACCTTGTAAGGCGGGGAAAAACAATAGAAGAGCGCTTTATCGGAAATGCAAATATATTTTCTTTAAAGGAGCGAAACGCCCTTTTAAAGAGTGAAAAGGCTAAAAATGCCTGCTCTCCCGAAATGCTTTGCAGGAAGTTTTACGACGAAGTCAAGGATAAGGACGATATCACCAAGATGCAGTATCTTGATATAAATATGTGGCTTATGGGCGATATCCTCTTAAAGGCGGATAAAACAAGTATGGCAAATTCGCTTGAGCTGAGAGTTCCGTTTCTTGACAGAAATGTTATGAAGCTTGCCGAAACGATTCCGCTTAATTGCAGAGTGAACACCAAAACAACAAAGCTCGCCCTCAGAAAGGCGGCGGAAAAAACTCTTCCGAGGCGCACTGCCGATAAGGATAAGCTCGGTTTCCCCGTTCCTATCAGGGTGTGGCTTAAAGAAGATGAGTATTATAGTAAGGTGAAAGCGGCGTTTGAAAGCGAAGCAGCGCAAAAGTATTTTAATACCGATAAACTCGTCTCTCTGCTCGATACTCACAGAAGCGGCAAGGCGGATGTAAGCCGCAAAATATGGACGGTTTACACTTTCCTTGTATGGTATGGGGAATTTTTCGGCTCGAAAGCGCAGACCGATTGACAAAATAAATATCATATTATATAATTGTTTTAATTGCAAACCGGAAAGGGAAGTTTAAAATGAAAATTATTTATAAGGACGGTACTGTTGCCGAATGCCCCGAAAGCGAAGAGCTTGAGGTTATCCGCCATACAGCGGCGCATATAATGGCTCAGGCAATAAAACGCCTTTATCCCGAGGCAGATTTCGGTTACGGTCCGGCAACCGAAAAAGGATTTTATTACGATGTTGATTTAGGAGACAGAAAGCTTACCGATGAGGACCTTGCCGCTATAGAAGCCGAGATGCGTAAAATAGTCAAGGAAAACCTGCCTATCAAGCCCTTCATCCTCCCCCGTGAGGAAGCCGTTAAGCTTATGAGCGAGAGAGGCGCAAAATATAAGGTTGAGCATATAGGCGACCTTGCGGAGGACGCCGTTATAAGCTTTTATCAGCAGGGCGAATACATAGATATGTGCACAGGTCCGCATCTTTGCTATACAAAGGCGCTCAAGGCTTTTAAGATAACCCAGCAGTCGGGCGCTTATTGGAAAAACGATAAGGATAATAAGATGCTCACCCGAATAAACGGCATTGCTTTCCGCACACAGGCCGAGCTTGACGAGCACATTAAGCTTATGGAAGAGGCGGAGCGCAGAGACCACCGCAAGATAGGCAAAGAAATGGAACTGTTTATGCTTTGCGAAGAGGGTCCCGGATTTCCGTTCTTTCTGCCGAACGGTATGCTCCTTAAGAACGCTCTTATAGACTATTGGCGTGAGATACATACAAAGGCGGGCTATGTTGAGGTTTCAACTCCGCTTATAATGAACAGAAAGCTCTGGGAAACGAGCGGACACTGGGATCATTATAAGGACAATATGTACGCTACCCGTATTGACGATGAGGATTACTGCATAAAGCCGATGAACTGCCCCGGCGGCGTTATGGTTTACCGTTCAAAGCCCCACAGCTACAGGGAGCTTCCGCTGAGAGTGGGAGAACTCGGCATAGTTCACCGCCACGAGCTGAGAGGCGCTCTTCACGGCTTGTTCAGAGTTCGTTGCTTTACTCAGGATGATGCGCATATCTTTATGCGTCCCGACCAGATAACCGATGAAATAATCGGAGTAGTCGGTCTTATAAACGATGTTTACTCAAAGTTCGGTTTTGATTATTTTGTAGAGCTTTCCACCCGTCCCGAGGACAGTATGGGAAGCGATGAAGATTGGGAAGCTGCAACCGAGGGTCTTAAGGCGGCTCTCGAAAAAATAGGTCTTCCCTATATAGTAAACGAGGGCGACGGCGCTTTCTACGGACCGAAAATCGACTTCCATTTAAGGGACAGTATCGGCAGAACCTGGCAGTGCGGTACTATACAGCTTGACTTCCAGATGCCGCTGAACTTCGGTCTTGAATATATCGATGCCGACGGCACGGCAAAGCGTCCGATTATGATTCACCGTGTTTGCTACGGTTCGATAGAGCGTTTTATCGGAATTTTAACCGAGCACTTCGCCGGTAAATTCCCCGTATGGCTTGCGCCTATGCAGGTTAAAGTTCTCACCCTCCCGGGTCTTGACGAAACCTATGCAAAGGAAGTTCACGAGGCTCTTTTGAATGCAGGCGTCCGCAGCGTTCTTGACGACCGCAACGAAAAAATAGGCTATAAGATAAGAGAGGCACGTCAGGTAAACAGGGTTCCTTATATGATTATAATCGGAGCTAAGGAAATCGAGAGCAAAACCGTTTCCGTGCGCTATCGCAGCACCGATGAAACAGTTAATATGCCGCTTGACGAATTTATCTCAAAGATAACAAAGGAAATTAAAGAGCGTAGCTGATAATGAAAAGCAAGGAAGTTAAAGAGCAGTTTTACAGGGCGGTTTTGAGCCTTGAAAACGAAAAGGAGTGCAGCGATTTTTTCAGCGATGTGTGCACCGAAAAAGAAGTTGAGACCATAGCGCAGCGTTTTGCGGTTGCGAGAATGCTCAGCGACGGCAAACCTTACAGCGAAATAGTTGCCGCCACCGGCGCCAGCTCAGCCACGGTAAGCAGAGTAAACCGTGCGATGAGTAAGGGGCTGAAAAGAGCGGTCAAGAAGGTTTAGAGCGGTATGTACGATTCATTTTCGTGTGTTTATGACACGCTGATGAGCGACGCCGATTACGACGGGAGGACCGAGTATATCTGCGATATATTCAAAAAATTCGGCAAAGCCCCCACCCTTCTCCTTGACCTTTGCTGCGGAACCGGGAGTTTTTCGGTGCGCTTTGCAAAGAAAGGAATCGGCGTTATCGGAGCGGATATTTCCCCCGATATGCTCGACTGTGCAAGAAAACGCTCCGCAGAAACGAACACGGATGTTTTGTATCTGTGTCAGGATGCGGCTGAGCTTGACCTTTTCGGAACGGTTGACGGAGCCATATGCTGCCTCGACAGCATAAATCATATAACCGACCCCGAACAGCTCCAGTGCGTCTTTAACAAGGTGTCACTTTTTCTTGAACCCGACTGCTTGTTTATTTTCGATGTGAACACACCGTATAAACATAAAGAGGTTCTCGCCGATAACACATTTGTTATCGAAAGCGGCAATGTTTACTGCGTTTGGCAAAACAGCTACTTTGAAGAGGACGAAATAACCGAAATAAATCTTGACTTTTTCACAGAAGAAAACGGTGTCTATAAAAGAAGCAGTCAGTTTATAGAAGAACGGGCTTACGGTCTTGAGAAAATTAAAGGTATGCTCTTAAAGGCAGGATTTGAGACCGTTGCCGTTTATCGGGATATGTCGTTTGAGCCCGTGACCGATGACTGCGAACGTGTGGTTTTTGCGGCTTTGAAAAAAGTTTGAGTTTTTTAAAAAAAGTTCTTGACAAACAGTGACAGCGGTGATATAATATCATCGTTGTCACAACAGATAACAAGTCGGTGTTGATTGCGGTGAGGGTCCACCCGTTCCCATTCCGAACACGGAAGTTAAGCTCACTTGCGCTGAAGATACTTGGCGGGCAGCTGCCTGGAAAAATAAGTAGGCGCCGACACTTTCAAAACAGAGTCATCATTTGATGACTCTGTTTTTTTGCTTTCCCGGATATTTTGCGGCTTTATTTGTATATTTGAATTTTATACAAGTAAGAAATTCAAAGAGGTTGAAAAGTAAGAATGTAAATTCACAAGGAAGAAATACCCCTCAGTCTCGTTTCACTCGACAGCTTTTTCTCCGAAAACGGGCACCCTTTTGTCTGCTTCGCAGACATTTCCCCTAATAGGGGAATAACCTCTATTTGGCAAAAGCCAAAAGAAGGGAGCCTAAAAAGGCAGTAAAGCCTTATTTTAACAGTGAAACTCTACTGAATTTGTTGGCTCCCTTGTGTAAAGGGTAGCCGATAGGCGGCCGAACGTTAGTGAATGACAGTCCGGGGGACTGTCTTAAGCCGTGAGGTGACCGAATCGCAGTGAGACGGAGGCAAATTTTAAGTAAAGCTTATTGAATTAAATGCCTGCCCTGTGTAAGGTAGCCGAAGGCGGCCGAACGGTAGTGAATGACAGTCCGGGGGACTGTCAGAGCCGTGAGGTGACCGAACCGCAGTGAGACGGTGGGGCGGCTTGCCGCCTCGGAGGGGTTGTTTTAAA
>CAKSEH010000011.1 GCA_934446475.1 uncultured Eubacteriales bacterium | reverse complement strand
GGTTTGTACACACGGCACAGTTCGACAGTATCCTGCGGGGTCTCCGCGCGAACCACATCGATATCATAGTTCGAATTCTTGAAAGCAGCCGCTATGGAATCGCCGAACAGAAAATTCTGCATATCGACCACAATTTTTTTCATCGAACCATACCTCCTTTTCCTTCATAATATACCCGATGAATTTGCTTCATCTTACTTTCCAACATCATTATATCAAGAAAAAAAGGTTCTGTCTGTCCTCAAAAGTGGGGACAAAAGCAGCTCTAATTGTAAACAAATTATGAACACAGGGCTATTTCCACTTCAGACAACAACAAAGCCGCCCGGCTTATAAAAAGCCGGGCGGCTTTGCGCTAATATATATAATATAAATAAATGCGTGTCCTGCATCGTTTGTTGCATATATGTCAGGTCTCGTTGTGTTCTTCCAGCCAGTTTCCGGGTACCACCATACGTTTGCCGACGGCTGCAATCATCAGACGGTTACGGTTTGTATAACCTGTTTTTTCCAGCATTCGGTTTATGTAGGTCCGCACCGAGGATTCAGCCACATTCAGTTTTACGGCAATCTCGGCATTGGTTTTTCCCTCACAGAGCAAGCGCAAAGTCTCCATTTCTCGGTCGGACAGTTCACAGGAAAGCGTATTGCCGAGCCGGACAGTCGGAACACCGTCAGGCCAAAAGCGTTTGCCCGCAAGAGTGCCTTCAATCACGCTCACAAGGTCACCCGAAGGTGAATCCTTATACCAGAAGCTGTCGGCGCCGATTTTTTTTGCCCGATCAAGAAATCGTCCCTCCAACATAGAGGTCACCATAACGATCTTTATCCTGGGATAGAACTTCTTGATCGATTCAGCAGCAGTCAGACCGTCAGAGTCACTTTCGGTGCATATATCCATGAGAATCAGGTCGATGTGACCCTCGCCGCAGCGGCAAAATGCTGTATCAGCACGTGTCAGCGTGCCCGCAACCTCGCAATCTGTGCACTTCTCCACACAGGAGCACAGATATGTTCTCGCCAGTGCCTGATCTTCAACGATCAATATTTTCCTTATAGCCATAGGTTACCCCCCCACCGAATTTCCATGCTTCGGCATCTCGATCACCAAAGAAAACTCCGGTAAGCTCTGTACTGTCATCTTTCCGCCCGAATTTTCTATCCTGTGGCGCAGATTGGTAAGACCACCGCCCTCGGTGATCTCCTTCTCCGGCGGCTTGCCGTTATTGCGTATCATGACGGTATAGCTGTATTCGTTTTCCCAAATATTCGCAGAAACCTCGGTCGCATTGGCATACTGAATGGCGTTGGTTAAACAGACCTGCATGGCGGTGTACATCAACTCCGCCTCACCGCCCGTCGGTTCTTCGCCTCTTATCCTCACGGTCACACCGCCGGTCTTTGCACTGTCAAGCAGTTTTTCCTTTGCCGACAGACCGATCGCATCCCGAAAGGTGATAACTTTCTCCCATTCACGGCACACAACATCCGCATCAATACCGTCAAATTCTCCTGTTATGTACTGCTTCGTCAGTGTAATGCAGGCGGCAAGGTTGTCGTGCATGGAGGATTTTGCGTCAAGTCGCTCCTTTTCCCGCGCTAATGCCCCGACATTACCGGAAAGCTGCTTCAATTTCTCCGAATCCTCCGCCAGCTTTCTGCTGTCGTCGGCAAGCTGCACCAAAGCACGCTGCAGCTCGGTAACGTCGGCGGCAGTGAGCTGTATATAGTTCTCCCCATATCGATCGGTGACCTCGGTTTTTTCAAATCTCCATACTTTTTTGTCCGGAAACCGATAAGTATTCTCTACATCCTGGATCTGTGCAATGCAATTCGGAAGAGCAGACAGTGCTTCCTCCATCTCGCCCAAATACTGCATATCGCTGTCAAGCAGCTGTCGGCTCAGTTGATACATCTGCCGGTTGCAGAGAACGATACTACCCGTGCGATCAAAAAAACATGCGGCAGTGGGAAGTCGGTCAAAGCTCTCTTTGATGGCATTAAAGCCTAAGCGTTTCATTCTATGCACCGTTCACTCCTCCTATCAGCGTGCGAATAAGCCACAATCCGTCCTCCTGTTTAACGGTTACATTTGAAGAAACGAGGAAAGACAGATCCGCAGCACACTCCACCGACAAATCCATTTCACTGTCGGACACAGAAATAAACAGAGAATTCAGTCCGTTTATCGTTGTTTCTGCAACGATCTTCAAAAGATCTAACAACCGTGCTACCTCCGACGAAAGCATCGGTTTTGTTGTATGATAGGCCACACTGCATTCTGTGCCGCAAACATTCATAACTCTCACCGCCTCGTCAACAGTCAGCCGGAGCTCCTGCTGCGGCAGAAGCTCATATTCCAGGCTGAGAAAATACAGATTGGCATTGCGCTTGATGTAAGTGCCAAGCAGAAGAATTCTTTTCAGCAAGCTTTGTGTTTCGGCAGGCTCTGCACTCTCACATTTTTTCAGCAATTGAACGATCCTGGCTATCTGATTTCCGTACTTTGTCTCCAATTCGTCATAAATTCGGTTTTTTTCGGTCAACTCATTCAGCTTTTTCTGTATGAGATAAGCTTCCTGCAATTTCTCTTTGTTGTTTTTTATTATGGCTTTGTTTTCGCTTAACTTTGCACGAAGTTCGGTCAACGGGCGCACATTATCCTGCCAAACGGCAAATCCGTCGCTGATCGGTGCCGAAGAAATGCGTGTTCCGTTGGGACGGATGATCTGAAGTCCGTTCTTCGGGCAAACCATATCTTCATCTGCAGCCCGGGAACGGAGAACGATATTTCCGTTGCGGTCTGCAATACATGCTGCCAGTGTCGTTGCCTCGAACAGTTCGACATAACCTGTATTGGACTGTATCATCCGGCAGCGTATACAGCTTTCACAAATCGCCGCATATAAAAGGCAAAACATCACATTCATATCGCCGAACCACCAGCGTACAGCTGGCAGCCCCAGCAAATACAAAACCCCGTACAGAACCGTTGCGCAGCCTATAACAAACGGTGCAAGCCTCTTTTTTTTGCTGCACGGGACACGGCTTTTCTTCAAAAGGAGGATAAGTGAAAAAAACATACAGGTCACCATCCAACCGAGGCAGCAGAAGTAAACGGGACCATAGGAATAGTAGTAGTTGTCCGGTTCTCCAGGTACGCCGCTGCTGAATGCAAATGCCTGCTGGTGCAGGTCGTTGGTGATCACCAGCAGAAACAGCACAGCCGGAATAATTGCCAAAGCGCCAATCCTTCCGGTCAGGCGGAATTCCTCCGATTTCCCCAGAGACAGCGCAATATACACACTCAGAAGCGGTATAAAAAGCATAGGTAAATAGTAGAGATACCAAATGTACCGTGCTACTGTCAAATCAGTAACAAACTCATATTTCAGCGTGCGCAAAATAAGCCACAGCAGTATCAGCGCCGCTGTAAGACGCAAGCAGTGCAGCACCTGCTTCTGTATAATGCGGCGGTCGAGGGAAAAACCCCACAGGGCAAACAGCAGCAAATATAGTGCCGCACGGATATAACTCATCCAAGCGCCGCCGATGTCGAGCATAACCAGCATCCGGCAGGTATAGGCTGCCGCAATGATTGTAAAAACCAGGATCATAGGGATCAGCTGTTTCGTATTCCGTTTCATAAGGGGAATCTCTCGCTTTCTCTCACAGGCAAAGAATGTCCTTTGGCAATTTTATTTGTTTCTCGGCAGGACGATTCCGAATGTGCATTTACCAAAGACAGTATACTAAAGCGTTATAAAATCTCACTGTCGGATGCGAATTCCATTATATCGTTCGGCGTACAGTTCAACGCTTTGCAGATTTTTCCCACGGTTTCAACCGTGATATTTTCATTCCTGGTCATTTTGGAAATGACATAGTTGCTGATGCCCGCAGCCTTTTCAAGGTCTTTCTTTTTCATATCTCTGTCGATCAGCAATTTCCAGAGCTTTTTATAGCTTATATCCATACCGTCAGCCTCGATTCAAACAGGATTTACTCGGAAAATAGGAACAGTCGGTCTTGGCTGTTTAGAGTATAATATCATATTTCTTGCAAAAACGCAACGGTTTATAAAGCGATGCATTTAATTTTTTGCGTTTTTGTTACTTTCCGCGTTGTAGGGAAATAAAGTATGACGATTGTGAACCCTTTAGACCTGTGGAATGATAAGTTGATCGGAATTTCCCCGAAATCATCCAACCAAAGTTTACTTCATCGGTGAGGATGCACTTTATCGTTTGCATATACCATTTTGAATTCTTAAAGTGGTCGGAGATGCGATGCCACGATTGTAAAGCAGCCGCCCGGGGACGGTATTTCTTCGGAATTCAAGGTCGTTGCCACATAGTGCAATGTGTTTCCGTCGGCAACCATCTCAAAAATTCGCTTTACCGAAGACTGCAATAACAAAATTAAAGTTCTTAAAAGAAATGCATACGGTTACAAAAATTTCAGAAGATTCAGAAACCGTATTTTACATATATTTTCTCATAATCAACAAAGTAAAGAACAAGCAGCTGCCTAACAGCAACTGCTTGCACTCTCTATTTCTCATTTTAACTCTTTACCCCAACTATTGACAAAGAGCCAGTTATATTATTATAAATATAATATTCAAATTTTAAACATCAAATAACCCTAACTCTGATTATACCCTGAATAGCATTAAGCTTTGACGTAATAGCGTCGGTATCTGCCTGAGCTATATCAATCATAGTATACGCATAATCACCCTTGGACTTATTAAGCATATTCTCTATGTTCACATTATTATCAGCTACTACTGCGGTTATTGAGGTGAGCATATTCGGAATATTCTTATGAATAACGCATATACGGTTGATGCCGCTTCTTGGCATCGATATTTCAGGAAGATTTACGGAATTTACGATATTTCCGTTTTCTATATAATCAATAAGCTCATTAGCAGCCATTTGAGCGCAGTTGTCCTCGGATTCAGGTGTAGAAGCACCAAGGTGAGGTATTGCAATAACACCGTCGGTATCAAGGAGATCATCGGATGGAAAATCAGTTACATAAGAAGCGACCTTGCCTGTTTCAAGCGCAGCTTTAATGTCTGCAGAGTTAACAAGTCCGCCTCTTGCGAAGTTAAGAATTCTGACACCGTCCTTCATCTTTGCAAGGGACTGTGCATCGATAATTCCTTTTGTTGAATCGGTAAGCGGAATATGAAGGGTTATATAGTCGCACTGTTCGAATATTTCCTTAATGTCATAGATATGAACCGCATTATGTGTAAGATTCCAGGCAGAGTTAACCGAAAGATACGGGTCATATCCGTACACCTTCATACCGAGATGATTTGCTGCATTCGCAACGAGAACACCTATTGCTCCGAGACCTATAACGCCAAGCTTTTTGCCTTTAATTTCGGGGCCTGCAAAAGCGCTTTTCCCTTTTTCAACAAGTTTGCCTACATCATCGCCACGGCCTTTAAGAGTTTTTGCCCACTCAATTGCGGGAATAACTCTTCTTGAACCTATAAGCATTCCTGCAATTACAAGTTCCTTAACTGCATTTGCATTGGCTCCGGGAGTGTTGAAAACAACTATACCATCTTCCGAGCAGCGTTCGATCGGTATATTATTAACACCTGCGCCTGCTCTTGCAATAGCTTTCAAAGTCTTGGGAAACTCTTCATCGTGTAAAGCAGCGGAGCGGACTATAGCACCGTCTGCATTTTCAACTTCGTCTCCGACAGTATATTTTTCATCGAAAACTTCAAGACCTGTTTTTGAAATTTTATTATAGGTTTTTATCTTATACATTAGGCATTTTCCTCTTCAAACTTTTTCATAAATTCAATCAGCTTAACAACGCCTTCATACGGCATAGCATTATATATAGATGCTCTCATTCCGCCGACAGAACGATGACCTTTAATGTTGACAAAACCTGCCGCCTTTGCCTCGCTTACAAATTTTGCGTCAAGTTCAGGATTACCGGTCACGAACGGAACATTCATAAGAGAACGATCCTCCGGAACTACGGTTCCTTTAAAGAGTTTGCTGCTGTCAAGAAAATCATAAAGCACTTTTGCTTTTTCTTCATTTTTCTTTTTCATAACCTCAAGACCGCCGAGTTCCTTTATCCACTTAAAGACAAGTCCGGCTATATAAATGTTATAACAAGGAGGGGTGTTAAACATAGAACCGTTCTCTGCGTGTGTTGCATAATTCAGCATAGTCGGAGTTATATCCATTGCATTACCTATAAGATCTTTGCGGATAATTACTATTGTAACACCTGCGGGTGCAACGTTTTTTTGCGCACCGGCATAGAGTACGCCGAACTTTGAAACATCGATAGGTTCAGATAATATGCAGCTTGATATATCGGCAACAAGCGGAACATCGCCCGTATCCGGGAGCTTGTGATATTTTGTACCGTAAATTGTGTTATTCATGCATATATGAACATAATCGGCATCTTTATCAAAATCAGCTGCCGTGGTTTTAGGAATGTATGAGTATGTTTTATCGGCAGACGAAGCAACGACACGGGCTTCACCGTAACGGGCAGCCTCCTTATATGCCTTATTCGCCCACTGACCCGTTATAATATAATCAGCCTTATGATTTTTATTCATAAGATTGAGCGGTACCATAGCAAACTGTGTAGAAGCTCCGCCTTGTAAAAACAGAACTTCATAATTATCGGGAATATTCATTATTTCCCTTAAATCCGCCTCGGCCTGTTTGATTATTGCCTCGTATTCCTTTGAGCGATGGGACATTTCCATTACCGATTGCCCTGTCTCTCCGTATTCAAGCATTTCCGCAGCCGCAGTCCTTAAAACCTCCTCCGGAAGCATCGAAGGACCTGCACTGAAATTATAAACTCTTGCCATTATTAAATACCCTCCAACTGATTATTATTTCATTTAACGATATTATATACTTATATAGTATTCAAAGTCAAGACAATTGTTAAAAAAATAACATTATTTTTCAAATATTTTGTTGTGAGGTTAGCAACATTGTTAATTATTTATCAATCATTGTCTAAAAAACAACACTGTAAGAAGTGCAGTGTTGTTTTAAAATGTTATTATGCGTTTTCCGTATCTTCTTCATTTTTTTCCGGAAGTATCTCAACGCCGATTTTCTCAATTCGCTTTTCATCCGATTTAATGACCGTTATTTTGAAGTTTTCGTATTTAAAGGAATCTCCCGGTTTTGCCTCGCCGTCAAGCATAGTCGTAACCCAGCCGCCCACCGTTGCGCTGTCATCCTCGAACGAATCGTCGTCCTCAATATCTATATCAAATTCATCAAAAAAGTCATAAATTCGCATATCGCCGTCTGCTTCGAAATGGGTATCGTCGATACAGATGAATTCCCTGTCAATATCGTCTGTTTCATCCCATATCTCGCCGACCAGCTGCTCAAGAACATCTTCCATTGTAAGAATACCCATAGTTCCGCCGTATTCGTCCAAAACCACAACCATATGGACCTTTGTTTCACGCATTTTTTCGAGAACATCAGGCAAAGGCATTGTTTTATGAACAAATGTAACAGGCAAAAGCAACTTGCGTATATTGACTTTATCACTTTCTAAAAGCTTTTTATAAAATCTGTTTAAATGAAGAATGCCTATAATGTTATCGGGAGTATCCTGATAAACAGGCAGCCTTGAATAAGTGCTTTCTAAAATCTTTTTAATATTGACTTCATATGGGTCGCCGATATCAAGCGCTTCCATATCAACTCTCGGTGTTATAACCTCATAAGCCAAAACGCTGTCAAAATCAAGCGCATTTTGAAGCAGATCGCAACTGTCTTCATCGAGCACGCCTTCATCCTCGGCTATGTCAATGATATTTTCAAGGTCATCCTGTGATACGGCATCCGTATCCGCTATGCTCTTGCTCCATAATTTCGAAAGCAATTTAACAAACAGCATAAAGAGCCAGGTAACAGGTTTAAAAATTATTGAAAGCGCATACATCGGTATAGCTATAGCAACAGAAAATTTATCGGCGAAACGCTTTGCCAACACCTTAGGTATTATCTCTCCGAATGTGAGGACCAAAAGTGTCATAACAGCTGTAGCAACCCAAGCATATCCTTCACCGAGAAGAGATATAACAATAACCGTAGCTATGGCAGAGGCTGCACTGTTTGCAAGATTGTTTCCTATAAGTATTGCACCGAGCGAAGACTCAAACTGTGTTGCAAGTTTGTAGGCAAGACGCTTTGCAAGCGGAGTTTTTTCACCGTTTTTAGGCTTAATTCTTGCAGTATTTACGCTTGAAAGCGCAATTTCGGTCGCCGAAAAGAACGCCGAGGTAAGCAAAAGAAGCGGTATTGCACCGTAATTTAAAAAGTTATTCATCGGAGCCACCTCCGATATCGTCCTCGTCATATATTTCACCGACAAGCTCTTCCAGAATATCTTCAACGGTAACTATACCGAGTATCTCGCCGTTATCATTTTTTATAAAGGCAAGATTGCGCTTGTGATTACTCATATCTGAAAGCAAATCATCGATAGAAACATCATATTTTGAAAAAAACGGATAATCTATAACGCTAGACAGAACTATATTTCCTCTTCTTTTAAGATAAGTTTTAATAAATTTTCTTATTTGAAGAATTCCCTTAACATTTCCCCTGCGGTCAATAACAGGTATCCTCGAATGCGGTGATTTTTTCACAAGCTCAACTATATCCTGCGTTTTCATATTCATTGAAATTTTAACGACCTCATCCCACGGGACAAGTATCTGAGATACAGTTGCATTTGAGAATTTAAGTGCAGATTTAACCAGCTTACCCGTATCAATATCAAAATCATCGTCCTCCGATATGCCCTCCACAAGGTCGTGAAGTTCATCCTCGGTAACAGTAACTTCCTGCTTTGCAGATTTCTCAAAGGGTTTTGAAATTAACCTTGAAAGTGCAGTAAATACAAAGGAGAGAGGTTTAAAAACCTTCATAAGAACAATTAACGGACCAGAAGCCACCAGAGCAAATTTTTCGTTACAAGAACGTGCATAACACTTCGGCAACATCTCCCCGAATATGAAAACAATAACCGTTGTAGCAAGAGTTGCAACGGAAACCGACATCTTAAGCACATCGGTAGCAATAATAACAGCTAATGTTGCGCAGCCGATATTTACTATATTGTTGCCTATAAGCAAAACAGAAAGCGCCTCGTCAAACCTGTCAAGTATATACAGTACTCTTCCGGCAGACTTATTCCCCTTATCTTCAAGACTCATCATATGAATCCTGTTAACAGAGGCAAGGGAAATTTCAGTGCCGGAAAAATAAGCGCTCAGAAAGACAAACACCAAATAGAGAATAATATTACTCCCAGGGTCATCCATAATTTTAACCACTCCTAAACAAAAATTAAAATTTAATCACAGCAATCAAGCTGCAACCTTGAAAAATTTATATCATAATCCCATTTAAGGGAAAAATTCGGATTATAGTAAGGGTCGCCTTTTAAAATCTCATTATTCCAACGCTTTTTAAAAAGGTCAACCTCTTCCTTTTTGAAATTATCAAAATCCTTTTCTTTTTTACACGAAACGACGGTTGCCGCAAACGGCGTAATAACCGCCAATTTACCGTAATTTTGCAACTTTAAGCAAAAATCCGCCGATGACAGATATTTACCGAACGAAGTATCAAAACCGCCTATCTTTGTAAATAAAGAACGCCTTACAGCCATACAGTCAGAGGATACTGCTGTTATGTTTTGTGCATAAAGGAGCTTCCCCATATAGCCGATTGAATCGGCAGGATATCTGAAAAACGGCGAACCTGCTATTCCCTGCTCTCCAAGCCCCAAAACCGTGCCGGCAAACTTAAGCGAAAGGTCTTTAAACCGTATAAATCCGCCTGTTGCACCCACTTCATCACGCATAGCATACATAAGCAGCTCGGAAATCCAACGGTCTGACAAATCTATTGTTTTCTGATTTAAAAGCAACAGAAAATCTCCGCCCGCAAGTTCGGCAGCATCGTTTAAAAGTTCAATTTCAGACTCAGAATCAAAATAAATTATTTTAAAGTTACTAACAGCGCTATCAGTCTCGTTACAACCGGCAATTTTACCGTTGAGCCTTTTTGATACAGCGCATATTACCTCAAAGTTTGCATATGATGCATTCTTATAAATTGTTTTAAGCAAGCCACCGATATCAACAGACCCATCGGTTATCGGAATTATAACCGAAACAAAAGGATGCTCACTAAATTTATAAGAAATTCTGTATACCGAAGGAAATGCATCTATACTTGAAACATCGCATTTTTGCCCCGAATCTTCAATGTTTGCTTTGACCGCTTTGATGCCGGCATCAACAGCGTAAGACTTAGCTTCTATGCCCGCCGCAACGGACCCTTGATGAGAACGCCAAAAATACAAAATCTTTGGTATGTGACAAATGTTTTTTGCGGCATCTGTAAGCCTTAAAATCAAATCGTGGTCTTGACTGCCGTCAAATTCACTGCGAAATCCACCCGTAAGTTCTATAAGTTTTTCGGAAAAAGAAGAGAAATGACAAATATAGTTATTTGCCCTTAAATTATCGGGTGAAAAGTCTGGCTTAAAATGAAAAACGCTTATTTCCGACAAATCATCTCCGACAAATGCTACCTCATCGGTATAAATAAAGTCAGCGTTTTTTTCGCATATCGCTTTCATTGTTTCAAACAACGCCGAAGGATGCAAAATATCATCGTGGTCAAGCAAACTGATATAATTCCCTGTTGCCATTTTAAGACATTCATTTGTGTTTTGCGAAATGCCGCCGTTGATTTGAAGTTTTTTATATATTATTCTCTCGTCAAAACGGGAAAACTCAGCAACAGTTTCTTTAACATAACTGTGTTTATCGTCGCTCCCGTCCGCAAGGCAAAGTTCAAAGTTGCCATAGGTCTGCGCCAAAACAGATAAAATCATTTCCTTTAAATACTTTTGCGGCGTATTAAAAAGCGGAACCAAAATGCTGAATTTAATATCTTTATTAAATTTCGTTGACTGTTGTTGTTTTCTCTTTTCGACAGAAATACCGGAATAGTCAAACTTTTTATCTTTTTTAATCTTATTTGCTATTTGACGAAAGGCAAGTTTAAATCCACCGCTTTTAAAATAGCCAAACGAAAGCTTTATATACCTTAGAATGCCGTTAATAATCATACCGCCGAATTTTTGTAAGCGTCACAAACTTCCTGCGCATCGCCTATCATTTTGATTTTACCCTTTTCAAGCCATACGCAGTGTTTGCAGAGTCTTTCTATCTGTTCTATTGAATGAGAGACTATAATAACGGTCGTATCGTCCTTAAGCATAGAATTTATACGGTCTTCACATTTTTGTTGGAACATAAAATCTCCGACAGCAAGGATCTCATCAACAATAAGAATATCCGGTGTGGTAACCGTGGCAATTGCGAAACCGATTCTCGCCACCATACCGGATGAATAGTTTTTCATAGGAACATCAAGAAATTCCCTCATCTCGGAAAATTCAACTATGTCTTCAAATTTTTCATCCATAAACTTTTTTGAAAATCCGAGCACCGAACCGTTAAGATATATATTTTCCCTTGCTGTGAGTTCCATATCAAAGCCTGCGCCGAGTTCAATAAGCGGAGCTATGACCCCTTGAGTTTCAACTGTTCCCTTAGTGGGCTTGAGAATACCGGAAATAACCTTAAGAGTAGTACTTTTTCCGCAACCGTTCAGTCCCACTATCCCGAAAACATCGCCTTTTTTTATATCTAATGAAATGTTGTCAAGCGCTACAAAGTCTTCAAACATAAGCTGACGCTTCACAAGTTTCAAAAAATACTCCTTAAGGCTTTCGAGCTTTTCCTTACTCATATTAAAATGCATTTCAACATTTCTGAGTTCGACTGCATTTTCACTGTTCAAAATATTTTCCTCCGATTTTTCGGGTATTATATGTGAAGTATAAATTTATCCTGCGCCCTTTTAAACACAAGCGCACCGATAAATAATGTTCCGAGTGATATTGCCATACAAATAAGATTTTCCCCAAGTCCCGGTATTGTATGATAAATTACCACATCTCTGAAGTACTGAACATAGTGGGTCATAGGATTAAATGTTACCACGATTTTTATAAACCTTGAAAATGTTGCGGAAACATTTATATTATCAAAAATGCTCATAGGATAAAGGATAGGAGTAAGGTATATCCACATTGTAAGAAGAACACCGTAAAGATGAGCAACATCCCTGAAATAAACCGTAACCGCACTTAAAAAGAAACAAAGACCTGCTGTGAAAACAAAGCAATAAAGCACGGGAATCGGAAAAAGAAGCGAAAAAAGCGAAAACTGAGTGTAATCCTGAACAAGCACGACAAGAGCTACGGCTATAAGCGAAAACAAAAAGTTAACGAGAGAAAAAATACACTTTTCAAGCGGAAAAATATATTTCGGAATATAAACTTTCTTAATCAGTGCCGAAGCTCCGAGAATAGAACTCAGAGAATTGCTTGTGGCTTCTGAAAAAAATGTCCATAAAGCAGAACCCACAATATAATAAGAAGCAAAATTTTCTACGCTTCCTACTCTCAGCAGCAGTGAGAACACCTGCGTTAAAACAAGCATTGTAAGGAGCGGATTTAAAACACTCCAGGCAACTCCGAGAAAAGAACGCCTATATTTAACCTTAAAATCTTTTGCAACAAGATTTTTAAGAAGCGGAGAAAATTTTTTAAAGTTGAACAGTGTCCTGTCAACAGAAGTCTTAATACTCAAGCAAAACTTCACCTCAAGAAATACAGTTAACATAATTATATCACCTTGTACCTTATATTGCAAGAAAAAATGCAAACAATAATGCGGGTGATAATAAATGATTGCAGTTATAATGAGAACCGCCGTATTATATGTAGCCGTAACAATAGCTATAAGGCTTATGGGGAAAAGGCAAATAGGTGATATGCAGCCTAACGAACTTGTAGTAACATTACTCATTTCGGAAATAGCCGCCATACCTTTACAGGACTCGGATCAGCCTGTCCTAAACGGTCTTGCCGCTATTTTTGTTTTGGTTATTCTCGAAATAATAATTTCGGTACTGACGATGAAAAGTTTTTTTATAAGGAAAATTATGAGCGGAAAGTCGGTTGTTATTATCAAAAACGGTGTTGTAGACCAACAGGCTATGCGTGATGTTAGGATGACGGTTTTAGATCTTGTTGAGCTTTTAAGAGGACAGGATGTATTTGATATATCAACAGTGGCATTTGCGGTGCTTGAGGTAAACGGCGATTTAAGCGTTTTACTGAAAACCGAAGAACAACCCGTAAAAAATGCCGATGTAAATATTGAAAGCAAAAATGAAGGTCTTGCTCTGCCGGTTATAACCGACGGTAAAGTTTTATCCGAATCGCTTGATTCACTTCAACTTACTCAGACAAACATTGAAAACATTCTTGAGAGCAGAAATCTTAAGATACCAGATATATTTCTTATGACTCTTGACAGATACGGAAACAAAGTAATAATAGAAAACGAGGATAAAAAATGAAAAGACTCTTCCCTGCCGCCGTATTACTTGCGGCAACACTGATTCTTGCAATTATGGGCAACAACAATGTTAAGAACATATGCAATTTCTCGAAAAAACAGCTGCAGGTGTATTCTGATTTGGTAGATGACCGAGAATACGAAAAGGCCGATAAAAAAGCCAAGGAAATTAAGCAATACTGGGAGGAAAAGTCAAAAACACTCGCACTGTATGTCAACCACGGATTTATTGATGAAGTTGCATTAAGTTTAAACAGATTATCAAGTTTTCCTTCACAAAAACTATCCGACGACTCGGCAAGTGCTCTTGCCGATACAAAATATCTTTTAAATCTAATACTTTCAGAGCAACGCTTTTCTATTGAAACTTTCTATTAAATATGCACTATATGCATAATATAATGCATATTTCAAAAGAGACATTTTGCGGTTTTAACGACCTTTAATTCTGATTTTCAACTTGTTTTAAAGCGTTTTTGTGCAAGTGGTAATATTTTTCAAGAAAACCGTGCAGTTGTTTGTGCGGTTTTTTATGCAAAAAAGCTTGACAATATGCATCAAGGTTGCTATAATTGAGATAATAAATTTAATGTTCTGCGGTTTAAAACAGAAAATTCAGAAATGAGGAAAAGAAAATGAAGAAATTTAAAAGCTTATTTGCAGTTGTGCTCTCAGCTGCTATGTTGCTTGCAATGGCAGCCTGCGGAAACGGTGGTTCCGGAACAGACGGTAAAGTCACCGCCAAGGTCATCGATATTCAGCTCACCAGCGAAGAATACGCATTTGCGGTAAACCCGAATGACAAAGAACTTCTTACAAAAGTTAATGATTTCCTTAAAGAAATCAAATCAAACGGCAAGTTTGATGAAGTTATCGATCATTACTTCGGCGACGGTAAGCCTGTTGAAGTTGAATCCGCAAAGGAAGACAGCTCAAAAGATCAGCTTGTTGTAGTTACCGAGCCGGGCTTTGAACCGTTTGAGTATACAAGCGGCAACAAATATGTAGGAATCGATATGGAACTGGCAAAGCTTCTTGCAGAATATCTCAACAAGGAACTTGTTATTAAGTCGATCGATTTTGATTCTATATTCAGCACTCTTAACACAAACGGTGCAGACATCGGTATGGCAGGTATAACCGTAAACGAAGGCAGAGCAAAGCTT
Source organism: uncultured Eubacteriales bacterium (assembly GCA_934446475.1). Taxonomy (GTDB): domain Bacteria; phylum Bacillota; class Clostridia; order Oscillospirales; family Acutalibacteraceae; genus UBA737. The sequence continues at coordinate 45,416 of CAKSEH010000011.1, read as the reverse complement.
GTAAGCTTCAGCGATACATATTATAACGCCGCTCAGAAGCTCATAGTTAAGAGTAACGACGATAAATTCAATTCCTGCAAAACAAAAGAAGATGTTGAGAAGATTCTTAACGGTCTTGATAAATCGGTTAAAATAGGCGTTCAGAGCGGTACTACCGGCAATTCATATGTTAAGGGCGACGAAGACTTTGATTTTAAGGGACTTAAGGCTCAGGCTGTAGGTTATACAAACGGTTCGCTCGCAGTTACCGCAATGCTTAACGGGGATGTTGATTATGTAATGATTGACGAAGCTCCTGCAGATTGCATAACAAAAGCTGTAAACAAGCTCAGATAAGCACTGTCAGACGAATAATAGATAACCCCTACCCCGCAAGGGGTAAGGGTTTGTTTGTTAAATAAAAGGAGTTAATATGGGCAATTTTTCACTGAAATGGGATGTGTTTGTTAAGTCTTTTATTGAGGGCGAAGGTTATAAAGAAGTGCTCACAGGACTTAAAAACACCCTTTTAATAGCAATTGTCGGTCTTATTGTCGGTATAATCATAGGTATGATTATCGCATCGATCGAAGTTATGCCGAAATACAAGGCACTGCCGAGAATCCTTGATAAAATATGTCAGATATATGTTGCCTTCTTCAGGGGAACCCCGCTTGTGGTACAGCTTCTGGTGGGATATTATGTTTTAAGACCTATGCTCGGACTTTCGATATCTGCTCTCTCATCCTGTATGATTATTTACGGTATGAACTCAGGAGCATATGTTTCTGAAATAATGCGTGGAGGAATCAACTCGGTTGATTCCGGTCAAATGGAGGGCGGCAGAGCTGTAGGATTGAGTTATGCCACCACTATGTTCAAAATCATTATTCCTCAGGCAATCAAGAACATACTCCCCACCCTCGGCAATGAATTTATAGCGCTTATAAAGGATACTTCAATAGTAAGCTTTGTCGGTGCAGCAGATTTATACGTTGCATTTAAATACATAGGAACAAATAATTACGAATTTATGGTTCCTTATCTTGTTATGGCGCTTATTTATATAGTCCTTGTACTTATAATAACCCTATTTATCAAACTAATGGAAAGGAGCCTGAAGAAAAGTGATAGAAACCGTTGATTTAAAAAAAGTTTATGGGGATCACGAAGTCCTTAAAGGTATAAATATAGATATCAAAAAGGGAGAGGTCGTTGTAATTATCGGACCGTCAGGCTCGGGAAAGTCAACTTTTCTGCGCTGTCTTAACTGTATGGAAGATCCCACTTCAGGAAAGGTTATTTTCGACGGCGTAAACATTGCCGACCCTAAAGTTGACATAAATGTTCAGCGTCAGAAAATGGGTATGGTTTTTCAGCAATTTAATCTGTTTAATAATAAAACAGTCTTGCAAAACATTATGCTTGCGCCGGTTTATGTTGCAAATAAGAATCGCAGGAAAACCGGCAAAAGCAAAAAACAGATAAAAGAAGAAGCAAAAATCAAGGCAATCGAACTTCTTAAAAAGATCGGCCTTGAAGATAAGGCTGATGTATACCCAGCCACCCTTTCAGGCGGTCAAAAGCAACGTGTTGCTATAGTAAGGGCGCTTGCAATGAATCCGGAGGTTATTTTATTTGACGAACCTACGAGCGCACTCGACCCGGAAATGGTCGGTGAAGTGCTTGCCGTTATTAAAGACCTCGCAAAAAGCGGTATGACAATGGCAATAGTTACCCACGAAATGGGCTTTGCCAAAGAAGTTGCAGACAGGGTGATTTTCATAGACGAAGGCGTAATTATGGAAGAGGGCTCTCCCGAAGACGTATTCGAACATCCTAAGTCGCCGAGGCTTTGTGATTTTCTGAGCAAAGTTCTCTAATATATATTAACGATAAAAATAAAGAGCCGCCTCAAGGGCGTTATACCCTTTGAGCGGCTCTTTATTTATGTATTGTTAGTATTTTCTTTTTTTATTCCGAATATAAGTCTTAACAAACCACTTAAAAATTTTGGACTTTTAAAAATTACGACCTTCATAAAATCACTCCAAACTCATTTTGCACAAAAGCCTAAGAATATGACCCAAGCGGCAAGAATTGCAACCAGAAAGCGGGGCGGACAAAAGCAACTTACTATGAGTCCTATGGCAAATGTTATTGCTACTATCCCTTTGTTACTGCATTTTCTCCGCATATCCTCACCCTCCGATATTACATAATATATAAATTCGGAGAATTTGTTACAAAAAAGGCCTTTTTTCAAAGTGACTTTAATTTTTATCGTAAATTTTTATTATTTCCTCCGCCCTGTCTCTGATTTTTTCAATAAGGTAACTCGGCTTTGAAACCTTGATTTTATCGCCGTAATTCATAATCCAGGTTATCAGCGCATCACTTACCGCAGCCTTAACTGTTACGGTAAAAGTATCTTCGGTCAGATTTCTTATAAAGATATCCTGAGAAAACCTGTCGGCTATTATTTCAAGAATGCTTTTTGAACAAATCAGTTCTATTTCTTCGGTTTTACCGCCGAACATACCAAAAAGCTTTTTAGTATAATCCGCAACATCAAAGGTGTCTTTATATTCGCTGACCTCTGAAAAAGGTCGGGCTGAAACATCAAGTTCCTTTACCTTTCTCATTCTGTCAACCCTGAGATGTATCAAATTATCGTATTTTTCGTAATTACCTATAAGATAGTAATGGTCATCCTGCCAAGTCAACGCATATGGGCTTATGACCCTTTCTTTGTACTCTGTTTTAATTTCTCTGTTACTTCCCAGCGTTCTTACTCCGTACTTAAGAGAAATCTTTTTGTGAGCGGCTATAGCTCTGTCTATTGCGTCGATACTGTAGAATATCTCTTCATTTTGGCACTTTGACTTGTAATCTATAAAAACAGCCTTAAGCTTATCGGTCGACTGGTATATACTCAACATACCTTCAAGTTTTGAAACAAGTTCTCTTGTCTTTTTTGCGCTTATAAATTTAGCCGTTTTTACGGCATCGCACAAAAGATAAATTTCAGAAGTTTCAAATTCTCTTGAAGCAAGGAAAAATCCGTTTTTCGGCGTTCTCGTTTTGATTATATCATATCCGTATAATATAAGTTGTTGTATATCGTCATATATAGCTTTACGCTCCGCCGTAACACCTAACGCTGCTAATTTATCACATATTTCGGCAGCCGAAATAGGATGCTCTTCATCCGTATATTTTTTAAATATATCGGCAATATATAAAAGTTTTAATTTTTGTCCGCTTCTTGCTGCCATAAAATCACTGCTTTCATAAATTCATCATACGTATAAATTGCATTTAAAGCGTCTAAAAAGGCGTTTGAAGAAAGTCCCGTTGGTATTTTTATAAATTCGGAAAACCGTTTTCTTAAAACGGCGCTGTTGCTGCCGCCAGATAATCCGAGATTAAACAGGTCTTTTTTAAGAATTCGGGATTCTTTCTCTGCGTCCGCCGATAAGGTCCCGACACCGCTTCTCTTAAAAGCATTTTCAAGAACTTCGGCAGACATTCCCTCAACCCCGAGAAAACCCTCGGCAGAGGATGAAGTTTTTCTTTTTTCTTTACCTTTAAGCTGCGGTATATAAACATTTATTATTTTACAGTCCGCACATATATTTTTTATGTAAGAACGTATAATCGCTCCTGCCGAATCGGAATCGGTAACGATTATTATACCTTTATCCTTTGCAAGTCTCCTTAAAAAAGAGGCTTTTTGTTTATCTTTAAAAATTTGAAATCCGTCTGTAGTAATTATATATGCGTCTATAACATTTTCAAGGGCAATCTTGTCATACTTCCCCTCAACCACGATCGGGATATCGGTTTTAATCAAGGTCCTCACCCTTTACCGCAATATAAGAAAGTCTTACCGTCATTTGTTCAAGAACGGTCTTTACATCACAGCCGAAGCTTTTAAGTGATTTATCGGTATCCACGAGTATTGACAGACTTTTATCGAGCCTTTTAAAATCAAGCTTACTAAGTTGTTTTTTTGCTCTTTCAATAACGAAAGCTCGGTTTTTATACGAAAAATCCTTCACAACTTCAGATGTATTTACACCCGCAGCAGACGCAGCATATACCCTGTAAATATCAACATACGAAGCCGAAACAGTGTATAGAATCCACATAGGTTCAAACTGCATAAACAGCATCGTATCAAGCGATTTTAATGCCTCCGACACCTTACCGATAAGTATGTCCTTCACATAATCATATACCGATGCTTCATCGGTACGAATGGCTACTTTATCAATTATTTTCCGATTTATTTCTCCGCTTTCTTTATATGCGCACAACTTTTCAATTTCGTTTTTAAGAATACTGAGTTCATCGCCTGATGTCTCTATAAGATACCTCGCATCTGCGTCGGATATAAAACAGTTGTGTTTTTTTACTGTCTCCGATATAAGTCTTATAAGACTTGAAACATTCCTCCTGCTAAGGTCGACAGCCTTTCCCCCGATCTTTTCTGCAGCCGATAAAATCTTTTTTGCCTTTGCGCTTTTCTTGACATCAAAATCAAGCGAATCAAATCTGATAATAAAAGTGCATCCGGTTTCAACAGCACTTATAAGGGAACAAAATCTGTCAAGCGCATCTTTATCCGCAGACTCAATGTCAAAATCCGTTAATGCAACGCACTTTTTATCTGACATCATCGGATACTGAACCACAGCATCATAAACTATTTGAAGATCGGCATCGGATTGAAATTTCATAAGATTGAAAAATGCATCGCCGTCATAGGTATCATTACAAAGTTTATCAAAGTAAAACTTTTTCAAAAAGGAATCGTTGCCGAAAAGTATATATATCGGCGCAAATGTGCTGTTTTTGATATCACACTTTAAATCTTCTTCTGATAAAACCGCCATCGTTATTCCTCCTTTAGAAGTTTATCTTGTTTATACGGCTCAATATAATAGGTTGCAATTGTCAAAATAAATGCAACCGCCAAAAAAGGCAAAGCGACCCACGCCGGAACTGTTATCGCAGAGTAATGCATTTTTCCGAAAAAATTGATCGCAGAATTTATATATCCTGCCACAAAGTCTGATATTTTAAACATAAATGTGCAAATTATCAGAATAAGAGGGATAAAACTCAGCAGAACAGAAAGCAGCGTCAATTCAAGCAAAAATGTAATGGGATACGAAATAGCAAGATTGGTAATCGGTGATATAAAAGAAAGTGTTCCGAATTTCCAAATTGTAATCGGCATCGTAAACAACATAGCAAAGAGTGTATTAAAAACAAGCTGAATAAGCGCAGAAAAATGAGTTTTGATTTTAGAACACCTTGAGAAAATCATTTCGCAATAGAAAGCAGACGGTCCTACGATTGCAAAGGTGGCAAGAACAGATAGCTGAAACGAAATATTATATACCGCAAACGGAGACATCAATAAAATAAGCGAAACCGTTGCGCACAGAGAATTTACGGAATCGTTTTCCCTATAAAACAAAGGTGCCGCAGCGGCAATGAAATACATAATAGCTGCTCTTGTAACCGATACTGTAAATCCGCACACTCCGCAAATCATAAATACAAACACAGCCGATGACAAAGCTCTTGCAAACCGGTTATAAAAAATTCTTCCGAACACCTTGAAAACAGCGCTCATAATTATTGAAAGATGCATCCCCGAAACGACCATAACGTGACTGACGCCGGAATTCCTTACATTATCCTCAAAGTCTTCGTCTAAAAAGTTTTTATCACCGTAAGTTATGGCGCAAACCGTTGCTGCACTGTCATATGAAATATTTGAAAAGAGCTTGTCCTGCAATGTCACTCTTATATTCCTGAGCAGTTTATAGAATTTATCCTCATCACGTTTTTCACCGAATTTGATAAGTTTCATTTTAAAATAAGTTCCTTTTGAATAACTGCTGAGTTTATAGTTTGTTTCATCAAGCGGGAGAACTTTGACCCTCGCTGTGAAAACATCACCCATTTGAACAGGAATAGTGTCATATGTATAAAGAGTGAATTTTTGAGAATCGGGAAACTTACCGCTGTCACACGGCTTAACCGATATCTGTGAATAAGGGCCTTTATTTTCAGGAGAATCAATTGCCATAAGCAAAAGATTTACATCACTGTCACAAAACCGTTCGGTTTTTGAAATTTTAGCGTCAAGTGCAATAAAATTAACCGTGTATATCATCAGCAAAACAACAGAAAGACAAATTATTTTCTTCTGTTTAATTATAATAAATGACACTAAACTTCCGGCAATTGCAGATATAACAACTCCGGTTACACCGTAAATACCGCCCGCAATCGCCGCTAATACCAAAATCGAACCGCAAATCAGGAACGGTCTTTCAATCGTAAGCTTAATACTGCTCATAGATACCCACTCTAAATTATGTTCAAACCCTCAAGTAAAATCTTAAGTCCGATAAGAATAAGTATGATTCCGCCGGAAATTTCGGCTTTTTGTTTCCAAACCTCGCCGAATTTTTCCCCGATAAAAACTCCCAAGGCACTTATAACAAATGTTGTTGTGCCTATAAGCAGCGCCGCAAAAACAATATTGACCTTTAAAAACGCAAAAGTTACGCCGACCGCAAAAGCGTCAATACTTGTTGCAATAGCAAGCAAAAAGAGTTCCTTTATATCAAAGCTGTTGCTTTTGTCTTCGTCTTCTGCACCTTTTAAAGATTCAACTATCATTTTGCCGCCTATAAATCCAAGCAGGACAAAAGCAATCCAATGATCGAACTTCTCAACATATTTGTCAAAACTATTGCCTATCAAGTAACCGAGCGTAGGCATAAGCGCCTGAAAACCGCCGAAAAACAAAGATATAACGGCAGTCTGTTTAAGGTTAATCTTATGCATTTTAAGACCTTTGCAAACCGCTACGGCAAATGCATCCATAGAAAGACCTATACCTATAAGAAAAATCTCAATAAAACCCATAAAATCAATTCCAAAATTATTTTTTATTTATCATATGCCATTCTCTGACATCTTTAAGCTCATTAAAAAGCTTAACATAACTGTTATGCCTTGATTTGCTTATAAGCCCATTACTTGAGGCCTCTATAACCGCACAGCCCTTTTCACATATATGTGTGCAATCAGAAAATCTGCATTTATCCGCAAACTTTGAAAATTCAGGGAAACAATTAAAAAGCGATTCCTTGAATTTATAACTGCTGCTTTCGCCCTCAAAAGAAGAAAAGCCCGGTGTATCGGCAACAAAACCGTTGTTTCCTATCGGAAACAGTTCCGTGTGCCTTGTAGTATGGCGACCTCTTCCGAGTTTTATGCTTACCTCGCCTGTTTTTAAAAAAAGGTCGTTAAAAAGCGCATTTAAAATACTTGATTTACCAACGCCCGAATTACCGGCAAATGCGCAAACAGAATTATTCATTTCGGTTTTTAAATCTGTTATTCCCTGCTTTGTAAGTGCAGAAACCGTAAATATTTTGTATCCGGTCGTTTTATAAATTGCTTCTATTTCGTCAAATGAACCTGTGTCACATTTATTAAAAACAATTAAGGGCTCAATATTTTTAAACTCGCAAACTGCCGTCAGTCTGTCAATCATAAATGTATCAGGTGCCGGAACAGAATGCGCAGACACTATAAAAAGTTTATCAATATTTGCTATCAACGGCCTATTAAGCTCATTTTTTCGCTCGTATATGCTCTCAATTATACCGTGCCCCGAATCGGCGGTAAAAGTAACTTTATCACCCACAAGAGGGGAAACTCCCGAATTACGGAAGCTCCCCCTTGCTTTGCACTCGTAAACAGTGTCATTCGCAAAGACATAATAAAAGCCGGATATCGCCTTAATTATTATTCCCTGCATACTTATTTTGAGGTTGATACAACGGTTACTTCACCCTTCATTGCATCTATTTTGACGGTATAAACCTCTTCATAGGTATTTGAACCGCTGCCCGATGCAGTTCTTATCTTGAGTGTAGCCGTTACTTTTTTATCGTCAACTTTAAAATTCTTAAAGGTATAGCTCTGAATCTTTGAAGCATCAAGTGTCTCACTTTCTGCCTTTTGGGCATCATCGATCCAAAGTGAAAGTTTAACATTTCCCATCGAGGAGAATTTTCCCGGGAAAGAAGAAACCTTAACATCAAGAGTTACGGTACCGTCACTGACATAAACCTTAACCTCGCTGCCTTCTGCAACCTTATTGCTTGAAGCTGCGGGTTCCTGAGAAATAACATAGCCTTTACCCATATACTCCTTATCGGATGTTGTCAGTGAGCGCTGCTCAAATGTCGGAACAAAGCCGGCATTTTCAAGCTGCTTCTTTGCCGTAGCCTGTTTAAGACCTGTAACATCCGGTACTTCGACCATCTTTGTGGCTTTTCCGGTGCTTATATAAACCGTTATTTCAGTCCCCTGAGCAACAACTGTCGTCCTTGCTGGTTCGGTTTTGATAACAAGGCCCTTTTCAACTTCTTCATCTGCAATTTCTTTTATAACATAAGTCAATTTCTTTGACTTAAGTTCTGAAATCGCATAAGATTCGTTCTTGCCGTAAATATCGGGCACTTTAAGAGTGTTGACACCCATACTTACAGTAAGTGTGATGGAAGCGCCCTTTTTAAGCTTTTTACCCTGCTTTTCGCTCTGATCACAGACCTGATTTACAGCATACTTATCATTTTTCTGAAAATCAAAATCGATTTTGAAGGTTTTATAGTCGTCGCTCTTTTTAACTTCATCGACAGTCATACCTAAGAAATTAGGACATTCAATTTCAGCACCTGTACCGCCGAGCAGCTTAGGAATAAATACAGCGCCCAAAATTATAAGAACTACAACCAAAGCAGAAGCTATTCCTGCAAGAATAGGCACAGAACTGCTCTTTTTGCGAGGCTCTTCTTCAGTCTGATAGCGTTGCTCCTGCTGCCTTGAAACAACAGGTACCGGAGCCGCAGGCGCAGTTTGATAGTTGTTTTGCACGCCCTGAACATACCTTGTAGGCTGCTCATCGACAAAATAAGGATACTCGAATGTAGCGGACGGATCTTTCTTGAATTGTTCAAGATCGCATAACATTTCTGCGGCAGACTGGTATCTTCTTTCCGGAACCTTTTGCATAGCGTGCATAGTTATCTGCTCAAGTCCGATAGGAATAGAAGGATTGATATCAGTCGGGAGCTGCGGCTCTCTTTGGAGCTGCATTATCGCAACGGAAACAGCGCTTTCAGCCTGGAAAGGAAGCTGACCGGTTATCATTTCATACAGCATAACTCCGACAGAATATATATCTGCTTTTTTGTCGGTCTTTTCTCCTCTTGCCTGTTCGGGGCTTATATAGTGAACCGAGCCTATTGCCTTGTCCGTTATTGTTCGCTGTTCACTTCTTGCAAAACGTGCAATTCCGAAATCAGTAACCTTTATAGTACCGTCGGGAAGAACCATAATATTCTGCGGTTTTACATCCCTGTGTATTATTCCTTTATCGTGCGCATGCTGAAGAGCCTTAAGTATTTGTATTGTAAAATAAACGGCATCTCTCCAACGAAGGCTTCCCTGTCTCGCTATATATTCTTTGAGGGTTATTCCGTCGATATATTCCATAACGATATACTGAATAAGGTCACCGAAGCTGACATCGTAAACCTTTACGATGTTCGGGTGCGAGAGCACTGCAATTGCTTTTGACTCATTTTTAAATCTGCGCAAAAACTCTTCGTTTGAAACAAATTCTTCTTTAAGAATTTTAATTGCGACCGTTCTGTCCTCATAATTATCGTAAGCCTTATATACAACAGCCATACCGCCTACACCGATAATTTCCTGGATTTCATAGCGGCCGTCAAGTCTTTTGCCTAAAAATTTATCCATAACACTTATCCTTTCTCGTTAAACAGTTACTGTAACGACGGTAATATTATCGCCGCCGCCATTAGCATTTGCCCTCATTATGAGAGCCTCTGCCACACGGCTGATATCGTTATTTCGGAATATATCAAGCATTTTAGATGCCTCAACAAAATTTGAAAGACCGTCGGTACAAATCATAACGGTATCGCCGTTTAAGAGCTGTTCGGTCACACAGTCCGGAACAACATCCTCCTCGGCGCCGAGCGCTCTTGTTATCACATTTTTCCTCGGATGAACTTTCGCTTCTTCGGGAGTGAGTTTACCGCTTTCCACAAGCGTCTGGACGACCGAATGATCTCTTGTCAGCTGGGTGATGAGGTGATCATTTACAAGATACGCCCTACTGTCACCCACATGGCATATAACGGCACTACTATCAGATATAACAGCCGCTACGGCTGTTGTGCCCATACCGAAGTACTCGGAATTTTTAAGAGACATATCATATATCTCAATATTAGCCGAGACAACGGCACTTTTAAGCAGCTTTTCAAGGTCGTCGTCAGACATCCCGTTTCGGTACGACTTGCCGACATAGTCGGCTATGAGCTTGGCTGCCGTTTCGCTTGCAATATTTCCGGCATTGGCTCCGCCCATACCGTCGCATACGACGGCAAGGACAACATTCTCGTTGAGTTTACCGGTAAAATACGCATCCTGATTTGTTTTGCGAACCTTGCCTGCGTCCGTTTTAGCAGTTATCAGCAAGCGGCATTCCCTCCTTTGCTCTGTTTCTGAGTTGACCGCAAGAGGCATTTATATCTGCGCCTAAAGTGCGCCTCACAGTAGCGATCATACCTCTTTTTTCAAGCAGTCGTTTAAAACGCAAAATATTTTCACGGTCGGGAGTTTTAAAATCATTCTCTCTGACCGGATTTGCAGGAATTAAATTGATGTGGCACATTATTCCCTTTAACCGTGATGCCAGCAAATCGGCACATTTTTCACTGTCGTTAACGCCAGATATAAGCGCATATTCAAAAGAAATACGCCGTGTCGTGACGCTCTGGTAATCCTTACAGGCCTTGATCAGTTTATCAATGTTCCACTTTTTGTTCACCGGCATAACGCTTGACCTTATTTCGTCGCTGGGTGCGTGAAGTGATATGGAAAGGGTTATCGGTAAATCAAGGCTTGCTAATTTTTCTATTCCCGAAACCACACCCGAAGTTGAAAGCGAAATATGTCTAAGCCCGATATTTAAGCCTTTTTCATCACTCACAAGTTCTAAAAATTTTGCACTGTTATCAAAATTGTCAAGAGGTTCACCCATACCCATCATAACTACGTTTGAAACTCTTATATTGTTATCACGCTGAGCCTCGGTTATCTGTGAAAGTATTTCTGAAGCAGTAAGATTTCTTGTAAGTCCTTTAAGACCGGAAGCACAAAACTTACATCCCATACGGCAGCCCACCTGAGTTGAAACGCATACCGTATAACCGTGCTCATATTTCATAAGAACAGATTCGATATATTCACCGTCGTACAGTGAATAAAGATATTTAACCGTTCCGTCAATAGCCGAAACAAATTTGTTTTTAATATCAACGGTTGCAATATAGGAGTTTTTTGAAAGTGCACAGCGAAGTGACATCGGTATATTCGTCATCTCATCAAAAGAATGCACACCCGATTGCAGCCATTTGAATAATTGTTCAGCCCTGTAGGAGGGTTGACCCATATCGGCAAGCAAACATTTCAGTTCTTTAATATTTAAAGATTTAATATCAAGCTTTCCGCTAATAAGACTCACCTGCTTTTACAATAAGCGCACAATAAAAACCGTCGCTCAAATCACTTTGAGGCATAAAGGTACGTTCGTATTTTAACGCATAACCGCTATGATTGTCAAGGAAAAACTGTATTTGTGCGTTGTTTTCGGCGTTCCTCAAGGTGCAGGTGGAATACAGAAGTCTTCCTCCCGGTTTTAACATTGAGGCTGCATTTTCAAGTATTGTCCTCTGAATTTGTTCAAGCTGAGAGTAATCCTGTATACCCTTATATTTAATTTCCGGTTTTCTTCTTATAACGCCGAGTCCCGAGCAAGGAACATCGCATAAAACGGCATCAAAATCAGTTTCATTCTTTTTTACCGTTGCATCGGCAAGTGCAGCCTTAATTATGCTAAGTCCCAGTCGCCGGGCACCGGAGCAAATAAGTTCTATCTTCTTTTGATATATGTCAAAAGAAAAAATTTGTCCTTCATTCTTCATAATTTCGGCAATCGTAAAGCTTTTACCTCCCGGAGCTGCGCACATATCCGCAATTTTTTCCCCTGATTTTGCGCCTAATGTTTCAGCACACAATTGCGATGCAATATCCTGAACGTGGAAAAGACCTTGTTTATATGCATCCGATGCCGAAATATCGACCGAGCCCACAATATCAATTGCACTCTTTGAAAGCGGATTCGGCTTTGCGGAAATGTTTTCATCGGCAAGTATTGAGATAAGTTCATTCCTGTCGCATTTAAGCTCATTTACTCTGAGCGTCACGCCGGGTTTTATAAGAGCGGAATTTAAAATTTTTTCCGCATTTTCTTTTCCGTAATCGCAAATGAAACTCTTGATTATGTCCTCCGGGCAGGAATATCTTATCGAAAGTGAGGTGATACTTTCATCCGTCGGTATTTTTGCAGGATTTCTGATTATATTTCTGAGAACAGCATTTACAAATGACGAATTATATTTTTCCTTAGAAAACTTAACTATGTTGACAGATTCATTAACCGCAGCACTTTCAGGTATCTTATCCATAAAATAAATCTGATATACAGCTATAGAAAGCGCCTGATAAGTTATCGGTTTAAGTTTTTTAAGCGGGGTTTTTATGTATTGTGAAAGAATATAGTCAATAGTAAGCTTTCGGTCCAGCACTCCGTAAAAAATCGCCGAAGCAAGAGCTCGGTCGTTTTTATTGAGTTTGCTTTTTGATAATATTTTATTTAATACAATATTTGAATATGCCTTGTCTTTTTCGACCGAGATTAAAAGTTCTATAGCGGTCAGTCTTGAGTTTTCCATATCTCACTCTGCCTTCATACCCAAAGCGACCTTATTTCCGCACAGCATTTGCGCAGCAGACATTTTTTTAGAACCCTCGGGCTGAACCTCTGTAAGCTCAATTGAGGTGCCGTCTCCGCAGGAAATAATAAAACGGTCTTTATTTGAAATAACTGTGCCCGGCTCTTCGTATGACGCCTTCGCAGGTTTTGCCGATATAACTTTAATTCTTTTTCCTGCGAGTATAAAAAATGCGCAGGGCCACGAGTAATATCCTCTGACTTCACAGCAAATTTTATCGGCAGATTTATTAAAGTCAATATGTGCCATTTCTTTTTTGATAATCGGCGCATATGTTGCCAATGTCTCATCCTGTTTTACCGGGGTAACCGTGCCGCTTTCTACCGCACTGAGTGTTTTTACCATAAGATTTGCCGAAATAAGCGATAGACGTTCAAAAAGCTGCTCGGCAGTTTCATCCGTTTGTATATCGGTTTTCTCTGTGAGGAGAATATCGCCGGTATCCATACCGTCATCCATAAGCATAGTAGTAACTCCGGTCTGTTTTTCACCGTTTACTATAGCCCATTGTATTGGTGAAGCTCCCCTGTATTTAGGCAGAAGAGAAGCGTGTCCGTTTATGCAGCCGTATTTAGGGAGCGAGAGTATATTATGCGGAAGTATTTTACCGTATGCAACAACAACAATTACATAGGGAGCAAGACTTTTAATCGTTTCATAGGCTTCGCCGTTTTTTAAGGTTGACGGTTGAAAGACAGGTATTCCCGCATTCAGGGCAAACGACTTAACAGGAGGCGGAGTTATGATCTGTTTTCTGCCTAAAGGTTTGTCCGGTTGGGCAAAAACGCCTACAATATTATGCCCTGCATTTATCAGAGCTTCAAGGGTCTTTACCGAATAATCCGGCGTTCCCATAAAAACTATGCGCATATCATTACCCCTTGTAATCTATATATAGTATACCGTCAAGATGATCTATTTCGTGGCATAAAGCTCTCGCCTTAAGTCCCTCACCGGTAACGGTAAAATTATTTCCGTTTCTGTCCTGCGCTCTTACCGTAACTTTCATAGGGCGTGTGACGATTGAATGTGAATCCGGAATGGAAAGGCAGCCTTCTTCTCCTGTTTGGGAACCCGACTTTTCTGTTATTACCGGATTTATAAGTTCTATTATTCCGTCTCCGACATCAACTATGCAATATCTTCTGAGAATTCCCACTTGCGGCGCAGCAAGTCCTACGCCTTCGGCCATATACATCGTTTCCGCCATATCATCAAGAACCGTATGGAGGTGTTCATCAAAGCTAATCTGTGTACGGCATTTTTTTCTCAGTATTTCATCGCCGATTTTAACAATATTCCTTATTGCCATAACAATAACTCCTTATCACAAAACATTTTCGGGATTAAAGTCTACAAAAACCGAAGTATCCTTTGAATATGTTTCTTTTATGCACTTTCTGAGCAATTCCCGAAGGCGTTTTGAATTTCTGCATTTTATTATCATCCTGTATCGGTATCTGTTGTTTACTTTCAAAACTGCGGCAGCAGCAGGACCGAGTATCATAAGTTTGATATCGGAATAGTCGCCCTCAACCGCACTTTTCAACAAATTAAAGATATCGGTTATTGCCTTTTGAGCAAGTCCTCTGTCGGTCGATGTGGCGGCGACCATACATATATCGCAAAAAGGCGGATATGTCATCAGTTTTCGAGTCATTATTTCTTCGTTATAAAAAGCTTCAAAATCCTGTGTTTTTGCAAGTGAAATAACTGAGGAAGAAGGATCGACGGTCTGTATGACAGCCGTAGCTTCGCCGCCTGCCCTACCTGCCCTTCCTATGACCTGTGTCAGCAGAGAAAATGTGCGTTCAAAGCTCCTGTAATCGTCGCTGTAAAGCGCACGGTCCGCACCCACAACGCCTACCAATGAAACATTGGGAAAATCAAGGCCCTTAGCAACCATCTGCGTTCCGAGCAATATATCGTATTTGCCGTTTGCAAAGTCTGTAAGTTTAACCGAATACGAGTCCCTTGAAAGCGTACTGTCGGCATCGAGTCTTAAAACAAACGCCGAAGGAAACAAAATTTTAAGTTCCTCTTCAAGTTTTTGAGTTCCCGCACCGTAAAATGTTATATGTTCGCTCGAACATTCAGGACATTTTTTCGGCGAATTTTCCGAGTAGCCGCAATAATGACACATCATCCTGCCGTTTGCAGAATGGTATGTAAGTGAAATGCTGCAGTTCGGGCAGCTTGCTACCCACCCGCATTTTGGACAGGAAACATAAGTGTTTCGCCCTCTCCTGTTAAGAAGCAAAACTATTTGTTTTTTCTTTTCAAGCTCATTTTGTATAGCCTGCGCTAAAGTTGAACTTATACTCATTGAGTTTCCGGAAAGGATTTCCTTCCGCATATCAACGACAGTCACTTTGGGAAGGTTTGCGGCACCGTATCTCTCGGAAAGCTTGTATAGGCCGTATTTACCGTTTATAGCCGCACTGTAGCTTTCAAGGGACGGCGTTGCCGAGGCAAGACACAAAAGCGCATTATGATATTTTATTCTGAATTTTGCGATATCCTTTGCATTATATCTCGGTGATTTTTCCGATTTATATGTGTGTTCCTGCTCCTCGTCTATGACTATCAGCCCGAGATCCTTAAAAGGAGCAAACACTGCGCTTCTGGTACCTATAGCAATAAGAGCCTTTCCCTGCTCTATTCGCTTATATTCATCCATCCTGCGGCCTATGGACATAGCGCTGTGGAAAATTGCAATTTTTTCTCCGTATCGTTTGCCGAAAAGTTCAATCATCTGAGGAGTAAGCGCTATTTCCGGAACCATAATTATAACGCCTCTGCCTGCGTCGGACATATCGTCCGCAAGTTTTAAAAACACCTGCGTTTTTCCGCTGCCTGTCACACCGTAAAGCAAAGAAATATCGGGATCTTTGCCGAACATTTTATTCTTAAGTCCCTCATATGCGGCATTTTGCGACGGTGTTAAAACTATTTCTTCTCTTTTTGCTTTATATTTAACTGTTTCGGGCGTTCGGAATTCCTCTTTTTCAAATACCGTTATAACGCTCGAATTGATAAGTTTATTTATAACCGAATCGGTAACTCCGGTAAAGTATTTAAGCTCTTTGATACTAACCTCGCCCGTTTGTTCGATAAGGTCATATATCTCACGCTGTCGCTCCGTTAAATTTTGCGGTGAAAAATCAGGATCGGTTATTCTCACCCACCTGCTTTTAAGATCCCCCATTCTTCTGACAGGTTCACTTGTTTTAAAAACAGCACCCGCCTTTTCAAGACTTTTTAAAACCGTTTCGACATTTTCAAAACGGTTTTCAAGCTTTGCGACGGCAATTTCGCCGTTTTCTTTAATAAAGCGTAACACTGTGATCTGTGACTCATCATTTAACAGTGAAATATCAAATTCCGGATTAAAGCGACAAAACTCAGCCATACGATAGCTGAGCCCTGCAGGCAAAAGTGTGTGAATAGCATCATAATAGGTACAAAAGAGTCTCTCGTGCATCCACAGACAAAGTTTTATCATTTCATCGTTTAAAATCGGTTTTTTATCGGTGAAAGATATTATTTCTTTGCATTTATCAAAATTTCCGTCTGATTTTAGGGACAGTATCATTCCCTGTTTTTTAATATTTCCCCTCCCGAACGGGACCGTAACCCTGATACCGGGTTGCGCTGTTGCCTGATACTCTTCGGGGACAAGATAACTGTAAGGCTTATCGTAAGAACCGACAGCCCCGTCAAGCACGACATCGGCAAACAGACGGTTCATAACCATAATCCTCCTATATATTTTGATTTTCTTATCAGATCAAGCCTTTTTCCGCAGCAAGCTTGTTTGTTGCAATGCTGACAGGTTTTTCAAGGAGGATAATACCATCCTCTTCAGCCTTTAACGATATTTCTCTTGCACATTTTGCTATATCAACCACAAGGCGATAACGGTTTTCATAAGCCTCAATAAGTTTTCCAATTGCCGGATTTAACATAATATTTTACCTCACAATATAATTTATTTATTTAAAACAAAATCTATCAATGCACTTTGACGCTCGGTTCTTAAACGATCGGAACGGATTATACAAACACAGTCCTCCACCGCTTTATCAAGATCGTCATTCACTACTATATAATCATATTCGCCGGCTCTTGATATCTCGCCGAGAGCAGCCTCTATTCTGCGGTCGATAACATCCTTAGGCTCCGTACCTCTGCCGCTGAGCCTTGCTCTCAGAATATCAAGCGAAGGCGGCATAATAAAGACAGAAACAGCATCCTTGATTTTTTCTCTGATCTGTGCCGCACCGTTTACATCGACCTCAACGATCATATCTTCACCCGATGCTATAGCCTGCGTAACCGGAGATTTCGGGGTTCCGTAATAATTTCCCACAAATTCATTATGCTCAAGTAATTCATCGTTTTTCAGCATATTCTCAAAATGCTGACGAGTTACAAAATGATACTTTTCTCCTTCTTTTTCTCCCTTACGCATAGGCCTTGTAACAGATGAAATTGAAAATTTTATCTGGGGACATCGAACGAAGAGTTTAACAAGCACCGTATCCTTACCCGAACCAGAAGGACCCGATATAATAAAAAGTCTGCCCTTATTCATCCGTTTCCTCCTCGTATTCCTCTTCACCGTCTGACATACGGTTCGCAACCGTTTCCGATTGAAGGTATGTTAAAATAATATGGTCGCTGTCGGTTATTATTACAGCCCTTGTGCGTCTTCCGTGGGTTGCATCTATAAGAGTTCCCTTTTCTTTTGCAATCGATATCATACGCTTTATCGGAGCGGATTCGGGACTTACTATAGCAATCATTCTTGCCGCCGATACCATATTGCCGAAACCTATATTAACTAACTTCATAATGCCGCCTCTTAAAATCATTCAATATTTTGTATCTGTTCTCTGATTTTTTCTATTTCGGCTTTGATATCAACAACTGTTCTGGCAATATCAATATCCTGCGCCTTTGAACCTATAGTGTTGGTTTCCCTATTCATTTCCTGAACTATAAAATCTATCTTTCTGCCTATTGCTCCGCCCTCATTGAAAAGAGAAGAAAGCGCACCTATGTGGCTTCTGAGCCGCACCGTTTCCTCAGCAACGGCAATTTTATCCGCATATATGGCGGTTTCTGTTATAAGACGCTGTTCGTCTACATTAACGTCTCCTATAAGTTCCCTGATTTTCTGTTCAAGCTTTTTCCTATATTCCGAAACCGTTTGCGGCGAGCGCTGTTCGATATATTCTACTTTCGAAAGAATCATATCAAGTCTCGAATTCACATCGTTTACAAGGCGTTCCCCTTCTGCGGCACGCATCTGTGAAAATGACTCCAAAGCTTCTTCGGCAGCAGAAAGCACCGCACTTAAAACCGTTTCTTCATCGATCTCGTTTTTTACAACCTTAAAAAGTTCACTGTTTAAAGCGACGCACGAAAGCTTAAGATCATTCTTCAAACGGTATTTCTCACCTAAAGCACGCAGTGCCGAAAAATAGGCGCCGGCGTATTCTTCGTTTATTTCAAACGAAACATTATCCGAGGCAGTATTTTCCACAGTGACGGAAACTTCAACCTTTCCTCTGGAAATCTTCTGCCTTAAAAGAGCTTTGAGCTTATCATCGATAAAAGCATACTGCCTTTGAAGTCTTGAAGAATACTCAAAGTATCTGTGATTAACAGACTTTATTTCAACGGTAACATTTATATCGCCGAAATTTTGTTTTGCTCTGCCGAATCCGGTCATACTCGAAACCGTAACAAATCATCCCCGAAAACTTAATTTATATAATTTTATCAAATATGAATTACCGTGTCAATAAAAGGTTAAATTTTTGTAACCTTTTCGCATAAGAAAAAAATATGTAGAATTTTTGAAAATTTATATTGACAAATGACTTTCAAGTGAGTATAATATACCTTGCTGTCGCACTTGAGGCAGCGCTCACAAATGGACCAGTAGCTCAGTTGGTTAGAGCAACCGGCTCATAACCGGTTGGTCCGGGGTTCGAGTCCCTGCTGGTCCACCATTTGTTTTTCGGCGGCGATTATATCCTGCCGTTTTTTCATTAAATCAACAACTTAGGGGTATAGCTCAGCTGGTAGAGCATCGGTCTCCAAAACCGAGTGCCGAGGGTTCGATCCCTTCTGCCCCTGCCAAAAAGCAGATACCGCAAAACGGTATCTGCTTTTTTCTGTGAACGTAAATGTTCTATAATGGCTATAGAAAATCGAAATAGTGTAAAACTACACTATTTCGACACCAAATCTTTGATTT
Organism: uncultured Eubacteriales bacterium; assembly: GCA_934446475.1. GTDB lineage: Bacteria > Bacillota > Clostridia > Oscillospirales > Acutalibacteraceae > UBA737. The sequence goes on along the minus strand of CAKSEH010000011.1, from coordinate 26,174 downwards.
GGTTACAATTTTTCTTTGAAAATTTGTCAATGTCCATTGCAATGAATATAGGCAAAATTAAATTTGTGAAAATTTAATTTTGCTCAAGATCGGCTTGTCGAAACAATTTTTGGTGTTTCGACATTCTATAATCATTATAATTTTGATCGGAGTATTTATGAACGTTATTTTTTATACGCTCGGCTGCAAGGTCAATCAGTACGAGACCGAAGCCATAAAAGAAGGCTTTTTAAAAAAGGGGCATACCTGCAATTCTCAAACAAGTGCCAATGCGATCATCGTAAATTCCTGTACTGTAACTGCCGAAAGTGACCGAAAAACAAGGCAGGCAGTCCGCAGATTAAAGCGCGAAAACCCGAATGCGGTCGTTATTTTAACAGGTTGTATGGTGCAGGCTTTTCCCGAAGAGGCCAAAAATCTCACCGAAGCCGATATTGTTACGGGCAACAAGGATATTTCAAAAATAATTGAGCTTGCCGAAGAGTATTCGGGTAACAGAATATTTGATTTTTCTGCACATAGCAGCGGCGACCCTTACAATACGCCCGCTATCACGGATTTTGACGAACATACAAGAGCTTTTATGAAAATTGAGGACGGTTGTGACAGATTTTGCACTTACTGTATTATTCCGTTTTCAAGGGGTCGGGTCCGTTCAAGAAGCTGCGAGGAAATAAAAGAGGAAGCCGAACGACTTGCAGAGTCGGGATACAGCGAGATAGTGCTTGTCGGTATAAACCTGTCGTCATATGGCAAAAACGAAGATTTTGACTTATGCGATGCCGTTGAAACTGTTTGTTCTGTTGAAAAAATCAAGAGAGTGAGACTTGGTTCAATCGAGCCGGATCTTATAACTGATGAAATGCTTATAAGATTTAAAAATCAGTCAAAATTCTGTCCGCAATTTCATCTTTCGCTGCAATCCGGCTGTGATGAAACGCTTAAGCGAATGAACAGGCACTATGATACCGCTTTTTACAGCGACCTTGTTTTAAGAATCCGTAACATATTCCCCGATGCGGCAATAACAACGGATATTATGGTCGGTTTTGCCGGCGAGTCGGACGAAGAGTTTGAAAAAAGCCTTGAATTCGTTAAAAAAACGGGATTTGCAAGAAGTCATATTTTCATTTATTCAAGACGCACAGGCACAGTTGCCGCTGCGCTTAAAAATCAGATACCGCAAAAAACAAAAGAAGAACGTGCAAGGCGTATGCGAGAAGTAGCGTATTTTTCGGAAGAAAAATTTTTAAAATCTCAAACAGGAAAAACATACCCTGTTCTTTTTGAAAAGTGTGAGAACGGTATTTGCGAGGGATACACACCGAATTATACCAAAGTATATGCAAATTCAAGCCTGATGCTTACAGGAAAGATCATCCAAACCAAGATAATATCTGCCGAAAAAGATAAATGCTTAGGCAGGATTGAAGTCAGTTAAAACAGGTTATGATGTAAAGGCGTCCGCCATACGGCGGACGCCTTTACTAATTATTATTTACTGAAATTCTTATTGAGCGGCAGGAGTATGAGAAGAAGTTTCTTCGGTGTTTTTAGGCACGGAGTCAACCTTTGCCGCTTCCGGCGGAGAAAGCGCCTTTCCGTTGTGTGTTTTGCAAACAGCCGGAAGATTTCCCTTTTTATACCAACCGACGGCTTTAGAAGGACAGGCAGATGTTGCAAGCTGACCTGTCGATGTGCAATAATACTGGCACGAAGCATACGAACTGTTCTGGAACGATTTTTCTTCAAGACCCGTATGAACCTGCGACATAACCGCTCCCCACATACTTTGTGCTATAGCGCTGTTTTTAATTCCCTGCTGTTTATCATAACCGCACCAGCACGATGCAACATAGTACGGCGAGCCTCCGACAAACCAAAGATCGTTTGAATCATTTGAGGTACCCGTTTTAGCGTAAATACGCATATTCGGTATAAACCCTCTGGCTCCCTTTCCCGTTCCGTTCGAACCGTAAACCACCTGTTGGAGCAAATGATTCATAACGGTCGCAGTATCTTCGCTTATGGCAAGCGTAGGTTCGTAATTATACTCAAGGACAGTCCTTCCGTGCTGGTCGCAAACCTTAGTATAAAGCGTAGGCTTATAATAATTACCGCCGTTTCCGAATACTGCATAAGCTGCTGCAGATTCAAGCGTTGTTATACCGCCGTTTGTTCCGCCCATTCCCAGTGGTGAAAGGTTTACATCCTCTGAAGTAAGTGTTGTGATCCCAAGATTTTTCGTAAGAAAATCAAAAGACTTTTGCGGCGTCATTTTATTTACAAGCTGCACGGGTATGGTATTGACCGAACGCTCAAGAGCATATTGAACGGTTATATTTCCCCAATATGCTTTATACCAGTTAACAGGAGTCCATTTACCGTATTTTGTTGCGGTATCGTTTACAATAGAGGAATATGTTATAAGATTATCCTCTATAGCAGGAGCATATGCCGCTATAGGCTTCATAGTTGAACCGGGTTGCCTTATTGCGTCGGTAGCACGGTTAAAGCCGGACATACCGAGATTAACCTTCTTTTCCCCTATTCCGCCTGCAAGACCGAGGACATTTCCCTGATAATCCATTATGGTAAATGAACCCTGCAATAACGAACCGTCAGCACCTTTCAGCCCATACTTTGCCTGATCGTTGAATACATTTTCAACAGCGGTCTGAATCTTCGGATTCATAGTAGTATAAATCTTATATCCGCCGCTGTAAAAATTGTTTGCGGCGTGAACGTCATCATAACCGTACTTTTCCGCAAGGTCCTTTGTTACTTGTCTTATAAGTGCGTCAACAAAATAAGAGTTTACCTCCGTTTCATTAAGCGAATCCTTGGAGGCAACAATCTTAATATTCTCTTTGATTGCCGAATTGTATTCTTCTTCTGTTATATAATCCTGAGAGAGCATTTCGCTTAAGACTGTTTCACGCCTTGCTTTGTTGTTTTCCGGTTTACTGTCGGGCGCATAGTAAGAAGGAGATTTTGTTATAGCTGCCAGGCACGCACATTCAGCAAGTGACAGTTCATCAACACTTTTGCCGAAATAGTAATTTGCCGCAACCTCCACACCGTATGTTCCGTGCCCCATAGCTATGGTGTTAAGATAGCATTCGATTATTGTATCTTTGGCATAATGGCTTTCAAGATATCTTGCCCGCATTATTTCTCTTATTTTTCTTGTCGGCTTTTGGGCATTGTCGCCGGTGAGGTTTTTAACAAGCTGTTGCGTTATCGTTGAACCGCCCTGATTTGACGAGTAAAAATGCAAAAATAAATTTGCAAATGCAGACGCCGTGCGTTTCCAGTCAACACCCTTGTGTGAGAAAAATCGCTTGTCCTCAATAGCAACAAACGCATCAACAAGATTTTGCGGTATTCCCTCGTAGTCTGAGCTTAGAGATTCTGCTTCCTTTCTGTCATAAGAAACCCAAATTCTGTTAAATTCACCGTGCAGTCTTTGATATTCTTCCCAACTGCCGCTTTCTTCGTTTTGAGTATAAATTGTTGTTGTGAAATTAAGTTTCAATTCATTGAGGTTTTCCGACATAGTACCGTCAATCGCTGTGAAAGCATATACTATAAGTGAACCCACAACCAAACTGACGGTTATAACTCCTATGAGAAAAACCGAAAGAAATATCCTCAGTATTTTTTCTTTTTTCCCTCTTTTGGACCTGCGGGAACGCTTGTCCTTTTTATTTTTCATATGAGTTTTTGCCGAAGAAAAATTATTAAGATCAAAAGATTCCTCACTGTAATTAAATATATCGTTATCTTCTTGCAAGAAGGGCACCTCCCATCGGGAATATTTTATAAAATTTCGCAAATACTAGGCGTATTATATAACAATTCTTTCCTTTTTTAAAGTTACATTATTGTTACCGTAAAACTGTGAGGTATTATTTATGAAAACAAGAAAAGCACTCGTAATTATTTTTTTACTTATTGCCGGTATTATTCTGTTTAAAGTATCGCCCGCAAAACAGGAAGAAAAAGTCACAGTGCTGAAATCGTATAAAAACACAATTGCACTTTATGAAGGTGATAAAAGGACAAAGGTTTACAGCGAGATAGTTTTAAATTCATTACCTATAAACGATATAGCCCGCCTTGAAAAAGGCATAATAATAACAAGTGACGAGGAACTTACCGATATACTCGAGGATTTTGACGGATAAAATGCTTGAAACTTTTTAATTTTGATATTATAATTATTATGTCAGATATCAAATGTTAAAAGGAGAATTTACCTTGGAAAACGATGCTGTTACCGCAGGTGTAAGGCCGGGCGGAGTATTTAAAAGCGCCGATGTAAAAATACTTATATGCTATGTATTAAGCGCCATAGACAAGCCCGTTCCCGCAACTTTGCTCGCTAACACCCTTCATTACGAAGGCATTGCAAATGCCTTTGAAGTGAGCGACGCTATAGTTTCTCTTTCAAAGAGCGGACAAATAACTCCGGCAGACGATGCCGAGGAAACATATATAATAACTCAAAGCGGAAGAGAAATAGCAAAAGAACTTGCAACTTCAATTTCTTATGCCGCAAAAGACCGTGCCTATGCGGCAGCGCTTAAAATGGTTTCAAAATTCAATAACGCAAAATCCACAAAATTTGAAATCACAAAAGAAAACGGACGAACATTTATAAATTGCACTGCGCTTGACGGTGAAGCCCCTTTCATTTCAATAAAGCTTATGGTGACGGATGACGGTCAGGCAGCTGCAATAAAAGAACGCTTTTTAAGTGACCCTGCCGATGTGTACCTTGCGGTTATTGAAAAACTGACAGGAAAGGATAAAGCGCAATAATCATATATACTTTTTATTTCTTATTTTGTTAACACCGAGTATTCCGCCGGCAACCGAAGCCATAACTAGTATAACCAGATGAAAAACTGTGTTGAGGCTGAAGCTCCATCCGGATACAATAAGCGCTATAAGGGTAATTATAATAAAAACGGCTCCACCGTTTAAAAGGCCGAAAAGATATCCTTTTTTGCCTATTTTTTTACCTCCCGTAAAGGAAGACACAAAACACCCAGCAGCCACACTCACTGTTGCAAGCGGTGCCGCATAACTTCTGTCTATCTGAAAAAAAACAACCGCCATTGCAAAAGCAGCCATAAGGATAATTGCTGCAGCAGTCCCTATTGCACAACATATCACTGTTGTTTTGATAAGACTCTTGTTACTTTTATAGCTTTCCTTTAACATAATATATCCCTCCACGGTAAATTATACTGTGAAGGGATATTGTTTATGTTATTTATTTTTTGCTGCCGAAGGAGCATCGTCGTGAACGGTAAGGTTAGTTTGCAAAGCCCAACGGGCAATTGTAATCTTACTGTGATCACTTTTTGATTCGATAACAATTGTGTCATCCTTAAGAGAAATAACCCTGCCGTATATTCCGCCGATAGTTACTATTTCGTCCCCTACCTGAAGACTGTCACGCATCTTCTTCTCATCCTTGGCTTTTTTACGCTGCGGACGTATAAGAAGAAAATAAAAGGCAACGATTATGACAGCGAAATAAACTATCATAAGCCACATTGAGTTGCCTGTACCGTTAGCAGTCTTAGCTGCGGGCAATATTGCCGATAAGTTAAAATTCATTTATATTTACCTCCGAAAATAATTACAAAAAATATTATACAGAAAAAAACATAATATTGCAAGAATAATTTGTAAATTATATCCTCCGACCGAGAATTTCCTCTTTTTCCGCTTTGAACTCGGCAAATGTCCCGTTATCAAGAGCATTTCTTATATCTTCCATAAGATGATTATAAAACCAAAGATTATGAATAACGGCAAGACGCTGTGAAAGCATTTCGGTACTTTTGAGAAGATGACGAAGATACGCCTTACTGTAGCGTCGGCAAACAGGACATCCGCAGTTTTCATCAATAGGGGTCATATCACGGTCATACTTTGAATTGTTAATGTTTATTATTCCCACTGATGTAAACAGATGCCCGTGTCTCGCATTTCTGCTCGGCATAACACAGTCAAAGAGGTCAACTCCCCTATCGACAGCATTCAAAATGTTAAGAGGTGTACCGACCCCCATAAGGTATCTTATTTTATCGGTCGGCATAAACGGTGTTACATTTTCTATTATTTCATACATAATTTCCGTAGGCTCACCGACAGCAAGTCCGCCTATAGCATAACCGTCAAGGTCAAGCTCGGCTATAGCCTTCATATGTTCTGTTCTCAAATCTTTATATGTGCAGCCCTGATTTATTCCGAAGAGCATCTGCTGCCTGTTGATTGTGTTTTCGAGAGAGTTTAAACGAAGCATTTCAGTCTTACATCTTTTAAGCCAGCGTGTAGTTCTTTCACAGGAAGCTTTTGCATAAGAATATTCGGCGGGATTTTCAACACATTCATCAAAAGCCATCGCTATCGTAGAACCCAAATTTGACTGTATTTGCATACTTTCTTCGGGGCCCATAAATATTTTTCTGCCGTCAATATGACAGGCAAAAGTTACTCCCTCTTCGCTTATCTGTCTGAGTTTTGCAAGTGAAAACACCTGAAAGCCGCCGCTGTCCGTGAGAATGGGTCCGTCCCAGGTAGTGAATTTATTCAGTCCGCCGCACTCTCTTATTGTTTCATCTCCCGGGCGCACGTGAAGATGATATGTATTTGAAAGCATTACCTGACAACCTATTTCCTTTAAATCAGCCGCAGAAACGGCGCCCTTTATTGCGCCTGCCGTGGCAACATTCATAAAAGCAGGTGTTTGTACCGTTCCTCTGTTTGTAACAAACTCGCCTCTTCTTGCTCTTCCTTGAGTTTTTAAAACTTTAAACATAATAAATTTCTCCGTTAAAATATAAACATTGCATCGCCGAAACTGAAAAATCTGTATTTTTCATTTACTGCGCATTTATATGCATTCATTGTGTTTTCATAACCTGCAAATGCGCTTATCAACATAATAAGCGTACTTTCGGGAAGATGAAAATTCGTTATTATAGCATCCATACATTTGAATTCGTACCCGGGATAAATAAAAATACTTGTATCATCGCTGCAGGCTCGCATATCACCGTATTTCGAAGCTACGCTTTCCACTGTCCGACAGCTTGTAGTTCCTACACAAATCACCCTGCCGCCCGACCTTTTTGTTTCGTTGATCACACGGGCGGTTTCTTCCGAAACACAATAGTGTTCGGTGTGCATTTTATGTTTTGTTATTTCATCTTCTTTAACCGGGCGAAAAGTTCCGAGTCCGACGTGGAGAGTGACATAAACCACCTTAACGCCCATTTTTCGGATATCCGAAAGCATTTCTTTTGTAAAATGCAGTCCGGCAGTCGGTGCGGCGGCAGAGCCGAGTTCTTTTGAATAAACAGTCTGATATCTTTCCTTATCGCTGAGTTTTTCTTTGATATACGGCGGAAGCGGCATCTGACCTACCTTATCAAGCACCGAAAAGAATTCGCCGCTGCAGGTAAAGGTTATAACTCTGTTACCGTCGTCAAGAACATCGTCAACAACAGCCGAGAGCTCATCACTGAATTTAAAATGAGTACCTTTTTTTGCCTTTTTGCCGGGTCCTGCCAAAACCTCCCAGGTGAGCAAAGAGCGCTGCTTTAAAAGCACAAACTCAACCACCGCCCCCGTTTCTTCTTTGACACCGTAAAGTCTTGCGGGTAAAACACGGGTGTCATTAAGCACGAGGCAGTCCCCTTCCCTCAGATATTCGGGCAGATTATAAAATCTTGAATGTTTTATCTCTCCCGATTTTCTCGAAAGAAGCATAAGCCGTGAAGAATTTCTCGGTTCAACGGGAGTCTGAGCAATAAGTTCGCTCGGCAATTCATAATAAAAATCACTTTTTTTCATCTTTTCACCATTCTGACAAGCATAAAATAAATTGACAAATAATAAATATAATGATATCATTATATTGCATATTTGCCTGTTTGGCAACTATAATTTAAAGTTTTAAAGGGAAGTTTTCAGATGAAAAATTATAATGTCGGGATAATCGGTGCAACAGGAATGGTCGGTCAGCGTTTTGCACTGTTGCTTGCAGATCATCCGTATTTTAAAATAACGGCTCTTGCCGCCAGTTCAAGGAGCGCAGGTAAAACATATTCGGAAGCCGTAAACGGCAGATGGGCAATGAAATCCCCCATACCCGAAAATCTTAAAGACCTTAAAGTTTCTGATGCGCTTAATGACATTGATGAAATTGTAAGCAAGGTTGATTTTGTCTTTTGCGCCGTTGACATGAAAAAGGATGAAATACTTGCGCTTGAAGAGATGTATGCCAAGAAGGAATGTCCTGTTATTTCAAACAACAGTGCAAACAGAAAAACACCGGATGTTCCTATGGTGATACCCGAGCTTAATTCCGACCATATAAAAATAATCCCCGCCCAGAGAAAGCGTCTCGGAACAAAAAGAGGTTTTATTGCGGTTAAATCAAACTGTTCACTGCAAAGTTATGTCCCTGCTCTTTACCCTCTCGATGAAAAATTCGGCATTGAAAAGTGCCTTGTCTGCACATATCAGGCTATATCAGGGGCAGGAAAGACATTTGAGCGCTGGCCCGAAATGATCGATAATGTCATTCCGTACATAGGCGGAGAAGAGGAAAAAAGCGAAACAGAACCTCTTAAAATATGGGGAAAAATAGAAGGCAATGAAATAGTTCCGGCAACAAGTCCGAAATTTACAGCACAGTGTTTAAGAGTTCCTGTTTCGGACGGTCATATGGCTGCCGTTTTCGTTTCATTTAAGAATAAGCCATCTAAAAGCGAAATTCTCGATATTTGGAAAAATTTTTCAGGCAGACCGCAAGAACTCTCTCTGCCGCACGCACCTAAGCAATTCTTAAACTATTTTGAGGAAAACGATATGCCTCAAACAAGGCTCAACCGTGATCTTGAAGGCGGTATGGCAATATCTGTAGGCAGACTCAGAGAAGATACGCAGTATGATTACAAATTTGTCTGCCTTTCACACAACACATTAAGAGGTGCCGCAGGCGGCGGAGTACTGCTTGCCGAGCTTCTTTGTGCCGAAGGATATATGGACTGATTTTTAAGGAGTTGTTTTTATGAAAAGCAGAGTTTTTACCGGTGTTGCAACTGCGCTCGTTACCCCAATGAAGGACGATGGAAGCGTTAATTTCGAAAGGCTTTCTTCTCTTGTAAAGGAACAAATAAGCGGCGGAGTTGACGGTCTTGTCATATGCGGTACAACCGGTGAAAAATCGACTCTCCGTTATGATGAACACCTTAAGGTTATTGAGGTTGCTGCAACTGCGGCAAATAAAAAGGTTCCTATTATTGCGGGTACCGGAAGCAATGATACGGTATATTCCGTCGAACTATGCAAAGATGCCGAAAGCGTAGGAACAGACGCATTCCTTATGGTAACTCCGTACTACAACAAAACATCGCAAAGAGGTCTTGTTGCTCACTACAATTATATAGCAGACCGTGTCGATAAACCCATAATACTTTATAATGTACCATCACGCACAGGCGTTGCAATTAAACCGGAAACATATAAGGAACTCTCAAAACACGAAAGAATTGTTGCCGTTAAGGAAGCGAACGGAGATCTTTCCTCGGTCGCACAGACAAAATACCTTTGCGGAGACGATCTTGATATATATTCCGGTAACGACGATCAGACAGTTCCGATACTTTCCCTCGGCGGAATCGGCGTTATTTCCGTTCTTTCAAACATCGCCCCGAAAGTAATGCACGATATGTGTATGTGCTATATAAACGGGGATGTAACAGAGGCCCGCAATCTTCAAATCAAATATACAGGCCTTATGAATGCGCTGTTTTCTGATGTTAATCCAATCCCTGTTAAGGAAGCTATGAATATGCTCGGTATGCAGGCAGGTCCTTGCAGACTCCCGCTTTACGATATGTCGGAAGATGCAAAGAAAGGGCTAAAAGAGAAACTTGCCGAATGCGGATTTAATATCTGAGTAACAGATACAGGATGTGAAAAAATTGATCAACATACTTATATCGGGTGCCTGCGGTAAAATGGGACAAAAGGTTGCCGAAGTCATTTCAAAGAAAGAAAATATCAAGGTTATATGCGGAATCGATAAGACCTCACAAAGTGCCGATTTCCCGATATATTCTTCTTTTGATGAAGTAAGTGAAAAACCCGATGCCATAATAGACTTTTCACATATATCGGTGCTTGAAGGATTGCTCGACTATGCTACAAAACACAAAATCCCTGCTATACTTGCTACAACGGGGTACTCAAATGAGCAAAAACTCAGCATAGAAAAGGCTGCAGCAAAAATTCCCGTATTTTATACAGCTAATATGTCGATAGGAGTAAATCTCCTGTGTGCACTTGCATCAAAGGCTGCCGCTATGCTCGGCGAAGACTTTGATGTTGAAATTATAGAAAAACATCACAACCAAAAAATAGACGCCCCTTCGGGAACTGCACTTATGCTTGCAAATGCAGTAAATTCGCAGTTTAATGACAGTTATTCTTATGAATATGACAGACACTCGAGAAGAATCAAGAGACCGAAAAACGAAATAGGAATTCATTCTGTCAGGGGAGGAACGATAGTCGGCGAACACGATGTTATATTCGCAGGTCGTGACGAAGTTATTACTCTCTCCCACGCTGCGGCTTCAAAAGAAATATTTGCAGTCGGAGCAGTGCGTGCAGCGGAGTTTATTATCGGTAAGGATGCCGGACTATATGATATGAACGATATTCTGCATATCTGCTGACATATAGAAGCTTTGGAATAAAGACAAAAAGAAAGACCCTTTCATATAATGTATAGATCATTATATGAAAGGGTTAAAATTATGTCTGAGCTTAAACATTTGGTAACAGAAAAAGATCTTGAGGATTATGAAAACTATCTAAACTCAATATGTCCCGAACAAGAAAATCGGGGTCTTCCCTGTCTGCCGGTAAATCTTATCGGCCGTTATGCGTTTTTAAGAATAACCGCCGGTACTAACATATTGATTTATGAGGGTGTGATAACCGAAATGAACGAAAAATTTATCACACTGAAACCCAAAAACAAGAAAATCTCCGTGATCGTAAGGACAGAAAACATTGTTTCCGTTGCTGTACTTAAATAGAAAAATCAATATCGATTTCTCTAAACCGTAAACTTAGTTACCGATTTCTTTCCTTTTTTAACAACTATGCCTTCGCTCAAAGCTTCAAGCGAAACAGTGTAAGCGCCGTCTGTTATTTTAACATCATCAACCGATACTCCGCCCTGTAAAACAAGTCTCCTTGCTTCGCCGTTTGAAGCAGCAAGCTTACCCTTAACAAGCAGGGTGAGAATTCCTATTTTTTCGTCGGTAATGTCATTTTTATCAATGATAACGGTAGGCATATCGGCGTGATATCCTTTTCCGGAAAAAACCGCCCTTGAAGTTTCCTGAGCTTTAACCGCCTCTTCCTCGCCGTGAACAAGCCTTGTAAGCTCATAGGCGAGTATTTCTTTTGCTTCGTTTAATTTACTGCCTTCCCACGAATCCATTTCATCTATCTGTTCAAGCGGTAAAAATGTAAGCATTCTTATACATTTTAAAACATCGGCATCGGCAACATTGCGCCAATACTGATAGAACTCATACGGAGATGTTTTTTCAGGGTCAAGCCAAACTGCTCCGCCTACTGTTTTACCCATTTTCTTGCCTTCTGAGTTAAGAAGGAGAGTAATTGTCATAGCATATGCGTCCTTACCGAGCTTTCTTCTTATAAGTTCGGTTCCTCCGAGCATATTTGACCACTGATCGTCCCCGCCGAACTGCATATTGCAGCCGTATTCCTTATACAAATGATAAAAATCGTAGCTTTGCATTATCATATAGTTGAATTCAAGGAACGATAAACCTTTCTCCATTCTCTGCTTGTAGCACTCGGCTCTTAACATATTGTTTACAGAGAAGCAAGCGCCGACATCACGGAGCAGGTCTATATAATTTAATTTGAGGAGCCAGTCGGCATTATTGACCATTTGTGCCTTGCCCTCACCGAATTCGATAAACCGGCTCATTTGTTTTTTAAAACAGTCACAGTTGTGCTGTATTTGTTCGGGTGTCATCATAGAACGCATATCGGTTCTTCCCGAAGGGTCGCCTATATAGCCCGTACCGCCGCCGATAAGTGCAATCGGACGGTTTCCTGCCATTTGAAGCCGCTTCATAAGGCACAGAGCCATAAAATGTCCCACGTGAAGACTGTCGGCAGTAGGGTCAAATCCGATATAAAATACCGCCTTACCGCTGTTTATAAGGTTTTTTATCTCATCCTCATCGGTAACCTGAGCGATAAGTCCTCTTTTTACAAGTTCATCATATATCTGCATTTTTTAAACCTCCGTTAAGTAATTCCTCTGCTGAATTATATAAATTTTCCGTTAATTTATCGCCTGACATTATTCTGGCTATTTCCTTTATCCTGCCTTCCCTGTTAAGCGGAGTTATCTCGGTATATGTTCTGCTGTTTCTCACTGCTTTTGATATTTTAAAGTGTTCATTTGCAAGAGCACATATTTGAGCGAGATGTGTAACACATATAACCTGTCTCGAACGGGAGAGCATCGCAAGCATCTTTCCGACTTTACCCGCAGCCCTGCCGCTGATTCCGGTATCCACCTCGTCAAATATGAGCGTATCAACATTATCTTTATCGGCAAGTATGCTTTTTATTGCGAGCATTATTCTTGAAAGTTCACCGCCCGAGGCAATTTTGGAAAGCTGCTTTCTTTCTTCTCCTATATTTGTCATTATCATAAATTCAACGTTATCGCAACCGTTTTTTGTGTATTTCCCGCTTTCGATAACCACGCTGAACTTAACATTTTTCATATCAAGATATGCAAGTTTTTCGGCAACGCTGATTTCAAATTTTTCGGCAGCTTTTTTTCTTGAAAGGGTAAGCTTCTCTCCTGCTGCAATAAGCCTTTCTGTAGATAGATCAAGTTCTTTTGAAAGCTCGTCTATATACTTATCGGAAAGCTCTATCCTCTCAAGCTCGGATTGAGCCGAATCCAAGTACTTAAGTGCGGATTCTTCACTTCCGCCGTATTTTGAAATGATTTTTCTTATTAACTCAAGACGGTCGCTGAGTGATGAAACATCGGTATCAGCTTCTTCAAGGTCGGATGCGGCTTTATCCGTCATATCCCCTACTTCTTCGGTAAGCACACAAAGCTCCGATATCTTTTGAAGAATCTTATCGTATTTCTCCCCTGCAGCCGAAATTTCTTTTTGGGAAATTTCAAGCAGAGACAGTGCGCCGTCTGTTTCATCCGTACCGTAAATAGCGGCAGCTGCAGTAAAGAGCGATTTTTTTATTTTTTCAATATTCCGTGCCGTTTCGAGTTTTTCTTTTAAAATTGAAACCTCGCCCGGTTTAATATCGGCATCGGTTATTTCTTTTATTTGATAATTTAAAAGTTCTGTCCTTCGCTGTTTTTCTTCCTCGTCGGTAATTTCTGCATTAAGTTTTTTTCTGATTGAATTAAGCTTTTTGAATTCCTCATAGTACTCGCCCTTAATGACTTTATTATCGGCAAGCGCATCGATATACGAGCAATGATTATCGGGATTTAAAAGTCCCTGGTTATCGTGTTGACCGTGAATATTTACAAGAGACGAGCAGAGTTCTTTTAACACACTTACAGTAGCCGGTCTTCCGTTTATCCTGACCGAACCGCCGTTTAAAGACAAGGTCCGCATTATAAGAAGCTCACCGTTTCCATCAGGGTGATACCCTAAGTTTTCAAATCCGGAAATTTGTTCTTTTGAAATGTTTGAAAACAACGCCGAGACTTCGGCGCTTTCACAGCCTCTTCGGATAAGTTCCTTAGAGGTTCTCTGCCCGAGAACGGCGCCGAGTGAGTCGATTATTATAGACTTGCCTGCGCCCGTTTCACCCGTAAGCACATTAAAACCGCCCGAAAAATCAATATCAGCCTTTTCAATAACCGCAATGTTTTCAATATGTAAACATTTAAGCATATGATTTCCCCGTTAAATCAGTTTTTTGATATAACCGGCAAGCTGACCCGCTTCCCTTTCGCTGTGAGTGACAATAAATATGGTATCGTCACCTGCAATTGAACCTAACATAACATCGGAAAAGAGAGCGTCTATAGCAACGCATACGCTCGACGCCATTCCCGTATAGCACTTCAGAACAACATCATTGACGGCGTAATCAACCGATCTTACCGAATTTGAAATCATTGTTTTAAAATTTGAGGCGGGAGCAGCATCGGGATTTGTCCTCTCGACGGATACATACCGATAATTACCGCCCTCATCGTGGTCTTTAACAAGCTTTAGCTGCTTTATATCCCTTGAAACTGTTGATTGCGTCACATCAAATCCAAACTTCAAAAGCGCATTTTGAAGATCGTCCTGTGTAAGGATAACCTTGTCTTTAATTATTTCAAGAATTTTTTCTTGGCGTTTATTTTTCATTATTGCCATACCTCATATCAAGAAATTTTACCGAAAGGGTCTTATAAAACGATCTGTCGTTAATTCTCAGCAGTTTAACAGTACTGTCGGATTTAGTTATAACTATTCTGGTATTCGGTTTTATACTCGCAACTTTTCTTCCGTCTATCGTAAGATAAATGTCGGTGCGTTTTTTCGAACATGCCCGAAGGGTCAACTCTTTATCGTCACTTAAAAGTATAGGTTTTGCCGAAAGAGAATGCGAACAAATCGGTGTAATTGCAATGCACTTTGCAGTGGGATCTATTATCGGTCCTCCCGCTGACATTGAATATGCGGTAGAACCGGTCGGTGTGGAAACTATTATACCGTCTGCCCTGTAGTTAATGCTGTCTCCTCTGACAGAAGCGGAAATATCAATTATTCTTGCGATAAATCCGCTTGTTATAACAGCGTCGTTAAGTGCATTGTATTCACCGATAAGCTTATTTCCCTCAAAGACCGACGCCTTTATCATCATTCTGTTTTCAATAGAATAATTGCCGGTTTTAAGGCGTGATAAAAGTTTATATTCATTTTGCTCAATGTTTGCAAGATAACCTACTCTGCCTGCATTTATTCCGAGTATCGGTTTTCCGTATTTTGCAGCTTTTTTGGCATATCGGATTATTGTACCGTCCCCGCCTATCGTTACGATTATATCTGAGTTCCGATAAAGCTGTTCTTCAGGCAAATGCTTAAAAGCGGTGCAACATATGTTATCCGGCGCATAAGCATCAATGCCTATTTGTTTAAAATACGCTCCGATTTTTTCCACCGTTTCGGCAGAACCTCTCTTATCAAGGTTCGGTATAACCGCTACTTTCAAGCTTTTCACTCCTTAAGTGCAAGATACGAGGCTTCAACTACAGCCTCCGGCTCCACGCCGCAAATATTTTCGGGCGTATCGCTTTTTTCTATATAACAAAGATATTCGATGTTACCTTCGGGACCCTTAATAGGCGAATAATCAAGTCCCAAAAGAGAAAATTTATTTTCCGAAATCAGTTCGGTGATTTTTTTTATAACAGCAATATGAACGCCTTTATCCCTTACTACTCCCTTTTTTCCGACTTTTTCTCTGCCCGCCTCAAACTGCGGTTTTATAAGGCAAACAGCCCTGCCGCCGTCCCGCAGAAAATTACGCATAACGGGAAAAATATGGGAAAGAGATATAAATGATACATCTACCGAAGCGAAATCAAGTGGGTCGGGTATCTGCTCTTTTGTAACATATCTGAAGTTTGTTCTCTCTAAGTTTACTACCCTTTCATCGGTTCTGAGTTTCCAGGCAAGCTGACCGTAACCTACGTCAACGGAATATACTTTCACCGCTCCGTTTTGAAGCATACAATCGGTAAAGCCGCCGGTTGATGCGCCGATATCGGCACATATATTTCCCTTAAGTGAGAGTGAAAACGATTTGACCGCCTTTTCAAGTTTCAGTCCGCCTCTGCTGACATATTTAAGAGTGTCTCCTCTTACTTCGATCTTATCGTCCGGCTTTACCGTATCCCCTGCTTTATCACATTTCTGATTATTGACATAAACTATTCCTGACATTATTATGGCCTTTGCTTTTTCCCTTGTCTGTGCAAAACCGAGAGATAAAAGCGCAAGGTCAAGCCGTTGTTTTTCAGACATTACAGTTCTCCGATTTTTTCTTTTATTGACTCACTGTCAAGTCCGTACTTTTTAAGTGCGGATGACACCGTGGATGTCGGCACGAATTCGTTTTCTATTGCCGTTATATCATATTTGCCTTTATATCCCGATTCACTGAGCATTGAAGCGGTGTGTTCGGCTATTCCGCCGCTCCTTATACCTTCTTCAAAAAAGTATATTTCCTCATATTTAAGAAGTGAATTTATCATTTCTTTTGAAATCGGATATATTTTATTAAGCTTAACTATATCTGTGTTTTTATTATCTTTCAAAGCGTTGTAGGCATTTGAAAAAACTCTTCCGTATGTTATTACCGCTTTCTTTGCTTTTCCCGTGCCTATTACGGTATATTCCCCTGAGAAATCAAACTTATAATCCTCGGCTTCGCAGCCCCTCGGATATCTGATTGCGCAGAGTTCTTTTTTTGAAACGGAACCGATAATAAGATTTTCAAGTTCAAAATAACAACACGGAGAATATATATTCATATTAGGCACTGTGCTTAAAAAAGCCGCATCAAATATGCCTTGATGGCTTTCTCCGTCTTCCCCGACTATGCCTGCCCTGTCGACAAGAAGTTTAAGCGGCAAATTTGCAATTGCGGCATCGTGAATTATTTGATCGTATCCACGCTGAAGAAAGCTTGAATACACCACAAAAAACGGTATTGCGCCGCCCTTTGCCAGTCCTGCGGAGAATGTTACGGCGTGTTGTTCTGCAATTCCCACATCAAAAAATCTTGTTTTGTGTTCAGAGGAAAACCTTGTAAGTCCTGTACCGCTTGACATTGCCGCAGTTATTGCACATATTCTGTCGTTTTTTTCGGCAAGCCTGCAAAGCGTATCGCCGGCAACATCCGAAAATGTTTTTTTATTATTTTTCAGGGCTCCCACTTCAACATCAAAGGGCGAAACACCGTGATAATTTTTAGGTTTGCTCTCGGCGTATTTATATCCTTTGCCTTTGGTCGTTATCACGTGAATAAGAGACGGTCTGTTGTAATTCTTAGCAATTTTAAAGAGCTGTTCCATAGCGGATACGTTATGACCGTCAACAGGCCCGAGATAATTAAATCCCATATCTACGAAAATATTATTTCGATACACCACTGATTTGAAAAATTCTTTCACCTTAAATATGAAAGTATTGAGTCCTTTGCCTACAAAGGGAATTTTAACAAGTATTTTACTTACCGCAAACTTAAAATTATGATATTTGGGCCTGTTTCTAAGCTTTGTAAAGCTCCTTGCAAGTGCCCCTACATTTCTTGAAATAGACATTTTGTTATCATTTAGGATAACGATAAAATTACTTCTGCCGCTGCCGCAGTTATTAAGCGCTTCATAAGCCATACCGCCGGTCATTGCGCCGTCGCCTATAACGGCAACCGCAGTTCCCGATTCGCCCGTAACCGATTTGGCTTTATATATGCCGTAAGCAGCGGAAACGGAATTGCTGCTGTGACCTGTAACAAACGGGTCGTGTATGCTCTCGCCGGGACGCATATAGCCCGATATCCCGTTTTCCTGACGAAGTGTTGAAAAACGGTCAAACCTGCCTGTAAGAAGTTTATGCGCATAGGACTGATGCCCGACATCAAATATAATTGCGTCCTCGGGTGAAGAAAAAGCCCTGTGCAAAGCAACGGTAAGCTCTATAGCTCCGAGGTTTGAAGCAAGATGACCGCCGTTTTTTGAAACGGTATCGATAATACAGCTCCTGAGTTCTTCGCAAAGTTCCGGTATTTGAGAAGATGTAAGCTTTTTAACATCATCAGGTGATTTTATTTCCTTTAAAATATTATATTCCAATTACAATACGTCCTTAATATTCACGGTTTAGCAAACTGAAGGTAAGTTCCTTTAAAAATGACGAGTCACCGCCGAGTTTCGATAAAGCGGAAAGTGCCTCGTTAGTATAACGGTCGGCAAGTTCCTTTGCCTTCTCCGTTCCGAGTCTTGATGCGATGGTTTCTTTATTGTTTTTAGCATCGCTTCCGACAGGTTTACCGAGTTTCGCACTGTCGCCTTTCTCATCTAATATATCATCTGTTATTTGGAAGGCAAGACCGAGTTTATCTGCATAAATTCCGGCAAGATTTATTTTTTCTTCATCGGCTCCCGCAAGAACCGCACCGCAGACTACGGAAGCATTGATAAGAGCACTCGTTTTTAAAAGATACATCTTCCTTGTTAGTTCGGCATCCTTAAAAGCAATTCCGGTTATATCCATAACCTGACCACCTATCATACCGTTTATTCCGGCGCATCTTGAAAGATGATGTGCGGCATTAAGCACCCTTTGCGGCGGAATGCCGTTGGTTTTAAGTGCGACGCCGAACGCTTCCGTAAGCAAAGCGTCTCCGGCAAGCAGTGCTATATCCTCACCGAATTTTTTATGACAAGAGGGGTTGCCTCTGCGAAAATCGTCATTATCCATACACGGAAGATCATCGTGTATAAGAGAATAAGTGTGTATCATTTCAACAGCACAGGCAAAATTATAAGCCGAGTAGCCTTCTCCGCCGCAAAGTTTGTAAAACTCAAGGAGAAGAATGGGTCTGATCCTTTTTCCGCCCGCAAGGAGAGAATACCTTGCCGCCCTTATAACTTCATTGTATTCGGCATCGTTTTCCGAAAGAAGAATATCAAGACGAGACTCTATTTTCGCACAGTAATTTGAAAGAGTGTTTTTAAACATTATTTTCCAGCTCCTCGTCAGACAGAGTAGTTATCTTTTGCTTTGCTTCCGAAAGACTCTTTGAGCACCTTTTTGAAAGCATAACGCCTTTTTCAAAAAGTTTAACTGCATCGTCAAGCGACACCTCAGCATTTTCAAGTTCTTTTACTGTTTTTTCAAGTTCTTTCAAATCGCTTTCAAAGTTGTTATTCCGGGACATAATCTTTCTCCCTTATAATATTTTCTATGCGGCAATCAAGCTTACCGTCCGAAAAAGCAACGGTTATATTATCTCCGATATTAACGCTTTCTGCCGACTTTACGATTCCGTTTATATTTGACACTGCGGCATATCCTCTTGAAAGAACTTTAAGCGGACTTAAAGCGTCAAGAGACGAAATCAGCGCCTTACAGTTCGCCTCGTTTTTAAAGTAAACTTTATTGACGGAAATTTTAAGCGCATCGGTTTTTATTTTAATTTGAATAGATTTTGCGTTTAAAAGCTCACCGTAAGCTTTAATATTTCTTCTTTCAAGTTCATTAAAGCGAAGACTTGAATTATTATAGGCTCTGTTAAGGGCTACAGTCAGGGCAGAACACAGTGAGTTTATCCTGTAAAGCAGCTGCTCACCGTCAGGCACGGCAAGCTCGGCCGCAGCCGACGGTGTTGCCGCACGGACATCGGCAACAAAATCGCAAATTGTAAAATCTGTTTCGTGACCTACCGCCGAAATTACCGGCACCGGCGATTCATATATCTTCCTTGCAAGAAGTTCGCTGTTATAAACCATAAGGTCTTCGGCGGAACCGCCGCCCCTGCCTATAATAACGGCATCCAAACCGTCAAGCATATACACCCTATCAAGTGTTTCAAGGATTTGATTTAAAGCAGATTCGCCCTGAACCGCAGTCGGACAAAAAACAATTTTACAAAGCGGATACCTACGGGCGGTTATGCTTATAATATCTCTCACCGCAGCTCCCGTTTCGGAGGTTATGACTGCGATTTTTTCAGGAAATTGAGGCAATGGTCGCTTGCTTTCAGGATCAAAAAGCCCTTCCTTTTCAAGCTTTTCTTTTACCTGACGGTAAGCAAGGGCTATATCACCGTCGCCCCCTGCGTGCATTTCCTCTGCATAAAGCTGATATCTGCCGTCTTTTTCATACAATGATATCCTGCCTGAAACAACAACCGAAATTCCGTTTTCGGGTGAAAACGGAATTCTGATATTTGAGCTTTTGAACATTACGCAGCTCACGGCAGCATCCGCATCCTTAAGCGTAAAATACCAATGCCCGCTTTGAAAATGAGATTTAAAGTTTGATATCTCTCCCGAAACAGACACATACGCAAGCAGGCTGTTGCTTTCCAACAACGACTTAACATAAAAGTTAAGCTGTTTTACAGTTAAAACGTTTTCAGGCATCAACAGGCTCTTTCGCAACCGAAGAGAGAAGACCGTTTATAAAGGAAGCATCCTCTTTCGTTGAGTACTTTTTTGAAAGTTCTACAGCTTCGTTTATCGAAACAGATGTTGGTATGGAGTCAACGAATTTAATTTCATAAATTGCAAGGCGTAAAATTGCAAGCGCAGTCTTTGAAATTCGGTTTATCGACCAACCTACGGAATACTTTGAAATAACGGCGTCTATTTCGGAAAGATTTTTAAATACTCCGCAAAACACATCATAAATATATTCGTCCGGTTCAATATCCCTGACTTCTTTTGCGAGCTCAATAAGTTCTTCATTTGTGCAGGGATTGAGTTCTTTCTCAAAAATCAGTATAAAAGCCTCTTCCCGAGCCTCTTTTCGTGTCATACCGCACCTACTTTCATAATTATGCAAGATAAGTATACACCAAACAAGTCATTTTTGCAAGTGGTATATATTTATACTTTACTGCACAGGGTGTATTATATAAGTAATTGACAAAACGCTGAGATAATGTTAAAATTATACATCTATTTTATTAAGTGTGGCATATAATTGCAGTCACGCTGAAATCAACGGAGTGATAATATGATTTGGCACAGTGCCGAGGCAAGCGATGTTTTAAAAGAACTGGCGGTTGAAAAGACCAAAGGTCTTGCAAACGGTGTAGCCGATATCCGTATTGAACAATACGGGAAAAATATAGTGGGTGACAAAAAATCACCGTCGCTTATTAAACGCATATTTATGCAGCTCAACAGTAAATTTGTTTACATTCTTGCGGTTGTGGCCGTTTTATCTTTTGTTATCTCGCTTATTTACGGAGAAAAAGACTACTTCTCACCTCTTTTGATAATTGCTATAGTTATTTTAAACTCCGTTATAACCGCAGTTTATATGCATCGGTGCGATATTGCAATAGATTCACTTAAGGGCGCCACGGACCCTATGTCAACGGTTTTGCGTGACGGAATCAAAAAAACCATTCCGTCATCTCTGCTCGTCCCCGGTGATATACTTCTTCTTAAAGCGGGAGATTATATAACCGCCGATGCCCGCTTAGTTGAAACGAATAATTTCAGGTGCAACGAAGTATCACTTACCGGAATCAATATTCCCGTGGATAAAACCGCAAACATCACCGTTGAAGATATAACACCTGTAGACAAACGTGTTAATATGGTCTATTCGGGTTGCAGTGTTGTTTCGGGAAAAGCGACCGCAGTTGTAGTCGAAACCGGAACAAACAGCGAAACCGGTCATACAGCGGCACTGATAGATCAACAGGGTTCTGAGGAACTTCCCGTAAAGTCTGTTTTAAACCGTACGGAGAATGCAATAAACATATTTATTATTGCGGTTTGTATTATTGTTTTTATAATTTCACTTATTCAAAATTCCGGCAATTCTCAACCCTTTGCAAGTATGTCTGCAAAAGCGCTGATGAACTCCGTTGCCCTTGCCGTTGCAGCAATTCCCGAAGGTCTGCCTGCGATTGCCACAATTGTTGTCGCTCTCGGTATTCGCCGAATTATTAAGGACGGTATGATAGTAAAAAAAGCAAAAGCCCTTGAATTACTCGGCAAGACGACTGTTATTTGCTCGGATAAAACAGGTATTATAACAAAAAATCATATGCAGCTTGACAGGTTGTTTGACGGTGAAAAGTATACCGATGTGTCAAACGAAAGCCTCTCGGAATCCGACTCAATGCTGTTAAAGCTCGCCGCATCCTGCTCTACACTTGAAAACGATTCTACCGAATCTTCAATAGAAGAAGCCTGCAATAAGTACGCTTCAATCACAAAAGAAGAACTCGGAAACCTTTTCCCGAGACTTGCAGTTATACCGTTTGACAGCGAGCGCAAAACTATGACGAGTATAAATATGATTTCTGGAAAACCGGTAGCGATAGTCAAAGGCGCTCCCGAAATGCTTGCCGATAAATTTTCGGATATTTCTGCCGATAAAATTTTAAAGGCAAATGAAGAAATGGCATCGGATGCGCTGCGTGTTATATGTATAGGTATAAAACAACTTGATGAAACTCCGTCAATTCCGAACGCCGACGACATAGAATGCGACCTTGTTTTTGCCGGGTTAATAGGTCTTTCAGATCCTCCGAAAAGCGAAACGCTCAAAGGAATATCAATCTGTGATACGGCAGGAATAAAAACAATAATGATAACGGGAGATAATCTTATAACCGCTAAAGCGGTTGCAAGAAGAATCGGTATTTTAAAGGATAATACCGATGCCGTTACCGGTACCGACATTGCATCGCTGAGTGATGAAGAACTTGCATCGTCGGTTGAAAATTACAGTGTTTATGCAAGAATTACTCCGGCAGATAAATTGCGTATAATAAAAGCCTGGCAGGACAGAGGTGCCATCGTTGCGGTTACGGGTGACAGTCTAAATGATGCGGATGCTCTTGCAAAGGCGGATATCGGCTGTGCTATGGGGGCGGACGGTACCGATGTTGCAAAAGGAAATGCCGATCTTATAATTAAAAACAGCAACTTTATTTCTGTAGTAAATGCGATAAAGGAAAGCAGAGGATTATTTGCAAACATTCAGAAATCCGTCAGTTACATCCTCAGCAGCAATCTTGCGGAAATTTTAGTTTATGTTATAGGTATGATAGTGCTCGGCACCCCGCCGCTTCTCGCAGTTCAGCTTTTGTGGATAAATCTTTTAACGGACTGTACTCCGCTTATTTCTCTTTCGGGACAAAAGGCCGAAAAAAATGTTATGAATGAAAAGCCGCTGACTTTAACGGGAAGATTGCTTAGTTTTAAAGACATTATCGATATACCTGTTTATGCGGTTTTTATGACAGCAACTGCGTTTATTGCCTGTGTTATCGGAAATCATATGGACTTTAAATCCGGTATGACGAGTACCGGTATGACTATGACATTCTTTACGCTTTGCGCATCCCAGATATTCCATTCATTTAACTTAAGAACACGTACAAGTATATTTAAATTCAAAATGCCGTTAAATGACTTTATGGGACTCTCCTCGATACTTATACTCTTTATCATATTCTTTCTTGTTCTTACTCCTGCCGGATTTCTTTTCGGGCTTACCGTTTTAACTGCAAAACAGGTAATAACCTCCTTGCTCCTTTCCCTTGCGGTAATACCGTTCGGAGAAGCGGTAAAGCTTATTAAAAGACATTCAAAATAATATTTTTATTAAACAGATACGAGGTCGGCTCATTTTGAGCCGACCTCGTATCTGTGGTTAATATTAAAATATGTTTACATCAAACGAAAATAATCCGAACCTGTCCTTAACAGCAAATTTTCATCTGACTAATCTAAAAAATTTTAGGCAAAACAAGTTCGGATATAAACACCGCCGCACAGCACAAACAAGCAACAGGAAAAAGACCTGCACCTGCCCACGCCGCTATTACTCCGATTATGAGAGCTGCCACACCCGCAGCGGGAGTTTGTGTTGCATTGATAATAGCCGGAAATGTCATAACAGCAAGCGTAACATAAGGAACATAATATAAAAAAGAATTAAGGAATTGATTTTTAATAGGCTTTCTTATAAGCGTAAGCGGCAGTGCTCTTACCGAGAAAGTTACCACGGCCATTATAATCAAATAAATAATTTTATTTCCGCTCATCATTCTGCCCTCTCTTTATCTGCTTTAACGGGAAACAAAACTGCTGCGGCAGATGATATCACGACAGTTAAAATAATTGTTCTCACGCCGTCAGGAATAAAGGAAAAATATTCAACGGTATTTAAGGCATAACTCAGAGCAAAGCAAACGGCAATTAAAATCGCAATAAGCTTGTCTTTTTTTGCTGACGGTATTATTACCGCAAGAAACATTCCGTAAAGAGCAACCGAAAGTGCGCTTACGAAGTTATCGGGTAATATATTGCCTGCCGCTGCGCCAAGTGCCGTTCCGATTGCCCAGCAAGGAGCCGCAACCGCAGCAGCGCCGTAATAATAAAACGGATTTACATATCCGGGCTTTGATATAGCAACTGCAAACAGCTCGTCGGTAAGGTCAAAACTTATCAAAGCCCTATGAATTAAATTAGTACCCGGAGCCAGTCTCTGGCTCATAGCGCAACTCATAAGCGTATATCTTGCATTTGCAATGACCGTCATAATAACAAGTTCTATATATGTACCGCCGGCTGCGATTATCGTAAATCCTGCATACTCCCCTGCAGACGCATTACAAAGCAGACTCGCAAAAAAAGATTGGATCACCGAAAGACCGGCCGAAAAAGCAGTTATTCCAAGAGAAAACGACACTGCAAAATATCCGAGACCTATCGGGATTCCCGATTTCATTCCTTCCGCAAATGCCCTTTTTTTACTGACTTTATTTTCTGAAAAATCCATATAAATCACCAAGAGAATTTCTGAGTTATGTAATAATATAACACACTTTTTTATTCTTTACAATATGTAAAATTATTTTAAATTAACTCACAATTTGTTGAATTATGTGATGTATGCTGATATAATCGAGCTTGAAATGAGGCATAAGCTATGAATTTATTAAAGAAACACAAACCGACTGTTCCGAGCGAAGAATTTTTAAACGCAATGGAAACAAATCTCGAAGCCTGGCGGAAACTGAATTCTTACTATCTTTGCGCTATGATGGAAGTTGAAACCAAATTCAAGGTTTTAAACGAAGAATTTTCTCTTAAGTATGACCAAAATCCGATAGAAACGATTAAGACCCGTATCAAAGAGCCGAGAAGCTTAGTTGAAAAAATGAAGCGCAAAAACCTTAAATTTAATATTGAGTCAATTGAAAATAACATATTTGATATGGCGGGAGTACGGGTTATTTGCTCATTTATTAAAGACATTTATCTCCTTGCGGATTGTTTATTAAATCAGGACGATATAACCCTTATAGAGAAAAAAGATTACATAAAAAATCCTAAAGAGAACGGTTATCGGGGTCTTCACCTTATTGTCGAAGTCCCGATTTTTCTGCAAAACGAAAAACGTCCTATGAAGGTTGAAGTTCAGCTCAGAACGATAGCTATGGATTTTTGGGCAAGTCTTGACCATAAACTCAGATACAAAAAAGATGTTGACCCCGCTATAACTTCAGAGCTTGAATCGGATCTGATCTACTGTTCGGAAACCGCCGCTCAGCTCGACCTTAAAATGCAGAAAATAAAAGACAGGATATCATAAATCCGACCGTTTGATCTATCACACCAAATGAGGCATACGCATATAATGCTTTTAGAGTATTAAACTCTAAAAGAAAGCGAAAGGACGCCGTAAGCAAATGAGCAATTGCGATCCTAAAATGAAGGTCTACTGTAACGGAGTTCGGATAAACGGCGACGAAAGTTGCTGTCGTTGCTGTCCGCCCTATCCCCCTCCGCCGAGACCGCCGTATCCGCCAATACCGAATTTACCGGTGTTGTTCGTGTACGGAAGAATGTATCATGCAGGTCAGCTTGTAGTTTATGAGGGTAGTCTGTATATGGTGAATGTCGATAATCCGCAAGGATATCCCGGTTCTTCAGATGATTTCACCTCTATATCTACTATAGGTCCTACAGGTCCCACAGGTGCAACGGGTGCTACAGGACCCACCGGTCCCACAGGTGCTGCCGGTGCAACGGGCGCTACAGGACCTACCGGTCCCACAGGTGCCGACGGTGCAACAGGCGCTCCAGGACCTACCGGTCCCACAGGTGCCGACGGTGCAACGGGCGCTACAGGACCCACCGGTCCCACAGGTGCTGCCGGTGCAACAGGTGCTACAGGACCCACCGGTCCCACGGGTGCCGACGGTGCAACGGGCGCTACAGGACCCACCGGTCCCACAGGTGCTGCCGGTGCAACAGGTGCTACAGGACC
>CAKSEH010000010.1 GCA_934446475.1 uncultured Eubacteriales bacterium | reverse complement strand
TAACCGAAACTAAAAACATTAAAGATTGAATTTGAAAATTTAAAATATAAAAAACAAGGAAAGAATACCCCTCAGTCAGCCGTTCCGTCTGACAGCTTTTTCTCCGAAAACGGGCACCCTTTTGTCTGCTTCGCAGACATTTCCCTGAGCACGGTGAATAACCTCTGTTTTGTTTTACGACAAAAAGGCAGGGGATCTTCGGTTGCTTTACAGACATTTTCCTTATCTTACCTTAACAAAAAAATAGTCTCTATGAAAAAAGACTTAAAGGAAAGAAGGTCACCTGCCGCTCCGCAGGCATTCCACTGATCGGAGCGACAATTTTTATTTCATATCTTCACAAAAAAGACAATCCGAAAGGCAATTAAAACAAAAAGCAAATAATATTTAATTTAATTTTCATTTTTTAACAGTTTTTTGTTGACATTGATGTTTTACTCGTTTACAATGACTTTAGTCTTTAAGGCAAATCCACAAAATCAAACCCTAAGGTGAGTGAAAATTATGTCAAAACCGGAAATTTCAAGAATCACACCGTTCGAAGGCGGAGAAACCGTCCAGATCTTCTGTGAAAACGCCGATAAAAATTCAACCGTTTACTGGTGGCGTCCGACAGAAGGAGAAAACAAAGATTCACAAACAATGGGAACGCCGAATAATGCCGTTCTTCCCGAACTTCCGCCCGAGGGAGCAAAGGAACTTAAAATTTACGATGCGGCCGATAACGTTATATATATTACATATGACATTGCGCCCGGAGGCACAGGCTGTTTTTGGGTTAAAAACGATGAAGGTTTTTCAAAGCCGTTTGTTGCAAACGCTCCCGAAATATGGTTTCAGTCGGTAAAAGAAATATATCCTGGCGGTACCGTAACGGTTTACGGCGATAAATTCTGGAGCAATATGTATAAGAAAGTGGGACTTAAAAACAAACAGACAGGTGAATTTTCGGTTATCACTCCGATTCAGGTGAAGTCCACGATGTACGCTCATACGGCATATCGTCATCAAACTATCTTCAAGGTCCCCGAAGATGCGGCAGACGGTGAATATGAGATATTTGTCCACAACGGAACAGGTTCCGAATTC
The DNA here is from genome assembly GCA_934446475.1 of uncultured Eubacteriales bacterium. GTDB lineage: Bacteria > Bacillota > Clostridia > Oscillospirales > Acutalibacteraceae > UBA737. The sequence continues at coordinate 65,401 of CAKSEH010000010.1, read as the reverse complement.
GGTTGGTCTGACAGTGTTGATATAAAGGTTAAAAAGGAATATACTCTTACCGATTATTACCGCACCTCCTGGAACAGGGAAACTATAGGTTCCGTTTCTATGCCGAAATCCGAAATAATTGCTGTTGAACCCGATATAATGGGCGCTCATACCGATATGACGGATAAATTGCAGGCGGCAATAGATTTTGTGTTTGAAAACGGCGGCGGAACGGTTATGCTCGGCGCCGGGACTTACGGTGTTTCAAGAACGCTTACATTAAAACCGGGCGTTGTTCTTCAGGGTGCCGGCAAGGGCGCAACTACCGTCCGCAGCGTTTACGGAAAAGATTTTTCGACCGACTGGAGCGATGTTTACTATGCGGAGCGTAAATCGGGCGGAAAGCATTGGGCTGTAGACTGGAAGGCACACTGGGATAAGCTTAAAAACAATGTTTTTGTCCGTATTTATAACGACGCCGGCGTTTCCGATATGCGCTTTGAGCTCGGAAACGGCGTTAATATGGGCGTGCTTGTCGGCTCAAACGAAAGATATGGCACGGTAAACGGCGCATTTTTAAATAATGTCTGTGTTGACGGCAGTGGCATAAACGTTTATCTTGACGACCGCTTCGGGCAGATAAGCGCAGGCATAGTAAGCGTTTCAAACACAAGGGAGCTTACCCTTTTCAGAAACGAATTTTCAGCCATTTGTCCTATATATGTACTTCCTGCCGATAACAGAGGAGCAAAAATGATAGAGAATGTCTTCCGCTGTTGCCCTATGCAGAAGGATGAGTCATATATATGCGGCTTCCACGAATCAATATTCGAGGAAAACAGATTCCTTGACGGCAGACGTTCATTTATGGCTCAGGAAGGTTTTTCGGATAACTGGGTCTATCAGAACCGCAGCGAAGGCGTCGGCAGAGGCGGAAACGCAAACGAGGTTTATATGTCGGAATACGGCGATTCCGATTGGAGCGGTCTTGCTTATGAAATAGGCAGCGACTATATAAAGGCAGACCTTAAAAACAGCGGCGAAACAAACGGTGAATATGATCAGAGCAGAGGCACTATGAGCGCCGACGATATATATGAATACCCGAGATTTCTTGTTGTTTTAAAGGGCAGAGGCTTCGGACAGTACAGAACAATTACTGCGGTTGACGGCGATAAAGTATCTCTTGATAAACCGTGGACCGTATTGCCTGACGAAAATACGGCGTTCACTATAGTCTACGGCACCCACCACGTGCTCTGGATAAATAATAATTCAGCTCTGTCAAACAGTCATTCTCAGTTTATCTGGAACTGCGGAATAGAGAACATAATCGAAGGTCACGAGATAAATATGTCTGCCGGAATAAGGCTTTACTCCAACTGCTACTACGCTAAGAAGAATACGACCTGCGTTGTTGCTTTCAACCGTATCGTTCACTGCTCGGTAAGGGGCGGCGGCAAAGGTATCTGGCTCGATTCGGACGGTAACAGAATATCCGACAGACCCGAATATATAAGGTATACGGGCGGCGGCTGCTTCGGTAACTCTGTCCGCCAGTGTGCTTTCGACGGCTCGGCTCATATGCAGTACGTTAAAAATCTTCCTGTTTTCAAAACAAACAGCGGTGTAATAGAAATAGGCAAAAATGTAGGCATTAAGGCGGGAGGAGCGTTCAACACCTTCTGCAACAACCTCATAGGCGGCTACAAGACTGCGGTCGAGCTTTTGGACGAGACCAAAGGAAACTGCTTTGAAAACAATTCTTATTTCGGTTACGATGTACTTATGAGCGGCAAAGGAACGCCGGTAGGCTGCGACGTGAAAAATCAGCACGTGAAGCTTTTTTAAAACTTTCAAAACTTAGCTGTCCGAGGCCTTTAAGCCTCGGATAGTTAATTGTCAAATCCACAAATTTAAAATAGGAGAACGGACAAAATGGACTGTAAAGCAGTTATCTTTGACCTTGACGGTGTTATCGTCTGCACGGACGAGTGTCACTACAAGGCTTGGAAAAAAATGGCGGACGAGGAAGGAATTTATTTCGACCGCAAAATAAACGAAAGACTAAGAGGCGTCAGCCGAATGGCAAGCCTCGATATAGTGCTTGAAAAGGCGGAAAAGAGCTACAGCGACGACGAGAAAACTGCTCTTGCAACAAGAAAGAACGATTACTATAAAGAGTATATAAAGACCTTAAGCAGTAACGATATATTGCCGGGCGTTATGGATTTCCTTAATCTCTTAAGAAGTAAGGGAATAAAGCTCGCAATAGGCTCTTCGAGCAAAAACACACCCGCTATTTTGGAAAATATCGGACTTAACGGCTTTTTCGACGCCGTTGCCGACGGTAATCAGATAACCCGTTCAAAGCCCGATCCGGAGGTCTTTCTGCTTGCGGCGAAGCTTGTCGGAACAGACCCTTCGGACTGTATGGTTGTTGAGGACGCCGATGCAGGCGTTGAAGCGGCTCTTGCGGGCGGAATGAAAGTATTGGGAGTGGGCTCGGCGTCTTCAAACAAGAGGGCAACATATACCGCCTGCGATATAAAAGAATACCTTGAGAGAATAAAGTGAGGCGGGTAAGATGAAAAATACTGTTTTAAAGGAAGAAAAATTTTTAAAAGAGCGAATAGAGCTTAACGGCAGCAGATATCTTATCGGCAACGGCTTTATGGGGTATAGGGGCACGCTTGACGAATTCAGAGCGCCTCAGCTTACAGCCTGCAATATGGCAGGTCTTTTCGATAAAAACGGCGATTTGTGGAGAGAATCGGTAAATGCGCCGAATATTTTTTATACAACTCTTTTTGTAAACGGCGAGGAAATAAGCACTCTTTCAAGCGAGCCTGCGGAGCATATGCAGGCTTTGGATATTTCCTGCGGCCTCCACTCAAGAAAAACGGTTTTCAGTGCGTCGGGCGTAAGATTGACTTTCTGCTCCGAGCGGTTTTTGAGTATGGCGGACGAAAACATCTGCGCCGTTAAAGTTACCGTTACGGCGGACAGCGATGTAAGCGTTACCGTTAAAACGGGTATAGACGCCGATATATGGAGTATAAACGGAAATCACTTAGACCTTTTAAACAGTTCAAACGAGGACGGAATAACCGAGCTTTCGTATCTTACCGTTCAGAATAAAATACCCCTTAAGGTATTTGAAAAGACCGATGGCTTTAAATTCACGGGAGAAGAAAATGGGATATACATAAACGAAAAAACCGTAAATTTAAAGGCAAACGAACCTTTCGTATTCACCAAAACGGGAGGAGTTTATTGGGGAGACGGCGCAGAGAGTGCCAAAGAGCGTTTTGAAAAGTCCGCATTAAAGGATTACGATGCGCTCCTTTGCGAACATAAAGCCGTCTGGAATGAAATATGGAATAACAGCGATGTTATCATAGAGGGCGACGATGAGGCGCAGTTTGCAATGCGTTACAGCATTTATCATCTTTCGTCCATAGTACCCCGCCATACCGACCGCTGCGGAATTCCCGCAAGGGGTCTTTCGGGGCAGGTATATAAGGGCGCTTCGTTCTGGGATACCGAAATGTTTATGCAGCCGTTTTTTTCTTTTACCGACCCCGCTTTGTCAAAGAATCTTACGAGATACCGCATAAATACCATAGGTGGCGCCGAGCGAAAGGCTGCGGAATACGGGTATGACGGCGCATTTTATGCGTGGGAGAGTCAGGAAACCGGTGACGACGCCTGCACTCTGTTCAATATAACCGATGTGTTCACCAAAAGGCCGCTTCGAACCTATTTCAGAGACAAGCAGATCCACGTAAGCGCAGATATGGTTTACGGTCTGTGGGAATATCTGAGAGTTACGGGCGATTGGCAGCTTCTCCTTTCGGGCGGAATAGAACTTATTTACGAATGTGTTCTGTTTTTCTATACTTACAGCTATTTTAAGGTCACAAAAAACAGATATGAACTTTTGGATGTCGTAGGTCCCGATGAATATCACGAACGGGTAAACAACAATGCATTCACAAACAGAATGGTAAAATATTCTGCGGATACGCTTTTAAAGGCGCTTGATAAGGTTAAAGAGCTTGACAAAGCTAAGTATGATGAGTTCGTATCGGCTAACGATATTTCGTGGGTAAGCGATTTTGCACAAAAGCTTTATGTTCCCGCTCCCGATAAAAACGGAATAATCGAACAGTTTGACGGTTATATGAAGCTTGAAGATATAGGGCTTGACGAGATAAAGAAAAGGGTCATCATCCCGAATGAGTATTGGGGCTGCGGACACGGCCTTGCCACCACCACAAGAATACTCAAGCAAGCGGATATCGTTATGATGCTCAATGTTTTCAGGGCGGAATACGAAGAAAGTATTAAAAAAGCAAACTGGGAATTTTACGAACCTTACACCGAACACGGCTCTTCCCTTTCGGCTTGTGCATATGCCATAGTTGCCGCCGAGATAGGCTATACGGACTGGGCGTATAAATACTTTATGAAGACCGTAACGGTCGACCTTACGGGAGCTACGAGACAGTATTTGGGTTCTCTTTATATAGGCGGGACCCACCCTGCCGCAAACGGCGGTTCCTGGAATACGGCGGTGTTCGGCTTCGGCGGAGTAAGCTATACTGACGATGCTCTCGATATCTCCCCACGCCTGCCCGAGAACTGGTCGGCACTTGAATTCAAACTGCTTTACAGAGGCGTAAGACTTACCGTCAGAGCGGATAAGAACAAAACTACGGTAGTTTCCGAAGGCAATACGGACGGTATAAATATAACGGTAAATAAAATCCCTTATAAATTTAATTAAAATCGGTCTTTTTGTCAGTTTAAGGCGGGTTTTGATTTGAATATTTTAAACGTTTTAAGGAGAAATGTTTATGAAAAAAGCAATTGCGATTTTGGTCGTTCTTACCATTGCTTTGTGTTTTTCGGGATGCGGGGACAAAAAGAAAGACAAGAAAACAGCGGATAAGACATCCTCTGTTAAGAAAAGCGAAGGGCAGGCAGAGACTATGGAACTCAGTCTTAAATATGATGATTTTTATGAGCTTGAGGGCGCTAAGTCCGTCAAATCCTCGAATACCGATGTAATAAAGGCAGCTAAAGGCAATCTTCACGCAGTCGGAATTTCGGAAAGTCCGGTCGATGTTACCGTAACGGGAGAGGACGGCAAGGAAACCGTATATAAAGTGACCGTTTCAAAGGCTAAGATAAATATAGCCATTGTTGCGGGGCAGTCAAACGCTTCGGGTGAAACGAGCGGCGTTCCGGAAACGGCGGCGAAGTATACATCAGCCGTCTGCAAACAGGGAACGGCTTATATCTGGGGAGCAAACTCAATTCCCTCTGCGCTTGGCGGCGCAGGAAGCTATGACGGCTTCAGAAGCGCCTATGCGGCTGAGTGGTATGAGCAATCCCTCAAAGCGGGAGACCCGCAGAAAACCGTTGTCGTTTTTGCGAATAACTATACCGCAACCCCCGGCGAAAAGGTTGACGAATGGCTTTCCGGCAATACCGAAAAGGGCAGCCTTAAAAAGACCGCCGATATGCTCAACGCCTGCTATGATTATTATGAAAGCGGTAAAGGCAGTGCGTTTTTTGAGATATCGGGATGCGGAATGTATTGGCTTCAGGGAGAGTCCGACAGAAGAGACACATTCTCTTATTATTACGGAAAATTCAATACACTTTGGTCACAGTTTAAATCCGCAACCAAAAACCGTGTGAAATACTGCGCATTTATGAGGGTAAGAGCTTCCTATGAGAGCGATTCGGGTCTCGAACTCGGCGGTCCCGTTCTTGCACAGTATAAGCTTGCAAACGATTTTGACGATATCTATATGGCAACCACATTGACCGAAACCCTTACAGGTTCGCTTAAAACGCCTGCAACGGTAGATGTTTCAAACTATAACATATTCGGCGAGTCACAGTATTCACAAATCGTAAGCGAAAACACCCTTTCCGAAATGCAGGGCAATATTTACGGCGGACTTCATTACAGCCGTTTGGGGTACAATATAATAGGTGCGGACGCAGCATATAATATGTACCGTGCGCTCCACGCTTCAAAGGATACCGCAACCCTCGTAAATGAAAACGGAGAAAGGGTCGCAAGCGTTGCCTTCGGAGAAACAGCTTCGGTATCGGCTGATAAACTTGCTTCGAATCTTTATGTATATAAGGATTCGGGCAGCAGCGGAAATAAAGTCTCGCTTAAGGTGATTTCGGGAGGAGCCGATATAACGTCGACGGCATATAACTCCGGTACCTGCTTTATAAGCGGCGGCGCAGTAAAGACTTCCGGAACGCAGATAATATTAAGCGACGGCTCAAAATCCGCAACCTTCAAAATTTCTTAAACTTTTAAAGCTTTGCAGATAAATAACCGTATTTTATCGCATAAATTGCTTGACAATCGGCTTTTTGTGTGGTAAAATACTCAAGCCGCATATTGCGGGCTTCTTAAGTTGTGCTCTTTTTAAGGGTATGCGCCCGTCTTTAGCGAGACTGTTTATATCAGGTAGGTGTAAGAAAAATGTATGCAATCATTGAAACCGGCGGCAAGCAGTACCGTGTAGAAAACGGCGACACTATTTATGTTGAAAAGCTCGCAGCCGAGGCAGACGAGGAAGTAACCTTCGATAAGGTAGTTGCGGTAAACAACAAGACCTTAAAGGTAGGCAAGCCTTATGTTAAAGATGCTTTCGTAAAGGGAACCGTAGTTAAAAACGGCAAGGGCAAGAAAGTAACCGTATTTACCTATAAGCCCAAGAAAAGCAGCGCCCGCAAAATGGGTCATAGGCAGCCTTATACAATGGTCAAGATAACCGAGATAGGTTAAGAAATGACTGTTGTTAAGCTTAAAACCGACGGCGAAGGCCTTTCAGGCTTTGAGTTAAAGGGTCACAGTTCGTTTGACTGTGACGATGTAATAGGTAAAACCGTATGCGCAGCGGTGTCCTCTGCGGCCATTATGGCGGCAAACACCGTGGAAGAAGTTCTTAAATGCAGCTGCAAGTCCGAGATGAGAGACGGATATCTTGATTTCACCGTTGCAAGACCGACGGATGCGGCAAGAGCTGTCCTCAAGGGATTCGAGCTTCATATAAACGGGCTTTGCGAGCAATACGGGGACCGTATCAGAGTAATTACGGAGGTGTAGATCACATTATGTTGAAGATAAACATTCAGTTGTTCGCTCATAAAAAAGGAATGGGCTCAACAAAGAACGGAAGAGACAGCGAATCAAAGCGTCTCGGTGTTAAGAGGGCAGACGGTCAGTCGGTTCTCGCAGGTAACATCTTAGTTCGCCAGAGAGGAACTCATATCCACGCCGGAAACAATGTAGGCAGGGGTTCTGATGACACCCTTTTCGCTCTTATTGACGGTAAGGTAAAGTTCGAACGTGTAGGAAGAGACCGCAAGCAGGTCAGCATCTACGCTGTCGAGCAGTAATTTTCAAAACCATATCCGGGCGGCAGGATAGATGCTGTCCGGATTTTTTGATTTTCAAGGCAAATAATATTACTGTATCAAAAGGAGGCCGCTTTTATGAAACTTTGTCACGTGTGCAATGCAGAGTGTGAGGATGATGCGGAGCTTTGCCCCATCTGCGGAGCGGAGCTTGTTTTGGATGAGGAAGAGAACGGAAATGACGATGCGGTAGAGGTAATTATAGATAATCCGGTGCTCGCTGCGTCCGCCGAGGATGTTATAACGGCAGAAATATTTTGCGATATGCTTAAAGAAAACGGAATAGAACATACCTGCGACGAGGAAAACGGAGAAACGGGTATGCGCCTGATGTTCGGCGGCGGATTTGCGGCAATAAATATTTATGTTGCTGAGGAAAATCTTGAAAGAGCACAGGAAATATATGAAAAGGCGCTTGAAAGCTCGGCTGAATATGATGAGTCCGAGGATACGGACTGACGAAAACCGAACCTATTGCGATTTTCCGTCACCCTTTAAAGTTTTGCTTTGAGTCTTTTTTGTAAGGCGTCAGGGCTTTGCAGCTTTTTCCTGCATAAAATCGGTTTAAAAACTCATACTGTTTGAGCCTGTTTATTTTCAAATCGGAGCAACACTCTGCTCTGCTTGTAAGTCACACAAGGGAGCGATAGGTTATACTTTGATTTTTGCAGAGCAAAGGCGCAAAACGCAGTCTGTTTTCCGATCAAAAGGTATTTTAATAATGAAGTGCGGAAAATCCGTAAAGATAAAACGGGTTCGGACTTATTAAGGAATTGAGAGATAAATGTTTGTTGATATAGCTAAAATTCACTTGAAAGCGGGAAACGGCGGAAACGGCGCAGTCTCGTTTCACAGAGAAAAATATGTTGCCGCAGGCGGACCGGACGGCGGTGACGGCGGCAAGGGCGGCAGCATTGTTTTTAAGGCGGACGATAACCTTTCAACACTTGCCGATTTCCGGTATAAAAGGAAATATTGCGCTCAGTCCGGAGCAAACGGCGCAGCCTCACGCTGTTCCGGCAAAAAAGCGCCCGATCTTGTAATAAGCGTTCCGAGGGGCACTGTTGTCAAGGATGCCGAAACAGGCAGAATAATAGCTGATGTTTCGGGAGACGATCCCGTTGTTATAGCAAAGGGCGGAAACGGCGGCTGGGGGAACACGCATTTTGCAACACCCACCCGTCAGGTGCCGAGATTTGCCAAAAACGGAACTCCCGGAGAAGAACTTGATGTAACCTTAGAACTTAAACTCCTTGCCGATGTGGGGCTTATCGGATTTCCGAATGTCGGAAAATCGACCCTTATATCGGTGGTGAGCGAGGCAAAACCGAAAATCGCAAATTATCACTTTACCACCCTCACCCCCGTGCTCGGCGTGGTGAGAGCTGCGCAGGGTGCATCGTTTGTTATGGCGGATATTCCCGGACTTATAGAGGGCGCAGGTGAAGGAGTCGGATTAGGTCACGAATTTCTGCGCCACGTTGAACGCTGCAGGCTGCTCCTGCACGTGATAGACGCTTCGGGCAGTGAGGGCAGAGACCCCATAGAAGATTTTAATACAATAAATAAAGAGCTTGAATCGTTCAGCGAAGAACTTAAAGAGCGTCCGCAGATAGTTGTTGCAAATAAATGCGACCTTTGCGGCGAAGAAAAGATAAATGAGCTCAGGTCGTATTTTGAGGATAAAGGCTATAAGTTCTTCCCTGTTATGGCGGCAATTGCCGAGGGTACGGACGAACTTATCAAATCCGTTGCCGAGAGCCTTTCAAAGCTGCCCCCCATAAAAACCTATGAGGCTCAGCCGAAACCCGAAACGGATTATACCTTAAAGCAAAAGAGAACATTCAGCATAAGAGCCTGCGACGGCGTTTATTTCGTTGAGGACGCCGACTGGCTGCTTGATATTATGAATACCGTAGACCCCGATGACTACGAATCGCTTCAGTATTTTGAGCGTGTCCTCCGTTCAAGCGGAATTATAGATGCACTTAAAAAGGCAGGCGTAAAAGAGGGCGACACGGTAAGCGTTTACGATGTTGAATTTGATTATGTGCCTTAAGGAAAGCAAAAATATACTGAAATCGTACAAAACGGCGTATTTTCGGCTGCCTTTGGCCAATGAGAGATAACGGTTATGGAAAATGTGAATTTGTTAAGTCCCTCGGTGCTTGCCTTCGTGGGGGACGCTGTTTACGAACTTCTTGTAAGGGAGTACACGGCTTCGGTAAATCGGCCGTCGGGCGAGCTGCATAATTTTTCGGTAAAGCTTGTTTGCGCCCCTGCTCAGGCAGAGGCATTTAAGAAAATAGAGCCTTTTTTAACCGAGACCGAGCTCTCGGTCTTTAAAAGAGGCAGAAATTTTCACACCGGAAACGTGCCGAAAAATTCCACACCCGCTCAGTATCACACCGCAACAGGATTCGAGTGCATTTTCGGATTTCTTCATCTAAAGGGCGATAACGAGCGGATAAAGGAACTTTTTTCCCATATAATCTGATGCAGATGCCTCTGCCATTTAAGGCGGAGGTATTTCAGTTTCTGATATAGGAGTTTAATATTCCACTCAAACCTTTAAGAGCTAACGCCCCTTTGCTTTGCTTGCAATCAGTTGCAAGCCTGCTCCCTGCAAACAAAGAAGAGCGTTGCTTCGATTTAAATTCCCGAGCGATAATAAGAATAACATAAAAGCAGCTTTCGGTGTGTAAGTAAACTTAAAAAATGATTTTGCGGCGGTAACGCCGCATTTTCTATCCTTTCCTTTCGGTTTTTGCGCATATTTACATATTTTGGTCAGACAATACAATCAGGGTACAATGCTTTTTTTAAATAAACCGCTTCGATTTTGGCAGTGCCCCTCCTCTTGCAACGCAACGGTATTTTTAGGTTGGGTGCAAAGCTTTAAAGTTTATTGATAGGACTGATTTTATGCGCAAAAAAGCTCTCCGAACGCTGTCAACTTTTTTGTTTTATATTTCGGGATGTTTTGTTTATTCCGTCGGTGTAACGGTTTTTATAACACCGAACGAGATATCCCCCGGCGGATTTACCGGTATTGCAACTATTATAACCTATCTTTTGGGCTTTAAGAGCGGAATGGTTTTGCTTGTTATAAATATTCCCGTTTTAATACTCGGATTTTTAAAGTTCGGCAAGGAATTTATTGCAAAAACAGCCCTCGTTACAGTTATGCTCTCGGCGGTGCTCTCGCTCACCGAATATATTCTGCCGCCGCTTAAGACCGATAAGATACTTGCCGGAATATTCGGCGGAATACTTATGGGTCTCGGCATGAGTCTGATACTTCTGCGTGGAGCGACCACGGGCGGAGTGGATATAATAGCAAAGCTTGTCAACTCTAAATTCAGGCATATAAGCGTCGGCAGACTCATACTTTTTATGGACGCTGCAGTAATAGCACTTGCAGCCGTTGTTTATAAGAATGCCGAGAGTGCGCTTTATTCCGTTATGTCGCTTTATGCCTCGTCCAAGATGCTTGACGCTATGCTCTACGGAGCCGACAGGGGTAAAATCGTTTATATTGTGACCGACCGTGCGGCGGATATCGGCAAAGCCGTCGGTGAGAGAATGAGAAGAGGCGCAACACTTATAAGGGCGACCGGCGGATACACGGGAAAAGAGAAAAATCTGCTTATGTGCGTGCTCAGAATTCAGGAGGTATCGGCGCTTTATTCGATAGCCGAAGAATTCGACCCAACCGCATTTATTTTTATCTGCGATGCGGGCGAGATTATAGGAGAAGGTTTTAAACCGCATAAGAGTTAGCATAAACGGCAATAAAGGCTGCTGTCAATATGCACAAAAACAAAGCGTAAACTTTGTGAAAACTCTGAGAACTTTTTTGTAAAAAAAACTTGTATTTTTGCGCAGTTTATGATATTATATCAAGGCACGCTGTGTAAAAGCAGCGTAAACATGCGTTGATGCAGGAGGTGGCCGGCCGCAGCGTCGGGAAATTTCTGCGGAGTATGTCCGATTTTAAACCGGGCGAAAGAACTTTGGAAGGCATAGGGATAACTTGCGAGTCCTTGTGCAACGGCGCCTTGAGGGCGCTGTCCGGAATTGTCTGCAACCCCAGCAATGCCGGTTTTATATTGTGCCGAAAAGAAATACACGGCACGGTGTAAGTTTTGCCCGCCAACTAATCAAGGAGGCGAATTTTCACATGGCAGTGAAAGAAAAAATCCGAATTCGTATCAAAGGTTACGATCATGCGCTTGTAGACCAGTCCGCTGAGAAAATAGTGGAAACCGCTAAACGTACAGGCTCAAGGGTGTCCGGTCCCGTACCGCTCCCCACCGAAAAGGAAATCGTTACCATTCTCCGTGCCGTCCATAAGTATAAGGACAGCCGTGAGCAGTTCGAAATGAGGACACACAAAAGGCTTATAGATGTAATCAGGCCTTCAAACAAAACCGTTGAAGCTCTGACAAATCTTGAGCTCCCCGCCGGTGTAGAGATCGAAATAAAGCTTTAATAAACACCTTATATTAAAGCGTCACCGGCCCGGTCAAGTCAGCGAAATGGCTGACCAATAACCAAAGGAGGAAAAAACAATGAAAAAGGCAATCGTTGGCAAGAAGCTCGGTATGACTCAGCTTTTTGATGCAAACGGTAATGTCGTTCCGGTTACTGTTATCGAAGCAGGTCCCTGCGTCGTATCACAGAAGAAAACCGTTGAGAACGACGGCTATGAGGCGGTTCAGATAGGCTTCGGCGATCTGAAGGCTTCAAAGGTAAACGGTCCTATGAAGGGCCACTTTGCAAAGGGCGATGTAGCGCCCAAGAAGGTTTTGCGTGAATTCCGCTTAGAGGATACTTCGGCACTCAACGTCGGCGACCTTATAAAGGCCGATATATTTGCCGAGGGTGACTCGGTAGACGCAAGAGGAACCTCAAAAGGTAAGGGATATGCCGGCACGATAAAGCGCTGGAACTTCCACCGCCTTAAGGAAACTCACGGTACCGGTCCCGTTCACCGTCACGGCGGTTCGCTCGGCGCCTGCTCCACACCTTCCCGTGTTTTCAAGGGCAAGAAGATGGCAGGTCACCTCGGTAATGAGCGTGTAACGGTTCAGAACCTCAGCGTAGTTAAAGTTGACGCAGAAAAGAACATCATCGCAGTCAAGGGTGCGGTTCCCGGACCCAAGGGCGGAATAGTAGTTCTTTTCGACAGCGTAAAGGCTTAAGGGAAGGAGTGTATTGAGTATGCCAAATATAGCAGTTGTTGATATGACAGGCAAGAGCGTAGGCGAGATGGCTTTGAGCGACGGTATCTTCGGTATAGTTCCGAATGAAGCAGTAATGCATATGGCAGTCGTAAATTTCCTTGCAAACCAGCGCCAGGGCACACAGTCCACCCTGACCCGTACAGAGGTTTCCGGCGGCGGTAAGAAGCCGTGGAGACAGAAGGGCACAGGCCACGCAAGACAGGGCTCAATAAGAGCTCCTCAGTGGAGGCACGGCGGTATTGTTCACGCTCCGAAGCCGAGAGATTATTCTTATTCCCTTAACAAAAAGGTTCGCCGTCTGGCTCTTAAGTCTGCACTTTCCGATAAGGTTGCCACAGGCAATATGATAGTGCTTGATGAGCTTAAGGTTGAAACCTACAAAACAAAGGTCATTGCCGACTGTCTTAAGGCGATCGGCGCACAGAAGAAGGTTCTTATCGTTCTCGGCGATAACAACTCTTTCGCAGTAAAGAGCATTGCAAATATCGAGGGCGCTAAGTCCGCTCAGGTAAACACCGTTAATACCTATGACATTATCCAAGCAGATACTCTGGTAATGGTTAAGTCAGCAGTAGAGAAATTCGAGGAGGTGTACGCATAATGAAAACCGCACAGGATATCATTATTGCTCCGGTAATAACCGAAAAGAGTATGTCGGGCATAGCCGGCAAGAAATACACCTTCAAGGTCGCCAAGGACGCTAACAAGTATCAGATAGCAGATGCTGTTAAAGAGCTGTTCAAGGTTGACGTTGCCAAGGTAAACACCGTTAACGTGCGTGGCAAGGCAAAGAGAATGGGCCGCTATGAGGGAACAACCGCTTCCTATAAGAAAGCAATAGTAACCTTAAAGCCCGATTCCAAGCCGATAGAGTTCTTCGACGGTCTTATGTAAGCCGCCCGTACGGGAAATCAAATAAGAAAGAGATTTCCGGTGATGTATGAAGCTTAGAAGTTAAGCTTCGCTAAGCCTAAACAGGAGAGTGAAACAAATGGCAATAAAGCATTATAAGCCGACTTCGAACGGCCGCCGTAATATGACGACTATGGATTATTCCGAGCTGTCAAAGGTAGCCCCCGAAAGAAGCCTGCTTGAACCTATTAAAAAGAATGCCGGACGCAACAGCTACGGCAGAATAACCGTTCGTCACAGAGGCGGCGGAAACAGAAGAAAGTACAGAGTCATCGATTTCAAGAGAGAGCGTTTCGGTGTATCCGCTACAGTTCTTACTCTTGAGTATGACCCGAACCGTTCGGCTTTCATAGCCCTCGTTCAGTATGAGGACGGTGAGAAGCGTTACATCATAGCTCCTCAGGACCTTAAGGTAGGAGATAAGATAGTAAGCGGTCCCGATGCGGATATAAAGCCCGGCAATGCACTGCCGCTCGTTAATATACCGGTCGGTACATTCCTTCATAATGTCGAGCTTTATCCCGGCAAGGGCGCTCAGCTTGCCCGCAGCGCCGGCAATATGGCTCAGCTTATGGCAAAGGAAAACGGAATGGCGCTTTTGCGTCTGCCCTCAGGCGAACTTCGTAATGTTCCCGAGAGCTGTATGGCAACAGTCGGCGTTGTTTCGAATCCCGAGCACGCAAATGTAAACTACGGTAAAGCCGGTCGTAAGCGCCATATGGGTTGGAGACCTACCGTAAGAGGTTCCGTAATGAACCCCTGCGATCACCCCCACGGCGGTGGTGAAGGTAAGTCACCTGTCGGTCGTCCCGGACCTGTTACCCCCTGGGGTAAGCCTACTCTCGGTTATAAGACCCGTCAGAAGAATAAGCAGAGCAATAAGTATATTGTAAAGCGTCGCACTAAGTAAGTCGGACGAAAGGAGATTTCATAATGGGAAGAAGCATTAAAAAGGGCCCTTATGTGCAGCCTGTGCTGCTCAAGAGAGTCAAAGAAATGAATGAAGCCGGTGAAAAGCGTGTGCTTAAAACTTGGAGCCGTTCGTCAACCATATTCCCCGATTTCGTCGGACACACTTTTGCGGTTCATGACGGACGCAAGCACGTTCCGGTTTACGTAACCGAAGATATGGTTGGACACAAGCTCGGTGAGTTTGCACCCACAAGAACCTTTAAAGGTCATGCCGGTGCAAAGACAACCGGTAAGTAAGCGGCCGAAAGGAGAGTTTAACTATGGAAGCAAGGGCAACACTCAAATATGCCCGTATTTCACCCCGTAAGGTGAAAATAGTTCTGGATCTTATCCGGAATGAGGATGCTGAAAAAGCTATGGCTATTCTCAAATTTACTCCTAAGTCCGCTTGCGAGTATTTAGAGAAGCTGCTTAAGTCAGCAATGGCTAATGCCGAAGAAAAGAATATGGATATGACTAAGCTCTATGTTGCAGAATGCTCTGTCTGCCCCGGCCCGATTCTCAAGAGAATCCGTGCTAAGGACCACGGCCGTGCACACCGCATCTTAAAGAGAACAAGTCATGTAACACTCGTTCTTAAGGAACGTGAGATTTAAGTTAAGGAGGTTTAATTATGGGTCAGAAGGTTAATCCCCACGGTTTCCGTGTGGGCGTAATTAAGAACTGGGACTCACGCTGGTTTGCCAAGGACGAAGTTTTCGGAGATACCTTGGTTGAGGACTATAACCTCCGCAAATACCTCAAGAAAACACTTTATTCCGCAGGTATTGCCAAAATTGAAATCGAGCGTGACGAAAAGCGTGTAAGACTGCACATTCACTGTGCAAAACCCGGTATGGTAATCGGTCGTAACGGCAGCGAAATAGAAAAGCTCCGTGAGAATTGCCAGAAGATGCTTTCAAAGCCGGTTGTTATAAACATCGTTGAGATAAAGAATCCCGATGCAAACGCTCAGCTTGTTGCTGAGAATATAGCAGTTCAGCTTGAAAAGCGTATTTCATTCCGCCGTGCAATGAAGCTCTCGATAGGCAGAGCTATGAGACTCGGCGTAAAGGGTATCAAAACTCAGGTTTCGGGTCGTTTAGGCGGCGCCGAAATAGCAAGAAGCGAGCAGTACCACGAAGGCACGATTCCGCTTCAGACACTCAGAGCAGACATTGACTACGGTTTTGCCGAGGCAAACACAACCTACGGCAGAATAGGCGTTAAGGTCTGGATCTACAAGGGCGAGGTTTTGAATGAAAACCGCCGCACCAATTCCAGGAGAGGAGGCGCACGCTGATGTTAATGCCTAAGCGTGTTAAGTACCGCAGAGTGCAGCGTGGCCGTCTTAAAGGCGCCGCTTCCAGAGGTACTACAATAACCCACGGCGACTTCGGTCTTCAGGCTTTAGAGCCGGCGTGGATAACCTCTAATCAGATAGAGGCTGCCCGTATCGCAATGACACGTTACATTAAGCGTGGCGGTCAGGTATGGATAAAGATTTTCCCGGATAAGCCGATAACAGAAAAACCGGCTGAAACCCGAATGGGTTCAGGTAAAGGTTCACCCGAGTACTGGGTAGCCGTTGTAAAGCCCGGCCGTGTAATGTTTGAAATCGGCGGCGTTTCCGAGGAACTTGCCCGTGAGGCTATGCGTCTTGCGGCTAACAAACTTCCTATCAAGTGTAAGTTTGTAACAAAGGAACAGGGGGGTGAGCAGTAATGAACGCAAAGGAAATCAGAGAAAACACTCTGCCGGAGCTTAACGAGCAGCTCGCAAAGCTTAAGGACGAACTTTTCCATCTTCGTTTCCAGCACGCCATTAACCAGCTCGATAACCCCATGAGCATCAAGGCTGTCAAGAAGGATATTGCCCGTGTACAGACTATTATACGGGAAAAAGAACTTGCCGACAGCACCGAAGCTTGAAAGGGAGGCAGTTTAAATGGAAAGAAACCTTCGTAAAACAAGAGTGGGCAAGGTCGTAAGCGACAAGATGGATAAAACCGTCGTAGTTGCCATTGAGGACAATGTTAAGCACCCTCTTTATAAGAAGATCATCAAAAACACCATCAGACTTAAGGCTCATGATGAGAACAACTCCTGCGGTATCGGCGACAGAGTACTCATTATGGAAACGAGACCTCTCTCCAAGGATAAGAGATGGCGAGTTGCCGAAATAATCGAAAAGGCTAAGTAAGGCTAAGGAGGAAACCACTGTGATACAACAACAGAGTTACCTCAAGGTAGCCGACAACACCGGTGCAAAGGAAATTATGTGTATCCGTGTTCTTGGAGGCTCCAAAAGGAGGTACGCCAACATCGGCGATGTCATCGTCGCTTCTGTTAAGAAGGCCACCCCGGGCGGCACAGTTAAGAAGGGCGATGTTGTAAAGGCAGTTGTAGTTCGTTCTGCAAAGGGCCTTCGCCGCAATGACGGCACATATATCAGATTTGATGAAAATGCGGCTGTTATCATCCGTGATGATAAGAACCCGAGAGGCACCCGTATTTTCGGGCCGGTAGCCCGTGAGCTTCGTGATAAGGATTACACAAAGATCCTTTCTCTTGCTCCGGAAGTACTTTAATGGGAGGTAAACAGAATATGAATAAGCTTCACATTAAGACCGGCGATACCGTTACTCTTCTTACAGGCGATAAGAAAGACCGTAAGCAGGATAACGGAAAGATGAAGACCGGTAAGGTTCTTCAGGTAAGCCCCGCAGAGGGAAAGGTCATCGTTGAAGGCATTAACAAGGTTAAGAAACACGTTAAGCCCAAGAAGGCCGGAGATCCGTCGGGAATTATTGAAACAGAAAGCGCTGTCTATGCCTGCAAGGTACAGCTTGTTTGCCCTAAGTGCGGCAAAGCCACCAGAGTAGGCACAAAGGTTTATGAGGACGGCAAGAAAGACCGTATCTGCAAAAAGTGCGGCGAAACTTTTTAAGAGTAAGGAGGACATGACATGTCAACACTTGGAAACGAATACAAAAATTCGATTGCTCCTGCACTGATGACAAAGTTTGGTTACAAGAGCGTCATGCAGATTCCGAAGCTCGAAAAAGTTGTTATCAATGTAGGCTGCGGCGAAGCTAAGGATAATTCCAAAGCTATCGATGCCGTTATTTCCGACCTCGGCAAGATAACCGGTCAAAAGGCTATACCCTGCCGTGCGAAACACTCGGTTGCTAACTTTAAGCTCCGTGCCGGAATGCCTATCGGCGTTAAGGTAACGCTCAGAGGAGAAAGGATGTATGAATTCATCGAGAGATTTTTCAACACCGCTCTTCCGAGAGTAAGGGACTTCAGAGGAATCAACCCCAACTCTTTTGACGGCCGTGGCAACTATGCTATGGGTATCAAGGAGCAGCTGATTTTCCCTGAGATCGAGTATGATAAGATCGATAAGGTAAGAGGTATGGACATTATGTTCGTTACCACGGCTAAAACAGATGAAGAGGCCCGTGAGTTACTCACTTTAATGGGCGCTCCGTTTGCGAAGTAAGGAGTAGGAAATATGGCTAAAACATCTATGAAAGTAAAGCAGGCACGTCCCGCTAAGTTTTCAACAAGAGAATATAACAGATGCAAGATCTGTGGCCGCCCCCATGCTTATCTTCGCAAATACGGCATATGCCGTATATGTTTCCGTGAACTCGCTTATAAGGGCGAGATCCCGGGTGTTAAGAAGGCAAGCTGGTAAGGCACAAGAAGGAGGTTTACGGCATGCAAATCACCGATACAATAGCCGATATGCTTACTCGTATTCGTAATGCATCTTCGGCAAAGCATGATTCGGTAGATGTACCTGCGTCAAATGTAAAGAAGTCAATTGCACAGATTTTGCTCGACGAAGGCTACATCAGCAGCTTCACCGTTGAAGAAGACGGTAAGCAGGGCGTAATTCACATTGTGTTGAAATACGGCCAGAACAAATCGCAGGCAATCACCGGTATCCGCAGAGTTTCAAAGCCGGGTCTGCGTATCTACTCAAATGTAGAGGATATGCCTAAGGTTATGAAAGGCCTCGGCATAGCAATCCTTTCCACCTCTAAAGGTATAATGACAGACAAGCAGGCTCGCCGTGAGAATGTCGGCGGAGAAGTCCTTGCTTTCGTCTGGTAAGGAGGTGCAAGGGAATGTCAAGAATAGGAAAGAAGCCTATTGCAATACCGGCAGGTGTTGAAGTAAAGTTAAACGGGCAGGATGTTGCCGTTAAGGGTCCTAAGGGCACTTTAAGCTACACCTTCCATTCCGATATCGCCGTTGCAGTTGAGGGAAACGAGATAATCGTTACCCGTCCTACCGACGATAAGGAGCACCGTGCAATGCACGGACTTACCCGCACCCTCATATCTAATATGGTTACCGGTGTTACCGATGGCTATACAAAAGAGCTTGAGGTAAACGGTGTAGGTTACCGTGCTCAGAAGCAGGGCAAGAACCTTGTGATGAACCTCGGTTATTCACATCAGGTAATTGTTCCTGAAGTTGACGGAATAAGCATCGAAGTACCCGCTCCTAACAAAATCGTTATCAGCGGTGCAGATAAGCAGCTGGTCGGCCAGTTTGCAGCGGATATCCGCAAGAAGCGTCCGCCCGAGCCGTATAAGGGCAAGGGAATCAAGTACGCCGATGAGCACATCCGCCGTAAAGAAGGTAAAGCAGCTAAGGGTGCTAAGAAGTAATAAAGGAGTGTATTTAAAATGGTTAACAGACCAAACAGCAATCAGGCAAGACTTAAGCGCCATGCCCGTGTCCGCTCCAAAATCAGCGGTACACCCGAGTGCCCCCGTCTTGATGTATTCCGCTCCAATAGCTACATCTACGCCCAGCTTATTGATGATGTAAACGGCGTTACACTCGCAGCAGCAAGCTCAAACGAAAAGGATTTCGGCGAGAATGCAGGCAATTGCGAGGGTGCGCATAAGGTTGGACTTATGATCGCTGAGCGTGCCGCAGCTAAGGGTATTTCCGAGGTCGTATTTGACCGAGGCGGATACATTTATCACGGCCGTGTCAAGGAGCTTGCCGAAGGTGCCCGTGAGGGCGGCCTCAAGTTCTAATAAAGAGGAGGAATACTTTTGGCTTCAAATATTGATGCATCAACTTTGGATCTCCAGGAACGAGTAGTCTCCATAAACCGTGTATCCAAAACCGTTAAGGGCGGCCGTATAATGAAGTTTGCAGCTTTGGTAGTTGTGGGCGACGGTAACGGCATCGTAGGTTTCGGTCTCGGTAAAGCAGGCGAAGTTCCGGATGCAATCCGTAAAGGTATAGAAGACGCCAAGAAAAATCTTATAAAGGTTTCCCTTAAGGGTACAACTATTCCGCACGAAATAATCGGCGAATTCGGCGCAGGCAGGGTTCTCTTAAAACCCGCTGCTCCCGGTACCGGCGTTATCGCCGGCGGTGCAGTTCGTGCAGTTGTTGAAATTGTCGGAATAAAAGATATCCGTACAAAGGCGCTTCGTTCTAATAATCCGTGCAATGTTGTTCGTGCTACCGTTCAGGGCCTTGCAGCTCTCCGTGACGCAGAACAGGTTGCAGCTGTCCGTGGCAAGAAGCCGCAGGAAATCATAGGTTAAGGAGGAGCAGCACTATGGCAACAAAGAAGAAGGCTGCCGGCCTTACCGTAAAGCTCGTAAAGAGCACCATCGGTTCCAAGAAGGATCAGATTGCAACTGCTTATGCTCTCGGCCTTAAGAAGGTCGGCGATGTTTCGGTTCAGCCGGACAATGCTCAGACCAGAGGTAAGATAAACAAAATATCTCACCTTGTAAAGGTAACGGAAGCTTAAAGCTCCGAAACGGGAAACCCGTTTCAATTGCCGCAAAAGGCGGTGCAGTTCCGAAGGGACTGCGAATCTAACAAGGAGGTGCGAACAATGAAATTGCATGAATTGTCTCCTGCTTTCGGTTCCACAAAGGAATCAAAGCGTATAGGCAGAGGCCACGGCTCGGGTAACGGCAAAACTGCCGGCAAGGGTCATAAGGGTCAGAAGGCCCGTTCCGGTCACGGTATGAGACCCGGTTTTGAAGGCGGTCAGATGCCGCTCCAGAGGCGTGTTCCTAAGCGTGGTTTTAACAACATATTTGCTGAAAAGTGGATTGCCGTTAATGTTTCCGCTCTTGAGGTTTTCGAGGACGGCGCTACAGTTGACGCTGCAGCACTTAAGGCTAAAGGAATAATCAAGAAGGCGGACCTGCCGGTTAAAGTTCTCGGTAACGGAAAGCTTACAAAGAAGCTTACCGTAAATCTCAATGCATTCTCCGCCGCTGCTGCTGAAAAAATAAACGCTGCGGGCGGAAAGGCTGAGGTGAAGTAAGATGCTGGAAACCTTAAAAAATGCTTGGAGGGTAAAAGAACTCCGTAACAAGATTCTTTTCACTATCTTCATAATCATCATTTTCAGAATAGGTTCAGTTATCCCGGTCCCCTATATTAACGTAGCTATGCTTAAGTCGGCTGAAACAACAAATGAGTTTTTCAACTACTTGTCGATTTTAACCGGCGGCGGTCTTGAATACGGTGCGATATTTGCGATGTCGGTAACTCCGTACATCAATTCATCCATTATCATTCAGTTGCTTTGCGTTGCTATTCCTGCCCTTGAGCGTCTTTCAAAAGAAGGCGAAGAAGGTCAGAAAAAACTCGCTTCCATCACCCGTTATACAACTATCGGTCTCGCTCTCTTACAGGGCATAGCTTACTTCTTCTATCTTAAGGGTAACGGCTATATCACAGTAAGCGGCACAGGTTATCTTGTGTTTGCCGCATTCGTTATCGTGCTTGCTTTCACAGCCGGCTCGGCGCTCGTTATGTGGCTCGGTGAGCAGATAGACTCAAAGGGTATAGGAAACGGTATTTCAATATTGCTCTTTGCAGGTATCCTTTCCCGTGGTCCGCAAGCTTTCCAGGTTCTTGTTAAAAACTGGAGCGAGCATACGGTAGCGGTCATCGGAATCGTGCTCATATTCCTCGTGGTTATCGGATTTATCGTCTGGATGACCAACGCAGAACGCAGAATTCCGGTTCAGTATGCAAAGAGAGTAGTCGGCAATAAGATGTACGGCGGTCAGAATACCCATATACCGATAAAGGTAAATATGGCGGGCGTTATGCCGATAATATTCGCTTCGTCCATTCTTATGCTTCCGACGATGATCCTCGGATTTATGAGCGAAAAGCAGCAGATGACATCCTTTGCAAAGGGTCTTGCTCTTTTCAGCACCCGTGGCGTGTTCTACGCAGTGGTTTACTTCGTCCTTATTATTGCATTTGCTTATTTCTATGCAACGATACAGTTCAATCCTATTGAAATGGCGAATAACCTGCGTAAAAACGGCGGTTCTATCCCCGGAATCCGTCCCGGCAAGCCCACATCCGATTTCATTTCCAAGATTTTGTCAAGAATAACACTTATGGGAGCGCTCTTCCTGAGCGTTATCGCAATTCTTCCTATAATCATCGGTAACATCGGCGGAATAAACATTTCCCTCGGCGGTACATCGATACTGATTATGGTCGGTGTTGCTCTTGATACAGTTCAGAATCTCGAATCTCAGATGATGATGCGTCATTATAAGGGATTCCTTGACTAATAAGGAGTATTGATATGAAGCTCATTCTTTTAGGGGCACCTGGTGCGGGAAAAGGCACTCAGGCGGAGATAATCTCCGAGAAATACGGTATTCCTACCATTTCGACCGGCAACATAATCCGTGCTGCACTTAAAAACGGTACAGAAATGGGACTTAAAGCGAAGGCTTATATTGATGCCGGCGAGCTTGTCCCCGATGATGTCGTAATAGGCATTATAAAGGATAGATTGGCAGAGCCGGATTGCGCCGAAGGCTTTATACTTGACGGCTTCCCCCGCACGATTCCTCAGGCAAAGGCTCTTGACGATATGGGCGTTGAGATCGACGCTGCCCTCTCTATTGAGGTTCCGGACAGTGAGATAGTAAGGCGTATGTCGGGAAGAAGAGTTTGCGAGAAATGCGGAGCAAGCTATCATGTCGAGTTCAAAAAGCCCGAGGTTGACGGTACTTGTAATTCCTGCTCAGGCTCGCTTGTCACCCGTAAGGACGACGAGCCGTCTACCGTGATGAACCGACTCAGCGTTTACCACGAACAGACCGAGCCGCTCAAGGATTATTATAAGTCAAAGAATAAGCTGCTTTTGGTAAAGGGGCAGGTCGAGCTTAAGGATACGACTGCACTTGTGCTCAAAGCGCTTTCGGAGATATAAGCTATGATAGTGCTAAAAACCGGTCGTGAGCTTAAGATAATGCGAGAAGCTTGCAGAATATCGGCTGCGGCATTACAACTAATCGGCAATGCGGTTGAGCCGGGAGTTACCACCGCCGAGCTTGACGCTATGGCGGAGAAGTTCATAATAAGTCAGGGCGCAGTTCCCAACTTCAAGAACTACGAAGGCTATCCGGCAACCGCTTGTATATCTGTCAACAACGAGGTTATCCACGGCATACCCTCTAAAAAGCGCAGACTTTGCGCCGGCGACATCGTAAGTGTCGATTTAGGCGCTAAGTTTGACGGTTATCACGGCGATAATGCTGCCACTTTTGCCTGCGGTGACGCTTCCGCAGAAGCAAAGCGGCTGATGGACACGACCAGAGAAAGCCTTTTTGAAGGCATAGCTGCTGCTCGTGCAGGCAACAGAATCGGTGATATCGGTCACGCTGTTCAGTCGTATGTCGAGGCGAGGGGTTATTCGGTAGTAAGGCAGTATGTCGGTCACGGCATAGGAACCGAAATGCACGAAGCCCCCGAAGTACCCAATTTCGGCACACCCGGAAGAGGTGTCCGCCTTTTACCCGGAATGACCATTGCCATAGAACCTATGGTAAATGCCGGTAAGCCCGGCGTTAAGGTTATGCCGGACGGATGGACTGTTTTAACCCAGGACGGTTCCCTTTCGGCGCATTTTGAAAATACCATAGTCATCACACCTGACGGTCCGCAGATACTTACTGTGGTATGAGGTGAAAAATGACAGGTAATATAGTGCGCTCTTTAAGGGGCAGAGATAAGGGTAAACTTATGGTTGTTATCGGAACTTCGGATAAAGGTCTGCTTGTCTGTGACGGCAAGGAAAGGCCGCTTGAAAGACCGAAAGCAAAGAACATAAAACACCTTTGTTTCACACAAGACCGTCTTAATACAGCACAGTATTCATCCAACCGCCGACTGCGCAGCGCTCTTTACCGCTATCGCCTCGGCGTAGATACCGAAAGGGAGGAAACCCAATGTCAAAAGAGGATATGATCGAACTTGAGGGCACCGTTGTTGAAGCAATGCCTAATGCAATGTTCAAGGTAGAAATTCAGGGCGGACATCAGATACTCGCCCACATTTCCGGAAAGCTCAGAATGAATTTCATCAGAATTCTTCCCGGAGATAAGGTGACTGTTGAGATGTCGCCGTATGACCTGTCTAAGGGACGCATCACGTGGCGTTCCAAATAGGCTGGGTAAAATTTTAAGGAGGTATAATCCAAATGAAAGTCAGACCTTCTGTAAAAAAGATTTGCGAAAAATGCAAAATCATTAAGCGTAAGGGTAAGATCATGGTTATCTGTGAAAATCCCAAGCACAAACAGCGTCAGGGTTAATTTTACTCTTAACAACTAATATGGAGGTGCTTTGATAAATGGCACGTATTGCTGGTGTTGACCTGCCTAATGAAAAGAGAGTCGAAATAGGACTCACTTATATATACGGTATAGGTCTTACAACATCTAAAAAAATCCTTGCCGATACCGGAATAAACCCCGATACCCGTGTTAAGGATCTTACAGAGGAAGATATTTCAAAGCTTCGTGAGTATATCGACCATAACCTTCAGGTTGAAGGCGACCGTCGCCGTACCGTTGCTATGGATATCAAGAGACTTATTGAAATCGGAAGCTATAGAGGTCTTCGTCATCGTAAGGGCCTTCCCGTAAGAGGACAGCGCTCAAAGACCAATGCCCGTACCCGCAAAGGTCCGAAGAGAACAATAGCTAACAAGAAGAAATAAGTAGGAGGAAGATAATATGGCTACTGCTAAGAAAACGACAGCTAACCGCCGTCGTCGTGAAAAGAAAAACATAGAACGTGGTGCCGCTCATATCCAGTCGACCTTCAACAACACAATAGTTACAATAACCGATACTCAGGGCAACGCTCTTTCGTGGGCATCTGCCGGTGAGTTAGGCTTCAGAGGTTCTAAGAAGTCAACTCCTTTTGCTGCACAGAGTGCCGCTGAGATGGCTGCTAAGGCTGCTATGGAGCACGGTCTTAAGACTGTTGAGGTTTATGTTAAGGGTCCGGGAGCCGGAAGAGAAGCTGCTATAAGAGCTTTGCAGTCTGTCGGTCTTGAGGTAAGTATGATTAAAGACGTTACCCCGATTCCGCATAACGGCTGCCGTCCTCCCAAGAGAAGAAGAGTATAATCACAAAATACACACTGCATATATTTGCAGTAACTAATTTGGAGGTGTAAAAGATGGCAAGATATACCGGCGCAGTTTGCAGACTTTGCCGCCGTGAGGGACAGAAGTTATTCCTTAAGGGCGAACGCTGCTATTCTGACAAGTGTTCCGTAGGTATCAGGGGCTATGCACCCGGACAGCACGGACAGGGTAGAAAGAAGTCATCCGAATACGGTTTGCAGCTTCGTGCAAAGCAGACCGCAAGACGTTTTTACGGCATTCAGGAAAATCAGTTCCATCATTACTTTGAGGTTGCCGAGAGAAAGCAGGGCGTAACCGGTGACAACCTGTTACAGATACTTGAGAGCCGTCTCGACAATGTTGTTTACAGAGCAGGATTTGCTTCTTCAAGAGTTGAAGCAAGGCAGCTTGTAGGCCACGGTCATTTTGAAGTAAACGGTAAGCGTGTTGATATCGCTTCCTATCTTCTCAAGGCAGGCGATACCGTAAGCGTTTGCGATAAGGCACGCCAGAGTGAAAAGATGAAGGCTGTTGTAGAAGCTAACGGTGCAAGACCCGTTCCCGAGTGGATGGATGTTGACCACGAAAAGCTTACAGCAAAGGTTATAAATCTGCCCACCCGTGAGCAGATAGAAGCACCTGTTGATGAACAGCTTATAGTCGAGTTCTATTCAAGGTAATAAAGATTTGTGCCGGTGTCCACCGTGCTGGGATATCGGTGTTGCCAATAAAAGCAGCACGGAGAATGGGAGCTTTTAAATGATAGAAATTGAAAAGCCCAGAATCGATACGGTTGAGCTGTCCGCTGACGGTACTTACGGTAAATTTGTAATGGAACCGCTTGAGCGTGGATATGCAACCACTCTCGGAAACAGTATGAGAAGGGTTCTTCTTTCAATACTTCCGGGTGTTGCCATAACCACAGTCAAGATAGACGGAGTAGTTCATGAGTTTTCAACTATACCCGGCGTTAAGGAAGATGTTACGGAAATCATCCTTAATCTTAAGGGCCTCATAGCAAAGCTTCATTCGGATATCCCGAAGAAGATTTATATCGAAGCTGACGGCCCCGGTGTTGTTACCGCTGCTTCAATAAAGGCGGACTCAGAGGTTGAGATTCTTAATCCGGATATGTATATCGCAACTCTTGACGAGGGTGCAAAGCTCAATATGGAGATGACCCTTGATAAGGGCAGAGGCTATGTGCCGTCCGAGCAGAACAAGCCGGCACAGAATGTCATCGGCGTTATTCCGATAGATTCGATATACACGCCTGTTCTCAAAGCCAATTTTACCGTTGATAATACCCGTGTGGGAAATGTGGTGGATAAAGGCAAGCTTACACTTGAGGTTTGGACAGACGGTTCCATTAAGGCAAACGAGGCAGTTTCACTGTCTGCAAAAATTCTTATGGAACACCTTGAATTGTTCCTTGACCTTACAGAAGGCGTAAGCGATACCGGCAGCATAATGGCTGAAAAGAGTGAAAACGCAAAAGAGAAGGTTCTTGATTTAACAATCGATGAGCTTGACCTTTCCGTTCGCAGCTTTAACTGCCTTAAGCGTGCAGGTATTAACACAGTTGAGGATCTTATCAATAAGTCCGAAGAGGATATGATGAAGGTAAGGAACCTCGGCCGTAAGTCTCTCGAAGAGGTTATCGCAAAGCTTAATTCTTTCGGTTTCGGCCTCAAGAAAGATGATGAATAACTAAAAGGAGTGAATATAAATGCCAGGTACCCGTAAGCTCGGAAGAACCAGCGACCACAGAACTGCTATGCTCAGAGCAATGGTAACCTATTTGCTTGAAAACGGCAAAATAGAAACAACCGTTACTCGTGCGAAAGAAGTAAGGTCGATGGCTGAGAAGTATATTACACTCGCTAAAACCAATACTCTTCACAGCAAGCGTCAGGCATTGGCGTTCATAACTAAGGAGGATGTTGTAGCAAAGCTTTACAACGAGATCGCTCCTAAGTATAAGGACGTAAACGGCGGTTACTGCCGTATCACAAAGACCGGTCCCCGCAGAGGAGACGCAGCTGAGATGGCTATTATCGAGTTAATCTAAGCTTCTTTGCTTTAGTACTCACATTTTCACCATTGCATAATCTGCACCGAAGCAAATCTTCGGGATGATGTGTGTACTAAACCCGAAAATCTTCTAAAGATTTCGGAAAAAATCAGATCGGAAGCTCCCTAAATTCAGTTAAACTGAATTTAGGGGGCTTTGTTATTGAATGTCTGCCTGATTGTTTTGTCTAAACTGACTTTAAACACTCTCGTGACCTAATCACATAATAATGCGGTGTTTTTATGTGTTTAAGTGTGTTTTAATGTTTTCAAAAACAATTTGACATTACCTCAAAATCAGTCTATAATATAATCTAACACAGGTGTCTCTCGCCTTAAAAGACGGGTCACGTTTCAGTCTTTGCCGTTGGAGTGTAATCTCTCACGTCAAAGACCGAGGAGTTAACGCTCCTTTGCGTGGCGTGCAATCAGTTGCAAGCCCTGCTCCTTGCTGGCATTGCCGGAGCGTTGCTCCGATTTAAATCATAAGAGGTGAAATGTATTGAAATGTTATACCATTATAGGCGGCGTTAACGGAGTGGAAAAGAGTAGTTTTACCGGCTCGTTAAAAACGCAATCTTTAGAACTGGGTGCAATTATAGATGTCGATAAAATTGCAGCAGAGTGTGGAAACAATGCCATAAACGGTGCTAAAAAGGCAATACAAAAAATCGAAGAGTGTCTTAATAATGGCTATTCTTTTACACAGGAGACCACTTTATCGAGTAATAAGACAGTTTTAACTTGCAAATCTGCAAGAGAAAATAATTATTTTATTCGTCTGTATTACATCGGCTTGAATACTGAAACAGAGAGTTTAAAACGAATTCAAAACAGGGTGCAAAAGGGCGGACACGATATA
Source organism: uncultured Eubacteriales bacterium (assembly GCA_934446475.1). Taxonomy (GTDB): domain Bacteria; phylum Bacillota; class Clostridia; order Oscillospirales; family Acutalibacteraceae; genus UBA737. The sequence continues at coordinate 37,453 of CAKSEH010000010.1, read as the reverse complement.
CCGACGGACACTGTAAAAATGCGCTTTCAAAATCGTTTTAAGGCACTGAAAAAAGTTTTGCCGTATTGTGATGAGGCATTTTTCTTTGATAACGACAATGGCTTTAATCAGGTGGCAGAATATAAGAACGGAGAATTGATCATAACTGTTGCGAATCCGCCCGAATGGCTTTTACAAATGAAAAATGAAATTTGAGTTTAGTGTGACAGTTCCTGAACCTGCCACGATAGGCAAACAAAACCGCTTACGGAATGTAAACGGTTTTGTTATTACTGAAATTTGCAGACAATGCATTAAAACGGCAAGACAGCACGATACATGATTATTTAAATTAAAAGATCCGCCTTTAAATACCGGTACATATCCGCAATCATTATGGGGTTAACGGTTGTTTAAACTTAGTGTTTGATTGATTTTGACTTAATAAAAAGCTTAAGACTGAAATGACCCCTGCCTTTTAAGGCAGGGGTCATTTGCGTTAGGTTATATATGCCGATTATTTTTTGAGCGTAATTGCTTTTCTTGCTTTTTCTGCGATATTTTCGGCTCTTAAACCGAATTCGTCAAGCAACTTTGCCGCAGGTCCCGAATGACCGAACACATCGTAAACACCGAGCTTTAAAACGGGCGTGGGAAGTTGCTCGCTGAGAAGTTCGCTTACAGCCGAGCCGAGTCCGCCGATAACCGAATGTTCTTCTGCGGTTACAATGGCTCCCGTCTCTTTTGCTGCCTTTAATACTATCTCATTGTCAAGCGGCTTGACAGTCGCCATATTTATGATCCTTGCCGAAATGCCTTCCGCCTTTAATATATCGTGTGCTTTGAGCGCTTCGTTTACCATAAGACCTGTGGCAATAACGGTAACATCGCTGCCGCTTCTCAGTTCAACGCCCTTGCCGACTTCAAACTTATAGTCATCATCAAAGATAACCGGAACGGCAAGTCTGCCGAATCTCATATAAACGGGTCCGTCAAGCTCAAATGCCGCTTTTACAGCCTTTACAGCCTCTGTTTCGTCGGCAGGATTGATGATCGTCATACCCGGTATAGTGCGCATAAGAGCGATATCTTCACAGCACTGGTGGGTTGCACCGTCTTCTCCGACGGAAATGCCTGCGTGGGTTGCGCCTATTATAACATTAAGGTGCGGATAGCCTATTGAATTTCTTATCTGTTCAAAGGCTCTGCCCGCCGCAAACATAGCAAAAGAGCTTACAACAACCTTTTTACCGGTTGCCGCAATACCTGCCGCAATTCCCATCATATTTTGTTCTGCAATTCCGCAGTCATAAAATCTTTCGGGATAAGCCTTTTTAAACATACCTGTCTGTGTTGCGGCCGCAAGGTCTGCGTCCATAACAATAAAGTCGTTTCGCTCTGCGCCCAACTCAACAAGAGCCTTGCCGAAACCCGCTCTTGTTGCTGCGCTTTTTATTTCTGCCATAACGGTATCCTCCTTAATTATTGCTCGTTTAAGCTTTCAAGGCTTGCTTTAAGCTCTGCCTTTGCCTGTTCATACAGCTCGTCGTTAGGAGCCGCACCGTGCCAGTTAACGGCATTCTCCATATAGGAAACACCCTTGCCCTTAACGGTTTTTGCAATTATCGCAGTAGGTTTGTCTGAGTTCATCGCTTTATTTAATGCCTCTTCGATTTCATCAAAGTTGTGACCGTCAACAGTGATCGTGTTCCACTTGAAAGCCTCGAATTTTTTATCTATGGGAGCGGCGGAGTTTACCTCTTCTATAGTACCGTCTATCTGCAGATTATTGTAGTCGACAAAAGCCACAAGATTTGAAAGTTTTTTATTGCCTGCAAACATAGCGGCTTCCCAAACCTGACCTTCTTCGATCTCTCCGTCTCCGAGGACGGTATAAACCTTAAAAGAATCGCCGAAATGCTTTGCCGAAAGCGCCATACCGACGGCGGCTGAAATTCCCTGTCCGAGAGAACCTGTGGACATATCGACACCCGGAATTTTCTTTTTATCTGGGTGTCCCTGAAGCATTGAACCTATCTGTCTTAAGTTTAAAAGCTCCTTTTCGTCAAAAAAACCACGCTGTGCAAGAACGGCATAAAGAGCCGGAGCGGCGTGTCCCTTAGAAAGGACAAAGCGGTCTCTGTCCTGCTTATCGGGATTTTCGGGGTCGATATTCATTTGCTTAAAATACAGATAAGTAAGAATATCCGCACAGGAAAGCGAACCTCCGGGATGACCTGATTTTGCTGCGTGAACACCGTCGATAATTCCCATACGAACCTTAACGGCAGTTCTTGCAAGTTGTTTTTTAGCTTCTTCGTTCATTTTCTATGTCCTTTCTGCTTAAAAAATCTATAAAATCGGCAACGGCGCCGTTTTCGGCGCTCCCAACCGTTATATTTGCAGTATTTTTCACTTCATCCGGAGCGTCCTTCGTTGCGGCTCCTATATCTGCGGCGGCTATCATTTCGCTGTCGTTATAATAATCTCCGATAGCAAAAACCCCGCCTTCCCTGATTTTAAGAATATTCGCAAGTTCTTTCAGTCCCGACGCTTTTGAGGACCCCTTCGGGACTATCTCCACAAGGTTTCTCTTAACGCCGCCCACCTTATATTCGGTTTTATAAAATCTGCCGTTTTCGGAAAGCTTTTCGGCAAAGTTTATAAGTTTATCCGCCTGAGATATACCGGAACAATGGAATATTGCCTTGTTAAGTTTTAAACTGTCAAGATGGGAAGGGGTGATATCGGTATACTCCATATTTTCATATGCGGTGTGTTCTCTTGTTCTTGCGTTGGATGTCAGCACATAAACGCTGTTTACATAAAAGCACTCTATTCCCACATCCGGAAAAGTGAGTTTTATTTTCTTTATAACCTCGATTTCCGAATCTTCAAGAGTATGTTCGAAGAGAACTTTGTCTGAGTTGAAGTCGTAGATTATTGTACCGTTTCCGAGAACGCACGGGGCAAGATTTTTAAACTGCTTTGCTATTATTTCGGCTCCGCTCGGAAGTCTGCCCGAGGCAAGCGCAAATTGACCGCCGTTTTCGGTGAAATATTCTATTTTTTCAAAATTTGCCTGCGGAATTCTGCCGCCGATAACAAGCGTTTCGTCTATATCGCTTGCTAAAAGGCATTTCTCAAAAAGTTTCATACAGTGCGTTCCGCCTTTTTTAAAAATTCCTTAAAATAATCGGGAAGGTCGCTTTCAAACTCCATATACCTGCCGTTCGGGTGAACAAATCCGAGCATTTTTGCGTGCAGGCACTGCCCGTTCAATGACTTAATGACCTTCTTCGGCCCGTAAACCGCATCTCCTGCGACGGGGTGCCCTATATACGCCATATGGACCCTTATCTGATGCGTTCTGCCGGTTTCGAGTTTAAGGCGCAAATGGGTAAATTCACCGTATCTTTTAAGCACACTGTAATGTGTGATCGCTTCCTTTGAATTCTTATCCGTAACCGCCATTTGTTTGCGTTTTACGGGATGCCTTCCTATCGGAGCACAGACGGTTCCCTCATCGTCCTTAAAATTGCCGTAAACCACGGCTTCATATTCCCTCTTAAAGCTATGTTCTTTTATCTGATTTGCAAGGAAAATATGCGAACGGTCATTTTTCGCAACCATTAAAAGACCCGAGGTGTCCTTATCGATTCTGTGAACTATTCCCGGCCGGAGCACGCCGCCTATCCCCGAAAGAGAGTCCCTGCAGTGAAACATCAAAGCGTTTACAAGCGTTCCCGAATAATTCCCCGCTGCGGGGTGAACTACCATACCCTTAGGCTTGTTTACAACAAGCAGGTCGCCGTCCTCATAAACGATATCAAGAGGTATATTCTCCGGCGCCGCCGTACACTCCGTAGGTTCGGGCAAAATTATCAGGACCTTATCAAAGGCTTTAAGCTTAAGGTTTTTAGGCGCAACGACCGAATTTACAAACACATTGCCGCCGTTTATAATATCCGCCGCTCTTGAACGGGTAACATCCGCCTTTTGGGCAACGAAAACATCAAGCCTTCCGCCTTCGTTTTCTCCGACTGTTACTTCAGTCCTTCTGCTCATCGGGGTTTGCCTTTTTATATGCGGCAAGCTTTTTGGCCTTATTATCCTTTATCATACCGATCACAAAATAAAGAATAAGCAGCCCCGCTCCTATTACTATCGCTATGTCGGCGATATTGAAAACGGGGAAAGACTTCCAAAACGAGAAATGGAGGAAATCGGTCACTTCGCCGCCTTTGAATATCCTGTCTATCATATTTCCGAGTCCGCCGGAAAGCACCAGTATGATCGCCCAGAACATAAGCTTGTTCTTAAGTCCGTATTTCATAAGCAGCGCTATGCAGACAAGCATTATAATGATAGTTACCGACAAAAGCAGCCAGGTGTACCCGCTGAGCATACCCCAGGCGCCGCCCGTGTTGTGAATATAGGTAAAATCCAGAATTCCGTTTATAAATCCTGTGGTTTTGCCGAGCTCGAGGGTAGTTGCCACAAGAGTCTTTGTGTACTGGTCAACCGCTATAACGGCAAGACCGGTTATTATTGCAAGAATATAAGATACCAATCAGATTACTCCTTATCGCTTTTATCCTGAGCTTCGTTAGGCTCGGATTTTGAAACTATATCTTCGGGCATTGTTTCGGACTTTGTCTGTTCCTCGGCCTTATCCTCAAAGGCTTTCATTTCGGGTTTTTTCGTAAGGTCGGCGGTAATAAGTCTTGCCGCTTCTTCGGGGTCGGTCGGAACATCGTCGGGCAGGGAGGCAATAAGCTCAAGATGCTGCTTATAGGTTTTTGTTATATCTGCCTTAAACGCCGATATTTCGAGCTTTAATTTATCAAATAATGCCTGCTGTCTGCTCACACTGTCCGCAGCGGCATTTTCAATGGCTCTTTTTCTTACCGTCGCTGTGCTGAGAGTTGCGGAAATTTCCCTTTCGAGAGCCTGCTTGCGCTCGCTCGCCTTCTGATCAAAAGCGCTTGTCAGCTGTTTTTCACGCTCTGTTATAAGAGAAATGCTGTTTTCCGCATCCTTAACTATTTTCTCGCTTTTTTGTTTTGCCTCGTCAATTATCTGATCGGCGAGACGCTGAGCGCTGAGCAGAACATTCTGTATACTGTTCTGGGACTTTTTAAGCTCTTCAACTTCGTTTTCAAGCTGAGTTATACGGGCATTGCGTTCTGCAACAAGCTTTTCATATCTGCCGTAATCGACCTCTATTTTATCAAGGAGAATTTCAACTTCTTCTTTTTTATAGCCGTTCATAGCGTTTGAGAATTTAATGTTCCTTAAATCTGTTGCGTTTAACATTTTATATCCCCCGTTTTAAATATATTTTGCGAACTTAAGCACAGTGCGGCCCTTTTTTGAAAGTTCGTCTGAGCTTAATATTTCAAATTTTCCTTTTTTTCTTACCGATATCCTGTCGCCCGGGCAGACCTGTTTTGTGACCTTTTCACATTCAAGAGAGTTTATAAGAACAAACCCCTCTTCTATGAGCTGAGCCGCTTTGCTTCTCGAAACAGAACAAATCTCGCTTATAACACAGTCAAGCCTTAAAGAAGAGACCGTTCCCGAAAACTCCTTTTTTTTACCCGAAGGCGGTAACGGTTCTGTATAACCGCAGCTTATCTTCACGCCTGTTTTTCCGACTTTATCTATCTGCGAGAGGGCAAACTCCGCAATTTCACGGTTTAAAAACGCAACCGCTCTGCCGGACTGTATAAGTATATCGCCTATGCTCTGCCTTGAAATTCCGAGCGCTGTGAGCGACCCTAAAAAATCCCTGTGAGACAGCGGATACGACCTATTGTACGAAAAGGTTATTGCCTCTATCGGAGGTTCGGGGTTTTCGCACCACTCGGGTAAACAGACAAGATATACCCGCCCCGCTCCCTCGTATCCGCCGCAAAAGGTGTGATTTACACCTGAATTCTTAAGGACATCCCGTGCAAGAGCTGCCTCCTCGGGACTTAAAAAGCCGAGATATGACGGGACATCGGAAGAAAGGCACTTATTTTCGGTGTCCCTTATCCGTGCGGTGAGAAGACCGTCCATCAGTAATAGAGTTTGCTTTCGTCATAATCGTCAAGCATAAGCTCGCCCATAACGTCAACATCATAGGCAACTATTATAAAGGTACTGTTTGCAACCTTTTTGATATTGCCGTGGTTGGCATAGGCAACGCCGCTTAAAAAGTCGATTATACGCCTTGAAACATCCCTGTCGGCGGATTCAAGATTCAAAACAACCGTTTTCTTATCGTTTAAATGGTCGGCAATTGCGGTAACATCCTCAAAACGGTCCGGCTTAACGAGAACAACCTGAAGCTGCTTCGACGGCGAGGACTGAGAGACTGCGGCACCTCTTGACTTAACGATCTTAGGGGAAGGTTCGTTTCTTTTTGAAGAATATTTCGGTTCTTCGCTTACCGACGGCTTTTCCGGCACCTCGTCCCTTGTATCATCCTCATAATCGTCGTCCTCGGGGATGGTCATAATATTCTTGATGTTTTCCCAAAGTCCCATAGCTTAAAACTCCTTTATATGTACTTTATATAACTTTATATATTATAGTTTCTTTTGCCGAAAAGGGCGCTGCCTATCCTGACTAAATTTGCGCCTTCGCTTATCGCAACCGCATAATCGTCCGACATGCCCATCGACAAAAACTCCATACTACTATTATCTATTTTTTTATCCCTAATGTCAATAAACAGTTTTTTCATATCGGAAAAATATTTCCTGTTTTGCTCGGGTTCTTCGCATACAGGAGGTATTGCCATAAGCCCTTTTATTTTAACCGACGGCAATTTTGCTATTTCTCTTACCGCCTCTTCGGCATTCTTCGGGTCAAATCCCGATTTGCTTTCTTCTCCTCCTATATTTATTTCGAGCAGAATATCTGCGGTTTTATTAAGTTTCAACGCCTGCTTTGAAATTTCCTTTGCAAGGTGTACCGAGTCGACCGAATGAATAAGCTCGGCAAACGGCAATATATCCTTAACCTTGTTTGTCTGTAAATGCCCTATAAAATGGCGGTGGCAGGGAATGATATCGTCCTTTTTCAAAAGAAATTCCTGAACTTTGTTTTCGCCGATATATGATATGCCGCTTTTTATAGCGTGGTTTATCCGCTTTGCATCGACGGTTTTTGTTGCGGCAAGGAGGATTATATCCTCTTCTTTCCTGCCCGAGCGCTCCGCCGCCGCTTTTATATTTTGTTTGATTATTCTGTAATTTTCGTCAAAAAAGTTATCCGATGATTTTTCCGTCATAAAGCTTTTTTCCTTTCACAACAACTTCGTCGTAAAGTCTTAAAACAGTCTCTTCGTTTGTTTGTTTCTGTTCGCATATAACATAGTCGGAGGTACTGTATATAACGTTCACGGGCACAAACCTTATCGTTATTCCCAAAACGGTATAAACACCCGTTTTTCCGCCTACGACCCTCAGCGATTTCCTCGGGACCTTAAGACCGGAATATTCTTTGTTGACAACCGTCATAGCTCCGGTTCTCATACCCGCAAGTTCGCTGTTCATCTGCTGGCAGGAGAAAATGATTACTGCGCTGTCTCCCTTTGATGAAAGGTTTATCTTTTTAACCGTTACCGGAAGATTGGGGCTTGATTTTATTGAGGTCTTTATTATAAGAGAGTCCCCCTCTTTATATTTGAGGGAATCGTTTAACGGAACTCTTGCGGCAATATACCATTCATAGTCGGAAACTATTTTTCCGACTGCATTTTTATCCGTCGCTTCGGGTTTCACGGAAGAAAGATATTCGGGAGTTATTTCTTGGAGCTTTGAGCCGGTAAGAACGTTTTCGTAACCGTCGGTAAGAGAAACAAAATAACCCGAGGTCTCGGCTTTTATTGTTCCTTTCGGGGCGGGGAGGGTTGCGGAGAGGGAACTTAGCTCTGAGTTGAGAGCCGAAAGCTGGGCCGAAAAATCGGTCTGTTCTCCCGTTATAACCCTCTTTCTGTTAACGGCAGACAAAAGAGACGCACTGTCCGCAGCGGCGAGAGAATAGTCACCGGCTGCCGTATCCGAGATCATAGTCCCGAGAGCGGCGTTTATCTTTGAGCTTGCAAGATCTATATCGGCCGCCTGAACATCATTGTAGCTTTGAATTTCGTTTATATCGTCTATCTTTTGCTTTATTTCTTCTATTCTGAGGACCGTTGCCGAGGAAGCGGTACTGTCATATATCTGCGCAACCGTGCCGCCCTTTGCAACTCTGCTGCCGTTTGATACCGAAAAGTGCAGAGTATCCGAAGTGTTGCCCGTTATTATGTGCTCCTGCCTTATTACCGTTCCGGTTATATTAAGACCGTCCGTAGCGGTGTAAAACGAGGCGCTCTGCGTCGTTATCGGCTTATAGAGAGAGGAATATATCTGATGAAAAATAAACACTGCGGCAAAAATGCCTATGAGAATCTTTACCGCTCTGTGTTCTCTCACAAAAATTCCTCCTTTTTTATAATGTTTATTGCTTCGCCGTAAACATCCGGCGTTAAATCGGCATATATCCAGTGAATGCGTGGGTCCCTTCTGAACCAGGTAAGTTGCCGCTTTGCGTATCGTCTTGTGGCTCTTTTTAAGTTTTCCGTCGCCTCTTCCATACTTATTTCGCCTTCAAAGTAGGGAAAAAACTCCTTGTGCCCTATTGCCTGAGCGGCGCCGCCCGATATTTCGTCATAAGCCTTTCGTGCTTCGTCCGGAAGACCGTTTTGAAGCATTATGTCTATACGGCGGTTTATGCGATCGTATAAAATGCTGCGGTCACTGTAAGTGAGTCCTATCATAAGCGGAATATAGGGGGACTCTTCGGTTTTTGAAAGCTCGTTTTGTCTTGATTTCGTCATTCCGCTTTCGGCAAGCTCAAGCGCCCTGATTATTCGCCGCCGATCGTTTATATTAAGCGCCTGCGCTGATTTTTCATCCAAATCATAAAGTCTTTTGAGCATAGCCTCGGCGCCGAGGTCGTCAAACTCTCTTTCGAGCTTTTCTCTTTTTTCGCCGTCTGCCCCATCGCCCGAAAACCTGATATTATCAATGAGAGCATTTATGTAAAGTCCCGTGCCGCCCGTTACTATCGGCAGCTTGCCCCTTTTTGATATATCGTTTATTGCGGATCTTGCACGGGCTGTAAAATCCGCAACGGTGAAGCTTTCCGAGGGACTTAAAATTTCGATAAGATGGTGCTTTGCCGCTTTTCTTTCACAGTCGCTCGGGGCGGCGGAGGCAATAGAAATGCCTTTATATATCTGCATCGAATCGGCGCTCACTATTTCACCCGAAAAATTTTCGGCAAGCCTTACCGAAAGTGCTGTCTTTCCGCTTGCGGTGGGCCCCGTTATGCAAAGTATCTTTATTTTATCGTTCATTGTATTCTGCCGAACTGCTTTTCAAGTTCTTTTTTCTTTATTTCAAAGGCAACGGGTCTGCCGTGCGGACAGTACATAACCGAGTTATCCTCCAAAACCTGTTTTGCAAGACTTAACTGCTCCTCCCGAGGCGTTATGTAACCTGCTTTCATAGCCGCTTTGCAGGCGACCGTGTGATAAAGATTTTCGAGTTTTTCTATCGTAACCGAACCGTTTTGGCAAAGACTCTCAGCCGCTTCGATTACCGCATCGCCGACGGGCGTGTCGGACAGCATAGACGGAACGCTGCGGACTATGACCGAGCCGCTGCCGAAATCTTCGATATCAAATCCCGCCTTTGAAAGAAGCGGCAGATTTGAAAGGACGGCGTCAAGCTCGTTTCCCGAGAGCCTTATTACTTCGGGAGACAGAAGATTTTGGCTTTCGGTATTTTCGCTTTCCTTAAGGCGGTTAAAGATTATGCGTTCGTGCGCTGCGTGTTTATCTATAAGGAAAATACTTTCGTTTTTCTGCACTATTATATAAGTCAAAAATGCTTCGCCTATGTATTTTATACCGTCCGAGTCTGCAATGGGGGTTTCGCTTTTTGCAGCCGACGGTTTTTCTTCCGTTTTTACTTCGGGGACATCCTCGGTTCTTTCGATGAGGATTGAAGCGGGGTATACCGGAGGCGTTTCGGGGGTATTTTCGAAATTTGCTGCCTCTATGCGGTTTTGGTTTATATATCTTTTTACATCTTCCCTTTCAAATACGGGCGTGGTGTCGCTCCTTAAAACAAGCGGTTTGTCCTCAAAGGGCGTCGGGCTTTCGGCTTTTTCCGCCCGAACCGACGGACTGTCGGCAGGCGTATTTATAATAGGATTTTTCGCCGTGATAGGCTGCTGGGTGTATTTTTCGGCGGCTGAAACGCCTATATCGACCGATTTTTGCTTTAAAAGTTCGGGTCTTGTATCAAGTGCGGCAATTGCGCTTTTTACGGCATAGTAAACCGCATTGAAAATAAGCTTTTCATCCGAAAAACGAACTTCGGTCTTAGCCGGGTGGACATTTACATCCACCGAACCTGCGGGTATTTCAAGGCTTACTGCAAAGGCAGGGAATTTCCCTATCATTGAACTGTTTTTATAAGCCTGTTCGACAGCGGCGCAAACGGTTGCACTGCGGATAAATCTTCCGTTTAAAAACGTATACTGTCCCGCTCTTGAGGGACGGCAGTATACCGGCTTTGAAACATAACCCGTGACTTTAACACCGCCTGAGGACGAATTAAGTTTAATAAGAGTCTCGGCAAAATCACGGCCCAGCACACTGTATATTGCGCTGTAAAGGTCGCCGTCTCCCGAAGTCGAAAGCGAAACCTTACCCTCTCTTATAAGCTTAAAAGCTATTTCCGGGTGAGCGAGGGCTTCTCTTTCAACAACTGCCGAAACCGCCGTTGCCTCGGTTGAATCTTTCTTCAAAAACTTCATTCTTGCGGGGGTGTTATAGAACAGGTCCCTTATTATCAGGGTCGTGCCCTGAGGGCAGCCCGATTCTTCGTAAACCTTCTCCTCGCCGCCTTCGATAACATAATGCGTTCCCAGTTCGCTGTCGGAAGTTTTTGTGAAAAGCTCTGTCCTTGAAACGCAGCAGGTCGCCGCAAGCGCCTCTCCTCTGAACCCGAGAGTAGAGATTGCGTTAAGGTCATCGGCTGACTTTATTTTGCTTGTTGCGTGTCTCTTAAACGCAAGCGGCACATCGGAGGGCGAGATACCGCAGCCGTCGTCGGTTATCCTTATAAGCGAAACGCCGCCCCTTGATATCTCAACGGTTATATGCTTTGAAAGTGCGTCGATAGAGTTTTCTATCAGTTCTTTTACAACCGAAGCCGGTCTTTCAACGACCTCTCCAGCTGCTATAAGCTCCGAAATATCTTTCGGAAGAAGTATTATCTGCGGCATTGTTTCGCCTCCGTTATCTGTTTTGATTTATATGTTTTTTGCCTTGTTTGAAAGGTCAAACAAAACGCTCATTGCCTCTATAGGGGTAAGTGTGTTCACATCAAGTGCTTTAAGCTCGTTTGATATCTCAACAGCCTGCTGCATATCGAGAGAAAGCTGCGAGGATTCGCTTTTTACCGTCTTATATGTGACCGTACCCTCGCTTACCGTCTTTTTCAGTATCTGTTTTGCCCTGTCTATAACGGTTTTCGGTATTCCGCTTAAAGACGCAACCTCTATACCGTAGCTGTCGTCGGCTCCGCCTCTTACTATCCTTCTCAGGAAAATAATATCGTCCCCACGCTTTTTGGCTGCGATATTGTAATTTTTAACACCCGAAAGCTCGTTTTCCATTTCGGTGAGCTCGTGGTAATGTGTGGCAAAAAGTGCCTTTGCACCGAGTTTTTTACGGTCCGCCACGAATTCAAGAACGGCTCTCGCTATAGCCATACCGTCGTAAGTGGAGGTGCCCCTGCCTATTTCGTCGAGTATAAGCAGGCTGTTTTGAGTTGCGTTTTTAAGAATATCCGCAACCTCGCTCATTTCCACCATAAATGTGGACTGCCCGAGCGAAAGATCGTCCGAAGCGCCGACCCTTGTATATATTGCGTCGCAAATTCCTATTTCCGCCGACCTTGCCGGAACGAACGAACCCGTCTGTGCCATAAGGGCTATTATTGCGGTCTGCCTCATATATGTCGACTTTCCCGCCATATTCGGACCCGTTATTATTGCGCAGCGATTGTCCGAAAGGTCAAGATATGTATCGTTTGAAACAAACGGAGTTTTAACTATCTGCTCAACGACCGGATGCCTGCCTTCGGTTATTTTTATGGCTCCGCTGTTGTTTACAAGAGGTCTTGTGTAGTTGTTGTCGACGGCGGTGGCGGCAAACGAGCAGATAACGTCAAGTTTCGCTATCGCTCCTGCCGTGCGGCGGAATCTTGCGGCAGCCGAAGCAACCTTAGCCCTTACTTCTCCGTAAAGCTCGTTTTCAAGCCTTATTATTCTTTCCTTTGCGTTTAATACCTTGCTTTCAAGGTCTTTAAGCTCCTCGGTTATATAGCGCTCCGCATTAACAAGTGTCTGTTTTCTTATATAATCCTCGGGCACACGGTCCTTAAAGGAATTTGTGACCTCGATATAATATCCGAAAACCTTATTGTATTTAACCTTAAGGTTTCTTATTCCCGTTCTTTCACGCTCTCTGTTTTCTATGTCTGCGAGCATATGAGTACCCGAATGAAGGTATTTTTTAAGCTCGTCCACCTCTGCGCTGTAGCCTTTTTTTATAACCTTACCGTCCCTTATCGTTATGGGAGCGTTTTCGTCAATGGCGTTTTTAATAAGATTTGCTATATCGTCAAGAGGGTCTATATCCGAGTAAATCGACTTAAGCATCTGTGACGATGCGCCCTTGAGAACGGATTTTAATGGCGGGAACTTTTCAGCCGTTGAACCGAGATTTAGCAGGTCCTTCGGAGAAGCCGTTCCGTAAGCCGCCCTTGTTATTATTCTTTCGATATCCCGTATACCGTTCATATACTCTCCGGCTTCACAGCGCATAACCGTGTTCTGGCAGAGCTCTTCAACGGCATTTTGCCTTAAGTTTATCTCGGGAATGGACATAAGCGGCTTTAAAAGCCAGTTTCTTATAAGGCGTTTTCCCATTGCGGTGTTTGTTTTGTCAAGCACCCATAAAAGGGAGCCCCTTTTTGATTTTGAGCGCATAGTCTCGCAGATCTCAAGGTTCCTTGCCGCCGTTATATCAAAGCGCATATACTGCGATTCGGTGTAGATATCCACCTTTTTAAAGCAGACTTTATCCTGCTTTGAGTTTTCAAAGGTGTAATCGACCGCCGCCCCTAAGGCAGACTGCATTGCAGAACCGCTTTTAATACCGAGTTCCTCGGTGCTTGAAACGCCGAACGCCTTGCACACAAGGTTTTCGGTAAATTTATCTTCAAAGCACTTATCGGGCCGCACCGTTACCGAGCCCTGAAAGCCCGTTTTCAAAAACTGAGAGAGTCCGGGGAGCTCTCTTGTCGATTCGGTTATTATAAGCTCGCTCGGCGAAAAGCGCATAAGCTCGTTTATTATGCGTTTTTCCGTATCTTTCTCGGAAATGCCGGTAAGATACGATTCGCCCGTTGAAACATCCGCAAAGCATACGGCACATTCACCGTCCTTAAAGCAGACCGCCGAAAGATAATTGTTTCTCGATTCGTCAAGCATATCGCTTTCGATAACCGTTCCCGGCGTTATTATACGCACAACATCACGGCTTACGAGCTTCTTGGCGTTTTTCGGATCCTCCGTCTGCTCGCATACGGCGACCTTATAGCCCCGTTCGACAAGCCTTGCTATGTACGCTTCGCAGCTGTGGTAAGGCACTCCGCACATAGGAGCACGCTCGCTCAGCCCGCAATCCTTACCCGTCAGGGTAAGGTCAAGCTCTTTTGAGGCGGTTTTTGCGTCGTCAAAGAACATTTCGTAAAAATCGCCGAGACGGAAAAACAGGATACTGTCCTCGTATTCGTCCTTAATTTTCATATACTGCTTCATCATAGGAGACAGCTCTGCCATTTTCTGCACCGCCTTGATTTTATAATGATTATAGAATGTCGAAACACCGAAAATTGTTTCGACAAGCCGATTTTATGGGCCTCAAGCAAAATTAAATTTCCACAAATTTTATTTTGCCTATATTCATTGCAATGGGCATTGACAAATTTTCAAAGAAAATTTGTGACCAAATCAAAGATTTGGTGTCGAAACAGTGTAGTTTTACACTATTTCGACTTTCAATAGCCGTTATCGTGATTTTCGGCGCTTGATCAGTGGCAGCCGCCGCAGCTGTCGCAGCTCCCGGAGCAGCTGTGAACTTCGGGCTCGCAGGTATCGGGGTCCGCACCGTCAACACACTGCATAATAACGCTGTTTACATCGTTTAACAGAGTGTCAAGTTCCGCCTTTGCGGTATTGAACTGTGACATAGATGCGCTTGACATAACCTCTGCGTATATCTTGCGAAGGCTTTCGTTGTATTCCTTAACCTTTGTTTCATCCTGCTTTTCTTCGTTCATAACACGGTCAAGATTCATTCTTGTTATGTTGAATTCGCTTATTTTTCCCTGAAGTTCGGCGTCGGAGTCAAGAGCAAGTTTTGCTTTTGCGAATGCTATATAACGCTCGTCCTTCTGTATTTCTTTTCCTAAATTTCTTGTTGCTTCGATAATCGTCATTTTTGTTTTCCTTTCGTTTTTATAAAATTGCACCGGAAAGTGCATTGTTATCACAGCCTGTTATTTTAACGTCGGCAAAATGCCCTATAAGCGATTTGTCTGCGTTTACGAGAACACTTAAAGACCCCTCGGTCTTTCCGGTTATAAATCCTTCTTTTTGGGATATCTCGTCAAACAGGACCCTTGCCGTACTTCCGATTTTGCTTTCGCAGTAGGCTTTTGAAATACCGTCCTGCAAAGAGAGAAGTTCGGAAAACCATTTTCCTTTTTCGGCTCTTGAAACGGGATCGGGCATAACGGCGGCGGGAGTACCCTCTCTCGGGGAATAAATGAAGGTGAAAAGGGAGGCAAAGCGCACCCTGCTTACAAGGTCGAGCGTCTCCTTAAAGTCCTCATAAGTTTCTCCGGGGAAGCCGACTATTATATCGCTTGTGAAATCCGCATCGGGCATATATTCCCTGGCTTTTGATATAAGTTCAAGATAACTTTCCTTTGTGTATCTGCGGTTCATAGCCTTAAGTATGCGGTTGCTGCCCGACTGAAACGGCAGATGAATATGCTTTTCAACCTTTTTACATTCGCTCATAGCTTTAAGGAGCTTTTCGGTGCAGTCCTTAGGGTGCGATGTCATAAACCTTATGCGGAAATCACCGTCTAATTCGTTCACACGGTAAAGAAGATCGGCAAAATCCGTATTTTCATTAAGTCCCTTGCCGTAAGAGTTCACATTCTGCCCTAAAAGCATAATCTCTTTAAAGCCGCCGTTTATCATATTCCCGGCTTCTTTTATGACATCCTCGGGTTTCCTTGAGCGTTCTCTGCCTCTTACATACGGCACTATACAGTATGTGCAGAAATTATCGCAGCCCCGCATAACAGGGAGAAAACCTTTAATATCGCCGTCTCTCCTTACGGGAACATCTTCCACGATATCCGAATTTGAAAGTTCTCTTTCGAAAACTCTCCTTTCGGTCGTAAGCCTTTTGTAAACAAACTCGGGCAGACGATGCCTCACCTGCGTTCCGAAAAGAATATCGACATAAGGATAGCTTGTCTTAAACTTCTGTGCAACGGAATCCTGCTGAGCCATACAGCCGCACACGCAAAGAAGCATATGTGGGTTTTGCTTTTTAAACTTTTTTATCGCCCCGACATTACCGTAAACCCTGTCCTCTGCGTGTTCCCTTACGGCGCAGGTGTTGAAAATGACAAAGTCCGCATTCTCGGGACTCTCCGTAAATTCATAACCCATAGCCGAGAGCATACCGCCTATTCTCTGCGAATCGCTTACGTTTTGCTGGCACCCGAAAGTTATAACGCACGCCTTCGGAGTGTGAGGAATAGTTTTTGCGAGAATTTCTCTCACCTTTTGCGCATAAGCCGCCTGTTCGGGCGGATAAGCGCTTGTTTTATCCAAAGAAAGCAATTTTTTCGTTCTCCTAAATTTATAATCAATTTATTATACTATATATCCCGTCTTTAATCAAGTTTTTAAGACAAAATTTTTAGAGTATTGCATCTTGTAATATCGGGCTTGTTGTGATAAAATAAATTGAATATATAAAAACTAAAAGGAGAAATGTTTTTTGTCATTTCCGCTTGAAAATATAAGGAATTTCTGCATAGTTGCACATATAGACCACGGCAAGTCCACCCTTGCGGACAGACTGCTTGAACTTACAAAGTCGGTCTCCGAAAGAGATATGGAGGAGCAGATACTTGACAGTATGGATCTTGAGCGTGAGAGGGGCATAACCATAAAAGCACACGCCGTAACGCTTTATTACACCGCCGAAAACGGGCAAAATTACGAGCTTAATCTTATAGACACTCCCGGTCACGTTGACTTTAATTACGAAGTCTCCCGTTCTCTTGCCGCCTGTGAGGGCGCAATTCTTGTTGTGGACGCTTCTCAGGGCATAGAGGCACAAACGCTTGCGAACACCTATCTTGCGGTTGATCACGGTCTTGAGATACTTCCGGTAATAAACAAAATAGACCTTCCCTCCGCCGAGCCCGA
This sequence comes from uncultured Eubacteriales bacterium, assembly GCA_934446475.1. Classification (GTDB taxonomy): domain Bacteria; phylum Bacillota; class Clostridia; order Oscillospirales; family Acutalibacteraceae; genus UBA737. Next base: position 20,833 of record CAKSEH010000010.1, on the reverse strand, counting down.
GCGAATAAAGCAGGAAATAGAAGACGTTATAGGTATCCCTGCGGACGATGCTCCGCTCATTTCCGCAAAAACGGGACTTAATGTGGAGCAGGTGCTTGAGCTTATCGTAAACGGAGTTCCGGCACCGGTGGGCGACAGAAATGCGCCGCTCAAGGCGCTCATTTTCGATTCTTATTACGATGCCTATAAGGGCGTTATAGTATATTTCAGGGTCGTAAGCGGAAAATTAAAAGCCGGGGACAAAATAAAAATGATGGCGACCGGAGCCGAATTCGATGTCGTGGAAGTAGGCAGAAAAGGCGCCACTGCGCTTACTGCGTGCGACTGTCTTGAGGCAGGCGAGGTGGGATATCTTGCGGCCTCCATAAAAACGGTTTGCGACGCAAGGGTGGGAGACACCGTAACAACAGCCGAAAACGGCGCCGAAGAGGCTCTGCCGGGCTATCGCAGCGTAAAACCCGTTGTTTTCTGCGGTATTTATCCGGCTGACGGCGCAAAGTATCCCGATTTAAGGGAGGCGCTTGAAAAGCTTCAGCTTAACGACGCTTCTCTCGTTTTCGATCCCGAAACGTCAACTGCTTTAGGTTTCGGCTTCCGCTGCGGTTTTTTGGGACTTCTCCATATGGAAATAATTGAGGAACGGCTGGAGCGGGAATACAACCTTGACATAATAACCACTGCCCCGAGCGTTGAATACGAGTTTTTGCTTACCGACGGTTCGACGGTAAAGGTGGATAACCCCACTAATTATCCCGACCCTTCGACGATAAGCGAGGCTCTGGAACCCGTGGCTAATGTCCATATATATTCCCCGAGCGATTATGTCGGAGCGATTATGCAGCTCTGCGAGGAGCGCAGAGGCGAGTATATAGATATGAAATATTTGGGAGACAGGGTGGATATCCACTATATAATGCCCACAGGCGAGATAGTTTATGACTTTTTTGACGCTTTGAAATCAAGAACAAAAGGCTATGCAAGCTATGATTATGAGCCTGCAGGCTATAAAAAGTCGAGCCTTACGAAGCTTGACGTTATGCTCGCCGGAGACACGGTGGACGCTCTTTCGTTCATAGTCCATTCTTCAAATGCCTATCCGAGAGCAAGAAGAATAGCCGAAAAGCTTAAGGATTATATTCCCCGTCAGCTTTTTGAAGTGCCCGTTCAGGTTGCGGTGGGCGGTAAAATAATAGCGAGAGAAACCGTTAAGGCGCTCAGGAAAGATGTCCTTGCAAAGTGCTACGGCGGAGATATAACCCGAAAGAAAAAACTGCTCGAAAAGCAGAAGGAAGGCAAAAAGAAAATGCGCAGGCTCGGTTCGGTAGAAGTGCCGAAGGACGCATTTATGGCAGTTTTAAAGCTTGACGAATAGGAGATTTATTATGACTTATTCAAAAAGAAGAGCGGCTATCCGCCGCAGGAGAATATTCCTTGCTCTCACGGCGGCTGTGCTGGTGCTTATAACAGCGTCGGCCGTGCTGATAATAAACGCAGTTTTAAAAAAGGATAAAGAGCCTTCGGTCTCTTCTCAGATCGGCAGTACGAAAACCGAGAGCAGTGCGCCGCAGAAAAAGGATAATTACGATCCCGATAAAAAGGAAATTGTAAATGTCGGCGGAACAGAGCTTGACGCTAATTTCCGCAGAGTGCTTCTTGTAAATAACGATAATCCCCTGCCGGATAATTATGACGATATGGTAAAGGATAAGCTTAAAACGGTTGATAAAAAATACCGCAACAACGATTATGTCACCGATGTTCACGAGGATATGTATCCTTATGTGACCGCAATGGTGGCTGCCGCTCAGGCGCAGGGCGTGGATCTTAGAGTCTGGTCGCCTTTCCGCTCTTCGGCAACCCAGAGGGTGCTGTTTGAAAATCAGGTAAAGAGAATGCAGCAACAGGGACTTACCGGTCAGGCGGTGGAGGATAAAGCCGCTACCGTTGTGACAAGACCCGGAAGAAGCGAGCATAACACCGGACTTTGCGCCGATTTCAATATGGCGAACGACGGTTTCGAACAAACAAAAATGTTCACCTGGATGAAGGAAAATGCCGAAAATTACGGGTTTATTTTGAGGTATCCGAGCGATAAGCAGGATAAGACCGGTATAATATACGAATCCTGGCACTGGCGCTTTGTGGGTATAAACACCGCAAAGGAAATGAACAGGCTTAATATGTGTCTTGAGGAATATATTGAATATAAGGAAATAGACTTTAAGAGTGAACTTAACTGACGGAGGCGTTACTATGGATTGTAAGCAGTTTTTCGATAAACTTTCCGGCAAAAAAATAGCAATGTGCGGAATAGGGGTAAGCAATACACCGCTTATTTTAAGCTTTCTTGCAAAGGGAGCGAGGGTAATAGCCTGCGACCGAAGGGCAAGAGAACAGATAGGCGAGCTTGCAGACAGGCTCGAAAATGCCGGCGCAGAGCTTCAGCTCGGCGAACATTATCTCGAAAATTTAGAGGTTGACGTTATTTTCCGAACGCCCGGAATGAATTTTAATCTTCCCGAGCTTGAAAAAGCAAGAAAAAGGGGTATCGCCGTAACGAGCGAGATGGAAGTGTTTTTTGACCTTTGCCCCGCAACCGTTTTTGCCGTCACCGGTTCCGACGGTAAGACTACCACTACCACCCTTATCGCAAAAATGCTTGAAGCGGAGGGTAAAAAAGTCTTTGTCGGGGGAAATATAGGAAATCCCCTGCTCCCCGAAATAGAAAATATAACGAAGGACGATTATGTTGTAGTTGAGCTTTCGTCGTTTCAGCTTATATCAATGAGGAAAAGCCCCGATGTTGCCGTAGTTACAAATGTTGCTCCGAATCACCTTGATATCCATAAGGATATGGACGAATATGTTGAAGCAAAGAAGAACATTCTCCTTCACCAGAACGCCTTTTCGAGAACGGTTCTGAACAGGGATAACGATATAACCGAGGGATTCAGGAAGTATGTAAGGGGACAGTCGCTCGGATTCAGTATGGAAAGAAGACTGCATAACGGGGCGTGGCTTGACCATAAGGGAATGCTGCATATGTCGTACAGGGGGATAGATGTCCCCGTGCTTGACCGTAAAGAAATATCGGTTATAGGCGACCATAATGTGGCAAACTACCTTGCTGCTATAACCGCCGTTTGGGGATATGTCGGCGTTGACAGTATCAAAAAGGTTGCGCACGAGTTTTTAGGCGTTGAACACAGAATAGAATTTGTAAGGGAGCTTGACGGCGTTAAATATTATAACGATTCCATAGCTTCAAGCCCCACAAGAACGATAGCCGGTCTTAAAGCGTTTGACCGCAAGGTTATGCTTATTGCCGGCGGATACGATAAGCACATACCGTTTGAACCGCTTATGCCGTATCTTGTCGATAAGGTTAAAAAGCTCTATCTTTGCGGAGCGACGGCGGATAAAATAGAAAACTGCCTTAAAAATTACGAGGGATATAAAGGAAGTCCCGAAATAGTAAGGGTTAAAGATATAGAAGAGGCGGTAAAATGCGCTCACAGGGACGCCGTGAGCGGAGATATAGTAACCTTAAGTCCTGCCTGCGCAAGCTTTGACGCTTTCCCGAACTTTGCGCAGAGAGGAAACTTTTTTAAGAAAGTTGTGAACTCGCTTTGAAAGAAATAAAAGAGGAACTTAAAATATTAAGCGGGGCAGTATGCGCAGGAGCGGTCCGTGATGCGGCGGACGAGGCGGCTCGGATGCTTGGTCGCTATGCCGAGGTAAAGCGGAGCGATAAAAATGCAACCGTTACCGCTTTTTTAAAGGGAGAACGTGATTACACCGTTTTGCTTGACGCTCATATAGACGAGGTCTCTCTTACAGTTACCGATGTTGACGAAGAGGGATTTGTAACGGCGGCGAAATGCGGCGGTATAGATATAAGGACTCTTCCCGCCTCCCGTGTTATAATACACGGCAGGGAAAAAGTTGCGGGCGTTTTTTGCAGCACGCCACTTCATCTTTCTTCGGGTGAGACCGAATATAACGATATATCAAAGATAAAGATAGATACCGCTCTCGGGGAAAAAGCAAAAGAAATCATATCCGAGGGAGATATGATAACATATGATGTTTTACCGGCGGAGCTTTTAAACGATAAAGTAACGGGCAAATCGCTTGATGACAGAGCGGGTATAGTCTGCCTTACCGAACTTGCAAGACGGCTTTCGGGGAAAAAGCTTCCCGTCAGCGTTGCCTTTGCTGCGGTAGACGCAGAGGAACTCGGACTCAGGGGCGCCCGCACCGCCGCATATAAAGTATCCCCCGATGAAGCGATAGCGATAGACGTAAGCTTTTGCGTCTGTCCCGATGTAAGCGAGACCGAGGGCGGCGTTATGGGAAACGGTGCAATGATAGGACTTTCCCCCGTGCTTGACGGGGAAATTTCACGAAAACTCATAAAAACGGCAAAGGAAAATAAAATTCCGTATCAGAAAGAAGTTATGGGCGGCAGAACCTCAACCGATGCCGATGTTATTTCGCTTACAAAAGGCGGAGTTAAAACAGGGCTTGTTTCAATTCCTCTTAAGAATATGCATACTGCCGCAGAGATAGTTGACGTTAAGGATATCGTGAGCGTTTGCGATATAATCGAAAAGTATATTTTAAGCGGAGGTGCTTTAAATGATTGAGCTTTTAAAGCGGCTTTGCAGTGAGTTCGGAACCTCGGGCGATGAAGAGAACATCAGAAAAATCATCATTGACGAAATAAAAGATTACTGTGAGTTTAAAGTGGACCCTCTCGGCAATATAACGGCGTTTAAAAAGGGTAAGAACAGAGCCGAAAAAAAGGTTCTTCTTGATGCGCATATGGATGAGGTGGGTCTTATCATCACATCTGTCACTGCGGACGGTTACCTTAAATTCGCAGCCGTCGGCGGAATAGATACGGCGGTTATGCTCTCAAGGCAGGTCGTCATAAACGGTAAAGTGCCGGGAGTTATCGGTATGAGACCCGTGCACCTTCAATCAAAGGAAGAAAGCGTTAAGCTTCCCAAAAGCTCTTCGCTTTATATAGATATAGGCGCAAAGGACCGTGATGAAGCCCTTGAATTTGTGTCCGAGGGAGACAGAGCCGTTATATCGGGACCTTTTTTTGAGGTCGGAAATAAAATTATTTCAAAAGCGCTTGACGATAGGGTTGGCTGCGCTGTACTCTGCGATATACTGAAATCGGAAGCGGAATACGACTTTTATGCTTCTTTTTCGGTTCAGGAAGAAGTCGGACTCAGGGGTGCAAAAACCGCCGCATTTTCGATAGATCCGGACGCTGCGATAATCCTTGAAGGTACCACCGCCGCCGATATTGCGGGGGTTGAGCCTGAGAAAGCCGTATGCAGATTAGGTAAAGGAGTTGCCGTTTCGTTTATGGACGGCGGCTGCGTTTACGACAGAAAATATTTTGAGCTGAGCCTTAAAAGCGGTATAACCGCACAGAAAAAGTGCGGCGTTACGGGCGGAAACAACGCAGGCTCGGTTCATCTTACGAAAGGCGGAGTCAGAACGCTTGCGCTGTCCGTTCCGTGCAGGTATATTCACAGTGCTTCAAGCGTCTGCGATACAGAGGACATAAAAAGCGCAAGACTGCTTGCGGAATATATGCTGAATCTTATAGCAAGCGGTAAGGATTTGTGATAAAGCTTATAAAATCTCTGCCCGATACACACGACGCCGAGAGTGCAGAGCTTTTAAGAATAAAATGTTTGTTTGAGATATACCCCGATATTGCACTGTTTTGGCGTCAGGAGCAAAGCGATACGCTTATTTCTATGATTGACGGCGATATGACGGTGTACGGCAAAAATGCCGATATTCCTGAGCTTTCGGAGTTTATATCGTTTATAAATCCCCGCAGCGTTTTTTCAGACGGTAAAACTCTCGGCCTTTTGGGTCTTAAGGCAACAAGTCCCGTGAGGGTCTTTAAGAGGTTTGGAGATATTCCTCTCAGGACAAGCCCCGATGACCTTAAAAGCGATGAAATATATGAGCTTTTAAGTACGAAAGGTATCTGCCTTCCCGAGTTCGGGGCGTTTGCGGCAGACTTTTGCCGGAGAAAAAATTTGGGGCAGCTTAAAATTTATGCAAAAAGAGGAGTTTTTGCCGCACTGTCTTTAAGTTTTGGGGACAGCGCCATTATTCAGGGGATAGCAAGCAGAAAAAAAGGCGGCGGAAGCGAGGCGCTTTGCGGAGCGGTCTCTCAGAATGAGGGTAAGACCATGCTTGCCTGTGCAAGGGAAGATTTAAGTGATTTTTATATAAAAAACGGCTTTGAATATTTATATAACGCCGGATATTGTGTGAGGAATGAAAATGGCATTTTTTAATTTTTGCGAACCCCTTTTAAAGGCGGACGCAAGGGTCACGGAGCTTGTCCGCCCGATATTTGAAAGAATAGAGGAAACGACCCTTTATAATCAGCAGAAGGTGCTCAATGCTTTTATAAAAAACAAGGTAAGCGAACGGCATCTCGGAATATCCACGGGTTACGGTTACGGGGATGACGGCAGAGATACCCTTGATAAGGTCCTTGCCGACTGTATGGGCGCTAAGGATGCGCTTATCCGACACAGCTTTGCTTCGGGAACGCACACTCTCAGCGTTGCGCTTTTCGGGATACTCAGACCCGGTGATAAGGTGCTCTGCCTTACGGGCAGACCCTATGATACCATAACCGGAGTTTTCGGTATTGACGAAAAAACCGACGGTTCCCTTGCGGATTTTAAAATTACATATAATCAGGTAGACCTTAAAAAGGACGGTACACCCGATATCAACGCCATCCGTTCCGAACTTTCGTGGAACAGATATAAAATGGCGTATATCCAGCGCTCAAGAGGATACAGTCTGCGGCCGAGCCTTACCATAGACAAAATAGAGGAGCTTTGTAAAGCGGTGAGAGAAGTTTCCCCCGAAACGGTTATAATGGTGGATAACTGTTACGGCGAATTTGTCGAAAAGAAAGAGCCTTTAGAGGTGGGAGCGGATATTATTGCAGGCTCGCTTATTAAAAATCCCGGCGGCGGTATTGCGCCGAGCGGCGGATATATAGCGGGACGGAAAGAATATATAGAAATGTGTTCTCACAGAATGACCTGTGCCGGAGTCGGCAGAGAAGTCGGAGCAACACTAGGCCATAACAGAGAGCTTTATATGGGGCTTTTTGCGGCTCCGCATACAGTCGGCGAAGCGCTTAAAACCGCCGTTTATGCGTCGGCGCTGCTTGAGGAAGCAGGCTATGAAGTCACACCGTCATACAGGGAAATAAGGGGCGATATAATCCAGTGCGTTACTTTAGGAAGCGAAAAGGCGCTTGTATCTTTTTGTAAGGGTATGCAGGCGGGCGCTCCGGTAGATTCGTTTGTATCTCCGGAGCCTTGGGATATGCCCGGGTATACCGATAAAGTCGTTATGGCGGCGGGCGCTTTTACTAACGGTGCTTCGATAGAGCTTTCGGCAGACGGTCCCACAAGGCCTCCGTATGCAGCCTGGATGCAGGGCGGCCTTAATTTTGAGAGCGGCAAAACCGGAGTTATGCTTGCGGTTCAGAGTATGATAGACAGCGGCGCTCTCAAAAAAATATAAATTTAAATCAGGACAACACTCTGCTTTGCCTAAAAGGAGCAGGGCTTGCGGCTGATTGCAAGCCACACAAAGGAGCGTCAGCTCCTCGGGACTTTGCGTGGAAGTGTAATATCCCACGCAAAGGCTTAAATAAAACCCGCCTTTTAAGGCGTGGGATATCTGCGTCAGATTATATAAATTACAAAAATATCGGGGTGAAATATAAGTGAAGTTGGTTTTTAAAGGCAAGGTGTATGAAATGGTGCCGCAGAAGAACGGCCTCGTTTTTCCTTACCGCAGGGGCGGAGACGACAAAAACGCCCTCGTATGCCTTAAAATGCTTTCCCTTGATACGGGGATTTTAAGCGATGTTGCAAAAAATATTTATTTTATTTCAAAATTCGGTCCTAATTATAAGGCTTCTCTTGAACTTTGCAGCAACTATGTGCTTGCAAGGTCGCTTGTGCTTCCGTCGGGCAGAGTGTTTTTGTCGAGCGATAACGGCAATTCGTATCTTGTGGACGGGGACGGTCTGCCTGTATGGAGCGGAGACTTTAAATATCACGGCGAAATGCCTTCGGATACGGCGATATATAAGAACTGTCTTTGGGCAAGCTATTTAAAGGCAGGCGTTCTTTTGAGATTCAACCTTTCAACTATGAGGGAAGAACTGAGAATAGGCGGTAAAAATTCACCGTTTGACAGACCTAACAATATTTTTATAGACGGCAGAACGGCACTTGTGAGCAACATAGGCTCCAACAAACTTTTAAAGGTAGACCTTAATTCCTATACGGTAGAGGATTACAGAGAGTTTACCGAATCTGTATACGGATATGCAAAAATACAGCAATACGAGTTTGTTCTGCTTGAATCGGGAATATATCTTCTCTGATCTGCTTTCGGTACGGGGGACTTTAAATGCTTGAAAAAACAATAATGCTTAACAGCTTTGATGAGGTAAAGGAATTTGTGGAGCTTGCCGCATCAAAGGATTACGATATAGAACTTATGTCGGGGAAATATATTGTAAACGCCAAATCGATAATGGGCGTATTCAGTCTTGACCTTACAAAACCGCTTATTATGGCGGCGCACTGCGAAAGCGTCGCAGAGCTGTCAAGACAGGTCGCAAAGTATGCCTATAACCCTAAGAGCAAAGGATAAATAATGGATTTTTTAAAACTGAGAAAAGAACTTATAAAAAAAGATTTCAGCGGTATGAACGACAGGCAGTTTGAAGCCGTAACAACGGTAAACGGCCCGCTTTTGGTACTTGCCGGAGCAGGCAGCGGAAAAACTACCGTGCTGGTAAACCGCATTGCAAATATAGTCAAATACGGTAACGCTTATGAAAGCGACTTTGTCCCTCCTTACGGTGAGGACGATATAGCCGCCGCACAGGATTATTTAAACGGACTGTCGGATGAACTTTGCTCTCCCTGTTTTTGCGTGGACGCTCCGAGACCCTATGAAATTCTTGCCATAACATTTACAAATAAAGCGGCAAACGAGCTTAAGGAACGCATCTGTAAAAAGCTCGGCGAAACGGGCAACGATATATGGGCGGGAACATTCCACTCGGTATGCGGAAAGATACTCAGAAGAAATGCCGACAGAATAGGATATTCTTCGCATTTTACCATCTATGATACCGACGATCAGAAACGCCTTATGAAAGGCATAATGAAAAGTCTTAATACAGACGAAAAGATGTTTCCGATAAAGAGCGTTCTTTCGAGGATATCAAACGCAAAGGATTCGCTTATATCCCCGGCAGAATATGAATCGCAGGCGGGATATGATATAAGGCTTAAAACCACGGCTCAGCTTTACAGGGAGTACCAAAAACAGCTCAAAGCAAACGACGCTATGGACTTTGACGATATGATATCAAAGACTGTCGAGCTGTTTAACACTGCCGGCGATGTTCTTGAATATTATCAGAGAAAATTTAAGTACATAATGGTGGACGAATATCAGGACACAAACCACGCTCAGTATGAGCTTGTAAGACTGTTGTCGGGGGCTCACCGCAATCTGTGCGTTGTGGGGGACGATGATCAGAGTATTTACCGATTCAGGGGCGCCACTATTGAAAATATACTCAGTTTTGAGGATACCTTTAAGGACGCAAGGGTCATAAGACTTGAACAGAATTACCGTTCAAAGGGGAATATATTAAACACAGCCAACGGCATTATATCACACAACAAGGGCAGAAAAGGAAAAACTCTCTGGACCGACAGGGGCGACGGCGAGCTTATCGACCTGCATACTTCCTATGACGAAAAGGCGGAAGCTTCTTATGTTGCGGAAAAGATCCTTAAAAATGTTCAAAACGGCGGCAGTTTTTCTGACAACGCCGTGCTTTATCGTATGAATGCACAGTCTGCGCCTATAGAAAATGTTTTCACAAGGAGCGGAATTTCGTATTCGGTAGTAGGGGGCCATAGGTTTTATGACCGTATGGAAATCAAGGATATAACCTCCTATTTCTGCGTAATAAACAATAAAAATGATGATCTGAGGCTTCGCAGAATTATAAACACGCCTAAAAGAGGTATAGGAAATACAACGGTGGATAAAGCCGCCGAAATTGCACAGTCACTTTCGCTTTCCCTCTATGAGGTCTTAAAAAACGCCGAGGATTATCCTGTTATAGCGAAGGCTTCCGCAAGACTTAAGAGCTTTTTCGATATGATAGACCCACTTATCGCCGCAGCCGACAGTTCACAGGTAAGCGAGCTTGCAAGGCGTGTTGTTGTCGAATCCGGATACAGGGACGCTCTCCTGGCGGAGGATACCGACGAGGCAAGGGACAGAATAGCAAATATCGAACAGCTTATCTCAAACGTTGCGGATTACGAACAACAAAGCGACGAACCCTCTTTGTCGGAATTCCTTGAAGAAGTAGCTCTTATAAACGATATAGATTCCTTAAACTCAACCGACGATAGGGTTGTTATGATGACTATTCATTCCGCTAAGGGACTTGAATTTGAAAATGTTTTTATTGTGGGAATGGAAGAAGGTATTTTCCCCGGAATGCAGTGCGTTTATTCCGACCCCTCCGAGATAGAAGAGGAAAGGCGGCTTGCCTATGTTGCGGTAACGAGGGCTAAAAAGACGCTTACGGTAACAAATTGTTACACCCGTATGCTTTACGGACAGACCGCAAGAAATCTCCCCTCAAGATTTATACAGGAAATGCCTGTGGAATATCTCAACATATCCTCGGATAATACGAGTCCGTTTGCGCAGCCTTCCGGATATTCGGGAGCGTTTTCGGGAAGAGGATATTCGGGCGGCGGATACAAAAGCGGAAGTGCTTTCGGCAGCAGTGTAAAGGTAAGTCAGCCGATAAAGAAACCGTCGGCAGCTTCATCGTATATAAAGAAAATTCCGCAAAAGAGCGAAAAAACCTGCGCATTTGTTCAGGGACAGCGTGTTTTGCATCCCACTTTCGGCGAGGGGCTCGTTATCAAGGCTTCGCCTATGGGCAGCGATACCCTGCTTGAGATTGCTTTCGATAATGTCGGAACAAAAAAACTTATGGCAAATTTTGCAAAACTCAAATCGTTATAATGGCTATTGAAAGTCGAAATAGTGTAAAACTACACTATTTCGACACCAAATCTTTGATTTGGTCACAAATTTTCTTTAAAAATTTGTCAATGTCCATTGCAATGAATATAGGCAAAATTAAATTTGTGAAAATTTAATTTTGCTCAAGGCCGATAAAATCGGCTTGTCGAAACAATTTTTGGTGTTTCGACATTCTATAATCATTATAATGATTACAGTCTGCCGAAACGTTCAAATTTAAAACAGCCAAAAACAGCTGATTTAATGGGTCTTTCGGCGCTTTTACACATATAGGCGTCAGCCTTATAAGTGTGTCTTTACCAAAATCCTAAGGAGAACAGTTATGGAAATGTCACCGGTTGCAGTTAAGAAAACCTCAGGCTCAGTGCTTTCAAAAAACAGACTTTCGGCATATTGCGTATCGCTTATTCTTATAAGCTCTCTGATACTTTGCCGCCTTTGCGCTTCTCTGCTGTCTTTTGCGGTAAACGATACGGCGGGTACGGTCCTGTTTGCCGCCTTGCTTATTTTTCTCTTTTTTCCGCTTTTCATAGGTGCAGTGCGGTATTTCAGAACGATAGTTTTTGAGGCGTCGGCAACAGCAGAAGATATGTTTGTGTTTTTCTCGTCCTTTGATGCATATAAAAGGGCTTTCGGTCTTACCGTGGGAATGGTCTTCCGCACGCTCCTGTTTGCTTTCTTTTCATTTATCCCGTATGCGGCGTTAAAACTTGCTGCGTCGTCGTTTGTTTATGACCTGTTCGGTGTTTCCGCTCCGCTCTGGTCGGCGAACCTGAGCGTGCCGTCATCCTTTATGCTTGCTCTCGGCTCGGTGCTTACCGCCTGGTTTTCGCTCAGACTTTATCTTGCACCGTTTTTGCTTGCCTGCGATGATGAGATGACCGCCGCAGAGGCTCTCCATATGTCCTGGACGATATCGAGAAGATCCCTTTCGGGTTATATTATTCTGACACTGAGCCTTATCGGTTATATATTGCTCGGAGTTTTAATACTGCCGCTGTTTTTCACACTGTCGTATTTTTTGTGCTGCTACACCGTGCACGCAAAATTTGCCGTGACGAGGTATAACGCTGCAGTCGACCGTATCTGCGATGAGAATATGTCGAATGAGATCAAGGTGAAATAAAATGAAAAAGAATGTACCGTTCCTGATAGTTTATATCATCGCATTTATCGTCACCTTTTTTAACCTCGGGGCAACAATAAAAGAAAGCCTGTTTTCGGATATTTCATCCTTGCCCGTAGGTGACGCCATAGCTTCTTTTTCCTCCCCGAATGCGGATAAAGTGATCACCACCTATTTGATAAACAATTCGCTCGGGAGCGCTGTAAGAGGAGAAGTTAAATTTAAGGACGGCTCGGTCCGCAATGTCTTTTGGCAGACCGATATCGAAAATGTTGATATAGTATGGCAAACGAATAATGTCGCAGTTATAAACAGTATTCCCATAGACGTTTCAAAGGGAGGGTATTACGATTGCCGCAGAGGAAAATCGCTCTTCCAGTCGGGCGCTATCGAGGGCGAAGGCTTTGTTGACGAACAGGGAGATGTAATACCGAAAACCGGATAAAACGATATGAATAAAAATGATATTAAACAAATTACCGTCACCGATTACTCTTCGGATGGCAGCGGAATAGGCAGAATAGAAAACATTCCTGTTTTTATTCCCTCGGCAGCCGTTGGAGATGAGCTTGAGGTGAGAATAACAAAGGTTAAAAAGAACCTTGCTTTTGCGAGAATAGAACGGGTCATAACACCGTCGAAAGACAGAATAGACCCCGATTGCCCCGTTTTCCCTAAATGCGGAGGCTGCACTTACAGGCATATAACATATGAAAGCGAATGTGAGGTAAAGCAAAAGCGTGTTGAAGACTGTATAAGGCGCATAGCCAAAACAGATAAAGCTCCTCAGTCCATTATCGGAGCGGATACAACTTTGAGATACCGAAACAAGGCGCAGTATCCGATATCCGAAATCGGCAGGGCGGGATTTTATTCGCCCCGTTCACACCGAATCGTTCCGTGTGAAGATTGCCTTTTGCAGCCCGAGAGCTTTTCGCTTGCGGTAAAGGCGTTTGAAAAATTTATAAAGGATACCGAAGCGTCGGTATACAATGAAGAAACGGGCGTCGGCGTGATACGCCACCTGTATTTAAGAACCGCAAAAACAGGTGATATTATGGCGGTCGTTGTTATAAATGCCCGTTTCCTTAAAAATGCGGATGTTTTGACAGAGTATATGAAAAATGCTCTCGGAGACAGTCTTAAAAGTCTGCAGCTTAATATAAATCTTAAAAAGAATAATGTTATTTTGGGAGAAGAATGTGTCCTGCTTTACGGGGAAGAGTACATAACCGATACGCTTTGCTCGGTTGAAGTCAGACTCTCTCCGCTCTCCTTTTATCAGGTTAACAGAGATATGGCGCAAAAGCTTTACGCTAAGGCTGCCGAATATGCACAGCCTGACGGTAAAGTTATTTTGGACCTTTACTGCGGAGCCGGAACGATAGGTCTTTCTATGGCAAAGAGAGCAGAGAAGATAATAGGGGTTGAAATAGTAGAACAGGCGGTTCAAAACGCAAAGGAAAACGCAAGGGCGGCAGGGCTTAATAATGCGGAATTTATTTGCGCAGATGCGGCCCGGAGTGCTGCGGAACTTAAAAAGAGAGGTTTAAAACCGGATGCGGTTATAGTAGACCCTCCGAGGAAAGGCTGCGATGAAGAGCTTATAAAAACAGTCGCTCTCGGATTTGCACCCGAAAGGATTGTTTATATTTCCTGTGACCCCGCAACCCTTGCGAGGGATACCGCACGGCTTAGGGGCTGCGGCTATGAGCTTGTTGAGTATACCCCCGTGGACCTCTTCCCGAGAACGCCTCATATAGAGACAGCCGCTTTGTTCAGACAATACAATCAGGGTACAATGCTTTTTTGAAGAAATGGCGCCGTTATCGGCATTGTTGCTCTCCACTTACAATACGTCAGTATTCTTCGGTCGAGCGCCTCGCCGCTGAACGGTGCCATTTTCTTACAAAATCTTCGACCCATAGCGAGAAAATTTTTCCGATTATGAAGTCGAGGAATGCGGGAATACCGGCGTATTTCAAATGACGAGACAATATAATCGGACAAATTTTCCGCTATGGGAAGCGTTGTACCCTGATTGTATTGTCTATACTATCCGATAAAGCCATTAAATTATTATAATGGCTATTGAAATTCAAAATAGTGTAAAACTACACTGTTTCGACGCCAAATCTTTGATTTGGTCACAAATATTCTTTGAAAATTTGTCGATGTCCATTGTATTGTCTAAGCCGATAAAATCGGCTTGCCGAAACAATTTTTGCTGTTTCGACATTCTATAATCATTATAAAAGGGGATAAGAAAATGACAGTATGTTCAAAATGCGGCAAGGCATTGCCGGACGCAGCAAGATTTTGTCCTGACTGCGGCGCACCGTCAACCGAAAAGGAAAAAATGTTTTGCACCTCGTGCGGAAAAGAGCTTAAGGACGGAGCGGCATTCTGTACTTCCTGCGGTGCGAAGGTCTCGAAAGAGCCTGCGGTGAAAACCGAGAATAACGAGGCTTCTGCAGCAGTACAACAGGATTTACAAACTTCACCCTCGGCTGCGGCAACCGCAGTTAAGGAAAAGACGGAAGAAACTGTCTCTCAGAGCGTAAGCACAACTCCGAGCTCCGATTTTGCGCCCGTATCGCTTGAACCCCCCGCTCCCGCTAAAAAAAGAAGAGCGGTTAAAGTTATAATACCCGTGGCAGCGATTATTCTTGTTTTTGCAATAGCTGTCGGCGTTTTGTTTTCTTTTGTGGGAAGCAGAGCGCCCGAAGGCGTAGTTTATCTTAAGGACGAAGAAATAAGCTACAGTGACTTAAAGAACAATTTTGACCTTTCCGATAATCTCATAGGCGGCAGCAGTATGGACTTTGACGACATTATAGACAATGAGTATTACGATATGGTTAAGGTAAGCAGTGACGGCAAGCGGATTTTTTATCCCGATAAGATAAAAAATTCAAGTGGCGGTTATAATCTTTATATGAAACCGTTCGGCAAGAAAAATGCCGACGGTGAAAAGGTGGCCTCCGATGTTTCTGCATATATGATAGATAAAAAAGGCAAGAATGTCTTATACGCCGTTTATGACGGCGATAATTACACCGTTTATAAAACAGACCTTAACGAGCGTAAAAAGATAGCAAAAGATGTTACCGATGTGTATGCTTCGGAAAACTTTGAACGCATCTGGTATGTTACCGAAAATAAAAGCCTTTATCTTGTTTCGGGCAAAACGGAGTCCGAAAGGATAGCCAAGGACGTTGAGGAACTTTACCCTGTAGACGAGAAATCGGACTCGGTCTTTTATATGAATGAGGACGATGTACTTTATAAGGCAACGGGTGCGAAAACCACAAAAATCGCTTCCGATGTAAACAGTGCCGTTTATGTGCTTTCCGCAGATAAGATTTATTATTCGAAGGCACCAAAGGCACAAAAAGGTCTCAGTGAGTTTGTGACCGATAATAAAAAAGACGCCGATAATAAGCTTTCAAAGCCGCAGTATCCTTATATGAGCGATTTTGAAACATATGATGAATATGAAGCCGCATATGAGAGTTATAAGAACGACCTGTATGAGTATTACGAGAAGCAGGACCGTGATGCGATAAGGGAAAAGCTTGATGAAACATACAACTCGTATCAATCAAAAGAACTTTATCTTTATAACGGCAAAAAATCCGTAAAAATTTCCGATAACTTTTCTTATCTTGAGGAAGCAAACGAAAAATCGGGAGTCCTCTTCTTCGGTGCTTACGATAAATCAAATATTAAAAAGGTTGATATATCCGAGGTCGATTCTATTGATGATCTTCAGGACGAGATAGAAGAAGTAATGGACGCAAACAGAGTTTATTATATGGTAAACGGCGAAAAGTCGGCTAAACTTTCGGTTTCGGGCAATGCGGACTTTGTGTTCAGCGACGACGGCAAGACCGTTTATTATACCGAAGATATATCCGAAAGCGGCGAGGGCGTGCTTTATAAGGCATCTGTTTCGGGCACAAAGCTCTCGGGCAAAAAGAAAATAGATTCGGGAGTTTATGTCAGTTTCTCAGCCGTTACCGAGTCGGGCGATATTTACTATTTTAAAAATGCAGACGATTATATTGCCGACCTTTATTTTAACGGCGATAAGGTTGACGATGGGGTATACATTTATTCATTTTCGGTAGACAAAAACACCATATATTATATCAGCGATTATGATGACGATGAATATACCGGAACCTTAAGAAAGGCAACCGGCAAAAAGAAGGAAAAAATCGCAGATGATGTTATCTACTTTTTAACGACTTCAAGCGGAGAGCTTGCCTATCTTTCCGATTGGTCCGGAAGCGATCAAAACGGCGACCTTTATGTTTTAAAGGGCGGCAAGGGAAAGAAGATAGAAGGCAATGTTTCCCTGTTTACTACACTCGAAACCGATTTCGGCGGCCGGCTTGTTTAGTTTGCGTATAATTAAGACTTAAATTTGCAGTATATTGCCGTAAAGAGGGAATAAAGGCGAAAAAACAAATCATCGGATTTTTTAAGAAGTCCGGTGATTTGTCTTTAATGATTTATCGGGCAATTACCGTATCGGATAAGAACAGTTTGTATCCTTTTACAATGCAAGTTCTATATTTACTTCCCGCCCCGTTATCATTTCATAGGGCACGGTGTTTGAATTGACGGCCTCCCCGTTTACAATGAGTTTTTTCCCGCCGTTTTTAACGGTTATATTACATACGGTTCCTCTTACGGTACGCTTTAAAGTAAATCCGTTCCAATCGGACGGTATTTTCGGGTCGATAATAAGTCCTTTATAATCGGGACGGACTCCGAGTATATACTGCGTTGCGGCGTAATACATCCACGATGCGGTTCCCGTAAGCCAGGAATTCACACAGTGCCAGGCTCTTGAGCTGGGCGGCGCCGTCATTGTTTGCGAATAAACATAAGGTTCGGTCATACAAAGATCGGCTTTGTCGTTTCTGCGGCAGGGAAGGGACGCCTTGTAGCATTTAAACGCCTCGTCATTCCTTGAAAGCATAGCGAGAGCTATTATAGCCCAGGTATTAGAGTGGAAAAATATTCCGCCGTTTTCCCTCACTCCCGCAGGAAAGGCATAGTAACTCTTTTTTGTGGGGTCATAGGTGCCCGAAGGGTTATAGTGGGTTATAAGACCCATATCGGTATAGAGATATTTCATAACGTTATCCATTGCCGTGTTAAGACGGTTTTCATCAACTATTTCCGACATAACCGCCCAGCTTTGAGGGATAAGATGAACTTTATTGTATTCGTCATCATCGGTACAGAACTTTTCTCCTTCGGGTGTAAATGCCCTTATGAACCACTTGCCGTCCCACACGGTATCAAGCTTTTCCTTACAATAATCATTTACCTTTTGCATTTTCGGTATACGCTCGGTCATACCGTATGCTTTGTAAAGCTTTAAAAGCTCGGTTGAAGCGTGCGCCAACTGGAAGAAAACAAAAACGCTTTCGGCTCCGTTTCGCTCTATATTGATCCAGGAAAGGCTGTCGTCCCAGTCGCTCTCCAGCATATCAGGAATACCGTGACGCCCTAAATGATTTAAAGTGAAATCTATTCCCTTTTCAAGATGTTCGAGAACAGTGCCCTCACCGCCGTCGTGATAGGGTACGGACTCAAAAAGAAAATCGCTGTTGCCGGTTTCCCTTACATAGTTGCAGACCGAAAGTATGCTCCAAAGGTGATCGTCGCTCCTGCCTCCGCCCTGCGCCTTTTTCGTTGCAGGATAATATACCGAAAGAGCGTCACCCGTGCTGTTTTGTATGGAAAGCAAAAGCTTTATTCTCTCTTTTGCCTTTTCGGGGGAGGAATGCATAATGCCGAGAACATCCTGCATACTGTCCCTGAAACCGAAGCCCCTGTCCACTCCACGCTCATAGTAACTTATAAAACGGGACCAGTCAAATGTCGTGTTCGCCTGATACGGATGCCAGGAATTAAGCATAAGATTTACCTCGTCGTCGGGTGTGTTGACGGTAAGGCAGTCTATAGTTTTCTCCCACTTGTTTTTTATTTCCACGAGCGCATTATCGCAGTTTGACAGTGCGTCTTTTAAAAATTCTTCGGATTCTTCGTATGAGCTGCAGGCGCCCAAAACATTTGTAAACGATTTGCTTTCTCCCGGCTTTAAAACTATCTGTGAACATAAAACTCCTATGCACGAATCCGCCTCGATAAGTGTGTTTTTGCATTCTCCGCTTTCAACGCCGCAGGGATTTGATTCACTGTTATATGAGCCGATAAAAACGCTTTGGTCCGTATCGTAACCTATGATATCAAGATCACTGCCGAAAAATGTCATAAGATTGCTTTTGTGCGGAAAATGGCTTGAGGCGGGGTCTATAAGAAGCTTTTTGCCGTCAAACGACGTCTTGAATGTCATACAGCTCCAGTGGCAGAGAGTATCTATCTCGGCTCTCGGGAAAGAAAATTCAACATATGTGAATATTTTAAGGATGCGTTCTTTGTCGCTTTCGTTTTTAACGGTTGTTTTCCAAATCTCAAAGCGCTTGCCGAGTGGCACGAAATAGGTGGTGGCAGAAGAAATATCCATATATTTACCAGATATTTTCGTGTATCCGAAACCGTGGCGGCACTCGTAAAACTGCATATCCCTTTGAACGGGCTGCCACATAGGGGTGAAATAGTCGCCGCTTTCACAGTCCTTTATGTAAATGTACCTTCCGGGACGGTCTATAGGGACCCCCTGAAATCTGTATCTTGTCATTCTTCTGTTAGAGGGGTCACCGTCAAAGGTAAGACCGCCCGCCGTGGCTGAAATAAGACCCCCGAATCCGCCGTTTCCGAGATAATTCATCCAGGGCGTGGGCGTTTTCGGGTTTGTTATAACGTATTCGTTCTCGCTGTGGTCAAAATAACCGTACTTCATAAAGATGCTCCTTTTAAAATGTGGATTTTCATTTGTCATTTTAACATCCGAAGTAAGGTCTTGCAAGGACTTTTTCATAAATCGGCAGTTTATTTGACATAACAGCAAATTTGTGATAAAATTTCGGTGTAATATTTCTTAACACAAGAGGAAAATTTAATGATGAAAAAACTTAAGTACCACAAATTTTTAATATATTTCGGGCTTTGGGCGTTAGCTGTAATAAGCGCAGCATATGCGGCGATTTATTATTCGGGGATTATGTACAGTTGGGCGCAGAGTATAGCTTCCGCCGAAAGTATATATTCTTATTACGGCAAAGGTCTTAAAATACTTGACAGTGTTTATGCCACTCTGCTCGTCGTCTCTGCGGCGGTTTCCGTTATAGGAAGATACCGTCTTAAGGCTATGACGGGCGACGGCGTGCTTACCGTTTGTGCGCTCTTTGCTCTGCAGGGATTGTTTCCGCTTATTTATTCGGTTTCGGCGTATTTCATAACAAAAAGCGTTACCGCCGTCACACTCAAGGGCGTTTTGACTCTTGTTTTCTGGGGCGCAGTCTCGGCTGTCACCTTTGTTTATTACAAAAAACGGGGAATAAGTATCAAAAAGGATAAAAAGGCTGATTAGTGTGATAGAGTCAACCATCACTTAAACCTATTAAAGCGGACTTGAACAACCCCACCGCAGATGTCCCACGCCTTAAAATGCTGAGGAACTAATGCTCCTTTGCGTGGCTTGCAATCAGTCGTAAATTCTGCTTCTTGCAGGCAAGGTAGAGCGTTGTTTTGATTTAAATTATTGTCCGAAAGAACTTTTAAGGAAGTAATATCGTTATCCTGCTTGGCATATTATTTTATGTCGGAGGGTTTAATATGAAAGTTCTGGGAATTATATTCGCCGTTATTTTTGCGGCGGCAGTTATCTTTATTCTTTTCCTTGCCGCAAGGAGCGGAAGGTTCTTTAAGTCGGTTCTGATAAATGCGGCAGTCGGGCTCATTGCACTCATACTTGTGAATATAACATCCCGTTTTACGGGCGCCGAAATTCCCCTTAATTCCTTTACGGTCCTCGGGGCTTCCCTTTTGGGACTTCCCTCGGTTATATTCTCACTTGTTATGCCTTTTATTTTCATATAACTTTTTTGAAATATCGGTGTTGACAATCACTTTTCTTTATGATACAATATCTTAGTCGCATACGGAGAGGTATCGAAGCGGTCATAACGAGGCGGTCTTGAAAACCGTTTGGAGGCGACTCCACAAGGGTTCGAATCCCTTCCTCTCCGCCAAAGTAATTTGCGGCAACAGTTCGGACAAGACCGTTGCCGCAAATATAACTTAATTTTTCGGTTATGTCGGGGCCTCGGGAAACCGCAAGAGGGCACGCCGAGTCACTCCGAAAAGAACAAGTTAATATCGTTATAAAGACGTAATCATATGGAGTAGTACTCAAGTGGTGACGGGCAGGATTCGGGAGCGCCGCCGGGGGCGGAATAAGCGAGCGAAGACTGGCGCAGCGGTCGAAATTTTGCACCGCTCCAAGGTGCAAAAAATTTCGGGAAACCGCAAGAGGGCACGCCGAGTCACTCCGAAAAGAACAAGTTAATATCGTTATAAAGACGTAATCATATG